>NZ_LXVY01000015.1 GCF_001650735.1 Sphingomonas sp. TDK1 | reverse complement strand
TGAGCTCAACATTACAGGAACTCGCGCGGGGTGATGTCCACCCGGACGTCATTCCATTCCTCGGTGGGGATCTCCGCGAGACGGCGCTCCATCAGGGCTTCGCCGGTCGACACGATCTGGATCACGGCGGCATGGCCGTCGACCAGGTCCTGCTCGATCGAGCGGATCAGGGTCGGCGTCTTCATTGAGGTCAGCAGATGGCCGAAGAAGCGCTGCTTGGCGGATTCGAAGGCTGAGCGGGCGGCTGACTTGGCCTGCCGGTTCAGCGTGCCGCCGTCGCCGGTGATATTGGCGGCCTGCATCGCCGCGTCGAGATTGTTATGGATGACGGCGAAGGCCCCGGCATAGGCGTCGTAGATGCCGGTCTGCTCGGGGGTGAGCTGATGCTCGACCAACTCGTATTCGACGCCGTCATAGGAGAGCGACCGGGCCGTGTAGAGGCCGAGCGATCGCAGGTCGCGGGCCAGCACCTCCATGGCCGCGACGCCGCCATCTTCGATCGCTTCGACGAATTCGGCGCGGGTCGAGAACGGGAAGTCTTCGCCGCCCCAGAGACCGAGGCGCTGGGCGTAGGCGAGGTTGTGGACGGTGGTCGCGCCGGTTGCCGAGACATAGACGACGCGCGCATTCGGCAGGGCGTGCTGGAGCCGAAGGCCCGCACGACCCTGCTGGGAGGCGGCGACATCGCCGCGTTCGCCCTTTCCACCAGCGGCGTTCTGCATGGCGTGGCTCTCGTCGAAAATGATCACTCCATCGAAGTCGGAGCCCAACCATTCGACGATCTGCTTGACGCGGGAAAGCTTCTCGCCGCGATCGTCGGACCGTAGCGTGGCATAGGTGGTGAATAGGACGGCTTCCGAGAGTGTGATGTCCTTGCCCTGCGGAAAGCGCGACAGCGGCGTGACCAGCAGGCGCTCCATGCCGAGCGCCGACCAGTCGCGCTGCGCGTCCTCCAGCAGCTTGTCGGATTTGGAGATCCACACCGCCTTGCGGCGGCCTTGCATCCAGTTGTCGAGGATGATGCCGGCCGACTGGCGGCCCTTGCCGGCGCCGGTCCCGTCGCCGAGCATGAAGCCGCGGCGGAAGCGCACAGAGTTCGGCGCGTCGTCGGGCGCTGACGAGACGACGTCGAAAGTCTCGTCGAGCGTCCACGAACCGGCGAGGAAGTCGGCATGCGCCTCGCCAGCGTAGATAACGGTTTCGAGCTGGGCGTCAGAGAGCAGGCCATCCGGGACGATGTTTGCAGGCAGCCGGGGCCGGTAGCTCGGCCTGGGCGGCGCGACCGAGGCCATCGCGACGGATTGCACAAGCTTGGTCGGATGGGCCTGCGCCCCGGGAATACGGATCGCATGCAATCCATATTCTTCATAGATCGCGTCGGTGATCCGGCCGTCTTCGGCGGGTGTCCATTCCATGGTTTCATAGGCGAGTTCGACGCCTTCCGGCTCGATGGACGTGGGCTTGGCGGGCGCGGCAGTGGTACGGGCGCGGTATCCGCGAATGGTGCGGGGCGACGCGGCGGACGCCGAGGTTTTCACTGGCGGCAGGGTTGCAGTCGGACGCGGCGGAACCTGTGTCGCGATCCAGCCGAGCAGCGTGGAGACGTCGGGTGCGATGCCTGGCGAAGGGGGAAATGCCGAACGATCGTCGGCCGACAGCTTGTCGATGACCGTCAGCCGCGTGTCGATGGTCGTGCCGTGCTTGGCATAGACCGAGCCGTCCACGGCTGCGGTGAAGACGACGCGGCCACGCTCCTGAAGCCGGACGAAGGCCGCTGCCCAAGCCGGGTGGTCGGGGCTGAAGTTGGCGCCGGTGATCGCCACCAGCCGCCCGCCATCGGCAAGCCGGGCCAGTGCTGAAGCGACATGGCGATAGGCGGCGTCGGCCACGCGGCCGGAGACGTTCGCCATGACGGAGAATGGCGGGTTCATCAGCACGATTGTGGGGGTGGCGTCCGGCGCGAGGTGATCGTCGATCTGGGCCGCGTCGAAGCGCGTGACGGCAACGTCCGGAAACAGCGCAGCGAGCAGATCGGCGCGGGTTTCGGCCAACTCGTTAAGGAGGAGCGTTCCGCCTGATATCTCGGACAGGATGGCGAGCAGGCCGGTGCCAGCCGACGGCTCCAGCACGATGTCGCCAGCAGCAATGGAGGCGGCCGCCACGGCGGCAAGGCCGAGTGGCACCGGCGTCGAGAACTGCTGGAGCGCCTGCGATTCTTCCGAGCGCCGGGTATGCGTCGGCAGGAGCCCGGCGATCTTTGAAAGAGCGGAGAAACGTGCAGCCGGAGATGCGGCTTTGCGGAAAAGCGCCTTTCCGTATTTACGCAGGAAGAGGACTGTCGCGACCTCGCAGGCCTCATAGGCCGCCTTCCAGTCCCAGGCGCCGCTGGTGTCGGACGCGCCGAAGGCCGCTTCCATCGCTGCACGGAGGATCGTGGCGTCGATGCGCTGACCACGTTCGAGATGATCGATAAGCTGCTTTGCAACGTCGAGGATCGAGGACGCACGGGTGACGGGCGCGGCCGAAAGGGCCACGGGAGGCAGAATGTTCATGGGAGGAAACTCGGGAGAGCGGAAGGAACAAGCCTGGCCGGCGCTCTCTCTCGACCGCCCGGACTCGACCCGTCCCGGATGCCCTCTCACTCTCGAAGCACTTTTCGCGGCCGGCATGAAAAAGCGCCCCGGCCGAGTGGCGGGACGCTTTGAGGTGTCAGGCCCAGTGTTCGTCCACGATCTCGCTGGCGATGAGCGCGCGCGCCTTGCGGATCAGATCATCGCCGCTCGTGTGGACGTGCCCGAAGAACCGCGCGCGTGCGCCGTTCGCGGTCCAATCAGCATAGGCGCAATATTCACGGGTCTTGGCCCGGAATGCCCGCATGTCGCTGGCCCAACGATGTTTGGGCTCGATGATGACGGTGATGCCGTCTCTGCTCTCTGGCCAAGGGAGCGACCGTTCAGAGGGGGGCGCTCGTGATCGGCGGCGGAGATGGCGTCAATGTCCATCATGGTGCTTTTCCCGATGCGTCGGGGTGAACGAAACCGTCAGGATCGCCAGGATCGGGCGGCAGATAGGCGTCGTAGGGATCGCCGTCTGCTAGATGGCCGAAGGGTGTGAAGACGAAATCGCGGTCGTCTCGGCCCACCGCGCAGATGACGTAACGTGGAGTGCCGGTCATGGCGTCGAGGCATTCCATGAGCGCGAGGTTGCCGTCACCTGCGGCGCGGAGCAGGGTCTCAAAATTAGTTCGGGCGAAGGAGGGGATGCTCATATCCGGTCTCCCGCATCGGAGACAGTCTTGTCGAGCCAACCATCAGTATAGATCCAGTCTATGGTCTTCCCGGTGGCAAGATCGAGGACATGCGCGCCACCGCCGAAGGCATCGAGCCGGGGCTTCGAGCAGGTGTTGGCATATTGGAAACCCCAGCGGCCGGTCAGGCCGAACTCCGTGGCGCAGCGCTTCACAAACTGGATCAGCCGTTCGGGATCGCCGGTGACGTCGTCGTGCATCCAAAGCTGAGTACCGCCATGCTCGGGCTGGATCGAGAGAAGAAAGCCCTCAGAGGGCGGGTCCTCCGACGCGCCAGCCTCGGACAAGCGGTTGTAGAGGTCGAGCGCGCGGGCAGCATTTTCGGGTGTGCCGACGTCGAGAAGGCACGAAAAGTGAGTGAAATAGTCGGCCATGACAGGCTCCTGAAACGAAAATGCCCGGCGCGATGGCCGGGCGGATGGAAGATCGGGATGGGACGCGCGGGACGAATGGAGTCGCCCGCGCTCCCCGCGCTATTCGGCCGCGATGGCGTGCTGGATTTTATCCTCGACCTCGCCGTCTTCGGTGAGGAAGTCCGGCAGCGCCGTGTCTTCTGCAGCGTCGGCCTCGTTATCCGGGCTGGGTTGATCGCCATTGAGGGACGCCATACGCAGCGGTTCGGGCAGCCAACCGGTTTCCTCCAGAAGGCGTTCGGCTTCCTTGGCCATGTCACCCTTTTTCAGGTGCTCGATGAACTGGGCGGCCCGCTCGCCGGCGCCCTCACGGACGGCCTCGAGAATGCGGGGCTTGGTCACGCGGCCGAGATAGTTGCCAACTGTGGGCTTCCAGCCTGCGGCCACCATGTCGAGACCAGTCTCGCGCGCTATCCTGTCGGCTTGGGCCAGACGCACGTCGAGACCGTGCTGGCTGACGCCCGAGCCGGAATAGGGGTTCGGACGCTCGAACAGTGCATTGACGCCGTAGCTGACGCAAAGCGCCAGTAGTTCCATACGCGTGCCGTCATCAAGGTGAGTCAGCCAGTCCCAGAGAGCTTGATCGTCGGCAGGGATATGATCCCCCCAGCGTTCGTGGCGATCGTTGAGCGCCTGCGCCGATGGGCTGTCCTTAAGTTCCTCCGACTGAGCGGAGAAGAAGATGTGGCGGACATTGGCCTCAAGGCAGCCGGTCGGGTTGGTTCGGATGAAGGTGTCGCTGAGAAGCTTATGCAACAATATGGTCATGGCGACATGCGGATTTTCTGCCAGCGCGTTGCGCAGCGCCAGCGTGCGATGGGCAGTCAGCTCGATCACGAGACGTTCGGGAAGTGGCTTGATGCCATCCTCCTCGTCGTCCTCGGGTTCGGCGGGCTTGCCGCCGATGGTGATGACCGCACGCTGGACGGCTGGTTTATCCGGTTGGTCGCCTTCGGTTGCCTCACCATCGGGTTCGGCCTGGGGCTCATCCTCAGCGCGGACATAGCCGCGGTCGATCGACAGCGATCCATTGGCGTCGAGGCTGACAAAGGCGCCGGCGATCGCGATTTCGGCCGGATCGTAGCTGACCGGGCGATTCTCAAAGGCGTCCAGGGCCTGTTCGATCTCGCCGAGACGCTCGTCGATCTCGTCAGGCAACTCCTCGACCTCAGAATATTCCGCTTCGATCCGGTCATATTCCTCGCGCAGCGCCTCGCGAGTCGCACGTTCCTCCTTGGTCAGGTCAACAGTCTTTCCAGCGCATTCACGAAGGCCATGATCGTGTCCATAGGGGAAGGTCACGGCGACCTCGATCCACTTCCAGCCTTCCTCGGCGATCTGATCGGCGGCGGTTTTCAGCTTCTCCGCCACCATACGGTCGAGCAGGGCCGGGTCTTGCAGCCAACCGCCGTCGTCGGACTGGAACAGATCGCGCAGCACGACGCCGCCTGCGGCCTCGTAGGCATCGACACCGACCAAGACGGCCCGCTTGTCCGAGGCGCGAACCGCGGTCTCGGTCAGCATCCGCCGGATCTGATAGGGCTCCTTCTGCCAGCTATCCTTGATCGCGTCCCAGACCTGCTCCTGACGGGCATGGTCGGGGCTGACGGTGAAGGCCATGAGCTGTTCGAGCGTCATGCCGTCATCGGCATAGATTTCGAGCAGGGTCGGCGAGACGGAGGTTAGGCGCAGGCGCTGCTTCACCACGGTGACGCTGACGAAGAAGGCAGCCGCGATGGCCTCCTCGGCCATGCCCTTGTCGCACATGGCCTGAAAGGCGCGGAACTGGTCGAGCGGATGGAGCGGTGCGCGTTCCATGTTCTCGACCAGCGATACTTCGTCGACGAGGATGTCGCTGTTGGCGTCGCCGATGACGCAGGGCACCGTCGCCGTCTTGGCCAAACGCTTCTGCTTCACGAGCAGTTCGAGTGCGCGATAGCGGCGACCGCCGGCAGGCACTTCGAACATTCCGGTCTCCGCGCCATCGGCGTCAAGGACGGGACGGACATGGAGGCTCTGGATGAGGCCGCGCCGGGCGATGGACTCGGCCATTTCCTCTATTGAGACGCCGGCCTTGACGCGGCGGACGTTGGACTGGCTCAGCACCAGCTTGTTGAAGGGGATGTCGCGCGCCGACGACAGGGTGATCTTCTGGATGGCACTCGCCATGTTCGTTACTCCGCGACGGGCGGCCGGGAGACTCTCTCTCGACCTCCAACCCGTCACGAAGCGAAGCGGCGCCCTCTCACTCTAAGAAGGGCAGCGCCGCAGAAGCGGAAAGGCGTGAAGCCGGAGACCCGCTTTCCCGCCTTTCCGGAACTCATATTCGATCACGCCGCCTGCCGTTCGTCGCCGGCCATGGTGTCGTCCGGGCCGAGATCGGCGTCGGGCAGGAAGCCGAGCAGCCAATCGGCCGCCTTGCTCGCCTGAGAGGCGGCGCGGACGATGGCGCGATTGTCCTCGCGCAGGACCTCCAGCCAGGCGCCGATATAATCAGCGTGGCGGACGGTCGGCTCGATGCCGAGGGACGCGCAGCAGAAAGCGGCGTTGATCTCGGCCACCAACTCCTCGAAGGCGTATTTCTTCATGCCGAAGCCGCCGGTCAGGTCGCGACCAAGTCGGGAGGCATGGCCGCTGGCGTGCCCGAGTTCGTGCAGGGCCGTGCGGTGCCAGTTGATCGGCTCGAAATAGGCCTGCGGCGGCGGCACCTGCACATAGTCGTGCGCCGGCACATAGAAGGCGCGATCGCCGCCGATGCGGAAATCGATGCCCGTCGCTTCGATCAGAGCCTCGACGCGCGGCTCGATGAGGCCGGGTGGGGGCGGTGGAGCGATGGCGGCGATGTTGTCCGGCAGGCCGTCGCATTGCGCGGCGTTGAAGACGGTGAAGCGCTTGAGGAACGGAATCGCGGCGGCGTCCTCGCCGGTCTCGCGGGCTCGGCGCTTCTGGTCCTCCGGCGTGAAGCGGTCGGCATAGACGACGGTCGTGCCGTGCTCACCCTTGCGGACATTGCCGCCCAGCGACAGTGCCTGGCGGAAGGTGAGCCAACTCTGGCCGGGGAAGCCGTGCTGGATCACCGCCCCCCAGAGGATGAGCACGTTGATGCCGGAATAGTGCCGTCCGGTCGCAGCGTTGCGGGGCATGGCGAGCGGCGCCTTGGCCGCGGCCGATCCCCATGGCTGGACCCAGGGCGCATGGCCCGCCTCAAGCTCGGCGATGATTTTGTCGGTGATGTCGTCATAGAGGCTCGCCCGGCCTGAACTGGCGCGGGCACTGTGGTTTTTGCTGAACATCGCGGTTCTCCGCGACGGGCGCCGGAAACCTCTTCTCCAGCCCTCAACCCGTCACGGGAAACCCGTCCGCACTCTCGCTCTATGGGGGCATTGCGGGGATCTCCCCGCAGAAGGGGTCGGGCGAGACCCTTTGGCTCGACCGCAGGGGAAGGCTTTCCCCCTTGTCCGTGCTTTTCCGCACCGAAGGCGCTTTCCTTGAAAACTGTCAGAAAACTGCGTATGTTCCTGACAGGAGAAAGACAATGACACGGCTGACCGAACAGATTCTGTCGCATATGGCGGGTTTGCCCGAGGGCGCTTCTGTGTCCGCTAAGGGGCTGCTCCATCTCGGCAATCGCGCCGCAGTGGACCAGGCCTTGTCGCGTCTAGCCGAGCGCGAGCAACTCATCCGGGCTGGGCGCGGTGTCTATCTCCGCCCCGTCGCCAGTCGGTTCGGGACGCGCGCGCCGTCGGTCGAACAGGCTTTGGAGGCCCTTGCCAGCCAGCGTGGCGAGACCATTGTCTCGAACGGTGCGGCGGCCGCAAACGCCCTTGGCCTGACGACACAGGTGCCGGTTCGCTCGGTCTATCTGACTTCTGGACGCAGCCGGAAGATGAATCTCGGCAAGCAGGTCGTGGAATTGCGCCATGCCCCGGGCTGGCAATTGGCTCTGGCCAACCGGCCGGCGGGAGAGGCCGTCCGGGCCTTGGCCTGGCTCGGCCCGGAGAAAGCCGAAACTGCGCTCAGGACATTGAAGCGAAAGCTGCCGCCCAGCGCATTTGGCGAATTGGTGGCGGCCGCGCCGCAGCTTCCGACATGGTTGGCGCAGAGTGTCGGGAAGGCGGCCTATGGCTGAAACCTTCCTGCTCCTCTCGGCTCAGGATCGCCGCGACGCCCTTGGCGTCGCGGCGGATCGTTCGGGGCGGCACGCGCATCTGCTCGAAAAGGACGTCTGGGTGGTGTGGGCGTTGAGCACGCTCTACTCGGCGCCGCTTGGTGAGCATCTGGTGTTCAAGGGCGGCACATCGCTGTCGAAAGCCTATCAGGTCATCCATCGGTTTTCGGAGAATGTGGATCTGACCTACGACATTCGGGCCATCGCGCCCGACCTGGTCGGGGACAATGGCGAAGGCCTGCCGAAAACGCGAAGCGAGGAAAATCGCTGGTCCAGCGAGGTTCGTCGCCGGCTACCAGAACGGGTTGGCGCTGTCGGGCAGCCAGTGATCGCCGACGCCCTGGCAACGGAAGGTCTGGCTGCGACGATCCGCGTCGAAGGTGATCGGCTGTTTATCGACTACGAACCGACCTCAACCGGATCGGGCTATGTCGCCCCCAGTGTGATGCTGGAGTTCGGCGCGCGGTCGACGGGCGAGCCGGCCAATCTGCGCGACGTGGTCTGCGATGCCTCAGGCCTTCATCGATGGCCTGTTAATCCCGACAGCGCCAGTCCATTCTAACGTGGGTAAGCGGACAATCTGCGCAGCATCGCCGATGCGGTGGCTGTGCCGCTGCGGACCGAGATAGTGAGACGCAGCAGTTCGTCCCAATGGGCGGCAACATGTCCGATTGCGACCGGATCGCCGCTCATGCCGGCCAGCAGCAGCCGCGCTTCCTGGCCCGGCAGCAGATGCAGACGCCGGCCCCTCGGACCGCGCAGGCGCGTCGCGAAGGGGTAGCCGAAGAATGGCATGAGGCCGAACACATGATCGGATGCGCCGCCGGTATCTCTTCGCCCGCGGTGAGCCGATGCCGCTTCGTGAGATGGCGTCGGTGGAAATGCGCAAGCGGAACCTCAGCCTTTAAGGGCGCTTACGGAAGCCAACCGACGTCGCCGGTCCGACAGCGTCCCTCAGGCTGGCGACGGCGTGGCTGCCGCTGCCGTCTTCCCCTTGAGGTCGGTGATGACCGCGCCGATCAGCGCCCGTAACCAGCGGTGTGCGGGATCATGCCGATAGCGGACGTGCCAAGCCATTTCCACGGGAAAGCTGCCAAGGTCGACCGGAGCCGGCAGGATCTTCAGCCGGGGGTCGTGCATCAGCCGCCTGCAGATGAGCGAGGGCAAGGTGGCGCAATAGTCGGTCACGGCCACCATCTCGGCTACCGCGAAGAAGTTTGTCACGGAGATCGCGACGTCGCGCTTCAGCTGCTTCTGCGCCAGCGCCTGAAACAAACCGGCGCGCATCCGTCCGGGCGGCACGATGTTGACATGCTTCATCGTCTCGAACTGCTCGCGCGTCATGGCATCGCCGACGCCCGGATGGTCGGCGCGGACGGCGCAGGCGAGCCCTTCGTCCATCAGGTGCTGGACGACGAGGTTGTCGGGCGGATCGACGATGCGGCCCAGCACGAGCGCCGTCGTGCCCGACACGACGCCTGTTTCCACAAGATCGTTGCCGAAGGGCGTCAGACGAAGCTTTATGCCGGGGGCGACCTTCTCCAGGCGCGCCACGATAGCGGGGACGAGGACGAACTCGACATAGCCGTTTGGCGCGATCGTGAAGAGCCGTTCGGCCTGTGCGGGGTCGAAGGCCTGCTGACCGAGGACCGCGTCGTCGAGCTGGGCGAGTGCCTCGGCGATTAGCGGTGAGAGTTCTAGCGCGATCGGGGTCGGCTGGATGCCGTAGCGCTCGCGGACGAACAGCTGGTCCTGAAGCATCAGTCGTAGACGCGATAGGGCGTTAGACAGGGCGGGCTGTGTCATGCCCATGCGCTCGGCGGCCCGCGTGACGCTGCGCTCCTCCATCAACGCGACGAAGATCGGCAGCAGGTTCAGATCGTAGCGCATACAGTCATCCTGTTAGCGTTATATCTGAAATCAAAAAGATAAACTTCTAGAATATGTCAACGAGGCCCATTTAGCGTCCATCGGTGATCGACGCCGCGAACATGGAGGTTCAGATGAGCAAGGGTCAGGTTCTCGTTCTTGGATCGAACGCGACGCAGATCGGTCTGCGTGGCGGCGGTACCGCGACGGTCGGTCAGTATCTCAACGAGACGGCGGTCCCGCGCTGGCTCTGCTCGACGCCGGCTATGATATTGTTCTCGCCACGCCCAATGGGGCCAAGCCGCACATCGACGCCGTCTCCGTTTCGGTTGATCATTTTGGCGGCGATGAGACGGCATTCCAGCGCGCCAAGGACTTTTTTGCCAGCCACCCGGCGATGAACGACGTGCGTACGCTGAAATCGGTCGTCGACGAGGGTCTGGACGGCTTTGCTGGCGTGTTCGTGCCGGGAGGTCACGCGCCCATCGTCGACCTCATGGTGGACCGCGATGCGGGCACGATCCTCCGTCACTTCCACGCAGCGGCCAAGCCGACCGCGCTCCTCTGCCACGGACCGGTGGTCGTTGTCGCCGCGCTCGAGGATGCTCCGGCCTTCCGCAAGGCGCTGGAGGAAGGCGATGACGCCGGGGCGGCCGACCTGGCGCGAGACTGGATCTACGCGGGCTACCGCATGACAGTCTTTTCGGCGAGCGAGGAGAAGATTGCTGAGGAGCAAGTGCTGGAGGGCGAGCTCTACTTCGACATGGAAAAGGCGCTGCGGTCGGCCGGTGGCGACGTCTCTGTCACCGACAGGAACTTCGCTTCGAATGTCGTCGTGGACCGGGAGCTGATCACGGGTCAGAATCCGGCATCGGACCGGGCCATGGCCGACGCGTTGATCGAAGCCCTCGATCGCGCCGCTGCGTAAGTACGAGGATGACCGGCGGGGCGCTCAGGGTGCGCCCTCCCTCGGATATAGCCAAGACAAGGAACGGTGCCATGACCGCCAACGTGAAGATCGTCGCCGTCCTTACCGCCCGTGCGGATACCGTCGACCGCCTGCGCGCTCTGCTCGACGCCATGCTAAAGCCGAGCCGTGCCGAACCGGGCAATTTGCGCTACGATCTCTGGCAGGACCAGAGCGATCCGAACCGTTTCGTGCTCGACGAGCTGTACGCGGACGCGGATGCGGTCGCCGCCCACCGCGAGACGCCCCACTTCCAGAACTATCTCTCTCAGATCGGCGATCTGGCCGAGCGCGCCGCGTTCGTCCTCAACCCCGTCTCGGCGACCTGAGGGTGGTGCCATGGGCAAGCCTGAAGAATGGGTGGGTACGGCGCTGCTGGCACAACCGTTCTACAGAGAGGAGTTGCGGATGATCGGCCTGTTGGCACCTGCACTCCGCGTGGGACTCTTGGGCCTCATTCATCCACGCGGTTACCGCTGAGGCGGAACCGCGATCCGGCGAAAAATCAACAACTGACTTGAAGGAATACAGTCATGACCCAGGGTATCGAAGGCAAGGTCATTCTCATTACCGGCGGCAGCACCGGCATCGGCGCAGAAACCGCGCGGCTTCTCGCGGAACGCGGCGCAAAGGTGGCCATCGCCGCGCGGCGCAAGGACAAGCTCGACGAGGTCGTCGCGGACATCGCCGCAAACGGCGGCACGGCACGTAGCTACGCGCTCGACGTCACCGACAAGGCGGCGGTCCAGTCCGTCGTCGCCGCAATCATTGCCGACTTCGGCCGCCTCGACGTGCTGATCAACAACGCAGGGCTGATGCCGATCCGTCCGATGGCCGAGGTCAACACCGACGAGTGGGACCAGATGATCGACGTCAATCTGAAGGGTACGCTCTACGGCATCGCGGCGGCCCTTCCCGGCTTTCTCGAGCAGGGCAGCGGCCACATCATCAACCTGAGCTCGGTCGCCGGCATCAAGGTCTTCGCACCAGGCGGCACGGTCTACTCCGGTACCAAGTTCGCGGTCAGCGCGATCAGCGAGGGCTTGCGCCACGAGGTGGGTGAAAAGGTCCGTGTCACGTCGATCGAGCCCGGAGCCGTCGAAAGCGATTTGAAGTTCACGACGTCTGGCACGGCAGCCGAGACGGTGCTCGACTTCTACAAGCAGGCCATCCCAGCGGCATCGGTGGCGCGTGCTATCGCGTTCGCTGTCGAACAACCTGATGACGTTGACGTCAACGCGATCGTCATCCGGCCGACCGCACAGCAGTTCTGATTTCGACGAGGAGGCGGGGCCGCGTGTGCTCCGCCTCATGGGGAACGTACCGGCCCGCTCGTCCGTTACTCTGCCGAATGATATCTGTCCGTTTAACTTGAGGAGTCGATAATGCCCAAACTCGCGCTGTACGTGCCACTGAAGGCCAAACCCGGTAAAGAGAGCGATGTCGCCAATTTCCTGACCTCGGCATTGCCGCTCGTTCAAGCCGAGCCGGGCACTCTGACCTGGTATGCGATCGAGGAAGGTCCCGGTGCGTACGCGATCTTCGATACGTTCGACACAGAGGAGGATCGGCAGGCCCATCTTGACGGCAAGGTTGCCGCCGCGCTGATGGAGAAGGCGGAAGAACTGTTCTCGGAACCGCCGCAGATTCACAAGTTCACCCTGCTGGCCGCGAAATAGCGGAGCGGTCGGCACACCAGGCTGCCGTACGACTGCACGGTTAGGGTCGCCTGCCGTCGGGAATGGACGGCCCGGCCGGCTCTGGAACTAAATAGAAGAATACGACAGGCCATCCGCGATAGTGGATGGCCTTGTCTTTTGCGCTTATCCTGCCTTTTGATGCTGCTGCTGATAAGTCGGCGTTGATGTGTTGCGTTATCATGGCGCCGTTGGTTTCGCAGGAACTTCTTGAGGTCATCAATCTGCCGCTTTTTTAGATCGTCCTGGCCCAGGCAATCGAAAAGCCGCCGTAAATCGATCCGAGAACTGCCGAACGGGAAGGAACCGCTCAGGCATCAGGCGGTTTAGGAGACAGACATCGGTTGGAAAGATGCGATGCTATGCGCCTTTGCGCTGGTCGGGATCATCAGCAAGCTCTCGATTTGATGACGCCCAGAGCAGAGCTACAAAAGGAGAAGATCCGTGAAAGCTGTCGTGTACAACGGGCCCAAAGACGTTTCCGTCAATACCATCGATGATCCCAAGATCGAAAAGCCGACCGATGTTATCATCCGGCTGACCACGACCAACATTTGCGGGTCCGACCTTCACATGTACGAGGGCCGTACCAGCTTTGAGAAGGGCAGGGTCTTCGGTCACGAAAACCTTGGCGAGGTCATCGAAGTCGGCGCTGCCGTAGATCGTATCAAGAGGGGCGATCGCGTCTGCATGCCGTTCAACGTCGGTTGCGGGTTCTGCGAAAATTGCGAACGCGGTCTGACGGGTTTTTGCCTCACGACCAATCCTGGAACCGCCGGCGCAGCGTATGGCTTTGCCGAGATGGGGCCGTGGCAAGGCGGTCAGGCCGAGATGATGCGCGTACCTTATGCCGACTTCAATTGCCTGAAGCTGCCCGAGGACGCTGAGGAGAAGGAGGATGACTATGTCATGCTCTCCGACATCTTTCCGACGGGTTGGCATGGCGTCGAGTTGTCGGGTTTCTTGCCCGGCGAAAGCATCGCGATCTACGGAGCTGGTCCGGTCGGTTTGATGGCCGCGCACTCAGCCGAAATCCGCGGTGCCGCTCAGATCTTCGTGGTCGATTCCCACGATGATCGCCTGAAGCTGGCCGAGGCGATCGGCGCCATCCCGATCGACATGCGCAAGGGCGATCCCGCCCAGCAAATCCTAGATGCAACCGGCGGCCTCGGGACCGACCGCGGGGTCGAGGCGGTCGGATACCAGTGCTGCGATCGCCACGGCAAGGAGCGCAGCAATTACACGATGAACTGCCTCGTCAAAAGCACGAAGGCCACCGGCGGCATCGGCGTCGTCGGCGTGTTCATTCCGGAAGACCCGAATGCGCCAGACGATCTCCAGAAGGAAGGCAAGATTGCGTTCGACTTCGGCAACTTTTGGTTCAAGGGGCAGAAGATCGGCACCGGGCAATGTAATGTAAAGCATTATAACCGGCGGCTGATGAACCTCATTAAGCATGGCCGGGCCAATCCTGCTCAAATCATCTCGCACCGACTGCCGCTCGATCAGGCGCCAGACGCCTACAAGCATTTCGATGCGCGCGATGATGGATGGACAAAGGTCGTGCTTAAGCCGACCACCTGACCGTAGTCTTCAACGGAATAGGGAATAGATTATGACGTTAGAAGGCAAATCAGTTGCCGTTCTGATCGCGCCCCGCGGGACGGAAGAGCCAGAATTCTCGAAGCCCAAGCAAGCTATCGAGGAGGCTGGTGGCAAAGTGACCGTGGTCAGTTTTGAACCGGGCAAGGCTCGCACAGTCAATAGCGATCTTGACGAGGGCGGCAGCTACACTATCGACAAGACGTTTTCCGAGGTCAAAGCCGACGATTTCGACGGACTTGTTGTGCCCGGGGGGACTGTCGGTGCCGACAAGCTGCGCGGCAGCGTCGAGGCAATTGGTTTCATCCGGGCTTTCTTCGATCAAAAAAAACCGGTTGCGGCTATATGCCATGCACCTTGGACATCGATTGAGGCTGACGTGCTTAAGGGGCGTTCCTTGACGTCCTACCCAACGCTGAAGGTCGATATCGAGAACGCCGGCGGTACATGGGTCAATGACGAAGTCGTAGTCGACAACGGCCTTGTCACAAGCCGCGACCCCAATGATTTACCCGCCTTCTGTGCCAAACTCATAGAGGAAGTCGCGGCAGGCGTGAGCGCTGGGCTCGCAGCCGGCAAGTAAAGACGGGGCGGCCTCGGCAAACCATTTGAGGCCCGCTCACGGAAGAAGGTCCACGCGAGACAGGCGTAGCGGATGGCCGCTGATGATGGTCATCCGCTACGCCGCGTATCAGACGAACACGGCGCGCCGGACGAGCAGTCAAACGTTAAGTCGCGTCAGCCGCGGTGAACTCCTCGGCGGCTCTGATAGGCTTCTAGGCTTGACCCATTGTAGCGTCCGGGTTCTTTCACATAGTCGACTCCAGGTTCGGTCGCCTCGTGGCCTCCCGACCGTTACCGGGCGGTCCCAGCCGACCGACCGCCACCACACTAGCTCTGCTGGTCTTGCGACCTGGATACCGGCTAGGTTCACGACCTACAGCGCCGCTTTAAGATAGGGGGCGGTGAGACTGCCTTCCGCTTCCGCAACGACGCCAGGGACGCCGCTGGCAACGATACGGCCACCATCTTCCCCGGCCCCCGGTCCCAGATCGATGATCCAGTCCGCCTGTGTGATGGCGCGCATGTCATGTTCTACGACTACAACCGTATTGCCGGCGTCGACGAGGCCCTGCAGATGTTGCATCAGCCGGTCCGCATCGGAGGGGTGAAGCCCCGAAGTTGGCTCGTCGAGGATGTAGATCGTGTTGCCGCGTTGAGCGCGTTGCAGTTCAGCCGCCAGCTTGATGCGCTGCGCTTCCCCGCCAGACAGCTCGGTCGCCGGCTGTCCGAGCCTCAGATAGCCAAGACCGATCTCCCGCATTACATCGAGGGAGCGCATCACGGATGCCTCGCCAGCGAAGAAATCGCACGCATCGTCGACCGTCAGTTCGAGCACCTGGGCAATATTGCGCCCGTTCCATTCGACTTCGAGCGTTTGCGGGTTGTAGCGAGAGCCATGACAGGTCGAGCACGGCGCAAAAACGCTCGGCAGGAATAGCAGCTCCACCATAACGTATCCCTCGCCCTCGCACACAGGGCAGCGGCCTTGCGCGACGTTGAACGAGAACCTTCCCGGGCTATAGTGCCGCCGGCGGGCGAGCGGCGTATCAGCGAAGATCCTTCGCACATGATCGAACATGCCGCTGTAGGTGGATAGGTTCGAGCGCGGCGTGCGGCCGATCGGTTTCTGATCGACCCGCACCAGCCTGCGAACATGCTCCATGCCTGCGATAATGCGTCCTTCAGTATCGTTCTGAGCACGATCGAGCAGCGGATCGATATCCGCCTCCTCGGCCACGGCGGAGCCGCCGAAGTGTTCCGTTAGGAGCTCGGGCAGCGCCTGACTGACAAGACTGGATTTGCCCGATCCCGAAACGCCGGTGACAGCGGTGAAGCAGCCGATGGGAAACTCGACGTCGAGACCTTGAAGATTGTTACGCCTGATCCCTCCCAGGCGTAGCCATGCCTCGGGGTCGCGCGGTGTGCGCCCACTGCGGAGCGGCTCCGCGAACAGGTAGCGGCGGGTGATCGAAGTCTCGACGTCGGCAAGCCCCTCTATCGGCCCGCTGTAGAGGACTTCACCGCCCTTTTCCCCGGCTCCTGGCCCAACATCGACGAGCCATTCGGCGTGGCGGATTACGTCGAGATCATGTTCGACGACGAACAGGGAGTTACCCGCCGCCTTGAGACGTTCGAGGATAGTGAGCAAGGCTTCGCCATCTGCCGGGTGCAACCCTGCTGAAGGCTCGTCAAGCACATAGACCACGCCGAAAAGCTGTGACGACAATTGGGTGGCAAGCCGCAAGCGCTGCAGCTCTCCGGAGGAGAGCGTCGGCGTGCTGCGGTCGAGCGAAATGTAGCCGAGGCCAAGATCGATCAGCGGCTCGAGCCGCTCGATCAATTCGCAGGCAAGGCGTTGGGCGGCGATCCGCTTCTCGTCTGAGAGGTTCGGCGTGCGGCGCACGTCGGGCGCGCTCTTGTGCGCAGAGCCGCCCGCGGCAACCCGCTGTTCGACCGCTGCATCGCGGGCCGCTTTTTCCAGAACATGGCTCTTTGAGGTGTCGGAGACTGCCCCATATTCGCCATGCGCGACGGGCATCAGCAAGTCCTTCAGCTTGAGCACCGTCAGGTCGCCGAACTCGGCAATGTCGAGGCCGGCGAATTTAACCGACAGGGCTTCGCGCTTCAGGCGCTTGCCGTCGCAGGTCGGGCAATCGCGGCCGATAATATATTGCGAGACGCGCTTCTTCATTAGCGCGCTTTTTGTGTTGGCGAAGGTTTCCAGCACATAGCGGCGCGCGCCGGTGAAGGTGCCCTGGTAGCTCGGCTCCATGCGGCCCTTGAGGGCCTTCCGAGTCTGTTCAGGCGTCAGGCCCGCATAGACCGGCACCGTCGGCGCCTCGTCAGTGAAGAGGATCCAGTCGCGATCCTTTTTCGGCAAGTCCCGCCACGGCGTGTCGACGTCATAGCCGAGCGAAACGAGGATATCCCTCAGGTTCTGGCCATGCCAGGCGGTCGGCCAGGCGGCGATCGCCCGATCGCGAATGGTGAGGCTGTCGTCAGGAACCATCGTCTCTTCGGTCGCGTCATATACGCGCCCGATGCCGTGGCAGGTCGCGCAAGCCCCCGCGACCGTGTTGGGGGAGAAATCCTCCGCATAGAGCATGGGTTGATGGCGCGGATATTCGCCGACGCGCGAATAGAGCATCCGCACCAGGCTGGAGAGCGTCGTCACGCTGCCGACCGAGGATCGCGCGTTGGCCGAGCCGCGCTGCTGCTGCAACGCGACCGCAGGCGGCAAACCGTCGATCGCGTCGACCTCCGGCACGCCGGCCTGGTCGATCAGGCGACGGGCATAGGGCGCAACCGATTCCAGATAACGCCGCTGCGCTTCGGCATAAAGGGTGCCGAACGCGAGCGATGACTTGCCCGAGCCCGATATGCCGGTGAACACCACGAAGGCGTCGCGCGGTACATCGACGTCAATATTTTTGAGGTTATTCTGGCGCGCGCCGCGAACCTGCACGCAAGCGGGCGGCCCCGTATGCCCATGATCGGTGGCCGGCGTCGTCGCGTGAATATCCTTGCTCTTCAATTCAGTCTTCCTGCCATATCCGCCCGTGCGGCCTGTGGTTCATTACGGTCGGGGTAACAGATGAATGCATTTCCGACTCAATACATCCAACGGCCAGGCTGGCCCGATGTTCGGCACCTTTGAAATACTTTTCCAGCATTAGACAAAGGTTACGACAAAACCATTTTCCCGTTGGGTCGCGACGAGGCCACACACACTCCGCTGGTAAGCGCCTGGGCCAGGCGGCCCTGGTCCGTGCCGCTATCGGCATGTAACGACCGCACTTCGGCGCTTGTTACCGCATCGCGACGCGTTGCCCATTTGCCAGAGCGCGCTTCATCATGGCCAGGGTCGGGCCATGATGACGGCCGAGTTGTCGATCCGAGCGCCTCGCGCCGCTTCGGATCGGCGGGTCAGTAGTGAATGACCGTGCGGATCGACTTGCCTTCGTGCATCAGGTCGAACGCCTCGTTGATCTCCTCCAAACCCATGGTGTGGGTAACGAACGGGGCCAGATCGATATCGCCTCTCATCGCGTCCTCGACCATGCCGGGGAGCTGTGTCCGTCCCTTGACGCCACCGAAAGCGGACCCCTTCCATACGCGGCCCGTGACGAGCTGGAATGGGCGGGCGGAGATTTCCTCGCCCGCGCCGGCAACGCCAATCACGATCGACTGACCCCAGCCACGGTGCGCTGATTCGAGCGCGGCGCGCATGACGTGGACGTTGCCGATGCACTCGAAGGTATGATCGATGCCCCAGCCCGTCATCTCGATCAGCACTTGCTGGATGGGCTTGTCATGGTCCTTGGGGTTGATGCACTCGGTCGCACCGAACTGGCGTGCCAGCTCGAACTTGGACGGATTGGTGTCGATGGCGATGATGCGACCCGCCTTCGCCTGGCGCGCACCCTGAATCGCCGCGAGGCCGATGCCGCCGAGGCCGAACACGGCGACCGAGTCTCCGGGCTGGACCTTGG
>NZ_LXVY01000014.1 GCF_001650735.1 Sphingomonas sp. TDK1 | reverse complement strand
GACGCCTTCACCGGACGCTTACGGACCGGGAAGGATGGCATTCACTGTCACCCCCGTACCCGCCATGCGCTTGGCCAAGCCACGCGACAGGGCAAGGTCGGCGGTCTTGGTCACGCCGTAGTGGATCATGTCCGCCGGGATGTTCAGGCCGGATTCCGAGGACAGGAACAGCACGCGACCCCAGCCCTTGTCCCGCATCCCGGGCAGATAGGCTCGGGACAGGCGCACGCCCGACAGCACATTGGCCCGGAAGAAGCGTTCCCACTCCGCGTCCGGCGTCTCGAAAAAGTCCTGCGGGCCGAAGATGCCGGCATTGTTCACTAGGATGTCGACCGCTGGAAGCGCGGATACGATGGCATCGCATCCGGCTTCCGTTCCGACGTCTCCGGCCACACCGCGCACATTGGCATCCCCGACCTCACGCTTCAGCTTGGCAACAGCCTCCTGGGTGCGGCTCTCGTCGCGCCCGTTCAGGACGACGATCGCCCCGGCTGCCGCCAGCCCCTTCGCGACTGCGAAGCCGATCCCGGCGGTCGAGCCGGTCACGAGCGCCGTCTTGCCGGAAAGGTCGATGTTCATGCGCTATCTCCAGGGATGATCTTTATCGGTCGGGGTTGTCCGTAACGTCAGCCCTGCGCGGCGAGTTGCGCCCGCACGGCGTCGGCCAGCGGTGTCGTCGGACGTCCGATCAGCTTCGAGAGCTGGTGGCCGTCATCGAACAACGCACCGTTCGAGGCATCGACGTCCCATGCCGCAAGTCCCTCGGCGAAGCCCTCGGGCAGGCCCACCTGCTTCAGGATCAAAGCGTATTCGGCCTGCGGCAGATCGCGGTACGGGATGTTGCGACCGGTCTGGCGCGAGATCTCGGCGGCAAGGTCGGCGAGCGTCACCGCGTCGTCACCGGCCAGCTCATAGGTCTTGCCCTCATGGCCGTCGCTGGTCAGCGCGATGGCTGCGGCTTGGGCATAATCGGCGCGGGTCGCGAGCGACAGGCGTCCCTTGCCAGCGCTGCCAACGAGCGCGCCATTCTCCAGGGCTGCGGGAATCGAGCCGGTGTAGTTCTCGGTGTACCAGCCATTGCGCAGGAGGGTCGTCGGGATACCGGAGGACGCCAGCAGCGCTTCGGTCGCACGGTGCTCCTCGCCCAGGCTGATCGGCGATCGGTCGGCGTGCAGCAGGCTGGTGTAGACGATACGCTTGATGCCCGCCGTCTTGGCGGCCTCGATGACGTTGCGGTGCTGTGCCTCGCGCTGCCCGACCTCGCTCGACGAGATCAAGAGCAACGTGTCGATCCTGGCCAGTGCCGGAGTGAGTGTCTCAGGCTGCGCGTAATCGAACGCGCGTGCCTCGACACCTAGGTCGCTGGCCTTTTCGGGCGAGCGCACCAGCGCCACGATCGGCTCGTCGGTCGACTTGCGCTTCAGGCTTTCGATGACGAGGCGGCCGAGCTGGCCGGTCGCGCCGGTGACGCCGATGGTCATGACAATTCTCCTTCAGTGACGCGGTGAGATCAGTTGAAACGGAAACCCGAGATGGCGGTCGACAGCACTTCCTCGGCATAGACCCGGGCACCTTCGCCTTCGGCCGCGCCGGCCGCGACCATCAGGGGCAGCAGATGCTCCTCCTTGGCCGGGGGATGCGCGAACCGCGCCGAGGGCGCATCGGCCCATTGCGTAAGACGCTCGGCCCGCTGTGGGCCGTCCAGCTCCATGCTTTCGGCCAGCCACTGGTCGAAAGCCTGCGAGCCGGTCGTCGAGCGCGGATCGCCATAGGCGCGCATGTTATGGAAGCTCATGCCCGAACCCAGGATCAGCACGCCCTCCTCACGCAGTGGCGCAAGGGCGCGCCCGGCAGCGACATGGAGGGCCGGGTCCAGCCCGCGTTCGACAGACATCTCGATCAGCGGAACGTCCGCATCCGGAAAGGCCACCTTGAGGGGCACGAACACGCCGTGATCCAGGCCCCGTGTCGCGTCGACAGACGAGGGGATGCCCGCCTCCTTGAGCAGGGCCGCTGCATGGGCGGCGAGCGCGGGCGAGCCTGGTACGTCGTAGCGCAGCTGATAGGTATGGGGCGGGAAGTTGTAATAGTCGTAGATTAGCTCGGGCCGCTCGGCCCCGGTGAAGGCGAAGCCATCCGTTTCCCAATGTCCCGAGACGACGAGGATAGCCTTGGGCTTCTCGGCGAGCGCATCCGGCAGGCTGCGCAGGAACGCTTCCATACCGCTCCACACGCCGCGTGGATCTTCCATGAAGAAGCAGGGGCCGCCGCCATGCGGGATGAAGTAGGTGGGCTGGACGCTCATGGTCATACACTCCGGTGCAGGCGCCACGGAAGCCGCCTGGATCATTGTTCGATCTGTTGACCGGGATATGTGCCCACTATCGCGCAATGATAATCTGCCACGTAGAAGGATCAGCTTCAACCACGGGTAGGAAATCATGGCGGATCGGTTGACGGGTATGGACGTGTTCGTAAAGGCGATCAGGCTCGGTGGCATCTCTGCTGCCGCACGCGATCTGCACATGTCGCCGGCGATGGCGGCCAAGCACCTAGACGCCCTCGAAGCGCGGCTCGGCACCACGCTGGTCCAGCGCTCGACGCGTCGGCTGTCGCTGACCGAGGCAGGCACCGACTATTTCGAAAAGGCCGAACGTATCCTGATGGATATCGGAGAAGCCGAGGCGGAGGCATCGTCGCGGTCGATCACCGCGCAGGGACTGCTGCGCGTCAGTGCGCCCGCCACCTTCGGCGTTCTGCACCTTGCCTCACTCATCCCTGCTTTCTCCGCACGCCATCCCGAAGTGACGATCGAACTGGGCTTCAACGATCGTTACGTCGACCTGCTGGAAGAGCGTTGGGATGTCGCCGTACGGATCGGGCGCCTCGCCAACAGTGCGCTTGTTGCCCGCAAACTCGTGGCGATGCGCGTCGTGCTGTGTGCCGCCCCCTCTTATTTGGCGAGGCGGGGAACGCCAACCCGCCTGGCCGACCTCGGCGATCACGATTGTCTGGGCCACACCAACGCATCGCTTGCAGGAACGACATCGTGGGCGTTCGGTAAAGACGGGACGATCAAGGTGCCGATCTTAGGATCGATGTGTTCCGACAATGGTGAGGCTTTGGTTCGCGCTGCCATCGCGGGCCAAGGGCTGGTCTATGGGCCACGCTTTATTGCGGCAGAGGCGCTTCGCGCCGGCCAGTTGAGCGAGCTTGAGCTGGACGAGCCGCCTATGATGCTGGGAGCGGCATATGCCATCACACACCCGACGCGGCGCCCCGCCGCCAAGACGCGGGCGTGGATTGACTTCTTAGCCGAAGCACTCCCCGCTCTTGGCACCGATTGGTGAGATGCCAAGCTAGCAGACGTCCCGAGTTTTCACCCGAGGACCGCGTCTGCTATCTCGAAACATCACGGTCTTATACGATTGTAGATATCAGTGACCCAGCGAAAGCGACGCCCACAACCGCACAGGGCTGGCATCGATAACGCCGAGGCTTGGTCCCTTTCAGTTGGTGCAACGGGGGCCGCGGGCGCGGCGGACGTTGAGTGAGCGTGAACCGCATCACTGCCAACCCTCGATGACAATCTTACCGCGTGCGCTAGTGCTCTCAAGCGCCTGGTGCGCGCGCTTGAGGTTCGCGGCGTTGATGGGGGAGAACCGTTCGGTGAGGGTGGTGCGCACCTCGTCGGCGTCCACGAGGCTGGCGATGGCCGACAGGATCTGACCCTGCGTTTCCATATCAGCAGTCTCGAACATGGACCGGGTGAACATGAACTCCCAGTGGGTCGACACCGACTTGCGTTTGAACGGTACGACATCGAGCGTCTTGGGGTCGTCGATGAGTGCAAAACGTCCCTGCGGGGCGATCAGCTCGGCGATCTGCTCGATATGCTCATCGGTGTGCGTGGCCGAGAAGATGAAAGCCGGCGCGCCAATGCCGAGATCCGCGACCTGCTGCGCCAGCGGCTGACGATGATCGATGACATGGTGGGCGCCGAGCTCACGCACCCAGGCTTGCGTCTCGGGGCGTGATGCCGTTGCGATGACGGTGAGATCGGGAACCTGACGGGCAAGCTGGATCGCCATCGATCCGACCCCGCCGGCACCGCCGACAATCAACAGCGCAGGTGCTGCACCGGCTACAGGAGTACGCACGGACAATCGCTCGAAGAGGGCCTCCCACGCGGTGATCGCCGTCAGCGGCAACGCCGCTGCCTCTGCCCAATCGAGGCTGGCCGGCTTCTTCCCGACAATGCGTTCGTCGACCAGGTGCAACTCGGCGTTGGTCCCATCGCGGCCGATACTGCCCGCGTAGAACACCTCGTCGCCCGGTTCGAAGCCGCGCACTTCAGGGCCAACAGCGCGAACGACACCGGCGGCATCCCAACCCAGGACACGCCAATCACCGTGGATCGGACCCGATCCAGCGCGCACCTTCGTATCAACTGGGTTTACCGAGACGGCCTTGACCTCGACGAGGAGATCGCGCCCAGTGACTACGGGATCGGGAAGCTCGATGTCGACGAGAGCTTCCGTGCGATCGATCGTTCCGGGCTGCTGGTAGCCGATTGCGCGCATGATAAATCCTATTGTCAGGGGCTGTATAGCGAACTTTGTCGCGTACAGGATACGCACAAGCGACATCGCGGTTCGACATCGTCGTCAGGCTGGCGACGGCGTGATTGCCGCTGCCGTCTTCCCCGTGAGGTCGGTGATGACCGCGCCGATCAGCGCACGTAACCAGCGGTGTGCGGGATCATGCCGATAGCGGACGTGCCAAGCCATTTCCACGGGAAAGCTGCCAAGGTCGACCGGAGCCGGCAGGATCTTCAGCCGGGGGTCGTGCATCAGCCGCCTGCAGATGAGCGAGGGCAAGGTGGCGCAATAGTCGGTCACCGCCACTATCTCGGCTACCGCGAAGAAGTTTGTCACGGAGATTGCGACGTCGCGCTTCAGCTGCTGCTGCGCCAGCGCCTGGAACAGCCCGGCGCGCATCCGTCCGGGCGGCACGATGTTGACATGCTTCATCGTCTCGAACTGCTCGCGCGTCATGACATCGCCGACGCCCGGATGGTCGGCACGGACGGCGCAGGCGAGCCCTTCGTCCATCAGGTGCTGGACGACGAGGTTGTCGGGCGGATCGACGATGCGGCCCAGCACGAGCGCCGTCGTGCCCGACACGACGCCTGTTTCCACAAGATCGTTCCCGTAGGGCGTCAGACGAAGCTTGATGCCGGGGGCGACCTTCTCCAGGCGCGCCACGATAGCGGGGACGAGGACGAACTCGACATAGCCGTTTGGCGCGATCGTGAAGAGCCGTTCGGTCCGTACGGGGTCGAAGGCCTGCTGACCGAGGACCGCGTCGTCGAGCTGGGCGAGTGCCTCGGCGATCAGCGGTGAGAGTTCAAGCGCGATCGGGGTCGGCTGGATGCCGTAGCGCTCGCGGACGAACAGTTGGTCCTGAAGCATCAGTCGCAGACGCGATAGGGCATTAGACAGGGCGGGCTGTGTCATGCCCATGCGCTCGGCGGCCCGCGTGACGCTGCGTTCCTCCATCAACGCGACGAAGATCGGCAGCAGGTTCAGATCGTAGCGCATGCAGTCATCCTGTCAGACGTATATCTGACATTAGAAAGATAAACTTCTAGAATATATCAACGAGGCCCATTTCCCATCCATCGGCGACGGGCGCCGCGAACATGGAGGTTCAGATGAGCAAGGGTCAGGTTCTCGTTCTTGGATCGAACGCGACACAGCTCGGTCTGCGTGGCGGCAGTACCGCAACGGTCGGTCAGTATCTCAACGAAACGACAGTCCCCGCGCTGGCACTGCTCGACGCCGGCTATGATATTGTTCTCGCTACGCCCAATGGGACCAAGCCGCACATCGATGCCGGTTCCGACACGAAGGACCACTTTGGCGGTGATGAGGCGGCATACCAGCGCGCCAAGGACTTCTTCGCCAGCCACCCGGCCATGAACGACGTCCGCACGCTGAAATCGGTCGTCGACGAGGGTCTGGACGGCTTCGTTGGCGTGTTCGTGCCGGGAGGTCACGCGCCCATCGTCGATCTGATGCAGGACCGCGATGCGGGCACGATCCTCCGTCACTTCCACGCGGCGGCCAAGCCGACCGCGCTCCTCTGCCACGGACCGGTGGTCGTTGTTTCTACGCTCGACGATGCTCCGGCCTTCCGCAAGGCGCTGGAGGAAGGCGATGACGCCGGGGCGGCCGACCTGGCGCGAGACTGGATCTACTCAGGCTACCGCATGACCGTCTTCTCGGCGAGCGAGGAGAAGATCGCTGAGGAGCAAGTGCTGAAGGGCGAGCTCTTCTTCGACATGGAAAAGGCGCTGCGGTCGGCCGGTGGCGACGTCTCTGTCACCGACAAGAACTTCGCTTCGAATGTCGTCGTGGACCGGGAGCTGATCACGGGTCAGAATCCGGCGTCGGACCAAGCCATGGCCGACGCTTTGATCGAAGCCCTCGATCGCGCCGCTGCGTGAGTACCAGGATGACGGGCGGGGCGCTCAGGATGCGCCCCGCTTCGGATATAACCAGGACAGGATATGGTGCCATGACCGCCAACGTGAAGATCGTCGCCGTCCTAACCGCCCGTGCGGATACCGTCGACCGCCTGCGCGCTCTGCTCGACGCCATGCTAAAGCCAAGCCGTGCCGAACCGGGCAATTTGCGCTACGATCTCTGGCAGGACCAGAGCGATCCGAACCGCTTCGTCCTCGACGAGCTGTACGCGGACGCGGATGCGGTTACCGCCCACCGCGCGACGCCCCACTTCCAAAACTACCTCTCTCAGATCGGCGATCTGGCCGAGCGCGCCACGTTTGTCCTCAACCCCGTCTCCGCGACCTAAGGGTGCTGCCATGGGCAAGCTTAAAGAATGGGTGGGGTCGGCGCTGCTGGCACAACCGTTCTACATAGAGGAGCTGCGGATGATCGGCCTGTTGGCACCTGCGCTTCGCGCGGGCCTTATCGGCCTCGTTCATCCACGCGGCTACCGCTGGCGCGGGGCCGCGACGCAGCGAAAAATCAACATCTGAAGTGAAGGAAACACAGTCATGACCAAAGGTATCGAAGGCAAGGTTGTTCTCATCACCGGCGGGAGCACCGGCATCGGCGCCGAGACCGCGCGTCTTCTCGCCGAACGCGGTGCGAAGGTCGCCATCGCCGCACGGCGCAAGGACAAGCTCGACGAGGTCGTCGCGCAGATCGCCGAGAACGGCGGAACGGCACGCGCCTATGCGCTCGACGTCACCGACAAGTCGGCGGTCCAGACCGTCGTCGCCGCGATCGTCGCCGACTTCGGCCGTCTCGACGTACTGATCAACAACGCCGGTCTGATGCCGATCCGTCCGATGGCCGAGGTCAACACCGACGAGTGGGACCAGATGATCGACGTCAATTTGAAGGGCACGCTCTACGGCATCGCCGCGGCTCTTCCCGGCTTCCTGGAGCAGGGCAGCGGCCACATCATCAACCTGAGTTCGGTCGCCGGCATCAAGGTCTTCGCCCCGGGCGGCACGGTCTATTCCGGCACCAAGTTCGCCGTCAGCGCGATCAGCGAAGGTCTTCGCCAGGAGGTGGGCGAGAAGGTCCGCGTCACGTCGATCGAGCCCGGAGCCGTCGAGAGCGACCTGAAGTTCACGACGTCGGGTACGGCTGCTGAGACGGTGCTGGACTTCTACAAGCAGGCCATCCCGGCGGCATCGGTGGCGCGTGCTATCGCGTTCGCTGTCGAACAACCTGATGACGTCGACGTCAACGCGATCGTCATCCGGCCGACCGCACAGCAGTTCTGATTTCGACGAGGAGGCGGGGCCGCGTTTGCTCCGCCTCATGGGGAACGTAGCGGCCCGCTCTTCCGTTACTCTGCCGAATAATGACTGTCGGTTTCACTTGAGGAGTCATTTATGCCCAAACTTGCCCTGTATGTACCACTGAAGGCCAAGCCCGGAAAAGAGCGTGATGTCGCCAATTTCCTGACCTCGGCATTGCCGCTCGTTCAAGCTGAGGCGGGCACTCTGACCTGGTATGCGATCGAGGAAGGTCCCGGTGCGTACGCGATCTTCGATACGTTCGACACAGAGGAGGATCGGCAAGCCCATCTCGACGGCAAGGTTGCCGCCGCACTGATGGACAAGGCAGAAGAACTTTTTTCTGAACCGCCGCAAATTCACAAGTTCACCCTGCTGGCCGCGAAATAGCCGAGCGGTCGGCACCCTAAGCTGCTGTCTGACTGCAGGGTAAGGTTCGTGTTTCTATCCGGAATGGGTGGCCCGGCCGTATCGGGAAATGAATAGATGAATATGGCAGGTCATCCGCAATAGTGGATGACCTTGTCTTCTGCACTTATCATATCTCTGAATTTAACGATAAGGCGCCGTTGATGGGTCGCGACGTGACGGCACCATTCGTTCGCGGGAGGGTGCCGAACGCGAGCGATGACTTGCCCGAGCCCGATATGCCGGTGAACACCACGAAGGCGTCGCGCGGTACATCGACGTCAATATTTTTGAGGTTATTCTGGCGCGCGCCGCGAACCTGCACGCAAGCGGGCAGCCCCTTATGCCCATGATCGGTGACCGGTGTCGTCGCGTGAATACCCTTGCTCTTCAATTCAGTCTTCCTGCCCTATCCGCCCATGCGGCCCGTGGTTCATCACAGTCGGGGAACAGATGAATGCTTTTCCGACTCAATACATCCAAAGGTCAGGCTGGCCCGATATTCGGCACCTTTGAAGTATTTTTCCAGCAGTGGACAAAGGTTACGATAAAACCATTTTCCCTGTTGGGTCGCGCGACGAGGCCACACACACTCCGCTGGTAAGCGCCTGGGCTGGGCGGCCCTGGTCCGTGCCGCTATCGGCATGTAACGACCGTACTTCGGCGCTTGTTACCGCATCGCGACGCGTTGCCCATTTGCCAGAGCGCGCTTCATCATGGCCGGGGTCGGGCCATGATGACGGCCGAGTTGTCGATCCGAGCGCCTCGCGCCGCTTCGGATCGGCGGGTCAGTAGTGAATGACCGTGCGGATCGACTTGCCTTCGTGCATCAGTTCGAAGGCCTCGTTGATCTCCTCCAAACCCATCGTGTGGGTTACGAATGGGGCCAGATCGATATCGCCTCTCATCGCATCCTCGACCATGCCGGGGAGCTGTGTCCGTCCCTTGACGCCACCGAAAGCGGACCCCTTCCATACGCGGCCCGTGACGAGCTGGAATGGGCGGGTGGAGATTTCCTCGCCCGCGCCGGCAACGCCAATCACGATCGACTGACCCCAGCCACGGTGCGCTGATTCAAGCGCGGCGCGCATGACGTGGACGTTGCCGATGCACTCGAAGGTATGATCGATGCCCCAGCCCGTCATCTCGATCAGCACTTGCTGGATGGGCTTGTCATGGTCCTTGGGGTTGATGCACTCGGTAGCACCGAACTGGCGTGCCAGCTCGAACTTGGATGGATTGGTGTCGATGGCGATGATGCGACCCGCCTTCGCCTGGCGCGCACCCTGAATCGCCGCGAGGCCGATGCCGCCGAGGCCGAACACGGCGACGGAGTCTCCGGGCTGGACCTTGG
>NZ_LXVY01000013.1 GCF_001650735.1 Sphingomonas sp. TDK1 | reverse complement strand
TGCGACTGCAGAGAAGCCGTGTAATGTTGAGCTCAACATTACAGGAATTCCCGCGGCGAGAGGTCGATCTCCAGGTCCGCGCGCTCGTCGGGGCTGAGTTCGCCGAGACGCCGGTTGAGGATCGATTCCGCAGTGGTGACGAGCTGGAGCACGACCGACTTGCCATCGGTTAGGTGTTCCTCGACCGCGGCGATGACGGTGGGCAGCTTCAGGCTGAGAAGTACCTGGCCGAAGAAGCGCTGCTTGGTCGACTCGAACCGCGAGCGTGCCGACGCCTTCGCCCCGCTGTTGAGCGTCGCGTTCTCGAGCACGTCGACGACGCCGGTGAGCTCGAGCGCCTGCTCCATGTTGCGGTGGATGATCCCCCACGCATCGGCATAGGTGTCGTAGATCTTGATCTGGTCGGGGGTGAGCGCGTGCTTCAGGATGTCGTACTCGACACCGGCGAAGCTGAGCGCGCGCGCCATGTAGAGGCCGGTCGCCTTGAGGTCGCGCGCGACGAGCTCCATCGCCGCGATCCCGCCCTTGCGGATGCCGCTGATGAACTGCTCGCGGTCGGCGAAGGCGGTCTCCGGCCCCCAGAGCCCGAGCCGCACGGCGTAGGCGAGATTGTTCACGTCGCTGGCCCCGGTCGCCGATGCGTAGAGCACGCGGGCGCGAGGCAGGTGGTTCTGGAGGAGCACTCCGCAGATCCCCTGCTGCGACCCCTTCTTGGCCCCCAGCGCGCCCTCCCCGCCGGCGACGCCGCCCATCTCGTGCGCCTCGTCAAACGCGATCACGCCGTCGAAGTCCTCGCGGGCCCAGTCGATGAGCTGCTTCAGGCGGGTGTGGTCGCTCCTCGCCGATCGGAGCGCCGGATAGGTCACGAAGATGACGCCCTGGTCGAGCTTGACCACCTCGTCGATCTTCCAGTTGGTGAGGGGCTGGATGTCGGCCGACATGCCGCCCAATGCGGTCCAGTCGCGCCGCGCGTCCTCCAGCAGCGGCTCGTTCTTGGTGATCCAGATGTGCCGGCGCCGGCCCTGGAGCCAGTTGTCGAGGATGCAGGCGGCGATCTGCCGCCCCTTGCCCGCGCCCGTGCCGTCACCCAGGAAGAAGCCCTTCCGGTACTCGCGGCCGTCGTCGGCAAGCTCGAGCCCGACGCCTTCCTTGCTGGGGCGGAATTTGCCCGGCAGCATCTGGGTCCAGGCGTCACCGGCGTAGACGACGGTTTCGAGCTGCGAGGCAGACAGAAGTCGATCGGCGACGGTGCGCTCGGGCAAGCGCGGGACATGGTGGGGGACCGGCGCCGGGATCGATCCCATCGCGACGGACTCGACCAGCGCCGTCGGATGCTCTCCGGCGGTCGTGAACACGAGGCGGCTCGGACGGTACGGGAGATAGACGCCGGTCTGCTCGAGGATCGGCGCGGGGGGGTCCAGCGGCGTGAACTCGACGGGCAGGACCTCGTTGCGGGTCGGGGCGTGGAACGCGCGGGGCTCAGCCGGGCGGGTGCTCTTCACGGCCCGGAACAAGGTCGTGGTCCCGGTTTTGCGGACAGGCGGCGCCGGCACGTCCATCTTTGGCTTCAGCCGGTCGACGATCGTGAGGACGTCCAGAACTCCGCGACGGAGGATCTCTGGATCGTGGATGGCACACTGGTCCCGGGCGTCTTGTCGATGACGTAGAGGCGCACGGCGATCGACGTGCCGTGCTTGGCGTAGCACTTCTCGAGGCGGAGAGAGGTCCGCACTGCCACGTCGCGCAGCGTCGTCTCGTAGAGATCGCGGAGGCGAGCGCTCGGGCCGAACCAGTCGGGCATGATCGCCACGAGGCGACCGCCTGTCCGGAGCCGGCGCAACGCCGCCTGAAGATGGCGCACGGCCGCGAGATCGTCGGCTCCGCGGCCGAGCGATCGGGAGAACGGCGGGTTCATCAGCACCAGTGTCGGGCGTTCGGATGCCGCCATCAGCGAAGTGATCGCCGCGCCGTCGTGCCCCGAAATCTGGGCACCGGGGAAGCTGTGCGCAAGGCGGGCGCGTCGGGCGGGGTCGAGCTCGTTCAGTTGTAGGGTAACGTCCTGGCGCAGCTGGGCCACGAGGAGGCCGTTGCCGGCGCTGGGTTCCAGCACGACGTCGCCGGGCTGTGCATTGGCGAGGAGGACGGCGAGCGCGGCGATGTCTGCCGGCGTCGAGAACTGCTGCCATTCGAGCTGTTCCTCGCTTCTGACCGTCTGGGTCGGCAGGCTCGCCATCAGCCGGATCGGAGCGACGACGTCGGCGAACGCCTGGAGTTCATAGGGCCGCGTCCGCAGGTGGAGCGCGAGGGCGTGCTCCAAAATCTCAAAGCTCTCGCGCTGGGTCCAGCGGCCCTGCGCGTCGCTGCCGCCATAGGCCTCCGTCATCGCGGCGTTGAGAACGGCGCGGGTGATCGTCTCACCCGACCGGATACGATCCTGCAGCAGGAGCGCGGCGCATCGGTCGGCGGTTGCTGCCGTCGAGAAAAGGTCGGTCATGGGGGTCTCCTGGATCGGCCGCCAATCGGCAGCATCACCCACTCGACCCCCCTCCCCTTTCCCGTTCGCCATCGAGAACGACCGCCCAGTCCTTGATGCGCCCGGGTGGTGGCGCACGCCGGATGGTAAGGTCAGGACGTGCATAATGCGCCTCGGCACGATCGGCCGCACTCGAGCCCTCGGGATCGTTGTCCTCGGCGATCAGGAGGGTCGACACGCCGGGCGGCAAGCGGAGCTGGTCGAGCCGTCGCGCGCCCAGGCTCGCCCAACAGGGTACGCCATGAATAATGGTGAAAGCCGCCGCGGTCTCGAAGCCCTCGGCGATCGCCATGATGTTGCCGGACAGCGGGCGCCCCTGCCAAGCCCCCTGCCCCGGCTGGCCGAGCATCACCTTGCAGTCGTAGCGGCCGGTAGCGGGGTCGATGAAGATCCGCTGGAGGGCGACAAGGCGTCTGACCTCGCGGACGCCGACCAGCAGCGCCGGCCGGAAGACGGTGTGCGGCTTGGGGCCGAGCGGGCAGCGCGGGTGGAAGCGGAGGCCGGCCGGACCCAGGTCGATATGACGACCGATAAGGTAGCGCTCGGCAAGCGTACCCTCCACTGATCCCGCTTGATCCCAGAGTCGTTCGACGTTTCCAGTGCCGCGGCGAAGGTCCGCCTTCGGCGGCTCGAACCTTCGCGCGACGGGCACGCGCCGGAGTTCGCGTAGCACGTCTTCCGCGTCACAGCCGGCGAAGCACGTCACGAGGATGCCCCGGTTTCCCTGTCGGAGTGACAGGCTCGGCGTCTTGTCGCAATGCGCGGGACATCGGCACGAGGCGACATACCCGTGCCATGATCCACCGAGCGCGCCGACGATGTCGACGAGTTTCTGGCTAGGTTTCAACGCTGTATAGGGCATCCCGTCAGCTCCTTCGCAAGACTGCACCCCCTCCCCTTGTTCTCGTCAAGATCATGGTAGCGTTTGGTACCATGGCCATTCTGGGGCATGTTCGAGACACTCCGGAAAACCGCCCGGAATGGCGTCGCCTTCCTAGGCACTGCCCGCGTACTCGGGCGATTGCTACCATACGCCTGCGTTGTCACGCGTGGCGGTGCCGGGCGTAGCAATGCCCTTCACTGCATGGTAATGCGTGGCGGTACGCGGCGGTGCCATGTCGGGCGTGGCGTAGCAGGGCGCGTCAGGGCGTATGGTGGCGCGGGCATTGCCCCCCTGCGCTACACAGGCGTTGTCAATGCGGGCGGTGTCTGGCAGAGAGTGGCGGTGGCGGGCGGTTGGTCCGCCAGTCTTGCGGTGCGGGGCGGTGTAGTTTTCAGCGGTCCGCTGCAATGGTTAGGAAGGCTGCGGAATGCCAGTGATCACCTTCGCGAGCCCCAAGGGCGGAGTGGGGAAAAGCACCTCGGCGCTGGTTCTTGCTAGCGGGCTGAGCGTCGCTGGCGCGTCCGTGACGGTGATAGACGGCGACCCAAATCGAACGCTGGAGACGTGGGCGCGGGAAACCAGCGAGCCCGGCTTCGCGTGCCGAACGCTGCCCACGGACGACGTGGTGATCGACGAGATAGAGGAAGCGGCCGCGGCAAGCCAATTCGTCATCGTCGATCTTGAAGGAACTGCGAACCGCGCCATGTCTCACGCGATCTCGCGCACGGACCTTGTGATCATCCCGCTGCAGGCATCGCCCGTAGATGCCCGTCAGGCGAGCAAGGCCATCAAGCTGGTGGTCGGCGAGGGCAGGGCGATGCGGCGTGAGATACCCTACCGGATGCTCTTTACCCGGGTGAACCCGGCGATCGCGACGCGGGACGAGAAGGAGATCAGGTCGCAGTTCAAGGAAGCGGGTATTCCGACATTCGAGACGGCGCTCAATGACCGTGCCGGATTCCGCGCGATGTTCACGCACTACACGTCGCTGTGGAAACTCGGTGAGGCACAGGCGGCCGGGCTGGAGAAGGCCCGAGCGAACGCGTCTGCCTTCGTTAAGGAGGTCGTAACCGAGATCAGGCGGCAGCAAACCGTGGAGCAGACGGCATGAGCAGTGGGATCAAACTAGGTCTCGATGATCTCTCTGACATCAAGCCTACCGCACGGCCCGAGCGCAGTCGTTCGGAACAGCGCCGGGAGGTTGCCGCGATTGACGATGTCGGTCGCGAGCATGGGTTCACCAAGCCCGCCGCGCCTGCCGGACCGCCTCGGCGGCAGAAGTCGGCCTATGCGGGCGAGCAGCTCCACCAGGTCAGCGTGAAGGGGCCGTTGAGCGTCATGGGGCGCTTCATCGATTACTGCGACCGTGAGCGACTGCCTTACTGGCAGGCCATCGAAAAGCTGATGGACCAGGCCGAAAGGGGAGGGGGCTAAGCTCCCGGGATCGTCGCACCTACCTCGCCGATGAGGTAGAACGAGTCGGCAGCAGGAAGAATGCCTCGACGCGGGCGTTGTCGTCGGCCGGAGGCTCCGCGTCGATGCGGGTCGACCATCGCTCGTCGATGTAACGGAGGAGCGCGGCCCATGAGGTATCGTGATCTGGGTGCGCCGACAGCTCGTCGGGTTCGCCGTGAAGGCTGACCATCAAGAGGTGAAGCGGCATAGCGAGCTCCTGCGAGCTGCGCCTGGACTGGAGTCCCGGCAGGGGAAGGGCAGGGGCCGCGGGACGTAGATCCCGATTGCCCGCCTTTCCCGACCCTTCTCACCTTGTCGGATTGTTCCGCGCTCAGCGCAGGAGAACCGCCGCGACTTGCGAATAGTTTCGAGGATGTATCCGGTCCCGTGTCTCGAACCGAACCAAGTCAAGCGTCTCGTCGCCGAAGCGCGCGGCGACAGAACTGACAGTATAGGCCTGTGGCCGGGCGTAGGGCAGAAGCCAGATGACCCGGCGGAAGCAGAAGGTGGATCGAATCTTCGCCAGCTTGCCGGCGAGAGCCGGGCCGGCCGCATCGTTGGAACCCATCGCGAAGATGCAGGTCCCGTAATCCTTGCCGGTCTCGCGCCATGCGAGGATCTGCGCCGCTGTCGCACGTTCCACGGCTTGCACGTCGCATTGCTGCGCGGAGCGATGGTTGATCGCCTGGGCCGCGCCCAGGCCGGTACTGTCCCCCAGGATGAGGCACTCGAACATTGCTGGCTCCCGCTCACGGGACCTTACGACGTCTGGATATAGCAGGGAAAGGGAAGATCGGAGATCAACCCAAGGCGTTTCGCAGCTCGGAGACGTCGGCGTCGATAATCGCGTAGAGATCGTCCGCGTCGTTGCGGAAGAACTGGTCGGCGCGCGCCTCCGGCTCGATCGGGGAGGGGGTGCGGCCAAACCGCGCTTCCCAGCGTCGGTCGACGAACTCCATCAGCTGCCGCCATGCCTGCGCTTGCGTGGCGTGGAGCGTGACCTTGCAGGCGCCCTCGTAGATGATGACCAGCACGACGACGCCGGGGTGCATCACCAGCCCGTGCCCGGTGCCTGGACCTGTCGGGTCAACCGCAACCCCGAATGGCTAGACATGCGGGGTCGGCTAGCAATCATTGGCGTAGGGTGTGGCGGGAACTTGCGTCACTTTCGTTGCGGGGGAGGGTTAAAGGAATCCTCACCAGGCTGTTGTAAACGGATGGGGTCCGTCCTGGACCGGCCAAGGGTCGGCGACATCATTGCACCGGGGCGGTTATGAGGCTGATCATGGCGCACCTGACCCAAGTCGAGTTGATTAACTGGATCGCGCTCTACACGGCGACCGGCCTGTGCTGTACCATCGCAATGGTCCTGTCGGTGTCAGTCGCCGGCGTCCGCCTCTACCGCGAGCAGTCGTGGCAGGAGGTCCGCACCCTACGCAGCGCTGTCCTCTTCCTGCCGAAGACCTGGTGGCGCTGGCAGAAGCTCTACCTCCTGTCGACGCCGGTGACGCTGGCGATCGTCGTCTCGTTCGGAATGAGCCTGACTTGGAACTGACCCGTCAGATGTCGAGCGCGCCGGCGATCTGGTCGCAGACGCACTCGCCCTCGATGTCGCTCGCCTGGATCGTCAGCAGGGGACCGAGCAGGCCCATCCGGGGGTGTGTCGTAGCCTTGGAGGCGAGATAGTCCTCGTCGCTGAACCCCATGGCCTCCACGACGAGCTGCTTGATCTCTCCCGTGGCGCGCGAGCGCGCCTCGAGGAGGAAGTCCGGCCTGCAGGCGCCCTGGGTCGTGAGCCGGTCGAACACGGGCTTCTCAATCGCGAGGTCGACGCCGGCCCTGTCCAGTTGGCGTCGCGCCTTGAAGAGCTCGCGCAGCACCGATCGCTCGAACTCGGAGTCGACTGGGATGAAGCGCTGCCCGGACAAGATCGGCTGGGCGTACGCGCGGAGCGGCGCGTAGCCGTGAGCCTCGGGATATTCGCCGGCGACGATCATCACCAGGAACGGCCCCTTGATAAGATTGCCGCGCACGGAGGGAGACTGGACCCGGTTCGCGACGTGGATGGGCTCAGCTCCGGGAACGTCGACGACGTGGCCGCGGACGTGCGGTGAGAACAGGGCCATGAACCCCTGCGGTGTGTGGCCGCTCGGCCAGCTCTTCGCGAGCTGGCGCAGCATGGCATACGCGCGCCGGCTGTGCAGGGCGTTGGCGTGTGTCCAGAATGCTCGGCCGAGTTGGATGCCGGGGGCGATCTCGATCTTGGCAGCGGCTCGGCAGAGAACCTCGAACTCGCGTTTGATGGAGGCCGGCTCGGGTTCCTGCTGCTCGGGCGGTACCCGGTTGGTGCCGGCAGCATCGATCAGGCGCCATAGGAGCCGCGCCAGACGCGGAACCGACGCATGGCGGGTTCGATCGTCGCTGGCGTCCTCCTCGGGCCTCTGGGCGAGCTTCTCCGGGGCAGGGCGCAACACCTCGAAGAAGCCGGCCGGAGGGTCGGCCGGGGTTTCGCGGGAGCGGATCTCGGTGATGCGGTGCGTCACCTGGTCGCGGAAGAAGGGGCACTTCTCGCGATGTTCCGGCCGCTTGCTACTGGTGAGGCGCCGTAGATAGTAGGTTTCTGCCTCCGATAGGAAAGCCGGCGTCAGGATCGGCGGGGCATCCTCGGCCGACAGGCAGTCGCATGCGATCCATTTCGCACCGATGCGCGCGTTCTGGACGAGGGTGATACCGGCTTCCTCGTCACCGCGGGATCCTTCGCCGACGTACCACCGCACCAAAGCCTCCCGCAGGGGTGGGGGGAGGGGGATGCGACGTCCTCCGACGCCGTTCGTGTCGCGGTCGATGAGCCACATTTCGATCGGTCCAACGGCTCGGTTTGAGGCCAGTCTCACCCAGGTCGGGGGGATTGACAACCGCGAATCCGTCGATCTCACTCATGAGGAACGGGGTCGGGAGGACCAGATGCGAGCGTGTTTTCTTGCCGGAGCGGCACTGATCTCGATGGTGGCGACCGTCGCGGCGGCGGGGGCGCAGCCCGCCCGATCCATCCGGACTGTCCAGCTGATCAGCATGACGAGCGCGCCCTCGCCGGCACCGGAGGAGGCCTCGGAGGGACCGTCCGGACCGGCCCCGGCGGCTGCCTCCGCAGCCTCGCCGGTCGAGGCCGCGGCGCTCCCCGAGGCCTTCCGGGTCCACGACCTCAGCCGGCAGTGGGTCGCCTACCAGATGGCGAACAGCCTCGCGCCGCAACCGGCGCTTGGAGGGGCAGGGGCGGGCGCGATCGGGAGCGAAGATCCCTTTGCTCCGGTCGGGGTGGCCCAGCCTAACGTCCCGGCCTACGCCTCCGCGGTAAGCGTTGCGCCCGTCTCAGGCATCTCGGTGCCCTTGTGGATGCGTGGCGGCCAGGTCTTCGCCGCAGCGGCCGATTCCTATGTGCCGGGATGCGTGCCGGCCGACTACCGGCCGAGCGGCCTACTGCGCCCAGATGGCGAGCTCCGGCGCCGCGGCTATTTCGCCATGATGTCGAACATCGCCTGTCAGTACGGCCTTCCGGTCGGTCTTTTCGACGCGATGATCATCCGGGAAAGCCGCTATAACGCCTCGATCTACTCCCCCAAGAACGCGTTCGGCTTGACGCAGCTCATGCCCGACACGGCTGCTGGTCTCGGGGTCAACCGCTACGACGTGGAGCAGAACCTCACGGGTGGGGCACGCTACCTGCGCCAGCAGCTCGACAAGTTCGGCCAGTATCACCTCGCGCTCGCCGCTTACAATGCGGGGCCAGGGCGGGTAAAGAACGGCCGTGTGCCGCGCATCGTCGAAACGCAGGACTATGTCTCGAACATCCTGCTGAACTGGTCGCGGCTGACCGGGCTCTCGCGTGTGGTGACGATCCAGTCTCCCGGGAGTGCGGCGCCGGTGCCGCCCACCTTCGCGCGCGCGGCGATGGTGTCGTCCTTCTAGGTCAGGCGATCGCTTCGAGGGTCTGCTGGACGTAGGGGCATTCGGCTGTCGGGGGCCGTTCGGAGAAGGTGACGATCGTCTCGTTGGCACGCGCGCGGACTCGGTTCCCGTCGATCTCGTCGCGCATGGCGATGCTGTAGTGGGGCAGGCTATCCGAGTGCTGGATGTCGCTGATGTGCTGCTTAAAGCGGCGCAGCGCGCTCCTGCTGCCGACCGTCTTGAGGAGCGACTCCAGGTCGACTTCGAACGGACCCTCGTCGCAGTGCGAGCGGGCGATCTCGTACAGCCGCCGCTCAATCAGGCCGAGCTTGAAGTATTCGTGGTGGTACGAATACATCGACACGTCGCGCTCGATCGCGCGGAACAGGAAATCGCAGAGGCGGATCTTCACCGCCTGCAGCCGCTCATACCCTTCGGGCATGTCGTTGTAGATGACCTGGGCATTCTCCACCCAGGAGAACCATCCGCGATGGCCGGCGCCGCCCGTCTTGAGGTTGGTCTGGATCTGGGTGCCCTGGAGGCGGGACATGGCGTCCGTGAAGCGCGCATAGTCTCGCTTGCCCGGGTTGGGCGTGCCGGTTGCGCGGAAGAAGTCATGCGCCGTGAAGGTGATCTCCTGCGAGAGCGCCATTCCCCGCGCTTTCTGCTCGAAGATGATCGAGGCGACGTAGAGGATGATCTCCTTGTCGTACATCGTCGCGATGCCGCCCTCGCCGGCGCGGATCGTGATCGACACGTTGCCGATCTTGTGTTCGATGATCCCGGTCTGGGGCTTCTTCTCCAGCGCGAAGAACGGGAAGTCCATGACGCTCCGGTCGCCGTGAATGTCCCCCCGCAGCGGGCAGTCCAGCGCCAGCAGGCCTTGCACCTCGGTATTGGTCCGCTTTCTCGCCATTGCGCAGGGTCTCCATGACTCGCATCCATGTTAACGCGTCGGACGATGGCAGGCCACCGGGCAGAGCCGCTTCGCACCCAAAAGCACTAGGAATCGTCGATGGATGCGCCTCAAGCTGGCAACCGCACCCGAAATCCGGCGTGAGCTAGGTGTGGCGCTGGCCGATCGCACCCGAAATCTCGCCCTTCCGCTAAAAAACATCGTGCTTTTGGGTGCGTAAGCCCGGCACCTCGCCCTTGAACCGCAATTTCATCGTGCTTTTGGGTGCGGTTGCTCGTGCTTTTAGGTGCGTTCCGCCCCTGAGCGACTGAGCGCGGCGTCCGCATCGTGCTTTTGGGTGCATCGACCGGGCGGCTCAGCAGTCGGCGGTCCGCGCTTCGCGCATGCCGTGGAACGTCTTGCCGAGGTTGAGTTCTCCAGCTGCCGCCTTGGCGGTCATGCCGCGCAGATAGGCACCGGGGGAGCGGACCTCGCCGCTGACCGACTTGGCGACGGTCGCGATCACGGCCGCCGCGGCGCCGCGCTGACCCATCAACCGGCAAGCCTCGCGCCAGGCGTGCGGCCCAATCGCGTACTGACCGGTCAGACCCTCGGCGATGCTCACTAGCCGACCCCATGCCCGCGGTCCTGGATCAAGGTCCCAGATCAGCTCGGGCGCGGCCTTGGCGACAAACTTAGCGTCGACACCGTGGCGCTCGAGATCGGCTTCGACGTTGCTCTGCGGGGCGAGAAGGGCGATGTCCCAACCCTCACTACTCTTCTTCGCAAAGCCTCTACCCGTAACTGCGTGAGCAGTTTCAAGTTGGGTTGTAGTTGTAGAGTGGACGAACTGGCGTTCGCCCTTGGGTGAACTATCAACAGGACAATCAGCAGCACTTTCAACGTCGGAACTGGGGCTTAGCGCCTCGAGCGCTGCATCAACCTTCGCCTGAAAGGCGTCGACGCGCGACGTCACCTGGGCAAGGCAGCGGATCAGGGCATCGAGATCGCGGCTGCCCTTCACATGGTCCAGCGCCATGCGAACGAGCTCGACCTCTCGCGCCGCATCTACGTCGTCAATGTCGGCATCCAGCACCGCGTTGGCGAGCGTGCGGGTGCGGCGCCGAGCTGCCGACAGCGCGCGTTTCAACCGCTCGATCTCGCGATCTTCCGCATAGCCCTTCGCGGCGATCGCATCGAACTCGGCCGCGCGCGTGCCGAGCGGCCGCAGGTCGAAGCCGTAGCCCCACAGGATGTCGCCGGCGGCGTTGCGTTTGCCGCCCCGATGCCCGTTGGGGCTGTCGTGCGGGACCATTAGGCCGAACTCGATCGCCGCCCGGATCGTCTTCTGCACCTGCCGGATAGAGACGCCGAGCTTGCGCGAAAGCGTCTCGTTGCGGGGCCAGACGAGCGGCACCCGGCCGGGCAACCAGTCCTGCGGCTTGGAGTGGGGGATAAGGGCGTCCATGAGCGCCAGCACAGCCGGGGAAATCCCGATGTATGGAGCGGCGCATTTGAGCTTCCCGAGCAGGCGGGCCGGAGAGACTTTCTCCTGCCCGGCATAGCCCTTGGCGAGCCGATCGACGACGGCATTGAACTGGTTGTAGCGGCGCATACCGCCCGACCGCTTCGGCGCAAAACCTCCCATTCGTCACTCCCTGGGTGGAGTGCCGTTCGGACGAGCAAAGGCGTGGCGCGAATCGCGCTTCGGCCTTGTCTGTTCAAGGGAGGTCAGCTAGAACCGGGTTTCCAGACAGGTTTAGCGACCACCCGAAAAGCCCGGCCTAGCGCCGGGTTTTTCTTGTCCTCACGACATCTCCGTTCCGCACGTTGGTCCCTGAGCGATCGGCGCGGTGCGGGCGCGTCGAAGCTCACCCCGACGGATTCGCCGCTATCGTCGAATCCGTCGGGGCCGTGGGACCAGTGTTAACGGTCGGAACATACTGGGCGAGCGCGATTATTAGTGCTTTTGAGGACGTTTCCTCGAAAGCCACGAACTATTTCCAGTGCTTTTAGGGCCGCACATTAGTGCTTTTAGGTGCAGTGCAGGTCAAAAAAAAGCCGCTAGGCCGTCAGAACATCGAGACCTTGCCCGACTCCAAGTCTGATCGTCGCTGCAGGACCATGCTGATCTCGGCAACCATCTTCTTGATCACCGCCGACTGGAAGTAGGTGCCCCATTCTTTGTGGACCTCGGTGCCGTCCATTCCCTCCAATTCCCGGAGAGCTTCGACGATGCGATGGGGCAGGCCATTGAACAGGGTGCTGAGCATCGAGACGAGGGTCACGAAGCGTTCATCGCCCATCAGCTCGAGGTCGCGGGCCATCTCGACGCTGATGATCGCGTGCATGACGTCGATGTTGAGCGCGCGGAGAATCGACTGGAACTCGGGAAGCGTCATGGCCGAGCGCTTTGTAGGATCGCGGTGGAGGATCGTACCTAGGCGGCTCTTCTTGATGTTCACCTTGAGGGCCATCTGACGGATGCCGAGATCCTGAGTCTCCATGGCCCGCATGATGAGCGGCACGTAGTCCGGTTCGCCGGGTGACGCGAAAGCCCTCTCGCGCTGGGTGGCGATCGCAAGCGACTCCGGTTCAATCACAGCTACGGACTGCACGGCTTTAGGCCCCCGAAGACCAGTTCGGACTCAGCCAGAAAACCAAACTCTTAGGAGATTGGCAACCCTTTGTTGCAGCCGGGCCTACCGGCAACTCAGCCGTCTAACTACTTGAGACGCACGACGTTATCGGTTTTCTCCCGGCTGTCGCTCGGCTTGTCGCAACCCTGGCTCCCCTCATCGACACCGAGCTTCGAGAGGAGCTTGGCGGCGCTCTGATCCACGACGAAATCGAACAGCAGCATCGAGATCGCATCACCCACTGTCAGGCTGGACCCGAGCTCCTTGGCGAGCCGCTTTTTGGCTTCGATCAGGTTGTCGGCGCTCGTCTTCGTGATGTGGAGGTGGATGCGAATCGGACCCTTGGTGGGGATCTTGCTGAGGTGCTGGCGCAGGGTCTCGACGTCGTGCTGCGCGATCGCGTCCGCGGCCCCGGGACCGGCGAGCTGGTTCACCATGCTGGTCAGGCTGTGGTAGCGCTTGGTCTCGTTGGACAGGAGCCGCAGGCTCTCCGTGGTCAGGCGGAACAGGTACTCCGATACGTCGAGCGAATATCCGCGAGTATCCCCACTCATTCCTGCACGTCCCTAGCCTCGATCCTGCTTCCCCCCGGCCAAGCCGAACATCGCTAGGATGTGATGAACGCGCCCTATACGACTCAGAGGTCGCTAGTCGATTCTACACTCTTGAAACCTGTCCGCCAATCGGGACAGCTGTCCACGGCGGCGGACGCCTGTCCGCCGTGGCGGACGCCCGTCCGGGAATACGGACGCCGGTCCGCCGTGACGGACGCTTCCGCAGCGTAAAACGCCGGAACTTAAAAAAATGTTTGTCGGCGTCGGTTGTTCCGCCGTCGCCCGATTGTCCGCCGAATCCATCTCGGCTCACCTTTCCTTGGGCGCGGGCGAGCCGCGTCTCCATCGAAGGGAACTCACTATGCAGTCCGTGCTGAAAAAGAGCGGCCACACGGAGATGGCGGTCTTCGCCCTCGCCGTGCTGGCGTTCGCGCTCTTCTATTTCGCCGGTCCGGCCTTCGCCGGCGCCGACACGACGTTCGACACCGCTCTGACGAAGTTCACGGACTTCCTCGAGGGCTCGGGCGGCAAGATCATCACCGTGCTGTCGCTTGCGGGCGGCATCGTGGCGCTGGCCTCGGGCCGCTTCTCCATGGGCCAGATCGCGATCCCGGTCGGCGTCGGCGTCGGCGCCGGCACCGGCATCCCGATCGTCACCTCGACGGTGACGGCGACGATCTGACGCAACCGTTCGGGCCGGTCGGGGTGGCAGCTCCGGCCGCGCTCGCGGGGAGGGTGGCGCAATGGCTGCAGACAAGTACGCGATCCCATCTCATCTCGACGACCCTGAGCTGATCGGGCTGTGGACGTTGGATGAGTTCCTGGCGATGGTTCTGCCATTCGTCTGGGGGATCATGACCCAGCATATCGTCATCGGCATCATCGCGGCGTTCGCGGGCTGGTGGGGATTAAAGAAAGCGAAAGCTGGTCGTGCCGCGTCTTGGCTGCTTCACCTGGCCTATTGGCATCTGCCGGCCGGTTTCACCGGCCTGAGAGCCACGCCGCCCTCATACCTTCGATTGATGGCGGGGTAACATGGATCTCTCGTACAGCCACGCGCAGAACCAGCGCGTCCTCAAGCAGCGCAACCTCCTGGTGGTTGTCGCGGCCGCGCTCGCCGGGCTGGCGGCGCTCCTCCTTACCCTCGGCATCTCGCGCGACCGCGAGGTCGTGCTGCAACCAGTGTTGCAGTCGCCGGTGACGGTCAGCAGCGCGGGTGTCTCGCGCCAGTATCTCGAGATGATCACGCGCGACGTCGTCATCCTGACGCTCGATCGCAGCCCGCAGAACCTTGAATACTGGATGAACCAGGTCCTCGCGATCACCTCGCCCCGCGCGCAAGGCAAGATCAAGGGCGACCTGCTGAAGATCGTCAACGAGCAGCGCGGGTCGTCCATCGCGCAGTTCTTCACGATCCAGTCGATGGAGATCGACCCCAAGAACCTTCGCTCCGAGGTGACGGGCGAGTTGCACACCATCGTCGGCAACAAGGTGATCTCGAACGAGCGCCGCACCTTCCGGTACGACTGGGAGTACGAGGGTCTGTCCCTCCGTCTCGTCGGCTTCGGAATGGTCCGCAAGGGCAAGGAGCTAGACCAATGACCGCTATCTACGCCGTCGGTAGCGCGGCGGTAGGCACCGTCTTGATGTCCCGGCTCAGCTGCATCCTGAGCAGGATGATCGGCGCCTGCCTGTTCACGCTCGCGATCCTCTTCTTCGCGCAGCCCGCCTGGGCCGATCAGACGATCATGGCGGCCGATAACGCACAGGTCGACTGCCAAGCGTCCGCGAAGGACCTGACGCGCATCAGCCTCGTCGAGGACGAATTCGCGAGCGTGTCGAAGATCTCGACCGGCAACCCGCAGGACGACTTCTCGGTCGTCAACGAGCCGGTGCGCGGCGACATCTACCTGAGCGTCCCCGAGGGCTACGGCCGGCAGGCGCTGTCGTTCTTCGGCACGACCAAGCGGGGCTACGTCTACAAGTTCATGTGCCGGATCTCGGGCGACGCGGCCGCGCAGGTGTTCGTGTCGAACCCCGCGATCGCCAAGGAGAAGGCCGCGGAAGCCGCTCCGCAGCAGGTCGCCGCCGGGCCGCAGGACGCGGCGGTCGAACTCGTACAGGCGATGTATTCGAACAGCGTCGCTGACGGTTACGAGATGCGCCAGCGCGCGCTCAAGCCGGTCTATGTCGGCAAGCTCAAGGTCCAGATGATTGCCGAGTATCGCGGCCAGGACCTGACCGGGAAGGTGCTGCGCATCGAGAATACGGGCGACGCTCCGACCGAGCTCACCGAGCGCACGGTGGCTCCCGCCAGCGCGCTCGCCGTCTCCATCGCCGAGCCCAAGCTCGCCCCGGGGAAGGTCACGACGGCCTACCTCGTCTCCCAGAATGTGAGGTAAGCCATGGCCTTCGCCGACATCTTCAAGCGCTCCCGCAAGCCTCTCGACGAGGCGGAAGGCGAGGGGGTCTCCCCGGTTGGCGGCGAGCTCGCCGGCAACGAGGCGGTGCGGCGCAAGCAGCGCATGCTCCTCGCCGGCGTGGCCGGCGTTGGGCTGGTCGTCTCCTCCATGTGGATCTTCAGCGGCGACGACGGAAAGAAGGTCGCCGACACCGACGGCGCGGAGAAAGTCGAGGTCTCGACCAAGGACATGGTCAACCGCAACCTGTCGCAGCAGGAGTGGATGGCGCTCTCCGAGAACCGCTTCCAGTCGACGGAAAACCAGCTGAAGTCGGTCAACGGCCAGACGGCGCGCGTGGACAACCTCGCCGCGCAGATCGAGGCGCTGAAGGGCCAGAACCAGGCGATGCAGGCGGACGGGCAGCGCGTCCTTTCGGCCTACCAGGCGGAGAACGAGCAGCTCCGTAAGCAGATCAATGATCGTCCCGCGGCCGTGGCGCCTGCCCCCGGGCCTGCCGCGATGTACGGCCCCCGGGGTCCGCAGGCCTATCAGCGGCCGGACGGGGCGGGGGCCGGGGGCGACGGCGCGGTGCCGGTCGGCCGACCCGCCGAGGTGAAGATGGTCAGCTTCTCGACCACCGACACCGGCACCGCGTCGAAGGTCGCCAAGGGCAACACCGTCTATACCGACAGCCCGAACTACCTGCCGCCCAACAGCTTTGCGTCGGCAAAGGTGATCGTCGGCGTCGACGCCGCGGCGGGCGTCAACAGCCAGACCGATCCGCTGCCGGTCGTGCTTCGCGTCACCGGGCCGGCGCGGTCGGTGCTCCAGAACGGCAAGCTGCTGACCACCAAGATCCAGGGTTGCCTGATCAACGGTGCCGCCCGCGGGGAGCTCAGCTCGGAGAAGGTCTACGTCAAGCTGCAGAAGATGACGTGCCCGCAGCCGGGCGGCCGCTACGCCGTCTCCGAGGTCAAGGGCTTCATCGCGTTCGGCGGCAAGACGGGCGTGCGCGGTCGGGTCGTGTCCCGCGAGGGCGGGCTGGTGAGCCAGGCCTTCATCGCCGGTCTGGTCGGCGGCTTCGGCCGCGGCTTCTCGGCCAATGCGAACTCCCTGCTGACGCAGCCGAACGTCACCGTGAACGGCCGGCGCGAGCAGCTCGGTCTCGGCGACATCGCCCAGGGCGGGTTCGGCGAAGGCGTCTCCCAGAGCGGCGACATGGTCTCGAAATACTTGATCGAGCGCGCCGAGCAGTACCAGCCGGTCATCGAGATGCCGACCGGAATCGACGTGGAAATTGTCTTCCTGGAGGGTGTCTATGTTCGGAATTGATCGACTCCGTCGGCGCCTGCCGACCAAGGTGGCGGCGTTGCTCGTCGCCGTGCCGGTGATCGGCGCCGCGAGCATGGCCGTCGCCGGCCAGATCGCCAGCCCGAGCAGCGTTCAAGTCACGAACCTTCTCAAGACGCGTCTGCCCAAGACGCAGCTGAGCCAGGTCAACTGCGAGAAGGTGCATGGCCTCTGCGAGGTCACGGCCGGGTCGAACCTGTTCTACGTCGATGCGGGCGCGCGCTACCTTATCATCGGGCGCGTCTACGACATGGAGACGCGCCAGGACCTGACCGCGGCGCGTCTCCTCGAGATCAATCCCGACATGCTGGTCGGCGGGGCGGCAAAGGCGAACGCCGCAGCGGCCGAAGGGGGCGGGGACGCGGAAGGCGCGATCGCGCCAACGCCGGGCAAGGTCCAGAAGACCTCAGTACCGACCCGACCTGCTGTCCTCTCGCTCGACGGGCTTCCGAAGGACGGTGCGATCGTGTGGGGCAACCCCGCTGGCGAGACCGTCACCGTCTTCACGGATTTCCGGTGCGGCTATTGCCGCGCGCTCACCAACGTCCTGCGCGGCATGAACGTCCGGGTGGTGGAGCGGCCGATCTCGGTGCTCGGCAGTCGCGACATCGCCGATCGCGTCTACTGCGCCAAGAACCGCGAAGAGGCGCTCCACGCGGCCTATGCCGGCGAGCCCTTCAAGGGTGGCGCGAGCTGCAACACCTCGGGGCTCGATGCAAACGAGGCCTTCGCGCACAAGCACGGGCTCAGCGGGACGCCGGTGATCGTCCGGGCCGACGGGGCAATGCTCGAGGGCTACCGGCCCAAAGAGTTCCTGCAGAGCTGGATCAAGGGGGGTCGCTCGTGAGCGGGCGTCGCCACGGCCGTCAGGTCGCCCTCGCCGCTGTGAGCCTCGCTGCGCTCGCCGCCCTCAATGGCTGCGCCACCCTCGGCGGCAACGTGAAGGGGAGCTTCTCGTGCCAGGCGCCGGACGGCATCTGCGCGCCGTCCTCGACGATCGACGATCGCGCGCTGGCGATGATCTCGGGCGACGCGGGCGACACGGTGATCCCGGCGGGTCCGTACCAGGCGCCCGCCCCGCAGCCCCGCGCGATGCGGACCGCGATGACGACGCCGGCGCCGATGGCGGACCGGAGCGCTGCCGCGGCGTCGCGAACCCGCGAGAAGGTCCTGCGCGTCGTCTTCCAGCCCTACATCGACGATCGCGGCAGGCTGCATGAGGCGACCGCGGTCCACACCGTCGTCCAGTCGGAATGGCAGGCACAGGCGCTCGCCGACGCGACGCCGATCCCCGACCGGAACCCTGCGGCGCGCGCGACGGAAGTGAGCCTGGCCGACGCCGTCGATCGTGACGCGCCCGGCTATCTCGACGTCGCGGCGATCGATCCCAACCTGCCCGACCCTGCGGTGGTCGCGGCCGCCCGCGCGCGCAAGCCGGACCCGGTCGAGGCGATCAAGGCTGACGTCCAGACCCGTCTCGGCCAGCAGGGCAGGCGGCGGGCGCCCGTGTCGGGCACGCGCACGTCGTCGTCGGTCCCCGTCGTCCGGCCGCTGGCGAGCGCGCCAGCCCCGGTCGCCGCCCGCGCTGAGGCTGCTCCCAAGCCATTTCAGGTCGCCAGCCAGGGTGGCGTGACCGTCCATCGCGGCTCGGCCGCCGCGGCGACCGGGCAGCAGGCCCCACTCGCCGCTGCGCCCAAGACCACGGTCGGGGCCGCGGCTGTGGAGCGCGTGAAGGCGAGCGAGGCGTACCGCACCGCGCAGCAGCATGTCGGGGAGACGGCGCGCAGCGCTGGCGCCGCGGACCCAGCGGCCGGGCTCAAGAGCCTGGCCAGCCCGACCATCCGCGCCGCGAGCTTCCCCGCGTCGGTTCCGGAGGACAAGTGAGATGAGCGAAAAGCCCGGCTTCTTCGACAACCTGCTCTCCGGCGTCTTCGGAGACAGCAAGCGTCCCGACGCGCAGCGGCCCGACCTGGCGGTGCCCATGCTCGCGCACTGGCTGCCCTACCGCAGCTACGATCCGAAGACGGGCATCTTCTACAACTCGGCGTCCCGCGGTTTCGTGATCGAGGTGTCGCCGCTGGTCGGGGCGGACGAGCGGACAGGCGAGATCCTGACGCAGTTCCTCTCGGAAGGCATCCCGGCGCCGGGGTGCCTGCAGTTCCACGACTGGATGAGCCCGCGTATCAGCGAGCGCCTCTCGAAGTGGTATTTGCCGCGCTACTCCGCGAGCGGCGTGTACGAGCGCATGGCGAAGCACCGCGTCGACTTCCTGACCGACGGCGTCTGGAACTCGCTCTCGGCGGACGCGCCGTTCTGCCTTCGCAACCACCGCGTAGCGATCTCCTACTCGACGCCCGAAAATTCGAGCGTGTCGAACGAGGAGATCGTGGCCGTGATGGAAGGCCTCATCTCGGTTCTCGGGTCGATCGGCGTCTCCGCGCGCAAGATGGATCCGGTCGCGCTGATCGGCTGGATCGACGACATCACGTCGCCGACCACCGCGGCCGGCGAGGACGTGGTCAGCTACAACCCCCTCGATCCGATCTCCGACCAGGCGGTGCGGCGCGACATCGAGATGAAGATCGATCCCGACCGCATCCTGCTGCGCACCGAGCGGTTCCGGCCGACCGGCAAGGAGGTCGACGGCGCGCCGGAGATCGGCGAGATCTATCCCGACGTCTTCGACGTCCGGTCCTTCTCGGTTCGGAACCTTCCTCAGCGCTGGGCGCCCTGGGACTGCGCGCGCCTGATCGGCGATATGTTCGCGGACAAGCTGCGCATGCCGTGCCCGGTGTCGACGAACCTGTGCCTCGACTTCCCCGACCCGCAGGCCGCGACCAACAAGGCCAGCTACAAGTTCATGCGGACGACGAGCCTCGCGGATTCGAAGTCCGCTCGCTTCTTGCCCCAGCTCCGCGATCAGTCGCAGGAGTGGAAGTTCGTCAACGACGAGATCCGGCAGGGTCGCAAGCTGGTGCGCTTGTTCTACAGCGTCACTTCCTTCTCGCCGAAGGGGAAGGGTGACTCGAACGAGCGCATCCTGAAGTCGGTGTACCGGGCAGCGGGCTGGGACCTCCTCGACGATCGCTACCTGCAGGTCATGGGGCTGCTCTGCGCCATGCCGATGACGATGGCGAACGGGCTCTCCAAGGACCTCGAGCGCATGAAGCGCATGCGGACGATGCTGAGCACGACCGCGGCCAACCTCGCGCCGATCCAGGGCGAGTATCTGGGCGGCCACACGCCGCACCTGCTGCTGATCGGCCGGCGCGGGCAACCGTTCTTCTGGAGCCCGTTCGAGAACGCCGCCGGCAACCACAACGTCGCCGTGTTCGGGAAGAGCGGCAGCGGCAAGTCGGTCGCCCTGCAGGAGCTTTGCGCCTCCCTGTGCGGCGCCGGCTCCAAGGTGGTGGTAATCGACGACGGCCGCAGCTTCGAGCACTCGGCCAAGCTCCAGGGCGGGGCCTTTGTCGAGTTCACGATGAGCTCGGGCTTCTGCCTCAACCCGTTCTCGATGATCGACGAGCGTCAGGCGGCTGAAGACGAGGACTACCTCCTCGACTGCATGGCGATGCTCAAGGCGATCGTGAACCAGATGTCCCGCCACATCGACCGGCTTACCGACACAGAGCGCGGCCTGATCGACGGCGCGGTCAACCGGGTCTGGGAAGCGAAGGGGCGGAACGGCTCGATCGACGACGTGATCGCCGCGCTGAACGAGACGGGCAACGAGCTGGCCTCGCATCTCGCCATCGCGATGATGCCGTTCTCGAGCGCGGGCACCTACGGCAAGTTCTTCAAGGGCGAGGTGTCCTTCGAGCTGCAGGCGCAGCTCACGGTATTCGAGCTGTCGGACCTGTCCTCGCGCGAGGAACTGCGCAGCGTCGTCCTGACGGCGATCATGTTCATGTCGCAGCAGATGATGCGCAAGGTCGATCGCTCGATCCCCAAGGCACTGCTCCTCGACGAGGCGTGGCAGATGCTGCGCGGCGGCGCGATGGCCGACTTCATCGAGACCTATGCCCGTACCTGCCGCAAGTATGGCGCGTCGCTCGTCACTGCCACCCAGTCGCTCAACGACTATTACAAGTCGGCGGGCAGCATCGCGGCGCTGGAGAACAGCGACTGGTTCGTGATCCTGCAGCAGAAGCCGGAGACCATCGCCGATTTCAAGAAGCACGATCGCTTCGAGATGGACGACTATACGGATGCGCTGCTGCGCTCGCTCAAGCGCAACGGCTTCGAATATTCGGACATCATGATCAAGGGGCCGGAGACGCTGGCGGTCGGCCGGCTCGTCCTCGATCCCTTCTCGGCCGCGCTGTTCTCGTCGAGCCCGCGCACGTTCGCGGCGATCGAGGCGCTGGTGGCGCAAGGCCTCACGATGGACCAGGCAATCGAGCGGATTGCCTACCCCGACAACCCCGAGAAATGGGCGATGCCTGCCGATGAACCGGCCGCCATCGCGGCGGAGTGATCTCCATGGCGACGATCCCGGCAGATCTCGACGGCGCGACGACGGCTTCCCGGCCAAAGGTCGACGTCGGCTTCCTCCTCTACTTCTACCTGCACATGGCGGGGTTCCTGGCGACCACGCTCCTGATCACCTGGGGGCTGTTCGTCCTGTTCTTCCTCGCGATCGGCGGTCTCTCGGTCGACGGAATGATGCACCAGCTCAACAACATGGCGAGCCGGTACGTCGCGGCCGACGCGGCGCGTATCGCCTCCTTCAAGCACGTCCTCATCGTCGCGCACCTGGCTCTGTCGGCCGCGGTCATCTTCTTCCGCCGCCACAGCATCCTCCCCTCGCGCGACCCCAAGCGGAGCAAGGCCAATGGCTGACCAGCCCGAACTCGACCTCCCTTCCCCCGCGACCTCCGCCGCCCCGGCGCCGGTCGTCCGCGCCAAGCGCGGGTTCGGCGGGTTCACCCGCGCGCAGCTCGTCTTGGGCGCAGCTCTCGTGATCGCGCTGATCTGGTCGATGTGGGTGACGAAGGCGCTCGTCGCGCCGCGCGAGGAACATATCGTCAAGGCGAGCCTCTCCAGCATCGTCGGCGAGTATGTGACGGCCCAGGCCCGCGCCGCGTCGCCACCCGCGCAGGTCGAAGCCGAGATGCGGACCTTCATGTCGTCGCTCAAGCACGAGATCCAGCGGCGCAGCGCCAACGGTCAGGTGGTCCTCGTCGGCGAGGCGGTGCTCACCGAGAACGTGCCGGACATCACCGACAGCCTGAAGAGGGCGGTCTATGCCAGTGGCGTTCACCAGCCGCGTCCGGCGAGCGCGCAGGAGATGCAGCAGCTTCAGCAGCAGCTCGCCCCGGCCGCGGCGGCGGTTCCGCACGCCTATGCCGTCCCGCCCGCGATGGCCGGTGCCGGCGCGACGATCGATCCGATGTCGGCGGCGCCACCTGTCGCCGGCGGGCAGCAGCCGATGCAGATGCCATCGGCTGTGCAGGGCGTGCCCTCGGGCGTGCCCGCGGCGATGACTTCGACCTTCGGAGGTCCCAATGGCAACGGCGGTCAGTGACCTCGCGCCCCGGGCCAGCGGCCGCAAGCTGCGCTGGGGTCTGTTCGGCGCGTTCGTCGCCGGCAGCGTCATCCTCGGTGCGGTCGGCGACTGGCGCGACAAGCACGCCCTCCTGATCAACACCACGGACTCGCTGCCGAACTGGGCGTTCGTCATCCACAAGAACCAGGTGCCGACGCGCGGCGAGTACGTCTTCTTCCTGCCTCCCAAGAGCGACCTCGTTCGCCGGCATTTCGGCTCCAAGCCGGAGATGTTCGGCAAGATCGTCTACGGGATGCCCGGGGATACGGTCCGGCACTGGGGCAGGCTGGTCACGGTCAACCACCGGGTCGTCGCGTACACCAAGCCCTTTACCAAGGCGGGTGAGCCGCTGGCGATCGGACCGAGCGGGGTGATCCCGTCGGGCTGCTACTATGTCGGGACGCCGCACAAGGACGGTTTCGACTCCAGGTACGCGGCCATCGGGTTCGCGTGTCAGCGCCAGATCGTCGGCACCGGCGAGGCGATCCTATGAAGCGAGCGACGCTCTTGTACCTCGGCGGCACCGGCTTGGGAGGTGGGCTGCTCTTTGCGGCGGCGTTTCTGCTGGTCGGCGCGGTGCCCGGCCAAGCCCGTGACTTCGGGCAGCTCGGGCAGACGTTCCCGATCGCCGAGGCCGATCTCCTCACCACGATCGAGGCGCGCCTTCAGCGGGCGCAGGCGTCGGGCGAGATGGACCGCGTCAATGCGACGTTCGCCAAGCGGGTGGAGGCGAAGGTGCGGCGTCCGGCCGCCGTCGGCGGCATCACCGCGGCCGAAGAGCCGAGGACCTGGGACTATGACCCGACCATCACGCTCGAACGCGAGATCCGCGATCACAAGGGTCAGCTGATCGCGGCGGCGGGTCAGCGGATCAACCCGCTCGATTTCGTCTCGATGCGCCAGAGTCTCGTTTTCGTGGACGGCGACGACGCCGCGCAGGTCGACTGGGCCACGAAACGGTACACCGAGCTCAACGCCAAGATCATCTTCGTCAGCGGGTCGCCGATCGAGTCCATGACCTCGCGCAAGCGCCGGTTCTTCTTCGACCAGGAAGGTCGCCTGACCGGCAAGTTCGGCATCCGCCACACGCCGGCGGTCGTCGTCCAGGCGGGCAAGCTGCTGCACGTCTCCGAAACCGTCCTCAAGCCGGGAGCGAAGAGCTGATGCCTCTGTGGCTGGACCTCCTCCGGACGCCCATGGCTGCGCCGGAGACGCGCGCGCTCTGCCGGATGCGCCGCACCTGGCAGGGGCTGTGTCTATCGGTTGCGCTGATGGTCGGCTTTTTCCCGCAGATCCACGCGGCGATCGGCCGCGCCGCTCCGTGCTTGGCGGCCGCGCTGCTCGTCGGCGCGGGCCTCTACACCTGCCTATACCTCCGCCGGAAGAACGCGGCCGACAACGCGTTCCTCGAGCGGGCAGGGGAGCCGGGCTGATGCGCTGGCTTCGTGCCCTGTTGGGCGTCCTGGGACTGCTGCTGGTGACGGTCGCGCTGACGCCTCGTGCCGAGGCGGCGCCGACCTGCACCGGCAAATTCGTGAATCCGATAACGGACGTCTGCTGGAGCTGCCTGTTCCCGCTCTCGATCGGAGGCGCGAAGATCTGGCCGGGGAACCGCCCCGATCCGAAGAACCCGGCGTCTCCGATCTGCGCCTGCGCCGACCCGCTCCCTCGCATCGGCATCTCGGTCGGGTTCTGGGAGCCCGCGCGCCTCGCGGACGTGACGATGAAGCCGTGGTGTTTCTCGAACCTGGGCGGGATGAGGATCGCCCCGGGCTTCGACATCGGCCAAGGCTACCTCGCCGGGCCATCGATGGTCGGGGGACGCTCCCAGAGCACCGCCAAGTGGCACATCCACTGGTACGTCTACCCGCTGCTCTACTGGATGGAGATCCTGACCGACTTCGTCTGCTTCGAGCAGGCGTCGTTCGACATCGCCTACATGACGGAGGTCGACCCCCTCTGGCAGGATGACTCGCTGACCGCGATCATCAATCCGGAGGCGATCGTCTTCGCCAACCCGATCGCGCAGGCGGCGTGCGCGGGCGACTGCGTCGCCGGCACCGCCAACCTGCCGCTGGACTCGCTGTTCTGGTGCGCGGGCTGTCAGGGGCCGATGTACCCGCTGAACGGCAACGTCCCGGCCTCCATCGGCCACGTCCAGTCGTCGCGGCTCGCGCTCTCGCGGTTCGCCTACAAGATGCACCGCGAGGGTCTCGCGTGGGGGACGATGGGCTCGGAAGGGCTCTGCAAGAAGTACCTCATGCCGATCATGCGGAAGCAGCAATACCGCTTCCAGATGGTCAACCCGATCCCGACGGTCAGCGGTCGGTTCGCCTGCTCCGCGATCGGCGCGTCGACGATGCCGCCCGAGGCAGGTCGCGCCTTCCCGGCCGGTGGCGAGGACATGGGCTACCTCGTCTGGCGCAAGCGCAACTGCTGCGTGTTGTGAGGAGAGAAGCATGCGCTTTCTGACATTGGGGCTCGCCGCGCTTCTCGGCACCGCAGGGATGTCCGCGATCCTCGCCCAGACCGTCGACGGCCTCGACGTCGAGGCGGTGAAGAAGCGGGCGGCGGACCTGCAGGCGGAGGCGCAGGCCTTCGTCGACCAGGTGAAGGACCGTGGCGACGCGTTCCGGGAGCAGGCGACCGTCGTCCGCAAGTCGGGCATGGACAACATGCAGCGGGTCGCTGCGACCGACCTTCCGAAAGGGCCTGACGGCAAGATCGACTTCGACGAGCTGGTGCAGGGCGCGGCCTCCAACGCCAACACGCCGGGCGGCGACGCGCCGCAGTTCATGGTCTTTGCGAGCCTCTCCATGCCGCCGGCATCTCTCAAGCAGCTGATCGCCGACACGGCGCGGGCAGGGGGGGTGGTCGTCTTCCGCGGCTTCCCGAACAACTCGGCCAAGGAGTTCGTCAACCGCCTCGGCCAAGTGGTCCAGAAGGACGACATGCCGAACATCGGCATCGACCCCCGGCTGTTCCGCGCCTTCAACGTGCAGGCCGTGCCGACCTATGTGGCGGTGTCGTCGACATTCGACCTGTGCGCCGGCTTTCGTTGCCAGACCAAGGTTCCGCCCTACGACCGGATCGAAGGCAACGTCACCGTCGACTATGCGCTCAACACCTTCGCGGGTGCGAACGGGCCGGGCGCACGGATCGCGTCCGTTGCGCTGGGCAATCTCGCGCGAAGCCGCCAGCAGTGACGCTCCGCCCGCTCCTCAGCACGTTGCTCGGCATCTGCCTGGTCGTCGGCCCCGCGGCCGCGCAGCAGATGACGGTCGAGCAGGCGCGCGAGGAGGGAAAGGCGCTCGGCAATGCCAAGCGGCAGGACGGAAGCCTCGTCCCGACCACCGATGCGCAGGCGAGCGCGGTGCCGGGCTATACCGGGACTGACCAGCCGCAGAGCACCTATTTCGACGACCCGGATGCGCTCGTCGCGGCCGGCACGGCGCAGCGGTCGACCAACGACGCTTACCGGACCGCCACGGACCAGGGCCACACCCGCGCGACGTTCAGCAACTCCGAGATCCTCGCGACCACCAGCCGCGCGACCGCGGTCGAGAACGACCCAGAGGCATATCTTCAGGGGGAGAGCATCGGCGCCGAGAGCGGCCAGTGCCAGCCGCTGCCCCCGGGATCGGGGACCAACGGCTATTACGAGGCGACGTGCAACCAGGGCACCAAGGTCACGGAGGAGCCGCGGTCCTGCAGCATCCGCATGGTCCCCCATATCGTCAACACGGAGCGCTGGTTCTACTTCGGAGCGCCGGACTCGAACGAGGGTAATGGGTTCGCGAAGAACTCGGTGATGCAGGCCAAGGTCGCGCAGGGTATCTGCCGCGCCGAGCCCGTCTCCATGCACGTCTGCGACGCGCAGATCGAGCTGGGGGCCGGCGGCGACGATGTCGAGGGCTATCGCCGCTATTGCAAGCGGCTGTCCTCGATGAACAAGGGGCCGGCGCAGCTCTACTCCTGCTCGTCCGCGATCCCCGATGGCGAGATCCCTGCCCACCAGAACTACAAGACCGGCACGAGATACTACAAAAAGGAGGGCGAGTCCTCCGTCACCGTCACGCGCGAGGAGAGCGGCTGCGCCGCCCTGGCCTCCGACAGCATGTGTACCCAGACCTCGGGCGAGGATGTCTGCACAGAGGGGCCGGAGACGCGGGTCTTCGACGGCGTGTCCGTCACCCAGGCCTGCTGGGCTTGGAAGCGGCACTTCTCATGCCATGTGTTCACCGCGGGCAACGACTGCGGCGATCTCGAGGGCAACCGCCAATGCACCTACCTGCGCGACGAATGCCTCGACGATCCGCGAGACGGGGCGTGCAAGGTTACGGAGAAGGTCTACAAGTGCCCGATCCCGGATGGCGCAAATCCTGCCGATAAGCAGTATATCTGCGGCGACGACGTCTACTGCATCAACGGTGATTGCGAGCCGATCGTCCGCGAGGCCTCGACCGAGTTTAAGGATGCGCTCGTGGCGCTTCACTCGATCGATCAGGCCGGCAAGGAGTTCGACCCCGACAATCTGACGGTCTTCTCCGGCCAGCGGAATACCTGTCACAAGCCCGTGTTTGGGCTGGTAAACTGCTGCGCGGGCAAGACCTCGGGCCTGCTGACCGCCGCGGCGGGCGGCGCCGCTCTCGCCGGCGGGCCGGCGGCGATCGCCGCGCTTGCGACGCCCTTCCTGTCGGTCTTCATGTGCTCGCAGAAGGAAATGCAGCTCGACATCAAGGATCGCATGGGGTTCTGCCACAGGGTTGGCACCTACTGCAGCGACAGCTTCCTTGGCGTCTGCACGTCCAAGTCGACTGCCTATTGCTGCTTCGAGAGCAAGCTCAGCCGCATCCTTCAGGAGCAGGGCCGACCCCAGATCAACAAGCCTTGGGGTGCCCCGAAGAAGGAGCAGTGCAAGGGCTTCACGATCGACGAGTTCGCGCGGCTGGACCTGTCCGTGATGGATTTCACCGAAGTCTACGCTGAGTTCATCGACGCCGCGAAGCTGCCGGACGAGGTCCAGACGATGACCGAGATCCAGCAGAAGATCCAGAACTACTACGACCTGCACGGGGGTCAGCCATGATCGGGGGGCTAAGTGATCGATATGACGGCTGTGGCGAATGACCTTGTCTCCGCCGGCCCTCCAGCCTGCGACTGGTCGATGACGGTGTTCGAGCTCGCCATTTTCATGTGCGTGTTCCGAGCGAGCCGTCCGCCGCGGGTGGAGGAGATCTGCCAGGTGATCGGGTCGTGGTTCGAGTGTGCCGTCGACCCGCCCGCCGCGTCAGCGCCGATCGAGAACATGCTCGCGAACCGCTGGGTATCGGAAGACGGCCCGTGCTTTCGGGCGACTGAAGAGGGCCGCCGAGCGGCCCGCCCGCTTATGAACGGCATGATCCGGCTGCTCGATCAGGGAACGCGCCTTATCGACGTCGCCCTGATGATGTCGGTGCTGCGCTTGTCGAAAGGAGAGCTGGACAATGGCGTTCGTGATCGTTGAGCCCGCGCTCGTCGCCGCGCTGCTCGCCGGCGCGGCCCCAGCGCCGACCTCGCCGCCGGCACGGCCGCCCACCACCCCGACCTGCGGTGCCGGCCAAGCCTCCACTGCCGGGTTCGACTGCTGCCTTCACCTCGCGAGGTGGAGCGCACCGTCCTCCACCAACCCCACCACTCCCGCGCAATCGTCGTCGGACGTCGCGGCCGATCAGAAGGAAGGACGATAACCATGTCGAGGATGGCGAAGCTGGCGATGCTCCTGCTGACGGTCGCACCGATCGCGACACCGTCGTTCGCGCAGGAGGCGCAGGACCGGGATGAGAGCGTCGAGGCGACGGGTCGCGGGGATGACTTCTACTGCGGGCAGCGCAAGCTCGGTCAGTGGTTCTATTGCACGCGGCCGAAGCCGGCCGAGACCGCGAAGATCCAGCCTCAGGTGCCCGAGAAGAGCGCGGCCGAGCGCCTTGCGGCGATCACGCACCAGCTCGACGAGCTCAAGGCCAAGGCGATCCTCGACCCGTCTGAGGAGAACGTCATCGCCTATGTGCGCTTCCAGCGCGAGCAGCTCGACCGCGCGTCAACCTTCTCCGACACCTGGCAGCGGGCGCTCTGGCAGAACCCGGACATTGACTACACGCTGCAGCGGCCGGTCAACACGGTCGCGAAGCGCGCATGGCTCGACAACCGCAAGGCCGACCGCGACCAGGTCCTGACGAACCTCAGCCAGCGCTACGGCCTGTTCTACTTCTACGCGCAGAGCTGCGGTGCCTGCGAGGTTTTCGCGCCAATCCTTCGCTCCGTGGCGGACAGTCACCGCATGGCGGTGATGGCGGTTTCGATGGACGGCGGTCCGAGCCGCGACTTTCCGAACTACGTGGTCGACTCCGGGCAGCGCGCCCGGATGGGCATCTCGGGCAACGAGACGCCGGCGCTCGTGCTGTTCGACACCGCCACCAAGCGGACGATCCCCGTCGGCTACGGCATCCTGAGCGCGGATGAGATCATGGATCGCATCTTCATGCTCACCAACACCAAGGTCGGGAGCGACTACTGATGACCGGTCCGCGCCAGCATGGCCGCCTGCGGAGGCTCGCGCGGCGCGCGGGCACCGCCCTGACGATGGTCGCCGCGACGCATTTCGCGCTGATCGGCGTCGCTCGGGCCGACGTCGCCTCGGAGATGAACGGCTTCTTCAACGATGCCGGCGGCGCTGCCAACGTGACCGGCCCGACCGCCTTCCAGGGGCAGTCGGCCGGCTACTATTCGCTCGGGAGCGTGTGGACGCGCTTCCCGCAGAAGAGCGTGTCGCCCTTCAACCTCCAGCTCCCCAGCGCGCGTGCAGGCTGCGGTGGCATCGACCTCTTCTCGGGGTCGTTCAGCTTCATCAACGCGAGCGAGATCGTCGCGATGCTGAAGGCGACCGCCAACAACGCGCTCGGGTTCGCCTTCAAGTTGGCGATCGACAGCGTCTCGCCCGAGATCGGCAAGGTGATGGACGAGTTCAGCCAGAAGGCTCAGCTCCTCAACCAGATGAACATCTCCAGCTGCGAGACGGCTCAGGCGCTGGTGGGCGGTATTTGGCCCCAGATGGAGACGACGCGGTCCACGATCTGCGAAGCTGTCGGCAACAGCCAGGGCGTGTTCTCCGACTGGGCGGCTTCGCGGCAGGGCTGCAACAACGGCGGTCAGCGTGACGGTACGCTCGCCGGCAACACCGATCCGCACATGAAGGATCAGATCGTCGGCGATCCTCACAACTATACCTGGGAGGCATTGAAGAAGTCCGCGAAGTTCGGTGCTTTCGACCAGGACTTCTCCGAGTATGTGATGACGCTCGTCGGCACGATCGTCACCACGCCGCCGGCGGACAGCAGCAGCGGGCCGAAAGTGGTGATCTACGGTCCGGCCGAGGAGGCGGTGGTCACGGCGCTGCTCGACGGCACGACCAATGCTCCGCCGGTCAAGATACTGAAGTGCAACAACGACCCTTGCACTGACGTCTCGGACCAGACCCTGAGCGTTCCCGAGGCGACCGCGCTGCGGCCGCGCATCGCGACGATGATCAAGAGCATGAGCTCGAAGATCCGGAGCGACACCGCGCTGAACGCGGCCGAAAAGCAGCTCCTGAATATGGCGACGGTGCCGGTCTACAAGATCCTCGCGGTCCAGGCCTACGCGCACTATGCGCTGACCGACGGCGAGATCCAGACGCTCTCCGAGATCGTCGCGGTCGACCTGCTCAACGCCATGCTCGACAACATGCTCGATCGCGTCGAACAGGCGAAGGTCTTCTACCAGACGGCGGACCAGGAGACGGCCGGGCAGTGGCGTCAGCAGATCGCCGCGACACGCGCCAAGTTCGCGCAGCGCGACGTGAAGCTGAGCAACAAGCTCCAGGTGACGATGCAGATCATCAATCGCAGCATCATGCTGGAGTCCACCCTTCAGAACACGATGACGCCGGGCATGTCCTCGGCGCTCAACTTCTCGCGGGGGCTGAACGCGCAGGGCTTGCTCTAAGCGCGTTAGAGGGAGGGTAGCGACGTGCTCGAAGTCTTCACCGTCGGCGGGGGCGAGTATCTCGTCAACACGTTCAACGCGGTCGCCGCCTGGGCCGGGGGAGGAGGCTATCGCTCGCTCCTCCGCGTCGTGATGGTGATGGGTCTCATCTACTCGCTGCTCGTCGTCGCCTTCACCCTCAACTTCCGCGCCTGGATGAACTGGTTCCTGCAGGCGACCGGCATCTATCTATGCCTTATGGTGCCGACCATCGACATCAAGGTCACGGACCGCATCAACCCGAGCCTTGCGCCGGCGACGGTCGCGAACGTGCCGCTCGGGCTGGGCGTGCTCGCGAGCTTCACGACGCAGATCGGGGACTGGCTCACGCGCACCGCGGAGACCGTGTTCGTGATGCCCGGGGAGCTCAACTACACCACAAACGGGATGGTCTATGGCGCGCGCCTGTTCGACGCGACGCGCAATTTCGTCATCCGCGATGCCGAGTTCTCGACCAACCTCGAGAACCACTTCAAGAACTGCCTCTTTGGCGACGTGATGCTGTATCAGAAGTCGCTGACGAACCTTGCGAAGGCGACGGACTTGTGGGCTGCGATTGGGCCAGGGTCGGAAGCGCGCTCGCAGGAATGGTTGGAGCGCCAAGGGGACGGCTCCGTCCAAAACTATATCATCACCTGCCGACAGGCCTATCAGACGCTCGACGGGCAGTGGACGGCGATGATCGAGGCCAACGCCGAGCCGTGGGCGAAGGAGGTCTATCCGAAGCTCAGCAACGCCGTCGCGGCCGCGAAGCTGAAACACGACGTTCCGATCGTGAACCAGGCCTTCACCGGGTCGGGGAACGACTTCACCGGCGTCATGCGCCAGAACACCGCGATCAACGCCTTCATGCAGGCGCGCAACTCGATGGCGGGTGGCAGCGGCGCCGCCGCGATCGATACCTTCGCGCAAACTCGCGCCGACATTCAGGCGCGCAACACGTACAATTCGATCGCCCAGCAGGCGATGGCGTGGGTGCCGATCCTCAACATTGTGCTGACAGTCGTGTTCTTCGCGATGTTCCCGGTGATCTTCCCGCTCTTCCTGCTGCCCCAGACGGGTCTCAGTACCTTGAAGGGCTACGCGATGGGGTTCTTCTATCTCGCGTCCTGGGGACCGCTCTACGTCATCCTCCACATGATTTGCATGACGCGAGCAGAGAGCGCCGCCAACGGCGTCGCGGCCGGTGGCATGTCGCTCGGTAGCTATGCCGGGATCGGCGCGGTGAACGGGGAAACCGCGACGATCGCCGGCTTCATGCTGATGAGCATCCCATTCCTCGCGGCAGGTCTCGCGCGCGGGGCTATGTCGATCGCCGGACAGGCGACGTCGATGCTCGCTCCCGCACAGAATGCGGCCGAGGCGGCTGCGGTCGAGCAGACCACCGGCAATTATTCCTACGGGAACGTGAGCTGGGCCAATTCGACCTCGAACATGCGGCAGGCTGACCAGTGGTCGACTGCTCCGAGCTTCATGGGCGGGGCGGCGAGCGTGGGGTGGCGGCAGGACAACGGCGCCGTCATCAACGGCTTCGGGAACGGGCAGGATGTGTTCGATACCGGCGGCGCGATCTCCCGGCTGGGCTTCACGCCGACCGTGTCGACGGGCACCGTCTCGGAATGGCGGCAGATGGCGAGCGAGGCGCACCGTCAGTCGCAGGCCTTCGATAACGCCGCTCAGGAGATGCTCACCTGGACCAAGACGGACCGCAGCGCCTACGGCACGTCGAGCGAACGGTCCTCGGGTTGGGACTCGAGTAGCGGCCGTTCGGCGAACACCTCGGTCGAGCAGTTTGACCGCACGACCGGCAGCAGCTCGCAAGGCCTCGAGGATAGGTCGTCGACGGGGCAGAGCCAGAGAGTCTCGGATGGTCACGATCGGAACGCTGGGACCGTGGACCAAGTCGGCGGACGGCTCGATGCGGGCATCGGTGGGAACCGCGGCGGCGGTGGTGGAAGCGGCGGCCGGGGTGGCGCTCTTGGTCGGGTGCTCGGCGCCCTGCCCGGCGCGGGGCTGTCCGTTAGCAAGACGGGGAGCCAGCAAGACACGCTGCGTCACAGCACTGACAACGCACGCTCCTCGGACAGCTCAAACACTTCCAGCAGCGGCGTTCGTGATGAGCACTCGAACGGTACGGGCGCGACATCGTCCGATGGCACTCATGATCGTTCCGGCGTCTTCAGTCGCGCGTCGAGCACGTCGAGCTCGTCGCTGACCCACGAACAGGCGCTCGCCCGAGCGCGGTCGTACACCGAAACGGCTCGGAAGCTGGAGGAGCTGTCGCAGTCGCTATCGCGTGATGCCAGCTACGCCGAGACTCACGGCATGCAGCTGAGCGAGAACATGAGCCAGGATCTCGCGCAGTGGTATCGGGCGCAGCAGGTCTCCAATCCCGGCCTCGACGCGCCGGAGCTCTGGGCGACCGATCTTAGCGATCATCAGCGGGCGGTCCGTGGCGAGATGATCACACGTTGGATGCGCGAGAAGCAGGACGGCATCCGAGAGGAGATCGCCGGGAGGCTGCAGGAGCCAGACCTCGTCCAGGTTCACAGGCCCGGGGTCGACAGCGCGGCCGACATAAGCGGATCGTACCGCCCGCATGGCGTGGCTGGCATCCCGGGTGGACCTGGGGGTGGGAACCCCGGAGCGGCACAGGCGATCATCGAACGGGGTGGGGAGCAGCTTGAGGGCGACCGAGCGGCGGCTCGTGCCGCGCGCACCGGCGCCGTGCAGGGTTCCGTTGACGTGCAGAGCGAGGTGAACCGCGATCACAACCGCGGCTTCTTCGTCGATCCGAAGCTGCGGGAGTGATCGCGGTGTTAGATTGCCAGCGTCATGTAAACGCCAAGAGCGATGACGAGCGCGACGCCGAGAATTTGTCCGATAACGGTTCCCACAGTCTGGGGCTCATCGGTGTCAGCAACCACCGGAGCATCTTCGATCAGCAGAAGAGGCCCCGACGGCCGGTCTTGCGTGACCAAGAGAGTGTGCGTGTCCAGCATGTGACGAACCTCCGAACCTTTCCAACATACAAGGTTCGAGGTTTGTTCACAAGCAGAGCAGGGAGCAGCTGAATGGCGACGCGGCAACCCCGGCAAGAGGATCGGAAAAGCCCGCTGGACGAGCTGAACCTCGCGGATACGGCGGTATTCGGGTTCTCGTGGATGCTGGTGATGGCGGTCGGTCTCATGCCGATTGTCGAGGCGAGCCTGAAGCGCTCTCCGTCGATCTCGATGCCCGTCACCATCGCGTTCTTCGTCGCGGTCGCGAGCGGGATCGCGCTCCGCCGTCGCTACAGCTGGATGGGGCTCGTCCTCCACATCTTCGGCCAGATCGTGATCTGGCTCTCGATCTTCTGCATATCGCTGGCGATCGCGCTCTATGCAGCCGGGTAGATCGGGTCCGGCCGGGGGTCGCGGCCGCCACCGGGTCAATCGGGCTTGGCAAGGCTATCGCGAGTCCGTGTGGGGCACGGCGCCGAACGCGCACTCCGCGCGGCTTCCGCTCGCGCTGTGGTTCATGCTGGCGGCGTGGGGCTGGGCTGCGGCGCTCCATTTTCGATTTCCGGAACACGCGGCAGGGTTGCTCGGCCGATCGTGAAGTCGGGCGATACGCTCGGCCGGACGAAGGAGGATCGAGCAATCCGGGCCGTGATCGGCCAAAGCCGGCGTCGCGCAACAGCTCCACGGGAGCCTTGCGGCTCGAGTGCGCCTCAGATCGACTACGGTCCTGCAACGAGTGGGGCGAGAGCCGTCGTTTATCCCGCCTCCCGAGCTTTCGCGGGTGCGACGACGGGGAATGCAAGAGGCGGGGCGTTGTGGGCAAGCAGCCAGGTCCTCGCCTGTGCCTCGTCGAAGAAGAACTGCGCCCCGCGCCCGTGCGCGGCGAGCTGCGCCTGCATGCTCGCTAAGTTCGTCACGATCAGGAAGGCGAGGCGCAGGGCGCGCGGTTCCTGCCGCAACAGCAGCTGGCCGAAGGCTGCGAAGCCACTCAATCCCTGGGGCGTCATCTTCCTGATGTCGACGAGGGCGACGTGTCGGTTCTGTGCCGAGGTCAGGGAGCCGAATGCGCGGTCACGTTCTGCAATCAGGCGTTCAACGTCTTCGGCCGCGAAGGTGCCGGCAAGTCGGAAGCAGGCGAGATGGACATCGGGTTCGACGTCGACCGTGAACCAGCAGCTCGACACCTCTTCCATCCTATGTCGTCGGCGTTTGAAGGATGGTCGATCACACCACGCCCGAACTCAAGGGAGAATGGGGCTGACGTGCGACGTTCAACCCGTCAGGTCGTCATCATGGCGCATCGATTCGTGCTTTTGGGTACGAATTGGCGATTAGCCCGCGTTGAACGGTGGTCATCGGGTTGCTTCAACCACGGGACGGCTCCGGTTATGGTCACGCGCTATGACCAAGCTCCGTCACGATCGCCCAGCCTTACGTCATTCCGACAATGTTCGTCGGGAGCTGCAACGATCGTCGCCTCCTGGGGCCGCAGCTCCGGTGGCCGTGACGAAAGCCACTCCTCGACGTCTTCTACGTCCTCGCGATGACAGAGCCTATGATAGGCACTTGGCTGCATTCGATCAGCTTCCCGAGGGAGCACGGGCAACTCTCGACCAGCTTTTCGCGCGAGCAGGGCAGATGATGGAGTCGCGTTTAGCCTATGTGGAGAGCATAGGCACTCGAAAGCGCCATGGCGAACGGTCAAGCGCCTATGAGGCTGACAAGCAGGCGCTTTACGCCGCATGTTGCATCTACAATGCTCATTGTAGGGATGAGGTTCAGGACGGTCGGTCCGTGACGCGCGAATGGTTCGCTAGATTGCGCGTAATAATGGGTGCCGATTGGGGTCATTTCAGCGAGCTTGACGACCTCCTTGCGGAGACGCGAAATGGCTGACTCCATCAGCCTTCAGCTGTTCGAACCGATGCTCAGCACCTTTCGACAACCTATGATCGGGATGGAACGGCGGGAGATCGAAAAGCTGCAGGAAGCGTGACTTCATCGACGCCATGTCAGGTCAACGCCGGAAGCGGACGCGAAGCCGCCGTGCTCGTTCGCGGAAGGCGTGCTCGCCGCCTTCCAAGATCTCGCAGACGCGTTCTCGAATGGCCGCGTCCTCCAAGCCGCCCGCCATGTAGCTGATCCCCGGCAGGCCGCCCGCCTCACGTGGCCCGGCTTCCGCAATGATGATCTGATCTGCGTCCGTGTTGACGACGAGGTTGGCATTGTGCGTGACCATGATCACCTGGCGCTTGGCCTTGGCCGCAATGAACAGCCCGACTAGCTCGTCAAAGATGGACTTGGGATCAAGGTTCTCTTCGGGTTGGTCGATGATCAGCGGGCGATCGTCTTCCGTGTCGAGCGCGAGATAGAGCAGCAGCAGCACGATCCCGCGCGTGCCGGGGGACAGGCTCCGGATGTCGGTGCCGTCATAATCGACACTGTAGCGAACCTGGATGTGATCGGTGCTATAGAGCCACTGCGCGAACCGCTTGAGCCACGCCCGGTAGTCGACGGGGTTGCCCTTCGGCACACGCGCAGCCTCCAGCAGCTCGTCCTGGTTGTCGTCACGGAACGAGGCCATGGCCGCTGTCACCGCTGCCGCGTCGCCGGTACGCCACGCCGACGCCAAGCCACGCTCGGCTCGCTCCGCCACGGAGCCGCGGCCCTGGAACTTCCCGGTATGGCGAAGGTCGAGCAGCTTCTCCCCAGCCGTGGCCCAGCGTTCCACATCGACCGACCGGCGCACGCTAAACGACAGTTTGCCGAGTGTGCCTTTCTCGGCCTCCAGCCTCTGCCGGATTGGTGCATAGAGATCCCGCAGGACTTGCTCTTCGGCAAGGATGAAGTCGAAGACCCGCGCATAGCCGCTTTCCCGATCGCGCAGCAGCGGTGGGATACGATCCTTGGCGGCCTGATAGTCCGCCAGGCGATCAGACAGCTTGCCGAGCTCGATGTTCTCAGCCGCGATCTTCTGTGTCAGGGCGGTGAAGCGCTTTTGGGTGTCGGTGTCGAGCGCCACCAGCTTTGTGAGCCGTGCGACTTCGGCGTCGAGCAAGGCTTGCGTCTGCTTCGACAGGTCGGCGTCGACGGCGATCAACGGGACGGTCATGTCCGCGGGTACGGCCACCGGCTTTCCACGCCAGCCCGCGGCGCCGGAACGGGCGCTCGCCACCTCGGCCGTGATGAGAGCATCGACGTCGCCCTCATAGTCCAGCAGGAAGGGTGCCCAATCCGGCTCCTTGATCCGACTGGCCTTATGACGCTCCTTCGTGGCGCGCAGCGTGGCCGGTGCGCGGTTGGTCCGCAGGTCGGCCACTTCGTCGCGCAGGACGAGCAGCGCCGCCTCGCGGTTGGTGAACCACCGCACATTGCCCGCCGCCTTCTCCGCAGCCGTTGCGACTTCCGCCAGACGCTCGGCTCTTTCTTCCGTCCCCTTCGACACGAGCCGCGCACGATCGGCGGTGTACCGGGCGACCGTCTGGCGTTTGTCCTCGACCTGCTTGGCCAAGGCAGCCACGCCTTTGGTCTTCTCGATCTCGCTGCCGATGCGGTCGGACAGCGACACCAGCGCCTCTTCCTCACGTTCTCGTGCGAGACGGTGGCGGCTGACCCGGGCTTCCAGGAGATCCTGGAAATCTACTGCGCCATCACGGCTGTTCGCGTCGTGGGCATCGAACACGACACGCTCGACCTCGGCGAGCAAAGCGTCGGTCATGCCGTCGGCCGAGCACAGGCCGTCGACAAATTGCTGGGACAGGTAACGGGCTTTCGGATAATCCGAGGCGTCGGGATCATAGCTGCCGTCGAGTGGCCGCGTGTCGGTCGTGCCGTCACCCCAGGTCAGGCGAACGCTGTTGCCGGCGAGCAGCTCGGAAGCGCGCGCCAGGAATGACATGGCATTTGGTGGATTTTCGGTTGCGTCGCACCCGTGCGCGATCGCGTCGGCAAGTGCGGTCTTTCCGGAGCCACGCGCACCGATGATGGCGACAAGTCCGGGGTTCAGCGGGATTCGCGGCGTCACCGCCCATGGCGCATCAACCAGATCGATGATCGACAATACTTGAGAAAAGCTTGCGGTCGCAGGCGGTGCGTCCCCGATCCACGCCCGGCCGGCTGGCTCGATCTGTGCCTGCCGCAGAGCGTCGAAGTGTGGTGCTCCCTTTATCCACGAGTAGCGGTTGAGGTCGGGAGCCGCCACCTTCTCCAGGCTGTGCGCGTCGCTGCCGTGGAGGCAGGGCTTCAGCGCGCCGTAGCGGCCGATAATGTCCGCGGTCGACGACTTGTGACCCAGCCAATAGCCCCGCTGCGACGGTGTGCTTGCGAAGATGATGTGCGCAAACGCCTCGATCTCCTGGCGAAGCGTCCGATCGGCTGCGTCGCGCACGCCCGAAGCGCCATCGGTGCTGCCGCCGGCGACCGCGATCAGCACGTTCTCCTGCGCCCAGTCGCTGTTCGCATAGGCGTCGCGCAGCTGGTCGAGAGAGACCTTGAATTGTCGTGACCCTTCCGCGAGTGCCGCTACCGTGTCCCGGATCTCGGGGTCGCTGCGGCGTCCCAGCGCCGCCAGCTCCTCAGGCGTGCAGGCGAACGTCTCGCCATGGGCACGGAAGGTCAGGCGGGTGAGCAGGCGCTTGATCTGGCTGACATGATCGTCGGTTTCGGGGCTGACCAGAAGATGCACATTGACGAAGGCGTTTCGGACCGTGCCGATCCCGAGGCGCATCTCGATGTTCGGAAACAGCAGGGCGCAGTCAGGAAGCCGCCCGGCGCTCTTATCCGCGCGAAGGCGTTCATAGCAGTCCAGGCTGTAATAGTCGGTCACGCCGATCGCGCGCAGCGTCGGCTGCGCCTGCTCGACTCGATCGAGATAGTCGTCCCATGAGATGGCACCGCCGAACTGGTCGTTCAGCTTGGTGCCGGGCGCGTGAACGTGCGGGTCCCAGCGATGCCATTGCGCGCCGATCGTCAATGACGCGCCTGCGTTGGGGTCAGGCATCACCGGATCGCCACGACCTTGACGCCGGCAGCGTCGGCGACCTTCTTCCAGTCGAGATCGCTGGTCCAGGCGGGCAGACCGTCGCGTTGCGCCAACGCAAGACAGACCCGGTCGCCCAGGCTCAGCCCCGCTTCGGCCGTGACGGCACGAAGCCGGCCGGCAAGCTGAGCGAGACTCTTGTCGACCGGCACCACGCTCATCGGCAACGGATCGAGCATAGCGTCGACCTCGCGTGCCGGCATGCCGGCATGGATGAAGTGGCTCACAACCTCGGCGTAGTTGACGCTGCTCACCCGCGCGTCGGCGATGGCACCGGCCACCTTCGCAGCGCCGCGCTCGCCCTTGAGCATGGCGATGAGGGCGGACGCATCGAAGACGACGCTCATTCGCCGCTTTCGTCGCGTCGGCGGGCAAGGAAGGCATCGACCGAAGCGTCGGGGTTGCCGCCGGTGAATTGTTTGGCGAGCGCCTGAGCGCGCGCCACGGCCTGCGCTGCAGTGCGCAGCACAATACCGTCGTCCGTCTCGTCGACATAGACCGCGCCGCCTTGGGCAAGCCCTAAGCGCTTTCGGATGTCTGCCGGAAGACTCATGCGTCCACTGGCTGTCACCGTGACCTGTAATGTCATGCAAACCTCCGCTGCCTTGATATGGCGGACAAGACCCACTCTGGCGTGTTCCGCCCGACGAGGCAAGGGCCCGGCCCTGCGCCAGATTGCCTCTGTCCGATAAACTGCCTTATCGGACACTGGACAGCAGCTTGGGGAGGGAGCAGTGTAGGTTTCCCTGAAATGGTGGACGCAATCCGTCCTACAGCAGCACCCGAAATGAGTGGATCTGCGCCTTGCACAGTGGACGTCAGGCGCACTGGTCCGCCGCACCTATCCGGGTGAGCCTGCCGCACCCAAAAGCACGAATGTGCGGCTACTCCGCGAGCGGCCGTACATTGGTGATGGTAATGCCGACCTCAGCGCTCGCCAGCGGGCCGTCCGTCGTGAACATCTCCGCTTGCAAGTCGATCGCCAAGGCAAGGCACGCTCGATCGCCAAGCGAAAGACCAAGCGCCTTCGTCGATGGCCGGAGGTCGCCTACTATAAGTGCCTGGGCGGGAGAGAGCGGCCGGACATCGAGGTGCAGCCCGCCAAGCGCCTCACGCACCTCGTCGAGCGGCAATCCCCGGTCCCGTAGCTTGGAGACGACCTCTGCGAGGTTGGCTGTTCCGATGATGCTGCGGGTCAGGACGTCGACTACCCGATCCGCCCCGGGTTCATCGTTCAGAAGGCAGAGCAGGGCGGAGGCGTCGAGTACGACTTTGCTACTCACGCTCCGCCTCACGCCGACGCTCCGCGATCAGCTCGTCAGCCAAGCCGACGCCTTCGGGCACATACTTGCGCAGGATCGCGCGAGCACGCTCAAGTGCCTTAGGTACGGAACGTACCCGCAACTCGCCATCGTCCACATCGACGAGAACGGTGTCACCCGTGGTGATCCCGAGCTCACGGCGCATTGCCGCCGGGATCACGAGCTTACCACCGTCCACGATCTTGACCCTCTGTGCTTCCATCTGCACCAAACCCGCTGCTCCGACCTGTCCAACGGTTTTATACCGGAGAGCAAAGTCGGACGCCAGCGTGGAGGCAGGGATCGATGCACGGCCGATCACCGAAATAGCGTTCATCGATGATGGAGCAGCTACTTAGACCCGGTCCGCTTAGCTAGGCTACGTAGGACAGGTAATTGCCGTTCTGAGCCGACTGCTGCATGACTGGCTCACAAGGGTATACCCGGTGGAGCCACTATGACGATCCCTATTCGTGCTGCGCGAGTGTACTTGCGTGTCAGCACCGAGGAGCAGGACCTCGAACGCCAGGAGGCGATCGTCGCGGGCGCGCAAGCGGCAGGCTATTATGTGGCGGCGGTGTATCGCGAGAAGGCGTCGGGAGCGCGGCCCGATCGGCCGGAGCTGATCCGCATGATTGGAGATTTGCAATTGGGCGAAGTGGTACTGGCCGAGAAGATTGATCGGATTAGCCGTCTGCCCCTGCCCGACGCAGAGGCGCTCGTGGCGACGATCCGTGCCAAGGGCGCTCGTCTGGCAATCCCTGGCATAATCGATCTATCCGAACTCGTCGCTGACAGCGCGGGTGTGGCGCGTATCGTGCTCGAAGCGGTGCAGGATATGCTGCTGCGCGTCGCTCTCCAGACCGCGCGCGACGACTACGAGACTCGGCGCGAGCGCCAGCGCGAGGGGATCGAGATCGCCAAGCGGGCAGGGCGGTACAATGGCCGGAAGCCGGACACGGCTCTTCATAAGCGCATCGTCGGTCTACGCGAGGCGGGCATGAGCATCGCGCGAACGGCCGAACTCGCGGGGTGCAGCATCGCGCAGGTAAAGAGGGTGACGGCCCTGCACCGGGCGAAGTCTATGTTTGATCGGCAGACTGAGGCGCCGGCAAATTAGTCCAACGGCAGCTCTCGACCCAAAGGCAAACGTAGCCGAGGCAAGTTGCCGGTCTTGGAAGCTGACATTCTGAACCGGGGTTCTGACACACGCAAACCCCTAGAAAACCGTGGTCGCGTCTGCAGCATCAAAACCGACCGGGCCTGTTGAAAAATGCCGGACATGCTGGGTTGCTCCTTCGTTTCATGGCTGCCGAAAGGAGCGTCGCTATGATGGGACCAGCCTGTCGCGGTAAGCGGGAAGGGGCGTCCCGCCGCACCATAGAAGCCATGTTGCCCGCAGACCACCTGCTGCGTCGCGTCGATCGATGTCTCGACATCGGCGAGTTGAGACAGGCACTGGCCGGTCACTACAGCGCAAGGGGACGGCCATCGATCGATCCCGAACTCCTCATCCGCATGGCCTTGGTCGGCCGCATTTA
>NZ_LXVY01000012.1 GCF_001650735.1 Sphingomonas sp. TDK1 | reverse complement strand
CAACGTTTTTACACAGCCTCGGCAGAAACTGTCCTTTAAAGCGCAACAGCGAACGACGCATCTTGGTCGCCACGTGCCGGGAGCGATGCGCCCATGATGGTGGCCGGCGGATATCCCGGAGGGAGGTGGAAAGGCTGAGTCTTGGGTGCGAATCAGACACTCGCCAGAGTCCCGCCAGCTGCGGATATCGACGCCGTGGGGCCCTAGAACAATCCGTGAAAGTCCGTCGATTTCCAGCTACGGTTTTGCAGTAAATTTGCAGTAAGTTGCACATTGGTGCAACTATTCAGCAGCTAAGCTCTTGAAAAGGCTGGTGACCCCTACGGGACTCGAACCCGTGTTTTCGCCGTGAGAGGGCGACGTCCTAGACCGCTAGACGAAGGGGCCATTGCTTGGCGGAGGCGGCCAATTACGTTTCGTAGCCGGCCCCGTCAAGCGATGTTTTTACACTTTTTTCAGCCCGCCACTGGCAGGCGCAGGCTGCCGTCCGGCTCGTGCGCGACTTCGCTGTACGCCGTCACCGCGTCGAGCGGCAGCGGGCCGTAGATGTGGGGGAAAAGCTGGCCGCCGCGCGAGGGCTCCCAGCGCACCGTCTCGCCCAGCGCGGCGAGGTCCACCGCGGCGAGCCACAGGCCCGTCTGGCCGGCGAAATGCTTCTCCAGCGTCTCCTGCGCCTGTTCGGCGGTGGAGAGGTGGATATAGCCGTCCTGCACATCGATCGGCGCGCCCAGGAAGACACGCGCGTGCTCGAGCGTGTCCATCTGGTCCCGGGTCAGGATCTTGTAGGCGGTGAGGGGCATGTCGGCCATGGCTCAGCCCTCGCCGCCGTCGGCGAGGTCTTCGCCCGGCACCGCGTCCGGGGTCGCTTCGCCTGCCACCGCGCCGTCGCCCAGGTTCATCTCGGCCTCGTCCTCGCTTTCCTCGATGCGTGCCGCCGAGACGACATGCTCGTTCTGCGCGACGTTGAACAGCCGCACACCCGCCGAGTTGCGACCGATCACACGCAGATCGCCCAGCGACATGCGTATCATCTTGGCCTGATCGGTGACGAGCATTAGCTGGTGCCCCTTGGTTGCCGGGAAGCTCGCCACCACCGGCCCGTTGCGGCCGATATTGTCGATGTTGGTGATGCCCTGGCCGCCGCGACCCGTGCGGCGATACTCATAGGCCGAGCTGAGCTTGCCATAGCCGTTGGCGCAGACGGTGAGGATGAACTGCTCGCGGTCCTTCATCTCCTCGTACTTCTCAGGTGCAAGCTCGCACTCGCCCTCGCGCTCGCCCTTCCAGGGGGCGAAGCGCAGATAGGTGTCGCGTTCTTCCTGGCTGGCGCCGGAGCGGTGGAGGATCGACAGCGACATCACCTGGTCGCCGTCTGCCAGCCGCATGCCGCGCACGCCGGTGGAGGCGCGGCTCTGGAAGGCGCGGACATCCTCACCCGGGAAGCGGATCGCCTTGCCGGCGCGCGTCGCCAGCAGCACGTCGTCGCCCTCATTGAGCAGCGCGACGCCGATCAGGCGATCGTCCTCGTCCTCGCCTTCGAACTTCATCGCGATCTTGCCGTTCGAGGGCACGTTGGTGAACAGGTCCATGCTGTTCCGCCGCACGTTGCCCTTGGCGGTGGCGAACATCACGTGAAGGTTCGCCCACTCGTCCTCGTCCTCCGGCAGCGGCAGCACGGTGGAGATGGTCTCGCCATTGGCGAGCGGCAGCAGGTTGATCATCGGCCGGCCGCGGGTGGCGGGGCCGCCCTCGGGCAGGCGCCAAACCTTCATGCGATAGACGCGGCCCAGCGTGGAGAAGAACAGCACCGGGGTATGCGTCGAGGTGACGAACAGCTCGGTGATCGCGTCCTCGTCCTTGGTCGCCATGCCGGCGCGGCCCTTGCCGCCGCGCGCCTGGGCGCGGAAGGCGTCGAGCGGTGTGCGCTTGATATAGCCCTGGACCGTGACGGTCACGACCATGTCCTCGCGCTCGATCAGGTCCTCGTCGTCGATGCCGTCGGCGGCAGCGGCGATCTCGGTCTTGCGCGGGGTGGCATAGGTGTCGCGGATCAGCACCAGCTCGCCGCGCAGCACTTCGTAGAGCTTGGCACGGTTGCCGAGGATCTCGAGCAGCTCGGCGATCGAATCGGCGAGCTCCTTGAGCTCGTCGCCGATCTCGTCGCGGCCCAGCGCGGTGAGGCGGTGCAGACGCAGGTCGAGGATCGCGCGGACCTGGGTGTCGGACAGGCGATAGCTGTCGCCGGTCACTTCGGTGTCAACGGCTTCCACGAGGCGGATGTACGGCGCGATCTCGGCGATCGGCCATTCGCGGGCGAGCAGGGCTTCGCGCGCGGCGGCCGGGCTCGACGAGCCGCGGATGATCTTCACCATCTCGTCGAGATTGGTGACCGCGATCACCAGACCGAGCAAGATGTGCGCGCGGTCGCGCGCCTTGGCCAGCTCGAATTTCGAGCGGCGGGTGATGACCTCCTCGCGGAACTTGACGAAGGCCTCGATGATGTCGCGCAGGTTGAGCAGTTCCGGGCGGCCGCCGCGGATCGCGAGCATGTTGGCCGGGAAGCTCGATTGTGCCGGCGTGTTCCGCCAGATCTGGTTGAGTACCACTTCGGGCGTCGCGTCGCGTCGCAGGTCGATGACGATGCGCACGCCCTCGCGCGAGCTTTCGTCGCGGATGTCGGAGACGCCCTCGATCCGCTTTTCCTTGGCGGCCTCGGCGATCTTCTCGACCAGCGCGTTCTTGCCCTGCTGGTAGGGGATCTCGGTGAGCACGATCGAACGACGCTCGCCGCGCTGCTCGAACTCGTGGCGCGAGCGGACCAGGATCGAGCCGCGCCCGGTCTGATAGGCCGAGCGGCAGCCCGAACGGCCGAGGATCACCGCGCCGGTCGGGAAGTCCGGCCCAGGCACCAGCTCCATCAGCTCCTCGAGCGTGACCGCGCCGTTGTCGATATAGGCGAGGCAGGCGTTGATCACTTCGCCGAGATTGTGCGGCGGAATGTTGGTCGCCATGCCGACCGCGATGCCGCCCGCGCCGTTGACCAGCAGGTTGGGGAAGCGGGCAGGGAGGACCGACGGCTCGCTTTCCGAACCGTCATAGTTCGGTACGAAGTCGACCGTGTCCTTCTCGATATCGTCGAGCAGCGCCGTCGCCACACGGGCAAGACGCGCTTCGGTGTAGCGCATCGCGGCGGGCGGATCGGGGTCCATCGAGCCGAAATTGCCCTGGCCGTCGATCAGGGGGACGCGCATCGCCCAGTCCTGCGCCATGCGGGCCATCGCGTCGTAGATCGAGCTGTCGCCGTGCGGGTGGTATTTACCCATCACGTCACCGACCAGGCGGGCAGACTTGCGGTAGGGGCGTCCCGCCACATAGCCGCCCTCCTGGGCGGCATAGAGGATACGGCGGTGGACGGGCTTCAAGCCGTCTCGAACGTCGGGCAGGGCGCGCGCCACGATCACGCTCATCGCGTAATCGAGGTACGAGGTCTTCATCTCGTCGACGATCGAGATCGGGGTAATGTCAGAAGGGTCGGCGAGCAGGGTCTCGTCGGTCAATGCAACAGACTTTCGGGTTTTTGTTACGCTACGATGGCTCTAGCCGTCCACATGCCTCCTGCCAACCCCGCGCCCGCGCGTACGCGTGCGCGTGCGTGGGGAGAATGGGAGCCAAGTGGGCCCGCGGACGTTTCAGCCCCGCACTGGGGCGTATTCAAACCCGGTTCAGCCAGACTGCCGCACCGGCATCATGCTTGAACGGGATGGAACGCGCCTTTAGAGGAACCGCGACGCCGCCTGGCCGACGAGGAGAGTTTCAGATGAAGTTTGTTTCGAAGCTTGCGCTGACTGCAATGCTTGCGCTGGGTTCGACGGCGCTGGTGACGACGCCGGCGCTTGCCCAGAAGGACAAGAAGGGCGCCTCCAAGGAGGACCCCAACGCGCTGAAGGTTGGCGATGCCTTCCGCAAGGCGGCGCAGCCCGCGATGGAAGCGGTGCAGGCCAAGAACTGGGCCGCCGCGGCGCCGGCGCTCGACGCGCTCGACCAGGCCGCGCAGAACGACGACGAGAAATATTACGCCGCCTATCTGCGTTCGCGCGTGCAGATCGGCCAGAACGACTTGGCCGGCCTGACCAAGACGCTGCCGATCCTGATCGCCAGCCCGCGCACGCCGGCGAACGAGCTGCCGATCTACAAGCGCCAATATTACACGATCCTTGGCAATCAGGCGCTGACGGCGAAGCAGTATCCGGCGGCGATCGACGCGCTGACCAAGGCGCGTGAAGCCGGCAACAATGATTTCGACATCTCGATCTCGCTCGCCAATGCCTATGCGCAGACCGGCAAGCCGAACGAGTCGGTTGCCGAAGTGGATCGCGCCATCCAGGCCGTGAGGGCCACCGGCCAGAAGCCGCCGGTCGCCTGGTATCAGTTCGCGATCCCGCGGGTCTATGCGACGGGCAACCGGGCGGCGACGGCGGACTGGCTGAAGAAGATGATCGCCGACTACCCGACCAAGCAGAACTGGCGCTGGGGTGTGCTGGTGATGCGTGGCAGCGCGGACTCGGCAGGCGGTCGCCTCACCGCGGCCCAGCGTATTGACCTGTACCGTCTGCTGCGCACCACCAAGGTGCTGGCCGACCAGAATGACTATATCGACTATGCCGAATCGGTGAACTCGGCGGGTCTGCCTTGGGAAGCCGTTGCCGTCATCGACGAGGGGCGCGCTGCGGGCAAGATCCCGGCCGGCAATCCGGACATCGCCCGCATCTACACGTCGGCGCAGACCAAGGCGAAGGCGGAAGGTTCGCTGACTCCGCTGATCAAGCAGTCGCAGGCGGCCGCGAACGGCAAGATGGCGTCGCAGACCGGCGATGCGTTCCTCGCCTCGGGCGACTACGCCAAGGCTGTGGAACTGTACGACGTGGCGCTGCAGAAGGGCGGCGTTGCTGCCGACGAGGTAAACCTGCATCGTGCGATCGCGCTGTACAATCTGGGCCGCAAGGACGATGCACGCACCGGTTTTGGCCAGGTGAAGACCCCGCCGGCAGTCGATCTCGCCGCGCTGTGGACGGTGGCGCTGGATCTTCCGGCACTTTCCTGATCCCGAAATTCTGCGCAAAAAAGAAGGGGCGGTCCCGCGGGACCGTCCCTTTCTTTTTCAGTCTGCGTATCGCCTTCGGGTGGATCAGCCCTGATGGTCCGGCACCGGCACGCCTGGCAGCGCCTTGGCGGTACGGATGGTCAGTGAGGTCTTCACGTGCTCGACATTGGGTGCGGTGGTCAGCCGCGTCGTAAGAATTGTCTGGAAGCTCTGCAGGTCCGGCGCGACGATCTTCAGGATGAAGTCGATTTCACCGTTCAGCATGTGGCACTCGCGGACTTCCGGGATCTCGGCGACAAGGTGTTCGAAGGCGCGGAGGTCGCTTTCGGCTTGACTTTTCAGGCTCACCATCGCGAAGACGGTGAGGTTATAGCCGAGCGCGCTCGGGTCGAGCGCAGCGTGATATCCCTTGATCGCGCCTTCCTGTTCAAGCGCGCGGACGCGGCGCAGGCAGGGCGGGGCGGTGAGCCCAACCCTTTCGGCAAGCTCGACATTGGTCATGCGGCCATTTTCCTGGAGTAGTCCTAGGATCCGGACGTCGATCTCGTCGAATCGCATTTTCTTCTGGGGCTCCTGCGTGGGTTCGTTTCTTCTTGCTGCCCATTAGCATAATAAAATTACGCTTCAACGCAATTGTCCCACATTGCGACGTGCCGAAATGGACTGTTTCCACCAACGGTTGCATCGCGTTATGAACACCTCCGTAAAGACACTGACTTTTTGAGGGACCCACGGCGTTGCCGCTTAGGTTTGACGATACGCTGGAAACGGTGCTGGCAGGCGATCTGCGTTCGGCTGTCGGGGCGCCGCTGGTATGGCGGCAGCTGGTCGACCTGCTGGCCCGCGGACGCGTGACCGGCGAAGAGCGCGCGATGGAGGTGCTCGAGTCCATTCGGCATCTCGTGCCGCTGCCGGTCCGCGCCGCCAGCGCGCGGGCGCTGGATGGGACGGAGCCACCCGCCGCGCTGGTCCGACTGCTTGCAACGGACGAATTGAGTGTCGCAATCCCGGTATTGAGCAATGCGCGGCTGGAAACGCATGCGTGGATCGGCCTGTTGCCGGCGCTCGCGCCGGGCGCGCGGCACGTCTTGCGCAATCGCCGCGACCTTGGGCCCGAGGTCGCGCGCGCGCTTGAAAGCTTCGGTCCATCCGATTTCGTTCTGGCGGACCAAAGTGCGGCGTTGGCCGAGGCCGTGCCGGCACAGGACGGCGCTCACGTCGAGCAGGCTGCGGTTGCCTTGGAGGACGCTGGTCCGTTCGCGATTGCCGATCTGGTGGCGAGGATCGAGGCCTATCATCGCGAACGCGATACCGGAACCGCGAAGCGTGCAGCCGAGCGTGCGCGGAATTTCCGTTTCGAGACGGATGCCAGTGGCGTGGTGCGCTGGGTGGATGGGGTCGATCGCGCGCCGCTTGTGGGGCTATCGCTCGATCTGCAGGGCCTTCCGGGGGGGAGCCGGCTGGACGGCGTTGCCGCCGGTGCCTTTCGCCGCCGCGCTGGCTTCAGCAATGCGCGGCTGACGATCGAAGGCCGGTCGAACGCGGCGGGGGACTGGCTGGTGTCAGCCTTGCCTGTCTTCGAACAGGTGACCGGACGCTTCAGCGGCTATCGCGGCACCGCCCGCCGTCCGAGACCCGACGAGCGGGCCGAGCCGGTCCGCGGTGCACCCGTGGAAGCAGACGCGCTGCGGCAGATTGTCCATGAGCTCCGTACGCCGACCAACGCGATTGCCGGTTTTGCCGAGATGATCGAGACCCAGATGTTGGGCCCCGTACCGGAACCATATCGTGACCGCGCGGCGGTAATTCGGGCCCAGGCTCGGGAATTGCTGGGCGCGATCGACGATCTCGATCTCGCCGCCCGCATCGAGACCGCTGCGCTTTCGCTGCGCGAGGGAAAAGTGGCGCTGCGCCCGCTGCTGGCGGGGATCGTCGCCGATCTGGGCGAGCTGCTTACCCTTCGTGGGTCGGCGGTCTTGTTGCCAGACCAGGACGTCTTCGTGTCAGGTGATCGTCGCGCGGTGGAGCGGCTGATAGCCCGTCTGATGGCAACGCTCGTTTCTGCTACCGTGCGCGACGAGCGCATACGCATCCGCTTCGCGCTGGATGGCGAGCAGCATCTTGCCATCGCCATCGATCGACCGCGGGCGCTGGGCCATTATCCGGGCGAAACCGTGCTTGGCATCGATGATGAGCAGGACGGGGACGAGACGTTGCTGGGTACGGGTTTTGCGTTGCGGCTTGCGCGCAACCTAGCGAGGGAGCTGGGCGGTAGCCTGCGGATTTCGCCGGATCTGCTGACCCTGCGTCTTCCTGCTGCTACTGCCGTGGCGCCCGAACAGGCGCAGCGCAGCTAACCTGACCCCGTCGGCAAGGGCTTGCAGCGGGGCAGCCTGCTCCGCTAGGGCGTGAAAATGCTGGGGGGCCTGTAGCTCAATGGTTAGAGCTGGCCGCTCATAACGGCTAGGTTGCGGGTTCGAGTCCTGCCGGGCCCACCAGCATGGCGCTGCGCCATTTTCCCAGATGTATCCCGGGCAGAGCGCCCCCCGGCCATCTGGTCGGCGGTGTTGGCGCAAACCCGCCAAGGTGCGAGCCTCACCCGTGAGGTTCTCGCCCTAGCGAGCGCTATCCCGCAAATCATCCCGGCACGAGCAGAGCCTAGGACGTTTGCATGTAGTCTTCTGATATTGCTCGAATCACGATCGTCTAGATGAACGAGATCGCGGCTATCTTGGCGGTACTCGGGAAGTCGCACATTGATGTGGATGGCGCGCTCGAGGGGCGCCATGGGCGCCCGGTATCCTGCCGTCGTGTTTTCGCAGGTGAAGCGGCTTGTATCCCGGTCCAGGAAGCTCTAAGCGCGACGGCCTGTCGGGGAGTAGCGCAGTCTGGTAGCGCATCTGGTTTGGGACCAGAGGGTCGCAGGTTCGAATCCTGTCTCCCCGACCACAATCGGTTAACCCGCACATTTTTGGTGTTGCTGCCGGTGTTGGACGAGCTGATATCAGCCCTCCGTCAGCGGGACCGTCGATACGCAGCTATGCGATCGGCGCTTTCGTCTCTTCGGTCGTAGACGGGTGAGTCAGTGCCTGGAGCAGCATTGGAATCAGCTTCCGAGCTTCGCCAAGATCATTTGCAAATTTTGTAGTCCGATTTGTTTCTGTCCTCGCAGCGCCGGCTGAAAGGCTGATCGCCAGTGCGCGCACCTGCTGCATCAACGCGCTGAAATCGGTGTCTCCTGAACCACGAGGCGCGTCACCACAAATTCGGATCTCAGGGGAATCCGCTTCCGAGGGAAAGTGGTCGACCATCTGTACCAGACAACCAAGACCGTCTGCCAACCTCGGGGGGTCGAGGGATAGGAAGTTGCGGGCGGCTATCAACCTGATTGTCGCCAACCACGCTTGCCGCGTCGGGCTGGTGTTCCAGGGGTCAACGTCGCAGCGGGGAGAGGATTCCGTTTGCATTTCGGCCACCCTCGTTTCGGATGCGCCAAGATCGTGCTACCACGACGGCAAAGCTATCCGCTTTCGGCAAGCCCGTCCGGTTCGCGCCAGATACGTGCCGGATCGGACTCGCCCACCCGTGCGATACGCAGCGTATCGGATGGACGTTCGTGGAAATGCTGCTGGTAATAGGTCGCGAACCGCCCGCCATGCTGCATGCCGTAGCGGTTGGCGATCTGGAGGATGTTGGCGCTCCCGCCGCTCGCCAGGATCTCGCGGCGGGCATGTTCGAGCCGCCGTGTCCGCAGCCACTGCATCGGCGAGGTGCCGCGGAACCGCGCAAAGGCGTGGTGCAGCGTCCGTTCCGGCACGCCCGCCGCCGCCGCGATCGCCTCGATGCTCAGATCCTCCTGGAGATGCGCGTCCATAAAGGCTTCGGCGCGGTGGACATGCGCGGGCGCAACCCCGGGCGCCGTTGCTGGGCTGGGCGTACGCGCGGCCAGGATCGACTTCATCATGCCCGCGATCATGTCCTCGGTGCTGTTCCGCACGCCCGCCGATTCGAACGCCGCACCACCGCGCTGGAGCTCGCGGCACACGAAGGAGAGGTAATCGACCAGGCTGCCCGCCACGCCTTCGACCGTTTCGGGCTCAATGCCGATGCTGGGCCCGCCATAGGCCTGATCGCCCAGTTCGATCATCCGCCGGGGCATGCCGACCGCGAGATGCGCGTCATTGGCCTCGTGGACGAACCGATAGGGCGTGTCCGGCCCGAGCACCATATATTCGCCCGACGTGATCGTCTTCTGCGCGCCATGCCCGGTGACGTGCATCTCGCCGCGCAGCTGCAGCACGAAGATATACTGGGCGCGGTTCACATCGTCGACCAGCACGTCGATACAGCTGCCATAGGCGATCTGGTTGAACGTGGTCTGCGCGATCCGCGCCGAGCTGTGGCGGAAGTCGAGGGGCGCGCCGGGATCGTGCCGAACGATGCGGTGCGGGCAGAATACCTCAGCGACGCTCTGGATCGCTCGCCGCGGATCGGCGCTGCGCTGGAGATCGAATCGCACGGGATCGAGCCGATCGGAACGATGCGCGATGAAGAAATCATCGTCCGCCATCTGGGCAATCGTTCGATCCGTCGCGGGCATCCAAGCCTCCAGCAGGGGATCTCGCGATCCGGGGCCGCCATGGTGGCGCCGCTTTCGCTCTCCGGATAGACCGCCCACCGTATATCTACCAGCGCGCGGTGCGGCCGGGAAGCGCGGCGCTCCCGTTTTGGGTCCCCTCCGGCGGCCCGCCCGATACCCTATTCCTCGTCGGGATAGGGGCCCTTGCCGCCGGTGCGGATGAACTGGTCGGTACGCTGGTCGATCACGGTCAACGGCACCGAACCCAGCTGCAGCATCGCATCGTGCCAGGCGCGGATGTTGAACTTCGCCCCCAGCGCCTTTTCGGCCCGCGCACGCGCATCGAGGAATGCGAGCTCGCCCATGTAATAGCTGAGCGCCTGGCCCGGCCATGCGATGTAGCGATCGACTTCCGTCTCGATCTCGTGATTGCTGAGCGCGGTATTGTCGCGCAGGAACGCCTGCGCCTGCTCGCGGCTCCACCCCATGGCATGGATGCCGGTATCCACCACCAGCCGCGCCGCGCGCCACATCTGGTAGCTGAGCATGCCGAACTGGTCATAGGGCGTCTCGTACATCCCCATCTCGACGCCCAGCTTCTCCGAATAGAGCGCCCAGCCTTCGCCATAGGCGGAAAGATAGGTGTCGCGGCGGAAGGGCGGCAGATCCTTGTTCTCGTTCGCCAGCGGCATCTGGAAGGCGTGTCCCGGCGCACTTTCGTGCAGGGTCAGCGCCGTCAGCTGGTAGAAGGGGCGCGACTTCAGATCATAGGTGTTGACGAGATAGATGCCCGGGCCGCCGCGTCCGCCGGTGTAGAAGGGCGCAAGATCATCCGGCACCGGCACGATGGCGAAGCGCCGGCGCGGCAGGCGGCCGAAATATTGCCCCGCCTTGCCGTCGAACTGCTTGGCCGCCCAGGCGGCATGATAAAGCAGCTCCTGCGGCGTCTTGGCGTAGAATTGCGGATCGGTGCGCAGGAATTCGAGGAAGGCGGGCAGATCGCCGTCGAACTTCGCCGCAGCCTTCACGGTCATCATCTCGGCGCGGATCTTCGCCACTTCGCGCACGCCGACGGCATGGACCTGCTCGGCGGTCATGTCGCGCGTGACATATTCACGGATCTTCGAGCGGTAATAGGCCTGGCCGTCGGGAAGGGTCGTCGCGGCGAGCGCGGTGCGGGCGCCGGGAATATATTCGGTCCGCAGGAAGGCGAGCAGCTTCTGGTGCGCGGGCACCACCGCTTCGCGGATCGCCGCGGCACCCTCACGCTGCAATTCTGCCTGCACTGCCGTCGGGATGGCGCCCGGAAACTTCTTGAACGGCGTGTAGAACAGATTGTCCTCGAGCTTTGCCTCGACCACCTGCGCCACGCCGATGTCGCGACCGGTCAGCGTCACCCTGGGCGGAGTGAAGCCGCGCGCGAGGCCGGCGCGCATGTTGGCGATATTCTGATCGAAATAGCGCGGCATGTCGCGCAGCGTCGTGATATAGGCGCGGTACTGCTCCTCGCGCACGAAGGCATCGCGCGCCGACCCGGCGATGTCGCTCCAGAAGCTGGTGTCGGAGGTGAGCGGCTTCTCATAGTCGCGGAAGCGCTGGGCGGCGAGCAGCGCGTCGATCTGCCCCTTATAGACCAGATAGTCGATCCGCCCCTTCGGGCTGAGCTTGGCGGGATCGATTGCGGCAAGCGCCTGCGCGGTGGCGGTCCAGCGCGCCAGCCGCGCCGCCTGTGCCGTGGGGCCGACATCGGGCAGGCCACCCTTGGCGGCAGGATTGTCCTCGCCGGGGCCCTGCTGCGCGACCCGCCATCTATACTCGCTGTCGATGATCGCCTTGAGCCGGGCGTCGGGGCTGGCCGGCTTCGGCGCGGGCGCCGGCGCGGCGGCGATGGCGAGCAGGGCGGCGGAGAGGAGGAGAATGGGCTTCATGGCGTAAGGCTCGCTTCCAGCGCTAGAATATCGGCATAGAGCTTGTCGGGGATGCGCACCCCCTCGGCAAGGCTGCGGCTGCGGGCGGCATAGCGCCGCGAAGAGGGAAGGCGGGCACCCTGTGCCTCGATACCCAGGAACATCGCTTCGGCACGGGCGAGATGATCGGCAACCGCCTCGCCGAGGAAACCGGCGGGATCGATGGCGATAATCAACTCGCCGCCCAGCGGCGAGGCGCCGGCGCCATCATCCGCCGCGATCGATTCGGCGCTGGTCAGGTCGCCGATCAGCGGGCCGGCGACCAGTTCCACCATCGCTGCGAGTGCCGAGCCCTTGTGGCCGCCGAAGGTGCGCATCGCGCCATCCAGGATCGCGGCGGGATCGGTGGTCGGACGTCCTTCGGCATCGATGCCCCAGTCCTCCGGTACGGTGCGGCCGGCCCGGCGATGCAGCTCGATCTCGCCGCGCGCGACCATGCTGGTGGCGAAATCGAAGACGAAGGGCGGGGCCGGGGCAGGGCGCGGCCAGCCGAACGCGATGGGATTGGTGCCGAACACCGGCCGGGTGCCCCCGGCGGGGGCGACCCAGGCATGGCTGGGGGTGAAGGCCAGCGCCATGAGCCCCTCGTTCGCCAGCGCCTCGACCTCGGGCCAGAGCGCGGCGAAGTGGACGACGTTGTTCAACGCAAGCGCGGCGATGCCATGGGCGCGCGCCTTGGCGACCAGCGCGGACTTGCCCACCTCGAACGCAAGCTGGGCGAAGCCGCCGCCACCGTCCACCCGGGCGAGCGCCCTGGCGGGTTCGGAAAGCACGGGCACGGCATCGCGCACCACCTTGCCCTTGGCGATGGTGTTGGCCGCGACGAGCAGCCGGTAGATGCCGTGCGAGGCACAGCCGTCGCGCTCGCCCGCCACCATCGTCTCCGCGACGGCTTCGGCATGATCGGGCGCGAGGCCGGCGGCGCGCAACACCCGGCGGGCGAGCGCACGCACCGCGTCCAGCGTCATCTGGACGCCGTTCTCCGGCCGCGGCGCGCTCACGACCTGGCGGCGAGCAGGACGACGCCGAATACCGGACCGGCCGAGCTGCGGTCATGCGGCACGAAGCGGACGCGGACGCTCTTCTTGCCCTTGGTCAGCGCCTCCGGCAGCGTATAGGCGACGTCGTAGAACTTGCCCGGCTGTTCCTTGTCGTTGAGCTGCTGCGTGGCGATCTTCACGTCGTCGACCAGGATATCGAACGTACGATCGCGCTCGCCGCCCCAATAGGTGGCCTGGAGCAACAGCGGGCCCGGCTTCACCTTCATCGTGAAATCGAAATAGCCGCCCGAGCGCGCATCGCGCCCCTGCCGGCCGCGATAGGAGACAGGGTAGGAAATTTCCGAGCGCAGATCATGATCGCGTTCCGGCTGCATCTCGCCCAGATGCATCACGTCCACCGAGCGCGCGGCAACGTCCTTCAGCCGGGCCTGCTCGGCAAGGAATGCGGCCTCCTCCACCTTCCACTGGGCTTCGGTGAAGCGCTTGAAATAGACCGCGCTGCGACGCTCATACTGGCGATAGAAGGGGACGAAGCGAAGGTCACCGGGGCGGACGACGCCGCGCGTCTCGAACACGGCCGGTTCGGCGGCGGGGGTGAAGGCGGCCAGCAGATCGGCGCCGACCAGCGCGGGATCGGCGGCGCTCCACGGCGTCGTCGTCGGGCCCAGATCGCCGGCAAGCACCATCGGCCCGCGCAGCAGCGCGACCACGCTGTCGTCGCCCGGCGTCGCCTCCAGCCGCAGCGCCATCGGCAGGGTAATCGCCACGGCGTCGCCCGCCTTCCAGTTGCGCGAGACGATCGCATAGCCGCGGTCGAAGGTCGCGCCTGCGGGCTTGCCGTTCACCGTGACCACCGCCTTGCCCGCGGCCCAGCCGGGTACGCGCAGCGCGATCGCGAACTTGCCGGCGCGGGCCAGGCGATCGACCTTGAGCGTGGCGGTGCCGTCGAACGGATAGGCGGTGTCCAGCGAGAGCTTCGCGCCCTGCGCCTTCCAGTCGATATCGGCGGGGATGTAGAGGTTGACGAGCAGCGCATGCTCGCCCTGCCAGAACGCCGCTTCGCCATGCTTGGCGTGGCTTTCCAGGCCGGAGCCGACGCAGCACCAGAAGGCGTCCTCGGCCGGCTGCGAATAGCCGCGCTCGGCGCCGCTCATCAGCGGGGTCATGTAGGTGAAGCCGCCGGTTTTCGGGTTCTGCTGCGCCATCACATGGTTCAGGTGCGCGCGCTCATAATAGTCGAACAGCGCGCCGTCGGGCTGCCAGCCGAACAGATGGCTGGTGAGCTTGAGCATGTTGTAGGTGTTGCAATGCTCGCACGTCTGGTCGGTGATGTGCTGGGCGATGCTGTCGGGCGCGGAGAAATATTCGCGATCGGCATTGCCGCCGATCACATAGCTGTGATGGCCGGTGACCCGCTCCCAGAAGAAGCGGGCGGCGGTGGCGTCGCGGGCATCGCCGGTCAGCTCGTGGATGCGCGCCAGGCCGATCAGCTTGGGGACCTGGGTGTTGGCGTGGAGGTTGGACAGCTTGTCCTCGCGCGCCGCCAGCGGATCGAGCACGCGATCGTCGTACAGCCGCTTGGCGACGACCATCCAGCGGGCGTCGCGGGTGCGGGCGTAGAGCTCGGCGAAGCTTTCGTTGAGGCCGCCATATTCGCAGCCGAGCATCTGCTGCATCTGCGCGTCGTCCAGCGCGGCGAACACCTTCTCGAAATAGGCGGCCAGCCCGAGCGTGACCTGCAGCGCCTGCGGATTGCCCCAGCCGGCATGCACGTCGAGCAGCCCGGCGAAGACCTTGTGGACCGTGTAGAGCGGCGACCAGGCGCCGTTGAGGTCGAAGCCGCCGGACTTGATCTCGCCGCGCATGATCTCGGGGAAGATCTCCTCGCCGTCGACGATGGTGCCGTCCTTCCGCTTGCGGCCGAGCGCGCCGACATAGCCGGTGCCGCGCTTCGCCTGCGCCTCGGCCAGCTCGGCGACGATATAGTCGGCGCGGCGGCGCATCTCGGGGTCGTCGGTCTGCTGCCACGTCAGGACCAGCGCGGAGAGATAGTGGCCGAGGGTGTGGCCGGCGATGGTGTCGCTCTCCCAGCCGCCATACAGCGCGCCCTTGGGTTCGAGACCGGCATATTTGCGGAAATTGTGGAGCAGGCGATCGGGCTCCAGCTGGAGCAGCGCCCGGTGGTTGACCTCCACCGCGCGTGCATAGTCAGAGGGACGCAGGCGGATCGCCGTCAGCGGCAGGGGGGAAAGCGTGGCGGGGAGCCGGGTCGTGTCGGCCGCCCGTGCAAAGGCGGGCAGGACGCTCTCGGCGAGCAGCGTGCCGCTGGCCCCTGTCAGCAATTCTCTCCGCGTACGCATATCGGCAGCCTCCCAATTTAGTATACGATCTACGAAGGCGGTGGGGCGGGGTCAAGCTGGCGAGCTTGGCCCTCGCAGTATTTTATACCGCGCGCCATGGGGGCGCCCTAGCAGGACCATGGGGCGGATCCCGGCGATCGCGGAGCGGCGCCACGATCCGGATCCGGCCGAAACGCCGTGGAAGGGCCGGCGCGTTCGCACCGGCCCTCGGCGTTTCTGGCAGGGCGATCAGAAGGTGAGCGTCGCGCCGACGAACATCGTGCGGCCCATCGGATCGTACACGCCCGGATAGGTATTGCCGTTGCCGAAGCTGGCGAGCACGCCCGAGGCGATCGCCGGCGGCGACTTGTCGGTAAGGTTGTTGATGCCGGCGCGGAACTGCAACTGCTTGGAAATGGTCACCGTGCTCGCGAGGTCGAGATAGTCATAGGCGGGGATCCGCGCATTGATGATGCTGATCGGTCCCGCCTTCTTGAGGAATTCGTTCGACGACGAGGTCGAAAGGCGGGTGCCCGCGAAGTGCCGCCAGGCGAGCGACAGCGTCGCCTTCTCACCCGGCACGATCCAGGTCAGGCGGCCGACATGGCGCCAGCTGGGATTGGGCTGGCCGCAGCTATAGCCGTAGAAGCCCTTGCAGTCATAGCTGCCGAGGCCCGGCTGCGGCTCCTTGACCTGCTTTTGCAGCCAGGTGCCGACGATATTGGCGTCCAGCTTGCCGAGGCGGCCGATCCGCGTCGCATAGGCGGCGGCGACGTCGATGCCCGAGGTGAGCAGATAGCCGGTGTTGAGCGTGCTGCCGACCACATAGCCGTTGGTGCCGAACAGCGCGCCGGAGCGCGGATCGCGATGGAACAGCCCGCAATAATAGGGGTCGCCGGTGCTGGTGCACTGGCTGACCACCAGCGACGGGTCGAACGAGCTGATATAGCCCTTCACCTTGATGTGATAATAGTCGACCGACAGCGAGAAGCCGCGCAGCTGCTTGGGCGTCAGCACCACGCCGAAGGTGTAGGTGTCGCCCACCTCGGGCTTCACCGCCGGATTGCCGCCATAGGATTGCGAGCAGGTTTCCGCCGGGCACTGGATGATGTGGCCGTATTGCGTATCGCTGACACCGGTCAGCTTGCACGCGGCGAGCGGTGCATCGGGCGCCGCGCCGGCGCACGGATCGGTCAGCGAGACGTTGCCGATGCCGCGCGCGCCGAACAGCTCGCCGATATTGGGAGCGCGGATCGCGCGGTTGTAGCTGGCGCGGAAGCGGGCGCCGTCGATCGGCGACCAGGTCAGCTCCGCTTTGTAGGTCCACGCCTTGTAGTGCGATTCGGTCGCGGTCGACCCCTGGCGGTTGGTATAGTCCGAATAGCGCAGGCCGCCATTCACCGTCAGATCGTGAATGAAGGGCACATTGCCGACGAGCGGCAGCTCCAGCTCGCCATAGGCTTCGTTGACGGTGATCGAACCGTCAATATCCGCGCTTCCGCCCTGCTTGGCGACCGCGTCCGCAGTGAAGTTCAGCGTCTCGCGGCGGCGCTCCACGCCGACCGCGAGCCCGGCGCCGCGCGTCGCCCAAGGGCTCTGGATGCCGAACGTACCGAGATCGCCGTTCACGGAGCCAGAAAAGACTTCGAGCGTATCGCGCGAAGCAGTGTTCGACTGGCTGAACAGGTACCGCGCCTGATCGGTAGTGATGCCGTCCGCGCGGAAGATGTCGATCGGCACGCAGGCTGGATCGGTGCCGTCGATCTTCGAGCGGCAAGTCGGGGTGCCGTTTACCGACACGACGTCGATCGCGCGCTGCGCTTTCACATTGTCGACGTTGTTGAGATAGGTCTCGTTGTAGCGCGACAGCGAGAACAGATAGCCGACGTCATAGCTGAAGCCGTGGCCGAGATCGCCCTTCACGCCGCCGTTATAGCGATAGTCCTGGTGGCGCAGATCGTCGCGCCGCGAATAGGCGCTGTTGAGGCGATAGCCGATCAGCGTGTCGATCGTGGCCGCCGTGCCGGCGGCGGGGCCGCACAGGGCCGCCTGCTGCCCGGCGCTCATCAGCGGGTTGTTGCAGGGCAGGGTGAAGGTGGTGCCGAGGAACAGCGCCGAGGGGGCTGCCTGGGAGAAGGTGTGGTCCTTCATCCACATGAAGCTGCCGTACAGCTTGGCTGCCGGCGCGATCTCGAACGACGCACTGCCGCCACCGGTATAGCGCTCGTCCGAGCGCTGGATGTAGTTGGTCGGCGAATAGTTGTACGCGTAGGTGGCGTCGTAGGGCACCCAGCTCTTGGAGCCGTCGCGGGCGTTGGTGAGATAGCCCAGATCCTTGCTGGGGCCGTCGAGCGGCGCGAAGGTGCCGTAGGTGGTGTTGCTCGATCCGCCGCAGACCAGCGCGCTGGGGCCGTTGGCGTTGAGCGCGCAAGAGGAATAGTCGCGTGTGGACTGCAGCACCGGCGCGGTGTGACGATAGCCGCCATAGACGGTGATGTTGCCGCGGCCGCCGGCGAAATTCTTGCCGAACGCGCCGTTGACGTCCTGCTTGGCCCCGTCGAACACGTTACGCGGCGCCAGCTGATAGCCCTTGGCCGAAACGAGACCGCGGACATAGCCATTATCGTTGGTGTGCTGGGCGACGCTGGTTTGCGCATCGAGCCGCAGCCCGTCGAGATGGTCGCGCAGAATGAAGTTGACCACGCCCGACATCGCGTCCGAGCCATAGACCGCCGAGGCGCCGCCGGTGACGACGTCGACCCGCTCGATCAGCGCCGTCGGGACGAAGTTGATGTCGGTGGCCTGCGAGGAGAGAATGCGCTGGCCGTTGATCAGCGTCAGCACGCGGTTGGGACCGAGGTTGCGCAGGTTGATCTGGGCCGATCCGTTCGCGCCGTTCGACACGTTCTCGTTCGCGTCGGCGGTGAACTGCGGAAGGCGCGCCAGCATCGTCTCGGCATTGACCGCGCCCTGATAGCGTACTTCCTGCGCATCGACGCTGGTCAGCGGGCTGTTGCTCTCCAGGTCCGGGCGGCGGATTCGCGTGCCGGTTACGGTAATCTCGGCGCTCCGATCGGCATCCGTTGCCGTCGTGCCGGTATCGGCCTGCTGGGCATAGGCCCCGGTGGATAGCAAGGCGACGGCCACTGCGCCCAGCGCGGCACCTGCCCGTATAGCAACAAAATTGCGCATAAACCGCGAACCCCCATTTTTGAGTCGCGCATATGCAACATAACCAGCATCATTCCGTCAAATAAATTATACGATATCTTAAGCGCCCACCGTCCCGGGATGGGCAGGTCTTTCATCGCGCGGGAAATTATGCAGTGGTGCATCCGGCCCTTGCGCGGTCAAAGGATACGGTATACGAAATGTCCAATGCTTTGGAGGAACCTGTTCTTATGACTGCAGCAAAGACGCTCTGGACCGGCGTCTATCCCGCGGCGACGACCCAGTTCGCGGCGGACCTTTCGATCGACCTGGCCGCTACCCAGCGCACGCAGACCGCACTGGTCGATGATGGCGTCGACGGCCTGATCCTGCTCGGCACCTGCGGCGAAAACAATTCGCTGGAGGCAGACGAGAAGCGCCAGGTGCTCCGGGCGGGCGTCGAGGCGGTCGGCGGCCGTGTACCCCTGGTCGCGGGCGTGTCCGAGTTCACCACTGCCCGCGCGATCGAGTATGTCCGCGATGCGGAGAAGATCGGCGTCGATGCCTTCATGCTGCTGCCGGCGATGGTCTATGTGCCGACCGCCGAAGAGCTGGAAGCGCATTTCCGCGCCGTGGCGGAGGCGACCTCGCTGCCGATCATGCTGTATAACAACCCGCCCGCCTATCGCGTGTCGATCGACACGGCGACGCTGGACCGGCTGGTCGACGTGAAGAACATCGTCGCGGTCAAGGAAAGCGCACCCGATCCGCGCCGTTTCACCGATCTCTTCAACCGCTATGGCGATCGCTACACGCTGATGGCCGGCCTGGACGACGTCGCGCTCGAAGGCCTTTTCCTCGGTGCCTCGGGCTGGGTCTCGGGCCTGACCAGCGCCTTCCCGGAAGAGTCGGTGCGATTGGTCGCGGCGTTCAACGAGGGCCGGTACGACGAGGCGCGCGCCATCTATCGGTGGTTCATGCCGCTGCTCCATCTCGATGCCGAGCATGATCTGGTGCAGTCGATCAAGCTTGCCGAGGAGATCATGGGCCGCGGCAGCGAGCGGGTCCGCATGCCGCGCCTGCCGCTCACCGGAGAACGGCGCGCGCAGGTGATCGCCTGGGTCGAGGAAGCGGCGGCGACGCGGCCGAGCCAGCGCGCGGCCAAGGCCGCCTGAGGGGCCATGCGCCACACCTTCTTCTGCATCGACGGCCACACCGCGGGAAACCCGGTGCGGCTGGTCGCCGGCGGAGCGCCGCTGCTCCGCGGCGGCGACATGCTGGCGCGGCGCGCGGACTTTCTCGAGCGGTTCGACTGGATCCGCACCGGGCTCTGCTTCGAGCCGCGCGGGCACGACATGATGTCCGGCGGGTTCCTCTACCCGCCCACCCGCGACGACGCCGATTGCGGGATCCTGTTCATCGAGACCTCGGGCTGCCTGCCGATGTGCGGGCACGGCACGATCGGCATGGTAACCTTCGGGCTCGAGCACGGACTGATTACCCCGCGGACCCCGGGTCAGCTGCGCATCGAGGTGCCGGCGGGGGTGATCGACATCACCTATGAGATGACGGGCGGCCGGGTACGCTGGGTGCGCATTCGCAACGTCCCCGCCTATGTCGCGGCGACGGGCATCCAGATCGAGGTCCCGGGCTTTGGCCCGCTGACCGTCGACGTTTCCTATGGCGGCAACTATTATGCGATCATCGAGCCGCAGGGCCCCTATACCGGCCTCGACGACCTCGGCGCCTCGCGCATCGTCGAACTCAGCCGCATGGTCCGCGAACGAATGCGCGCGGCGATCGAACCGGTGCATCCGCTCGACGACCGCATTCGCGGCGTGAGCCACGTCCTCTGGGCGGACAAGCCCAAGGGCGACGGGGCAGATGGCCGAAACGCCGTGTTCTACGGCGAACGCGCGATCGACCGCAGCCCGTGCGGCACCGGCACCTCGGCGCGGCTTGCGCATCTGGAACAGCAGGGCCGGCTGAACGTCGGCGACCGCTTCGTCCATGAAAGCTATATCGGCAGCCGGTTCATAGGCCGGGTCGAGGAAGCGGTGATGGTGGGCGATCGTCCCGGCATCATCCCCTCGATCGAAGGCTCGGCGATCGCGACCGGCTTCAACACCATCTGGATCGACCGCGAAGACCCGTTCTGGGCCGGCTTCTCGGTCGTCTGACAACAACGACATACTGGGGGGCGCATGGGATTTTGGGGACCGATCAAGCCGATCGAACGCAGCACGGGCCATAGCGCGCATCGGCTGCGCCCCACGCTTTCCTGGCCGCATCTGATCGCGCTCGGCGTCGGCGCGATCGTCGGCACCGGCATCTACACGCTGACGGGCGTGGGTGCGGAGCGGGCAGGGCCGGCGGTGGTCCTCGCCTTCGTGATCGCTGGCGTGGTCTGCGCCTGTGCCGCGCTCGCCTATGCCGAGCTGGCGACGATGATCCCGGCGGCGGGGAGCGCCTATACCTATAGCTATTCGGTGCTGGGCGAGACGATCGCCTGGGTGGTCGGCTGGAGCCTGATCCTCGAATATTCGCTCGCCTGTTCGGCAGTGGCGGTGGGCTGGTCGGGCTATCTGGTCGGCTGGCTGCAATCGGCAGGGGTGCATCTGCCCGCGGTGCTGTTGCAGGGCCCGCATGCCGGGGGGATCGTCAACCTGCCCGCGGTGCTGGTTTCCTTCGCGATCGCCGGCATGCTGATGGCGGGCACCCGCGAGAGCGCCACGCTCAACATCGTGCTGGTCGCAATCAAGCTGGTGGCGCTGGCGGTGTTCGTCGCGCTGGCACTGCCGGGGTTCGACCCCGCGCATTTCCACCCGTTCATGTCCTATGGCTTCGCGTCGCATGCCGATGGCACCAGCACGCGTGGGGTGATGGCTGCCGCCGCTATCGTGTTCTTCGCCTTTTACGGCTTCGACGCGGTTGCGACGTCCGCCGAGGAAGCCAAGAAGCCGGGCCGCGACCTGACCATTGGCATCGTCGGATCCATGGCACTGTGCACCACCATCTACATCCTGGTCGCGGTCGCCGCGGTGGGCGCGATGTCCACCGCCGCGCTCGGCAACTCGCCCGAACCGCTGGCGCTGGTGCTGCGCACGCTGGGGCACCCCTTCGCCGCCTGGGCGATCGCCGCCGCCGCGCTGGTGGCGCTCCCCTCGGTCATCCTGGTGATGATGTACGGCCAGAGCCGCATCTTCTTCGTGATGGCGCGGGACGGGCTGTTGCCGCGCGGCCTTGCCAAGGTCTCGGCGCGTACCGGCGCGCCGGTGCTGGTGACGGGGATCACCGGCCTGTTCGTCGCCGCGGTCGCAGGCTTTCTCCGGCTGGACGAGATCGCCGAGCTCGCCAATGCCGGCACGCTGATCGCGTTCATCGCCGTGGGGGTGTGCATGATGCTGCTGCGTCGCCGCGCGCCCGATGCACCGCGCATCTTCCGCTGCCCGCAGCCCTATCTCGTCGGCACGCTGGCGGTACTGGGCTGCCTGTACCTGCTCTTCTCGCTGCCCGAGAAGACGCTGGTGCGCTTCCTGATCTGGAACGTCGCGGGCCTCGCGGTCTATTTCCTCTATGGCCGCGCCCGCAGCGTGCTGGCGCGCGGCTGAGGGTCAGCCATTCAGCTGGCGGCGAAGATCGGTGAGGGTGCCCTCGATATGCGCGCGGGCAAGTGCGCGGGCGCGGTTCCCGTCGCCCTGCTCCCATGCCTCGATCAGGTCGGCATGCTCCAGATGCGCGCGATCCTCGCGGCCGGCGGGCTCGAGATGCTTGTGGACATAGCGTTCGGACAGGATCTGCAGCCGCTCGACCAGCTGGGTGGTGAGCAGCCGGCCGCCGGGACGGACGAGCGCCATGTGAAATTCGCGGTTGTGCGCGGCGACCTCGTCGAGATGCTCGGCCGCGGCGACGTCCAGCGCCGCCAGCGCCTCGCGCGCCGCCGCGCGATCGGCATCGGTCGCGGCTTCGGCCGCCGCCGCAACCGCATCGGGTTCGATCGCCAGCCGCAACGCGAAGATTTCCTCCGCCTCACCCGACGACATCGCGCGGACGAAATAGCCGCGGTTCGCCTGGCCGACCAGCAGCCCTTCCTGCTCCAGCCGGGCCAGCGCCTCGCGCAGCGGGATCTTGCTGACGCCCAGCTGGTTGGCGAGCGCATCCTGCCGGATCGCCTGTTCGACCGGCAGCTTGCCGGAAACGATCTGCTCGCGAACGATCGTGAAGATCTGTTCGGAGAGCGTGCGGACGACGATACTCATGCGGTGCGACTTTCCCTGAGACGAACGCGGGTGCCGAGATCAGGAATTCCGCGCCCCCGGCAAGCGGATTATGACCCGATCGGTATCAAAATACGGTATACCTCTACCCCTAAATCAGCAAGGCGAAGTTGATGCAGCGCAATATGGTGGTGATCGGCGGCGGTGTGGTCGGGCTGGCGAGCGCGCTGGCGCTGGCCCGCACCGGCTGGTCGGTGCGCCTCGTCGATAACGATCCCGATCGGACCGCTGCCTCCTGGGGAAATGCCGGACACATCGCGACCGAACAGGTGGCGCCGCTGGCCTCCTGGACGACGGTACGCAGCCTGCCGCGACGCCGCTTCGGGGCAGGGGGCGCGGTGTCGTTGCCGCCCGCGGCGTGGCGGCATTGGCTGCCGTTCGGGCTGCGGCTGCTGCGCGCGGCACGGCCCAGCGCCTTCGCGCGGGGAAAAGAGGCGCTGGGGGGGCTGCTCGGCGAGGCGATGCCGGCCTGGCAGCGGCTGAGCGCCAGCCTCGACGTGCCGGAACTGCTGCGCGAACAGGGGCATATCGTCGCCTGGGGCAGCGCCGCTTCCGCGGGTGCGGGACGGCGATCCTGGGTCGAGGCGGAGATCGGCACCGCGCGGTTCCGCGATGCCACGCCCGCCGAGCTGCTGCACCTGCCCGGTACCCCGATGGCGGGTGCGATCCGGTTCACCAATACCGCCCAGATTGCCGACCTGGGCGCACTCGACCGCGCGTTGCGCGCCGCGCTGGTGGCGGCGGGCGGCACGATCCTGCCGGGCCGCGCTGCTCTCCGCGTGGCGGGCGGGGAGGCGCGGGTGGTGGTCGACGGTAGCGAGATGGTGGCGGTGGACCAGGTCCTCGTTGCCGCCGGCGTCGCGTCGGGCCGGGTGCTTGGCCCGCTTGGCCACCGCGTACCGATCATCGCCGAGCGCGGCTATCATCTTCGCGCGGCCGATCACGACTGGCCCGCGGATCTGCCGCCTGTGGTGTTCGAGGACCGCTCGATGATCGTCACGCGCTATGCCGGCTGCGTGCAGGTGGCGAGCTTTGTCGAATTCGCCGGCATCGACACGCCGCCCGATCCCGCCAAATGGGCGCGGCTGGAGGGGCATGTCGCGGCACTCGGCCTGCCGCTCCGGCCGCCTTTCACCCGCTGGACCGGGGCACGGCCGACGCTGCCCGACTATCTGCCCGCGATCGGCCGGAGTGCGCGGGCGGGCAATCTGCTCTACGCTTTCGGGCATCAGCATCTGGGACTAACCCTCGCCGCAGTAACCGGCGAACGCATCGCCGCATTGGCGGAGGGTGGGGCGGCCGTGATCGATCTCGCGCCGTTCAGCCTGCAACGATTTGAAGCATGAGGAAGACAGGATGACCATCGGCGGATCCACCGCGGAAACCGAACTCGCGACGCTCGCCCCGTGGGCGGACCGCGCACCCGCGATCAGCCAGGACGAGCGCCGGGACCGTCTGACGCAAGTCCGCGAACGGATGGCGGCAATGGGTGCCCAGGCGCTGCTGGTGAATGCGGGCATGTCGCTGCGCTATTTCGCCGGTGTGCCCTGGGGCGCGACCGAGCGGCTGGTGGCGATGCTGCTGCCGCTGCACGGCGAGCCGGTCATGATCTGCCCGCGCTTCGAGCTCGGCTCACTGACGGCAGACATGGCCTTCTCCGCAGACATGCGGCTGTGGGAGGAGGATGAGGATCCGTTCGCGCTGGTCGCGGCGTCGCTTGGCGGGGTCACCACGCTGGCGATCGATCCGGCGTTACCGTTCCAGATGGCAGAGCGCCTGCGCCGGGCGGCGCCGCAGGTGACGCTGGTCGACGGCGCGCCGGCGATCGACGGATGCCGGATGCGCAAGTCGCCAGCCGAGATCGCGCTGATGCAGCAGGCCAAGAACATGACGCTGGAAGTGCATCGCCGGGCCGCGCGCATCCTTCAGCCCGGCATCACCACGGGCGCGGTGAAGCGCTTCATCGATCAGGCGCACCGCGCGCTGGGCGCGGCGGGATCGAGCTTCTGCATCGTGCAGTTCGGCCACGCCACCGCCTTTCCCCATGGTCTGCCCGGCGAGCAGGCGCTGGAGGAAAACCAGTTGGTGCTGATCGACACCGGTTGCACGATCGAAGGCTATCATTCGGACATCACGCGCACCTATGCCTTCGGTCGGGTTTCGGATGAGGAGCAGGCGATCTGGTCGCTGGAGAAGGAGGCGCAGGCCGCAGCGTTCGCTGCCGCGGCGCCGGGCGTCCCGTGCGAGCAGGTGGATGCGGCGGCGCGCGCGGTGCTGGAAAAGGCGGGGCTTGGGCCCGACTACCGGCTGCCGGGGCTACCCCACCGCACCGGCCATGGCATCGGCCTGTCGATCCACGAACCCGCCTATCTGGTGCGCGGCGACAGGACGCCGCTCGATACCGGCATGTGCTTCTCCAACGAACCGATGATCGTCGTGCCCGACCGCTTCGGCATACGGCTGGAGGATCATTTCTACATGACCGACACGGGCCCGCGCTGGTTCACCGAGCCGCAGCCGACGATCGACCGGGTGGTCGGCTAGCGGCGGCGGGGTGGGGCAGGCCCCCCAAACCGTACCTAATCACGTTGGCGCATGCGAGGTGAGAACAGTAGCCACTCATATCATCGCGAAAGCTTGGTCGAAAGCGCCTATCTGAGGCCGAAAATCGTTAGGTCGGAGCCTGCGGGAGGTCTGTGCAACGGGTTGACGGTTTGTTGTCGCCTGCGGGGATGCGGCGTTCAAAGCGGGCCTCGCGTCCTGCGGCGAGGGGACCAAATGGTTGCACGAGGTGTGGCAATGGTGTCGCGCCTCGGGCCCGACGGATGGCACTTCCGCTAGCGCGGATCGACATTCACCGTAACCAGATCATGGTGGCGGCGAGATGGACGAAACCTGCGAAGTGGATGGTGCGACGCTCA
>NZ_LXVY01000011.1:487-56166 GCF_001650735.1 Sphingomonas sp. TDK1 | reverse complement strand
CCCCGCCGCCCCCGGCACAGCCTGCCCCCGCCACCCCCGCCGCGGTCGATCCGTCGGCGACGACGGCGCGCCAGGCGGCGACCGACACGTTCGAGAAGGACGACCTGCTCGCCGCGGCAGAGGGTACGTTCGGCAAGGGTGCCTCGGGCCTTGCCAAGCTGCTCGAGGATATTCTGAAGGATCAGGGCAAGCCCAACGCCTATATCGCCGGCAGCGAGGCGTCGGGCGCGATCGGCGTGGGCCTACGCTATGGCAAGGGCGAGATGTTCCACAAGGTGGAAGGACAGCGGCCGGTATATTGGACCGGCCCGTCGATCGGCTTCGATCTGGGCGGCGATGCGAATAAGGTGTTCGTGCTGGTCTACAACCTCTACGACACCCAGGATCTCTACAAGCGCTTCCCGCAGGGCGAGGGCCATGCCTATCTCGTGGGCGGCTTCTCGGCCTCGTATCTCCGCCGCGGCGACATCGTGCTGATCCCGGTACGGCTGGGCGTCGGCTGGCGGCTGGGCGTCAACGCCGGCTATATGAAGTTCAGCGAAAAGCAGCGCTGGCTGCCCTTCTGATCGGGTGCAGGGCGGGGCCGCACCGGCAGCCCCGCCCCCGCCCTCAGCCGAATTCGACCGCCTCGAACTTCACCGGCTCACCGATCGCCTGATCGGCCAGCTGGCCTTCCCACATCACCCGGTTGCCGCGGATGATCGTGCCGACCGGGCGGCCGGTGAGTTCCATGCCGGTGAACGGCGACCAGCCGCAGCGCGACGCCAGCCATGCCGCGTCCACCGTCCAGCGGGCCTTGAGGTCCACCACGGTGAAGTCGGCATCATAACCCGGCACGATACGGCCCTTGCCGACCAGTCCGAAGATGCGCTGCGGCCCCGCGCTGGTCAGGTCGATCAGCCGCTGCAGCGTCAACCGGCCCTCCGCGACATGGTTGAGCATCAGCGGCAGCAGCGTCTGCACGCCGGGCATGCCGCTGGGGCTGTCGGGATAGGGCTTGGCCTTCTCCTCCAGCGTGTGCGGCGCATGGTCCGAGCCGAGCACGTCGGGCACGCCCTGGCGCAGCCAGTGCCACAGGCCGTCGCGATGCGCGCCCGAGCGGATCGGCGGGTTCATCTGGGCATAGGTGCCGATCGCGGGATAGGCTTCCTCGCCCGCCAGCGTCAGGTGCTGGGGCGTGACTTCGCAGGTCGCGATGTCCTTGTTCTGGCCGAGCAGTTCCAGCTCGGCCGGGGTGGTGACGTGGAGGACGTGGATCCGCCGCCGGGCTTCGCGCGCCAGCCGCAGGATGCGGCGCGTGGCGAGGATCGCGCTCTCGTCGTCGCGCCACACCGGATGCGAGGAAGGATCGCCGGGGACCCGCGCGCCGAGCCGTTCCTGCATGCGGAACTCGTCCTCGGCATGGATCGCCACGCGGCGATGCCCGGAGGCGAGCACCCGCGCGAGATTGGCGTCATCCGACACCAGCAGGTCGCCGGTCGAGGCGCCCATGAAGATCTTCACGCCCGCCGTGCCCGGCAGCCGCTCCAGCTCGGCCAGATGCTCGGCATTGTGGTTGGTCGCGCCGACATAGAAGGCGTGGTCGCACCACATGCGGTGATGGGCGCGGGCGAGCTTGTCGGCCACCGCGTCGGCACTGTCGGTATTGGGCTTGGTGTTCGGCATCTCGAACACCGCGGTCACCCCACCCAGCACCGCCGAGCGGCTGCCGCTCTCCAGGTCTTCCTTATATTCGAGCCCCGGCTCACGGAAATGCACCTGGCTGTCGATTACGCCGGGCAGCACGTCGAGCCCGGCGCAGTCGATCGTCTCGCCCGCATCGCCGACATCGCCGATCGCGACGATCTTGCCGCCGGAGACGCCGACATCCACCTCGGCGGGTCCGCTGGGGAGATGCACGCGTCCGCCGCGCAGCTTGAGTTCGACATTCGCCATGGCTTTGCCTCTTTCGTGAGCGTTCGCCGCGTCCTACCTGTTCGGCATGGACGATACCAGCACCTGGCTAGACGATCGCGCGCTGCTGCGCCTCACCGGCGACGATGTTCGCGGCTTCCTCCAGGGGCTGCTCACGCAGGACTTGGCAAGCGTCACGCCGGAGACGCCGCAATGGGCCGGGCTGCTCACCCCCCAGGGCAAGGCGCTGTTCGACTTTCTCCTCTGGGCCGATGGCGACGCGATCCTGATCGACTGCGAGGCGACCGCGCGGGATGCCCTTGCCCGCCGGCTGACCCTGTACCGCTTGCGCCGTGCGATCGCGATCGAGCCGATTGAGGGCGGCGTCCATTGGTCGCCTTCGACGCAGCCCGGTGCGGTTGCCGATCCGCGGCTGGCGGCGCTCGGCTATCGCTGGCTCGGCGATGCCACGGGGGATAGCGCCGCGCTCGCCTGGCGGACGCATCGCCTGGCGCTGGGGATCACCGAAGGCATGGACGAACTCGGCAGCGACAAGACGCTGTGGCTCGAATGCAATGCCCAGGAGCTGCACGGCGTCAGCTACACCAAGGGCTGCTATGTCGGCCAGGAGAATACCGCTCGGATGCACTACCGCGCCAAGGTCAACCGCCGGCTGGTCGTCGCGCCGCTCGGCGAACCGGGCGACCGCACCCGCGCCACCTATCCCGAGCTGGGCAAGATGGTCGAACTGCGCCGCGTCGAAGCGCTCGGCGACGCGCTGGTGCCGGAATGGCTCGCGGCGGCGCTCTCGCCGGAAGACTGACGGCGGCGCTGCGCTCGACCGCCCACCACCACGCTATCATCGCGGCGGAAACCGGGAGCCGTTGGGGGCTCCGTCGCCGCACGTGCCGATACCGAGAAGCAAATGGATCCCGGCTCCCGCCGGGAGGACGCGAGGTGAAATGATCCCCTCGCCCTGCCCCACTGCGTTGCCAAGCAACGGCCGTTTCCGCTCCCCGCGCGGGCGCAGCGCACAAAAAGAAAGGGAGACCGGTTGCCCGATCTCCCCTCTTTGCTTCCATCCCTTGCGGGAAGGCGGCAATTACATGCCCGAACCCGGACCGTAGGTGATTTCCACGCGACGGTTCTGGAGTTCGCGAACGCCGTCGGCGGTCGGAACGCGCGGGTTGCTTTCACCGAAGCCCTGGGCCGTCATAGCGGCGTCGGGAATACCCTTGCCACCCATGTAGCTGCGGACGGTGTCGGCGCGACGCTGCGACAGGCCAACGTTGTAGCTCGCCGAACCCGAACGGTCGGTGTAGCCGGCGATGACAACCTTGGTGTTGCTGCAATCGGCGTAGTTGCTGATCGCATTGTCCAGGATGCTCGCTGCTTCCGGCGTGATGTCCGACTTGTTCCAGTCGAAGAACACGATGTACGGCCCAGGCGTGCAGACCTTTGCTTCCGGAGCCGGGGGCGGCGGAGGCGGCGGAGCCGGCTCAGCAACCGGCGGCGGCGGCGGCGGCGGCGGCGGAGCTGCAGGCTCTTCCGGCGCACCGAAGTTGTAGGTCAGACCCACCAGCAGGCTGTGCGAGCGGTAACGGCCCTTCCACTGGTTGCCACCGATGTCGACCAACTTGACGTCGGGCGCGTTGAAGAAGCGATACTTCAGCGACACGTCGACATTCTTGTTGATCGGCGCGCGGACGCCGGCGAGCGCCTGCCAAGCGAACACGGTGTCCGAGTCGTTGACGGTGTCGTTCGCGCCGACGCGCAGACGATTCTTCACGCGGGCGACACCCGCACCGCCGCCGACGAAGCCCTGCAGGCCGTTGTCGTCGCCGAAGTCGAGCAGGCCGTTGACCATGAACGACAGCGCCGAGGTGCTGCCGCTGGCCTGTTCATAGCTGCCCGCGGGGGCAACGAGGCCCGGGCCGCTCGGAAGCAGCAGGGCGGTACGTGCGCTGTCGACGCGCGAGCGACGATAGCTGACTTCGGCTTCCGCGCGGAACGGACCGAAATCGTAACCGACTTCACCACCAACGTCGTAACCGACATGGTTGTTCTGCGTCACAGCATCCTTGTTGGCGCCAACGTCGAAGTGAATGTCCTCGACCAGCATCGCGCCGCCTTCAACACCCACGTACCACGAGTTATCGCGGGCGAGGGCGGGCGTGCTCAGCGCGGTCGTGGCGAGCGCCAAAGTGACGGCAAGCTTCCGCATCATAATCCCCTTTCATGGTCGTCCTAACGGACAGCCCAAACTCACTACTCAAACCAAAGTTTCGGCGCAAGCGCACAAAACCGCGGTATGTTGCACAAACGTCACAGTTAATCGCTCTCGATCAGTCCGTGACGGCGCAACGTTTGCAAGACCGCGGTAATCGCCCTTCTCGCCTCCGCGTCAACCGTCGCGCCGCCTGCAGGTTCCACGATATTTGGAGCTCTTGGGCCAACTGTTTGACGTCCCTCGATAAAAAGTCTTCCAAAGGTACGCCCTTGGTACCATTGCCCCTGATGGTGCACCGCAAAAGCCATGTCGGCGGCAATCCAGACGGTCATCCCTTCATTGGGTTCGAGAAACCGCCATCCTCCATCCGTCCAACCCGCCAGCGCGGCGGCGTGTCCCACCCAGGCGCCCTCCGGGGCCGCACCGACAACCCAGCATTGGCCAGGCTGCGGCGTGGTCGGGGGCGTGTTTTGCACTGCAGCGGCGCTCGCCTGGCTGGCAATATCCAGCAGCGCCAGCGCTTCGTTGTGGAACATCTCCTTCTGCGCCTGGCCCGGCTCCAGAAGCGGCAGCGCAAGGCGCGGCGTGGGCGAGAGAGTCATAGCGTCACCTCCTTGATACGAACCGTGCATTCCGCTGCCGGCGAGAGCCCGTGCATGCCCATTTGCCGAACCTTTATGGTTAACGATGTGTTTATGCCGGTAGCCGGGATCGTAAGTTCCGGCGCGGTCGTCTCGACCAACTGCGGGTTGCCGTCCCGCAAAATCTCCACCTGATAGCGCTCCGTCTCCTCGCCTAGCGCGGCATCGACTCCGTCCCGCCACGACCAGTCGACCCTGCTGCGGCGGGCCCAGCGCACCTGCAACGCCTGCGATCGGACACGAATCGTCAGCTGCACCGGGGACGGCGGCAGCAGGGAGATGCCGCTGCTCACAAGTTCCACGGGGGCAGTATCGGCAGGATCCTCCACGCCCTGGGCCAGCAGTCGCACCGCCCCGCCGATCGCCGGCACCGGCGCGATCGGCTTCAGCGATTCGCGGGCCACCAGCACGAAGCGGTCGCCCGGCCGCTGGGCGCCGATTGCCGCCTCGGTGCCGCGACGGCCGCGCCACAGCTCGGATAGCCGCCAGCGCCCCGCGCCCAGCGGCTCGGCGCGACCGAACTGCACCAGCTCGTCGCCCAGCATCGCCAGGTTCGCGCCTGCGTCGAGCGCCGCCATGGTCGCATTGGCAAGCGCACCGTCCGCCTGCACCAGATCGACCTCCGCGACGCTCGCCCGGTCGATCAGCGCCGCCCGGCCGCCGCCCGGCGGCGTGCGGACCGTGCCGAGCACGGCGGGATAGGCGGTTTCGCCGATTGCCGACCAGCTACCGCCATCCACGCTGGCCAGCAGCGCGGCCCGGCGCCAGCCGCTGCCGGTGCCCGCCGCCGCCACCACGATGCGGGGTGTCGTCGCCGGCACCTCGTCGATCGGCGGCAGCTCGAACGGCGCCAGCACCGTCCGCCCTTGCCGCGCATCGGGCGCCGCCACGGATCGCCCGGGGCTCGCCGGTGCCGCCATCGGGGCCGCGGTGATCGGCACGCATTCCAGCTTCACCACCATCTGTTCGAAGGTCCAGCGATCGACGCGCCACTGGCCGGGGCTGTTCGCGATGGTGATCCGCATGCCCGGCGCCAGCGTCAGCGCTTCCCAGCCGAGCGTCAGGGTCCGGCGCTCGCGCGCCAGTTCCGCGCGGGCGAGCGCACCGGCGGCCATCGCCTTGGCGGCGCCGGCATCGAGCACCGCGGGCAGGTCGATTCGCGTCTCGCGGGTTCCGGCGGCGCGGCGGGTCGCCTGCTGCACCCCTGCCTGATAGTCGCGCGCGGGATCATAATAGCCGATGCTCAGGCGGCGGGGCACGCTGTCCGCGGCTGCCAGCGTGCGCGCGCTGCGCCCGCCCCGTGCGGCGCCGGCTCCGGGTTCGGTTCCGGCACCGTCGTCCGGCACCGCCGCCGCATTGCCCAGCCCGGCGACCATGGCGAAGCGGTCCTCCCCCGCCCGCAGCCACGCGCCGCTCGCCGCGCAGAGCGCATCCAGCGTGGTGCGCACCGATTCCTGCGCCGAGAAGCCCGCGAGCGGCAGATCCAGCCCCTCGACCGCGACCCCGCCGATCGTCCGCGCGATCGTCCCCGCCGCGACGGGTTCGGGGTCGGCGATCACTTCGAAGGTGAGCTGCGGGATGCGGTTGCCGAAGCTCGCCAGCTCCAGGTCCTCGAACACCGCATAGGCCAGGCCGCGATGCGCCGGCGCGCGGCCGGCCCCTTCCAGCGCGGCGATCAGCGGATCGACCGGCTGATCCTCGCCGCCTGTATAGAGCCGAAAGCCGGTGCGGACCTTGAAGTCGCCCGCCGCGCCGCGCAGCAGCTGTCCGTCCGCCCAGATGCGGCCGATGCCGTGGATCCGCCGGGTCGAGAAGGCCACCGCGAAGGAAGCCGTATAGCTATAGGCGGTGGTCGAGGGCCGGCCCTTGCCGCCGCCCTCGGTGGCGCGGTGTTCGGTCAGGTCGGTCGCCCAGATCACGCATCCCGCCACCCGCACCGTGCCGAACAGCTTGGGGATAGCGCTGCCATAGCTCGAGCTCTGCACCCGCAGGTCGGCCAGCCGGGCGCCCTCGCGCGTGCCCGGCTTGGCGAATAGCTGGCCGTCGATCGCCGCGCCGATCAGCCCGCCGATCTGCGCCCCCATGCGGCCGCCGAACACCGCCCCCGCCACGCCCAGAACGATCGTCGCCATTATGCACCCTCCGCTCGCCAGCAGCTCAGCACCGGCCAGGGCACCGGGCCCGGCCGCTCCACCACGCGCCGCGCCATCGCATCGGCATGGATGATCCCGTCCTCGCTCCGGATCGCGAGATGCAGCTGCCCCGCCCCGCTCCGGCACAGCAGCACGTCCCCCGGCGCGGCGTCGGTCACCTCGACCAGCCCGGCCGCGCGGAGCGCCGCCGCCGCCCAGTCGAGATCGTCGGTGCGCAGCGCATAGCGATCGACCGCCGGGCGGCCGACAGCGAGCGCCGCCAGCCCAACACAGTCGAGCCCGCCCGCCGCATCCCGCCCGTGCAGCCGGAACCGCGCGCCGATCGCCGCCCGCGCCGCCGCGAGCACCGCGTCCCCGCTCATGCGCCGGGATACCGCGTCAGCAGGTCGTTGCCCGGCAGATAGGGCTCGCCCCGGAAGTTGGCGGCGTTGGCGAAGCGGCCGACACAGGTCTCGAACCGGCCGTCGCACCCCTCGACCAGCTCGACCAGCGCGCCCTGCCCGGCAAAGCGCGGCGGCCGTGCGAGCGTCACCCGCACCCCGTCGGAAGCGAGGATCGCGTCCTCCAGGCCGCCGTTCGCGCCGCCGAACCAGCGCAGCCGCCCGGCGCCATAGGCATTGGCCGCCGGCTCGGCGCCGTCCAGCGTCACCACCGCGCCGTCCACCCCGGCCACCCGCGCGAACCGCCGCCGGCCCGCCATCGCCACGCGGCACCGCGCATCCCCCAGCGCCGCCCGGCAATCGGGCGAGGTCGCCTCCGCCACCGGCGCGTCGAACGCCGCCGCCGCCCCGCGCAGCTCGGCGGTGATCGCCCCGTCGCGCGTCTCGATCGCACCGATCGTCCCCTCGCCGAGCGGGATCGTCGCGCCCGGCGCGGTCCAGTCGGTCGCGAACAGCGCCACCCGCGCGCCGTCCCACCGGCCCGCCAGCAGGTCCCCCTCGGAGATCGCATCGCCGCCCAGCACGCCCTGCACGTCCATGCTGTCCGCCTCCAGCGTCGCGCTGCGCTCCACCGCGCTCGGCGTCATGCCCGGCGCCGCGCGATAGAGCAGCCCGTCCAGCATCAGGTCCCGGTCGTGCGCGGTCAGCCCGATCGTCACCCCGTCGCGCCGCTCGATCCGCCAGCACAGCGTGACGCTGGTCAGCGCCCCCTCCAGCCAGCTCATTCGCGTATCTCCACCAGCGGCACCGATGCCGCAGCACCCGCCAGGAACGTCGCGCGGCTGACCCGCAGCTGGTCCTCGGCAAAGCGCACCGGCACGTCGAACAGGAAGGAGGCGGTCACCTTCGCCCCCGCTGCCGGCGCACTGGCGAGCGTCACCACGCCCCCCGCTCCCAGCGTGAAGCCCGTCACCGCCGCCCCGCCGACCTTCACCGCCAGCGTGCCCGCAACCGGCCGCGTGATCCGCCGCACGCTTTCGCCATAGGATTTCACCAGCTGGAACCGGGCGGTCGCCCCGTCGCCGGTGCCGATCGCCACCTCCTTCGCCTCGAAGTCGAACGGGTCGCGCAGGCGAAAGCCCCGCGCCGCGCCCATCCGCGCCCGGAAAAAGGCGAGCAGCGCCGCGATGTCCGCCTCGGAGCGGACGCCCGGCCCCACATCATAATGTGTCCGCGCCTGCGCCCAGGCGGCATTGCGCCGCTCGGCCCCGCCGGCGCTGGTGACGATCGCGGTGGAAAGCTCGGGCGCCACCTCCGCCTCGCGCCCCAGCGCGATCGGGAACAGCACGTCGTCAAAGGGAGTCACGTCCGTCTCCTGGTCGAAATGGAGGAAGCCGTCGCGCGCCACCTGGGGCAGCGCCCAGAGATAGGTCGCCGCCACCCCGCGCTGCCGCGCCGCGCCGGCCGCCTCGGCGATCGCGCGCCACTGCGCCTTGTCCTCGCCGCGCAGCACGAAGCCGGCGAGATAGTGCTGCCGCGCCGCCGGATAGCCGAGCCGCGCCTGCGCCGCCGCCACCGCCCGTTCGGACGCCGCCGCATTGCCCGCCGCCGCCCAGTCATAATCCTCGAGCTGGAGCACATCGAAGGCGGGCGATGCCCAGCCGAGCGGCAGGTTGGCGCGCGCCGCCTCGGGCATCGCCGGGTCCAGCACCGTCGGCAGATAGGCGAGCAGCAGCACCTTCGCGCCCGGCGCGGCCGCGCGCACCGCGTCGCGCAACGCCCATGTCGAGCCCGCGAGCAGCACCCCCGCCGCATCCAGCACCGCCGTGTCGACCGTGCCGCGCAGATTCTGCGGCGCGGGATTGCCCAGCGCCGCCTTGGCCGCCGCGTCGTGCAGGCAGATCCGCCCATCGGCCAGCACCCACCACCAGGGCTCGCCGATCTGGAACTGCACCGCCAGCCCTGCCGCCTGCGCGATGCCGACAAAGGCCAGCGCCACCGCGCGCAGATAGGCCATCGCCCCGCCATGCGCCGGCGAGAGCAGGGTCGAGGGCGGGCTCCACCCGGTCAGCGCCGCGCTGCCGTCCGCCGCCCGCTGCTTCCAGTCGCTCCAGCAATGCTGGTCGAGCAGCTCGTAGCTCAGCGACCAGATCACGCCATAGCCCAGCGCCTTCGCACGGCGCGCGAAGTCGGCATGCCAGGCCGCACAGGCCCGGTTGAGCGCGCCACCGGCCAGGCTGGCGTAGAAGCCGCCCGATGCCGGTTCGAGCCGGACATAATGGCTCATCCCCACATAATGGAGAATGTCGCCGCGATAGCCGAGATGGAGCATCGTGCGCAGCAGCCGCGCCGGCGTCTGGTTATAGGCGTCGTCATAGCCGGTCGCGATCGACAGGCCATGTTCGGGCACCACCGGCTCGCCGATCGCCAGCACCGATCCCGGCCCGTCGCAGGCGATGTCGCGCAGCTCCACCCAGGCGTCCGCCGGCGCCGCCAGCGCGGTCATATCGTCCGCGACATAGCCGGGCGGCACGAGCGAGACGAACATCCGGTCGACATCGCCCGCCCAGACCGGATCCGCCTCGCCCGGCAGCAGGAAGCCGCCCTGCACCGTGGCGAAATCGATCGTCACCTGCGCGTCGGCGGGGCTGCCCTTGGCATAGTTCCACAGGCGCACATACCAGGATCGCGGCGCCCCGTTCGCGTCCCGCCCCTCGATCGTCAGCACCGGGCCGTTCACCGCGTCCAGCGCGATCACGCCCGAGGAGCGCCAGCGGAACCGCAGCCGACAGTCGCGAAAATCGCGCTGCGTCGCATAGGCGAGCAGCGGATGGTCGTAGCGGTCCTCCGCTTCCCAGATCAGCCCGGCCAGGTCGCCGCGGCGCTGGAACACCAGGTCGACGCGCAGCGCATCGGGCGCGGTCGTCACGACGCTGGCCATCATCGGCCGGGGGAAGTTGACGGTCCAATAGGCGGGATCGAACCGGCTGATCACGCCCTCGGTCTGGCCGCGTCGCCGGTCGGCAAGCCACCAGCCCATCAGTCGAGCCCCGCCAGCGCGGCGCGTACCGCCCGCGCGACCTGCCGGCTCGATTGGGCCAGCGCCCTGGGCGCGGCGTCGGCCGCGGCGTTGACGGTGATCGACACGCGCATGTCGCGCCCGCCACCGGCACCCCGCGCGTCTGCCGCCACCTGGCCCGCGCTGGTCGGCACGAACAGTTCCGGCCCGCGCTCGCCCACCCAATAGGGGCGTCCGGGGCTCACCGGCCCGCCGGTCGCCCGGCCCGGCGCCCCCAGCAATCCGCCGAGCAGCGACAGCACCATCCCCTCGATGCCGCCACCGCCGCCGCTTCCTGCCGCCGGGAATCCGACGCCGCCCGACGCCCTGGCAATCTCGCCCAGCACCTTCAGCGCCACCCTGGCGAGATCGTCGAAGCCGATCTTGCCGGTGCGCGCCGCGCGCAGCAGCGTCGCCTCGATCGTCTTGCCGGCCTTGTCCACGCCGGCCTCCAGCGGCCCTTCCAGCGTGCCGCGCATCGCATCCACGTCGCGCGCGAAGCTGGCGGTATCGGCCCGTACCGACACCACCAGCCGTTCGATTTCCTCATCCATCGGGAAATTGCTCCTGCAATCGTGCGATCAGGTCCGGCGCCGGCGGCTCCCCGCCCGCGCCGCCCGCCGCCTGCACCAGCGCCGCCAGTTCGGCGGGCGTCGCCCGCCAGAACCGGTCCGGTCCCCAGCCAAAGGCGAGGCCCGCCAGCCCCGCCAGCCGCCGCGCGGCATCGGCGAAGCGGGTCACCGCCCGCCCAGTATCTGGCCGATCAGCGCCTTGAGCGCCGGGGTCACCGCCGCCAGCCCGGCTTCGACGATGCGCTCGGCGAAATGCTCGCGGGCCAGCGCCTCGGGCGGATCCTTCAGGCAATGCCAGAACAGGGCGACCATCTCGCCCAGCGCCAGCCGGCCGGCTGCCGCCCGCTCCACCAGCGCGAACAGCGGCCCAAGCTCGGCCTCCGCCGCCACCAGCGCCTCGAAGCTCGGGCGCAGCACCAGCGGGATGCCGCCCAGGTGCAGGCTCGCTTCCCCGCGCACCGGGTTCGCCGCGCCGCTCATGCGCTCACCACCGGGCCGGAGCTTTCGAGGCTCAGCGTGTAGCTGCGCTCGCCGTTGAAATCGCCGGCATAGTCAAGCCGCGTGACCAGGAACTTGCCGGTCATCGTGTCGCCGCTCTCGAAGCTCAGCCGATAATCGTCGAGCGTGCCCGCCAGCGCATTGGCCTTGACCCGCACTTCCGCCGCCGACCCGGTGAACACGCCCGCACCCGACACGCTTACCGATCGCACCCCCGCGCCGGAGAGCAGGTCGCGCCAGCCGCCCGAATCCTTGCTGGTGACCACCACCGCTTCGCCGTTCACGCTCAGCTGCGTCGTCCGCAGCCCCGCCACGGTGGCATAGGCCACCGGCGTCGCGCCATTGCCCACCTTGAGCAGAAAGGCACTGCCCTTCTCCGCCGCCATATCCCGTCTCCTTGCTGTTGAAGCGCGCGCCCGCACGCGGCGCGCAAATCTAGGCTCCTCCCGGGAGGAGCGGCTACGCTGCCGTCCGCAGCATCCGCACGCGGAACTCCACGACGGCGCTGAGCCGCATCTCGTCCTCCGCCACCACGCGGTTGCGCAGCAGCACGCGGCTGACGATCCGCCAGCCGCCGGCCAGCGCCGGGGACATCGCCCCCACCGCCGCCTCCACGTCTGCGGCGAGTCCGCGGACCCGCCCGCGCGTGGGCCCGCTATCCTGCACCAGCACGGCGATGCGCACCTCGCGCCCGTCCTGGTCCTTGGTGCTCCAGTCGGTCAGCACCGGCTCGTCGACCAGCAGATAGGGGCGCGCGGCGCGCACCGGCGGGGCATCGAACACCCCGTTGACCTGCGCGGCGAGCGTCGCCCGTCCCGCCAGCGCCGCGCGCACCGCCCCGGCGATTGCGTCCTGCGGCGTCATCGCAGCAGCCCTCCCAGCCAGCGCAGGGCCGGGTCGGCAAGCCAGCGCCGCCACAGCCGCCGGCCCGACAGGGTGACCCGCGTGCCCTCCACCGCGACCGAGACGCCCGGTACGCGCTCGCGCACCGCTTCGCCCAGTCGCCGCGCCACCCTTTCGGCGCGCGCCCGTCCGCCGGCTTCGCCGCGCGCCTTCAGCTGCTCCAGCATGACCGCCGCACCCCCGCCATCAGTTGCAGCCGCCGCCAGGGCCGCCAGAAGGCGACCACCGCCGCCGGGGGCGTGCCGGCCTCGCCCCGCCCCTCGATCAGATGCGCCGCGAGGAGGATCGCGCCCTGCGCCAGCGGCGGCGGCAGGTCCCCCCAGCCTGCCGCCGTGCCGGCGACGAAGGTGACGCGCACGCGCGTCGCCTCCGCCGTCGCCAGCAGCCGCACCCAGCCTTCGCTGCGCGCGTCGAGATCGATCGTATAGGCATCCACCGGCAGCGTGGTCGCCGCGCCGCCCAGCGTCACCCGCTCGACCGGGCCGATCGCGGTGACCGGGGCTACCGGCAGGCGCTGCCAGTCGGGCGATCGGTCGAGCCAGCATTGCCGGCTCCGCGCGATCCAGGCGGTGCCGGTGAAGCGCTCCCCCAGGGTCAGCGCGGCCTGCGTCGCGGCGGTGATCGCGGTGTCGACGGCGCTGCCCTCGATCCGCAGATAGTCCTTCACCGCCGCGCACGCGTCCGCGATCGCCGCCGCCGGAAAGGGCGGTGCGTCCATGTTTCGTCTCCCTCTGTTGGTGGGGCCGGTCGGTCAGTAAAGCGCCAGGATGTCGGCGGCGCTGGTCCCCGTCGCCCGCACATAGCGCGCGCGGAACGGCAGGATCGTGCCGCTGGGGACGTTCTTCCACACCGTATCGGCGTTGCCGACCGCGCCGCGCATCGTCACCGTGCCGCCGGTGCCGACGAACAGCGCCTTGGGGATGTCCGCCAGGGCCGCCGTGTCGCTCGGCACCACCGTCACCGCCTGGCTGGCCGGGGCCGACACATGGTCGGCCCGGTTCGCGAAATTGTCTGCCATGTCGCGTCCTCCCGGCTCAGCTGGCGGCGAACTTGAGGAGCTTGATCGCTTCCGAATTGCTCACCATCCCGCCCAGCCGCTTGGTCGCGTAGAAATGGACGAAGGGCTTGTTCGAATAGGGATCGCGCAGCAGCTGCGTCTCGCCGCGCTCGGCGATCAGATAGCCGGCCTGGAAATTGCCGAAGGCCACCGCAAAGGCATTGGCGGCGATGTCGGGCATGTCCTCGGCTTCCACCACCGGATAGCCGAGCAGGGTCGCCGGCTGCCCTGCGGCGATGCCCGGCTGCCACAGCAGCTGCCCGTCGCTGGTCTTGAACTTGCGGATCCGCGCCAGCGTCGCCGAGTTCATCACCCAGCTCGCCCCCTGGCGATAGGGCGCGCGCAGCGCCTGCACCAGGTCGATCAGCTTCTCCTCCGGATTGGCCGCGAAGGCGCCCGCCGCGCCCGTCGCCAGATATTGCAGCGTGCCGAAGGCGCGCGCGGCGTCCGCCGTGGTCGCGGTGGGCGAGGTCAGGAACCCCTTGGGCTGGTTCACGCCCGTCCCGCTGACGAACGCGGTCCCCTCCGACTGGGCGAACTCGCGCGCGATCTCCCCCGCCAGCCACGCCTCGACGTCGAACATCGCATCGTCCAGCATCGCCTGGCTCGCCGCCGGATTGGCGTAGAGCTCGCCGAACGGCGGCGCGACTTCGTTGAACACCGGCGTCGCGGTGATCGGCCGCGCCGCCGTCTCGGCCGCCCAGCCGCTGTCGAAGCCGCCGCTCGCGACCAGCTTGCGATAGCCGCCGCTGCCCACGCGCACCACCTTGGCGATGCCGCGGATCGGCGAGATCGCCTGCAGCGTCCCGTCGATCTGCGCGTCGATCTCGCGCGGCACCGCATAGCCGCCCTCCGCCCCGCTCGCGCCGGACAGCGCCTTGGTCTCCACCCCGCCCCGCAGATAGCCGTCGAACGCCGCGCTCGCCGCCGGCCGGCCGCCCGCCAGCATCGGCCGCACCGGCGGCAGCGTCACCTGTTCGAAGCTCGTTTCCATCGCGTCCATGCTCTTCTCCCACGCCAGAAAATTGGAAAAACTCAGCCCACCGCGTGCACCCGCGCGAGCGGCTGCATCGGCTCCGCCACCAGGCTCACCTCGATCAGATGGAGCGCCGTCAGCTCGCGCACCCGGCCGCGCCGCGCCGCCGCCACGCGGTAGCCGAACGAGAGGCCCGCCACCGCGCCCGCCCGCACCAGCGCCGCCAGCGTCGGATCCTCGACCCGGCCGATCACCCTAAGCCCCCGCGCATCCTCGCCGATCGCCTCGATCGTGCCGACCGGCCTGCCGCCATGCTGCCACAGCAGCGGCACCGGCCCCACCGGACCGAAGGCCCCCGCCCGCACCACGTCGCCGCCGCGATCCTCGCGATCGAACACCGCGGCATAGCCGGCGAAGCGCACGCTCATTTCAGCCAGCCAGGAAAGCCCAGCCGCATCGCCAGCAGCACCAGCACCAGCGCCGCCATGCTGCGCCCCACCCATTGCACCACCGCCTTGAGCATCGACTTCTTGGCATCGCGCCACGCGGCCAGCAGCTCGCGCAGTTCGGCCATGTCCTTGGCCGCGCCGCTGTCTTCCAGCCCCAGCCGGGCGAGCGCGCGGGTCGCCCCGGACGCGCCCGCCTCCTCGGCGATCGCCCGCAGCGTCGCCAGTTCGGCACCTTCGCTTTCGGCCTGCTCGATCAGCTGGGCCAGCATCGTTCCGTCGTTCATGACATCCCCACCAGCTTGCGTTTCTCGTCGTCGCTCAGGAAATTGGCGGCCGCGACCTGCCGCCACAGCCGCTCGCGGTCCTCGGCCAGCGCCGGCACGCCCTCCAGGTCCACCGCCAGCATCGTCTCGGGGAACCAGGCGGCGAGCCCCTGGGCCAGCCCGCCCAGCAGATGCTCGGCCATCGGCAGGATCGCCTGCCGCCACAGCGCGCGATTGGCCTCGCGGTAATTGGCATAGGCGGCGTCGCCCGGCAGCCCGAGCAGCATCGGCGGCACCCCGAACGCCAGCGCGACCTCGCGCGCCGCCGCCGCCTTCAGCCCGACGAAATCCATATCCGCGGGCGTAAGGCTCATCGCCTGCCATTTGAGCCCGCCTTCCAGCAGCATCGGCCGCCCGGCATTGGCCGCCCCGGCAAAGCCCGCCTCCATTTCCTCCTTCAGCCGGGCGAACTGGTCGGGCGGCAGCGCGGCGCCGTCGCCGGGATCATAGACCAGCGCCCCGCTCGGCCGCGCCGCATTGTCGAGCAGCGCCTTGTTCCATCGCGTCGCCGCATTGTGGATCGCGATCGCACCCGCCGCCGCATCCAGGCAGCCCAGCCCATAATGATCGTCGGCCGGGTGAAAGGCGCGCAGATGCACGACCTGCGGACGCCCGCCATCATCGGCCGCCAGCCGCGTGACATGCTCGCCCACCCGGTAGCGATAGGCGACCGGCCATCCGCGCGCGTCCGGCTCCACCGTCACCCGCTCGGGCCGCAGCGCATAGAGGGTCTGCACCCGGCCCTCGCCATCGGTGAGCAGCTGGACATAGCCATTGCCGTGCAGCAGCAACTGCGCCGCCAGCGTCTCCAGCAGCCGCTGCCCGCCCGACACCGCCGTCACCAGCGCCACCAGCGCGGGATCCGACCCGCGCAGCGGCGCGGCGCCGACGCTTTCCGCCACCAGCCGCACCGCGCGCTGGGCGACCGGATTCTGGCAATAGCCTTCGCGCAGCTGGACCTCGTAGCTGCGCGACCATTCGCCTAGGCTGCCCCAGCCGCCGCGCGCCAGCGCCGGCCGCCCGGCATCGCGCGCGGCCTTCCGCCCGAACCACTTCATCGCGCCAGCTCCGCAATGCGCAGCTTGCCGTCATGGTCGAGGTCGCGTGCCCAATAGGCGGCGGTAAGCGCTGCCCGCATCCCGTCCCAGAAGCCCCCGGTCAGTTTCGCCGGCGGGAACACCTTCTCGACCAGCGCCTGCACCTCGGCGGCATCGAGCATTCCGTCGCCGTCGCGATCGCCCGCCGCCACGGCGACGCCCGCGCCCACCGCAATCCCCGTCCGCGCATCGAGCGCGCACGCGCTCACCAGCAGGGCAAGCAGCCCCGCAGCCATGCATTTCCGCATCGAATATCTCCCGTGCAGCAATAGCCCGCCCCCCGCAGGGAAAGGCAGGAGGCTCGTCCCCAAATCCTCCCCGCCAGGGGAGGTGGCGCGCACCGCGCGACGGAGGGGGCGGTGTGCGACTCCCTGTCGCTCCAGCATCCTCCCCCTCCGTCAGGCTGCGCCTGACACCTTCCCCTGGCGGGGGAGGACCCATGCGCGCCTGCATTTCCGCGTCGAATGGTCCCGTCACGCAATCGCCCGCCCCGGAGGAAAAGGCAGGAAGCCCGTCCCCAATCCTCCCCCGCCAGGGGGAGGTGGCGCGCATCGCGCGACGGAGGGGGCGGTGTGCGACTCACGGTCGCGCCAGCGTCCTCCCCCTCCGTCAGGCTGTGCCTGACACCTCCCGCTGGCGGGGGAGGACCCATGCGCGCGCCTGCATTTCCGCTTCGACTGACTCCCGTCACGCAATCCCCCGCCCCGGAAGAAACGGCAGGAAGCCCGTCCCCCAATCCTCCCCCGCCAGGGGGAGGTGGCGCGCATCGCGCGACGGAGGGGGCGGTGTGCGACTCCCTGTCGCTCCAGCATCCTCCCCCTCCGTCAGGCTGCGCCTGACACCTCCCCCTGGCGGGGGAGGACCCATCCGCGCCCGCGTTTCCGCGTCGAATGGTCCCGTCACACAATCGCCCGCCCCGGAGGGAACGGCAGGAAGCCCGTCCCCCAATCCTCCCCCGCCAGGGGGAGGTGGCGCGCATCGCGCGACGGAGGGGGCGGTGTGCGACTCCCTGTCGCTCCAGCATCCTCCCCCTCCGTCAGGCTACGCCTGACACCTCCCCCTGGCGGGGGAGGACCCATGCGCGCGCCTGCATTTCCGTGTCGAATGACTCCCGTCACGCAATCCCCCGCCCCAGAGGAAAAGGCAGGAAGCCCGTCCCCAATCCTCCCCCGCCAGGGGGAGGTGGCGCGCATCGCGCGACGGAGGGGGCGGTGTGCGACTCACGCCCGGACGGCGTCCCCCCTCACACCACCCGCACCGCCGCGCGCCCGCGGCGCCCGAGCATCAGTTCGGTCAGCGCCCAGACCAGCGCATCGGCGCGGTCGGGGGAGCGTCCCGGTCCCTGATAGCCGCCCGCCGCCTGCAGCCCGGCCATCTCCGCCTCCAGCGCGGCGAAGGTGCCGGCATGCCACACCGCCCCTTTTTCGTAGAGCAGCGCCACCGGTTCCGCGCGCCTTGCCTTTCCCCGGCTGGCATGCACCAGCCGCAGCGGCAACCGCGCATCGGCGGCCTTCAGCACGCTTGCCACCATCGCCCCGCCCTGGTTGGCCTCCGCCACCACGCATTCGGCCTCGAACCGCGCGGCGCATTCGGCGACCGCCGCCGCCCAGCCTTCGGGGCGAAGCCCGGCGACGCTCGCATCGGCCAGCACATAGCCGTGCAGGTCCTCGCCCAGTCCCACCGCGACGATGCCGCACGCATCGCCCTCGGTGCCCGCCGGCGGATCGACCCCCACCACCACCCGCACGAGCCGCGCCGGGGCCTCCCGCCGCTGCCGCTCGATCAGGGCGAGCGGCCACAGCGCGCCCACCACATCGTCCATCATCTCGCCGTCCAGCTCCTGCCGGCCCAGCCGCGTGCCGGCATAATCGGCCAGCATCGCCTCCACGAAGCTGCGCGGCAGGTGCAGATTGTCGCGGGTCCGCCCGCGCGTCTCGTGCACGTCGGGCAGCGCCATCACCCGGCGCAGCAGCTTCACCGGGCGCGGCGTCGTCGTCACCACCACGCGCGGCGCATCGCCCTGCCGCAAGCCCATCATCAGATTGTCCCAGGCGGCATCGCCCACCCGCAGCGGCCATTTCGCCAGCTCGTCGCACCAGGCAAAGCCATGTTCGGGCCCGCGCAGCTTTTCCGGTGCCTCCGCCGAATAGACGAACGCCCGCGCGCCCGAGGGGAATCGCACTTCCCCCAGCGCGGCGTGCCACCGCACCGCCTCGTCATCGCGTGCGGCGGCAAGCAGCCCGGCCGGTCCCTCCACCATCACCCGTCGGGCATCGTCCATCGTCGCCCCGACCAGGGCGATGCGCGCCTTGGGCACCTCGCGCGCCATCTGGCTCACCCATTCGGCACCCGCCCGCGTCTTGCCGAAGCCGCGCCCGGCGCGGATCAGCCATACCCGCCAATCGCCTTCGGGCCAGAACTGGCCTTGATGCGCCCAGCGTTCCCACCATTCGTTGAAGAAGCGCAGATGGCTGCTCGAAAGCCCCTGCACCAGCCGCGCCCGCTCCGCCGGCGGCAGCATCGCCACCCGCGCGATCGCGTCGAAAGCCGCGCCGCTCATGGCTGGTCGCCCTGTTCGCGGGCGAGCCGCTTCTCCAGCATCTCCAGCTTCTGGAGCAGCGCCGCCTCGGCCTCCTCGCGCGTCGCGCGGACCACGGGACCATAGCCGCCGCGCCGGCGCCCGTCCGCCGCGGCGCGATGATGCCGCAGCAATTCCAGCGCCAGCTTGGGATCGAACGGGACCGCGGCCACCGCCGCCCCGTCTCCACCCGGTGCGATGTCGTTGACCGGCGGGCCGCCGCCGGCATGCGCCAGCAACTGCTCCTCCAGCCGTTCATAGCCCATCAGGATCGCCTGCCGCCACAGCTCGGCGAACTGGGGATCGCGGGCGCGGAGGCGATAGGCCCCCTGGTAGCTCATCTTCGCATGCGCGGCCGCGCGGGTGACGTTGCACGTCGCCGCCAGCATTTCGAGAAAGGCCGAACGCCTGGCCTTGGTCCATTCGTCGGGACGCTGCCTGCGCTGCTGCGTCCGCCGTTGCCCGCCCCGGGGACTGATCACCTCATCCATCGCGCCCTCCCGAAAACGCGGACGGGCCGCTGCACCTGCGTGCCCGGCCCGTCCGCTGGAGCCGCGCCCGGCGACTCACAATTCTTCAGCGTTCCCGTTTTGTGCCATATCATCGTCGCGATGTCAAGCGGAAATAACCCATATGGTACAGCCCATGGGCGCAGCGGGCTCGCGCGCCGGGCAGGACCAAGCCGGAAGGCGGTATGATATCGCCCAGGTGCAACAGCAAACGTTTCGCCAGCATTCGAAGTTCCTGTGCGTTCCGGCGCGCCGATCATCGCATCCGATGCGGAGAAAAGCCGCTTCTACAAGTAATGATTGCTCCGAACCGGAGATGATGCGACTCCTCCGTTTCGGAGCATCGCGGCACCTCTGGGGGAGAGAGGCCGGTCCATGGGGAGGGGAAAAACATGCATCAGGCAACCATTGCAAACGATTTGGTGAATCTTCGCTACGATCTTCAGGAAGAGGTGGCCCTTGTCGTCGCCGAACCGGGGCCGGCGCGGGGGGCCGCCTGCCTCGCGGCGAACCAGGCGGGTTTTCGGGTCCGTGCACCCGTCGATGCGGCGGAAGCGCTGGCGGACAATGCGGTGCTCGACGGGGTGCATCTGCTGCTGATCGAGAGCGCGGGGATCGACGCGGATCTGCTCGATCCGCTGCTGCTGCGGCTGGGCGCGATCGCCGAGGATCGCCGCATGCCGCTGATCGCCACGGTGCTGCCGGAGCAGCTGGACGGCGCGGCGGCGCTGCTGCCGCTCCACGCCGCGCTCCAGTGCAGGCCCAGCGATGCGGACCGGCTGGGCGCGGCGATCTTCGCGCGGAGCACCGCCACGCGGCTCAACGACAGCGTCGGCGAGGATGATTCGCTGCGCATGCGTCGCTTCCAGGAAGAGGTGGCGCGTATCGCCGATTCGCTCGCCCGGCTGACGCGCGATGCCGGGATGCAGCGGGGGGCGGCGGTGCGCAACGACACGCTGGTCTTCCGGAGCGATGCGCGCGTGCCCGACGTCTCGGCGCAGGATATCCGCCGGGTGATTCGCGCGCGGCGGCTGCGGTCGGATTTCTTCCAGGGCGATCTGTTCGCCGACCCCGCCTGGGACATGCTGCTCGACCTGTTCGCGTCGGAGCTGGAGTATCGCAAGGTGTCGGTTTCCAGCCTGTGCATCGCCGCGGCGGTGCCGCCCACCACGGCGCTGCGCTGGATCGGCACGCTGCACGAGGCGGGGCTGTTCGAACGCCATGCCGATCCCAAGGACCGGCGGCGCGCCTATATCGGGCTCAGCGCGGCGGCGCGGGGCGGGATCCTAGATTATGTCGCGGCGGTGCAGCGCGCGGGACTTTCGCTCGTTTGAGGGCTTGCCCTTCGCGTCCAGCTTTGGCATCGGCGTTCAACGTAGTCGCCCGCCGGGGCGCACGCGGGCGGTTAGCTCAGTTGGTAGAGCATCTCGTTTACACCGAGAGGGTCGGCGGTTCGAGCCCGTCACCGCCCACCACATTGATAACTAACGGTTCTCCAGCCGAGCGATCATGTCGCTTTGCGCATCGCCCTCCAATGTGACCGCCGCGGGCTGCACCAGAACGCTATGCGGCGGCACGTCATCGAGCAGCCAGACATTGCCGCCGATCGTGCTGCCGTGGCCAATCGTCACCCGGCCGAGGATCGTCGCGCCGGCGTAGATGATAACATCGTCCTCGATTATAGGGTGCCGCGCATAGCGGCTACGCGGCCCCGCCGGGGCGAGCCCGAGCGGGCTTCGCGCGCCCAGCGTGACGTGCTGGTACAGCCGCACATTACGCCCGATGATCGTCGTCTCTCCGATCACCACCCCGGTGCCATGGTCGATGAAGAAGCTCGGTCCTATCGTCGCCGCCGGGTGAATATCTATACCGGTCCGCGCATTGGCGAGTTCGGACAAGATCCGCGCGACGATCACCGCGCCCAGCCCGTGCAGCTGGTGAGCGATGCGATAATACAGGATGGCCAGCGCACCGGGATAGCTGATCAGGATCTCGTCGACACTCCGCGCTGCGGGATCGCCGACGAATGCCGCATCAACATCCTCATCGAGCAGGATACGGATCTCGGGAAGCGCCGCTGCGAAAAGGCGGACGAGGAGGTCTGGCTGGTCGGTGTCAAACGGACTGTCAACGTGCAGCTGCCAATAGTCGAATTCGGCGGCGAGCTCGGCGCGCAGGATGGCGAAGCCCCGGGTCAGCTGCTCGGCAACGAAATCATCCTCCCGTGCGATGCCGCCGCGAAAGCCGCCTAGCCGCGTCGGGAACAGCGCCGCAGCCATATGCTCGATAAAGCGGGCCAGCTCCGTCGGCGCCGGGAAGCGCGACAGCCCGCGATGCTCCGCCCGCCGCGCGCGCCACGCCGAGCGCACGCCGTTGAGCGCGGAGACCGCATCCGCGACTTCCCCCGCGAACGGATTCCCCGATACCACAGGATCAGGCCGCAACCGTGCGGACGGCGACGGCCGGCGCATCGGGAGCAAGCAACCCGCTCTGCCGCGCGACGATGGTCGGCACCAATGCCTGGCCGGCAACGTTCACGGCCGTGCGCCCCATATCAAGGATAGGGTCGATCGCCAGCAACAGCCCTGCCCCCTCAAGCGGCAAGCCCAGCGTGGACAGCGTCAGCGTCAGCATCACGGTCGCGCCCGTGAGACCCGCCGTCGCGGCGGAGCCGACGACCGCGACGAAAGCGATCAGCCCATAATCGGCGAGGTGCAGCGGTACCCCGAAGAACTGCGCCACGAAGATCGCGGAAACCGCCGGATAGATTGCCGCGCAGCCGTCCATCTTGGTCGTCGCGCCCAGCGGCACCGCAAAGGCCGCATAGGCCGATGGCACGCCCAGCCGCTCGACCACTTCCTCGGTCACCGGCAACGTGCCGACCGAAGAGCGAGAGACGAACCCAAGCTGGATCGCCGGCCACGCAGTTGCAAAAAAGCGCAGCGGATTCAGACCATTGGCGAGCAGTAGCGCCGGGTAGACGACCAGCAGCACCAGCGTCAGACCGATATAGACGGCGCCCGCAAAGGCACCGAGCGCCGACAGCGCATCCCAACCGTAGCGCACCACCGCATCCCCGATCAGCGCAGCAGTGCCGATCGGCGTCAGCGCGATCACCCAGCGCAGCAGCCGGCGGAAGATGACCAGCGCCGACGCGTTGAACTGCAGGAACGCGGCACCTGCCTCCCCCACCCGCACCGCTGCGGCACCGATCGCGATGGCCGCCACGATGATCTGCAACACGTTGAACGACAGGCCGGTGGTCGCCGCGCCATCCTTAAGGGTCGTGGCAGCGGTGATGCCAAGGAAATTGGCCGGCACCACCCCCTTCAGGAAATCGAGCCAGGAGCCGGTGCTGGACGGCGCCTTCGCCGCGCTGGCGGCAACGCCGGCGTGCAGCCCGGGCTGGAGCAACAGCCCCAGCGCGATGCCGATCAGCACCGCGATCAGCGCAGTGGCAGCGAACCAGAACAGCGTGCGCGCCACCAGCTTCGCCGCATTGTCGAGATCCCGCAGCGCCGCGATCGAGGCGACGATCGCGGTGAAAACAAGGGGCGGCACCAACGCCTTGAGCAACTGGACGAAGATCTGGCCGCCGGTGTGCAGCGCCTCGCCCAATCCGGCCTGCCCCGTACTGCGCACCGCAAAGCCAAGCGCCAGCCCGGCTACCATGCCAAGCAACACCTGAAGCGCGAAACGGGGGCGGGAACGGGTGGCGGTGGCCATGGACGAGCAGCTCCTTTGTCGAGCTGCCAAAATATCCCATCAATGCACTAGGAAAACAAAGTTTTGCTATCAGTGGCGCACGATCGGCTTTTTGCCCGGGCGGCCCGCCGACCGCCCGGGCACCGGATCAGTTCGCCTTGAAGGTCGGCTTGTCACCGGTGAACGCCACGGTGATGTAGCTGTTGTCACAGGCATTATAGCCGGACCAGACTGCCGTGCTCTTGTCCTCGAAGGTCGCGCGCACGTCGAACTTGCACGCGGTGGCGGCCTTCTCGAAATGCACGGTGGTCTTGCCGCCGGCCTTGACCTTGGTGTCCTTCTTGAGCTCCGGATCGACTTTGTTCTCGGTCCAGCTGGTCGTCCCCGTCGGCGCGACCTCGATCTTTTCGATCACTTTGCCGGTGCTGTTGACCAGCATGAAATCCCATTCATCGGCCAGCGCCGGGGTGGCGATGGTGAAAGCCGCTGCGGATGCGATGAACGCCAGTTTCTTCATGGTCTTCTTCCCTCCTGTTGCGCAGCATTTTGCGCCGAACGGGTGCAGCGGGCAAGGGCGTAACAATGCCTATAGCGCGCGGACCAGTCGCACCGCGACGGCAATCCAGGCCGGGTCCGTCACCACCTGCTGCCGGCCGCCCGCGCCGGGTGGGAGCAGCTGCAACCGGTCGCCCTCGCGACCGATCAGCCGCCCGAACAGGAAGCGCCCCGCCGGGCGCGGCACCAGCACGTCGCGGTTCAGCGCGCGGCCGAACTCGACAGGAGCAAGTCGTTCGCACCAGATCGCGTCGCCGGCGCGGTAGTCGCCGACGCTCGCCTCCACGGCAACCGCGACCGTGCCGGCGTCGGGCCGGGGCGGCACCAGCGTGGCGGGACGACGCGGGGCATAGGCGCCTTCCGCCTCCAGCACCGCGGCGACGGGCACGTCCGGCCTATCGGGCAGGTGCACGAGATCGGCTGCGTCGACCTCCAGCGCGGCGGCGATCCGGTTGAGCCAAGCCACCGACACCGTACGCGTTCCCGTTTCCAGCCGGCCGATGGTTTGCGCGGTGGTGGGCGGCACACACCGCCGAGCGACATCGTCAAGCGTGAGACCCTTGGCACGACGGACTTCGCGAATCGCGGTGATCATGTCCTGCTCCTAACCGATTTGGTTTTCTTCTTTCCTACAGGTGCGCCGCGATGGCAAGAGCGACGAAAGTCGAACAAAAGGAGATCATGCATGCGCGAGCTTGTAGAGCGGAAGACCGATCGTGGCGGCAGCGTAACCGTCAATCTGCGGGAGTCGACGCTCGCCTGGCTGCAGGCGCGCGGCCATGTCGATGCCCGGCAATATGAGGCCGGCGAACGGCTGCGGTGCGATTTCGAGCGCGCCGCAGTTGGCCCCAGCGTGACGATGCGGTGGGACCCCGCGCCGCGACGGGCAGGTGGTGCGCCACTCGATCCGCTGGATCCCAGCCTCGCCCAAATCGCGGCCAAACGCCGTTTCGACGCGGCGATCGCCGCCGTGGGCGGCGGCCTCTCCGACATCCTGTGGCGCGTGGTGTGCGCCGGCGAAGGGCTGACCGCCGCCGAAAAGGCGCTTGGCTGGCCCTCGCGCGCCGGCAAGCTGGTGCTGTGCCTCGCGCTGGACCGCGTGGCGGACCATTACGGCCTCAGCTGACGGGCTGCTCCGCCGCCGCGGGCCGGGCAAGGAAGCGGCTATAGGCCCAGCCGATCGCAATCAGGGCCACACCCAGGCCGAGGAAGGACAGGATTCGCAGCAGCCCGTCCAGCGCGGCGGCATCGACCAGGAACACCTTGAAGGTGGTTGCAGTCAGCAGCCCCAGCCCGGCGAGTCGCAGGTCGTGTCGGCTCGCCGCGATCCCGCGCCACAGCCAGCCCAGCGCCAGCACGAGCAGGACCGCCGAATAGCCGCCATTCTCCAGGCTGGACATCGGGCCGGTCAGCACCATGCCATGCGCGAGCCACCGCACCACCGCGAGCGCGGCGGCGATGCTGAGCAGTGCGGCAGGCACGCGCAGCTTGGGCAACGTCCAGCACCAGAAGGCGGCCAGGCCAAAATGCAGCGCCAGCAACGGCCCGGCGCGCTGCGCGACGAACGCGGCGTTCAACAGCACGCCGTCAAACCAGAGCAGACGCGCCAGCCCCAACAGCAGCAGCGCGCGTCCCAGCACGGGCAGCCTATTGCTGCGCAGCAATCCCCAGCCCGTACCCAGGCAAAGCTGGGTCAGCAGCGCCCGCTCGATGAAGCCCCAGGCCAGGAACTGCTCGATACTTGCGATTGCGAGCGGCTGCTTGGCGAGCACGTAGAGCATCAGCACCGCCAGCGCTGCGGCAACTGCCGAAGCGGCGCGACGCCAACGCCCGAACGCGCGCGGGTCGACGAGGAAAGCGATCGCTGCCAGCGTCGGCAAGGCAAGCTGGCGGAGCAGGTCGCCGGCAAGCGGCAATCCGGCATAGAGCAGCCGCTCGCCCCCGAGGCTCTGGCCGACGACGAGGGCGACCATGGCGAGGTGCACCGCGCCGCCGACGACGGTTGCGATCAGCGGCAGCACCGGCAGCGCGAACAGGGCCCGCGCCTGCACGCGCCGGGCCCACAAGGCGAGACCGCCCAGGGCCAGCGCGAACGCCACCGAGCGCCAGCCTGAAGGCAGCGCCTGCGCGATCGCGACGGTGGCGAGCAGTCCCGTCATCGCGGTCGCGGCGGTCAGTGCCGGGTCGTCGCGGTCGCGCGCAAGGCACCAGGCGAGGCGCGCGCAGGCGACGGCGGCGGCAAGCTCGCACAAGGTCCAGCCCAGGTCCGGCAGCAGGCCCTGGGCGAAGGCATGCGCCACCAGCACCGGCCCGCCGGCGCCGAGCAGCGCCATCAACACCCATAGCCGCCCCTTGCTCCAAAGCCACTGGCCGGCCCCGGCAAACAGCAGCGTCGCTACCACCGCGGCGACGGGCGCAGCGCCGTGATGCGGCGCGGTGAAGGCAAGCCCCTCCAGCGCGAGCAGCAGCACCAGACTCGCCAGCGCTCCCGGCAGATACAGGGGATCGCGCCAGGCGAGCACCAGCGTCGCGGCAGCAAGCACGAGGTAGAAGCTCCAGGCCAGCGGCCCGAAATCAAGGCCCGGCGCGATCGCGACCAGCTGCAGCAGCCCGACGAGCAGGGGCGCCAGCCGCAGCCAGCGATTGCGGATACCCGCCACCGGCAGTGCGGCACTCGCCCCGCCGGCCACCAGCATCGTGAACCCGCCGACCGAGGCAAGGCTGCCACGTCCATCCAGCACCGCGATCAAGAACTGCGCCCAGGCGAGCCCCGCGAAGCTCGCCGCGAAGGCGAGCCAGCCCCAGCGCCGATGTACCGCCAGCCCGAACAGCGCCGCGACGAACAGGCCGAGATAGACGAGCAGCGGCCCGATTCCCGCCGCGTCGAACCCGGCGACCAGCGGCGCGACGAACCCGCCGACCAGAGCCATGATCGCGGTGGGCGGACCGTGCCGCAGCGACAGGCCCATCGCGCCCAGGGTGACCAGCACCACCGCGCCAAACGCGGGGATCGGCGCGATCAGATGATAGAGCGCCGCCGCCATGTAGAGCGTTCCGTAGAGGCTCGCGATGCCCGCCCCCGCAAGCGCCTGGCCCAGCCGCGCGTCGTCCCGGGTCGCGGGCAGCCGCCGCACCGCTTCGCTGGCGGCGACGAGCAGCAGGCCGAACAGGGCCGCGATGCAGGTCCGCGCACCAGGCCCGAGCAGGCCCTGCTCGATCGAGTAGCGGACCAGAAAGAAGCCGGCGAGCACCAGTGCGACGCCGCCGATCCAGATCGGCAGCCGCCCGCCGACCAGCGTTTCGAAATTGAGCCGCGGCAGGGTGAAGGCGGGGGCGGAAGGGGTGGTTTCGGCCGCCGATGCCGCGTGCTGGAAGCGATGGTCCAGCTCGGGGGAGATGGACGCGAGATGTTCGGGCGCGGGTTCGATCGGCGCTGCGACGTCCGGCGCCACGACGTACGGAATCGCGGCAGCGCTGGTGGCGGCGGCACCGTCCCGCTGCAGCCGATCGACACGCGCTTCCATCGCCTGCAACGCCTGTTCGAGCCGGTCGATGCGACGCTTGAGCATGGCGATGGCCACGGCGACGCCGATGGCGATAAGCAGAAGGGGATAGCCGATCATCCGCGACAGCTTGGCACGGGTGGCCGGCAATGTCGCGCAAAGGCCGCGCAACCGCCCGGGAAATCGGCTATGCTGCGCGCCATCAGGAGAGGAATGCCGATGATCGTCTACGGTTCAACGCTTTCGCCCTATGTGCGCAAATGCATGGTGTTCGGCGCCGAGAAGGGCCTGGAACTGAAGCTGAAGTTCGCCGGCCCCGGCAGCCCGGACCCGGAATTTCGCGAGGTCAGCCCCTTCGGCAAGATGCCGGGCTTCCGCGACGGCGACTTCACCATCTCCGATTCGACCGCGATCGTGACCTATCTGGAAGCGAAGGTCCCCGAGCCCAATCTGATCCCGCTGGATCCCCAGGCCCGCGCCCGCACCATCTGGTTCGACGAACTCGCCGATACGCTGATGATGGCGGCCGGTGGTACCATCTTCGGCAACCGCTTCGTCAAGCCGCGGGTGATGCAGCTTCCCTGCGACCATGCCGCTGCCGACCAGGCGGAAAACGAGCAGCTGCCGCCGATCCTCGACTATCTCGAGCGCACCATCCCGAACAGCGGCTTCCTCGTCGAGGATCGCTTCACCCTTGCGGATATCGCGGTGGCGAGCCCGCTCGCGACGCTGGGCTGCATCGGCGTCTGTGTCGATCGCAGCCGCTATCCGCGGACGGCGGCCTATGTCGATGCGATCCACGCGCGCCCGACCTTCGCGACGATCATCGCCCGCGACCGCGCGCAGGTGGCGGCGATGGGTGGCGGCGTGCCGCGGGCGGCATAGCCAAAGCGCTGCCCGTTCCCTAGATGGGGCGGCATGCGCATCGCCTTCATCAAATGCCACGGATCGGGGAACGACTTCCCCCTGATCGACGCCCGCGACCTGACGCTCAGCGAGCCGCAATGGGCGACGCTTGCCCGGCTGCTCGCCGATCGCGCGGGGCCGGTCGGCGGGGACGGGCTGCTCGCGCTGGTGCCGGGGGACGACATCCACGCGTTCGGCATGCGGATGTGGAATTCGGACGGATCGGAGGCGGAGACCTGCCTCAACGGCCTGCGCTGCACCGCGCGGCTGGGCTTCGACGTGCTCGGCATCGACGCCGCGCAGGTGAAGCTCAAGACCAGTTCGGCCAGCGCGGCCCGCGAGTCAGCGATCGCGCCCGGCGTCGCGACGATCCGCACGCTGGTCGGGCCCAACGCCACGCGCGCCGTCGATGTCGGCCTGGTGGGCGCGCCCGAACAGGTGCTCGACGCCGCGATCGAGGGCCTGCCCAACCCGCGTCGCTTCACCGCCGTGGCGATGCCGAACCCGCATCTCGTGACCTTTGTCGAGGCGGTGGACGAAGCCGAGCTGGTCGCGCTCGGCAGCTGGTGCGAACGCCGGCCCGCCCTGCTCCCGGCCCGCGCCAATGTCTCCTTCGTCGAGCAGCGCGGGCCCACCAGCCTGTTCGTGCGGACCTTCGAGCGCGGCGTCGGGCTGACCGACAGCTGCGGCAGCGCCATGGCCGCCTCGGTATTGAGCGCCGCCCTCACCGGTCGCGTGCCGTTCGGCACCCCGATCACGGTATTCAACCGCGGCGGTATGGTCCGCGGCCAGGCCGAGCAGGACCGTCGCGTCATCCTGAGCGGCAACGCCACCTTCGAAGCAACACGAGCAGTCGACGTGGATTTCGCCACCGGCACGCTCGGCGCGGTGGAGACGCTGCAGGATCGCGACGCCGAGCGCGCGGCATGGGACGCCATGCTCGCCGGCCTGCGCGAGACGGCCTGAGCGATGAAGATCGGCCCGCTCTGGCTCAAGCTGCAGATCGCCTGCGGCGAGGCGCTCGCGTTCGGCCCCGGCAAGGCGGATCTGCTGGAGGCAATCTCTGCCACGGGCTCGATCTCCGCCGCCGCGCGGAAGATGGGCATGAGCTATCGGCGCGCCTGGCTGCTGGTCGACGAGATGAACCGCTGCTTCGATCCCCCCCTGGTCGAGACGTTGCGCGGGGGCGGGCTGGAGCGCGGCGCCCGCATGACGGAAACCGGGACGGCCGTGCTGGAGGCCTATCGCGAGATGGAGCGCGACGCCGCCCTGCTCGCCGAACGCCCCGCCTATGCGCGCCTGAAGGCGCATCTCCGCGACACCCCGATCGCACCGGAGACCTGATACCGAAGTTCTATATTCCACGAAATATAGTCTCGATATACGAGCGAACATAAAGCGTGGGAGCCTCCCGCGCAAAAGGGGTTCGTTCATGTATCGCTACGTCACTGTTTTGCTGGGCACCGCCGCCCTGATCGCCATCGCCGTGCCCGCGCATGCTCAGTCCGATGCGACCGCCGGCACCCAGGCGTCCAACCATAGCGCCGATCAGCTGGCCGAGGTCGTGGTGACCGCCCGCCGCCGCGCGGAGGATGCGCAGCGGGTGCCGGCATCCCTGTCGGTCGTCGGCGGCGACCTGCTCGACCAGAGCTACACGGTGAACACCCAGGCGCTGACGACGCTGATCCCCAGCCTGAACTATAGTTCGGCCAACCCGCGCAACACCGCCTTCACCATCCGCGGCCTGGGTTCGAGCGTCGTCGCGGTGAGCCAGGCCAATGACGGCCTGGAGCCGGGCGTCGGCTTCTATGTCGATCAGGTCTATCACGCCCGCCCCGCCACCGCCGCCTTCGACTTCGCCGACATCGCGCAGGTGGAGGAACTGCGGGGCCCGCAGGGCACGCTGTTCGGCAAGAACACCACTGCCGGCGCGCTCAACATCACCACGCGCGCGCCCAGCTTCACCCGCGAGGGCTTTGTCGAGCTTTCCTATGGCGACTACAACTTCGTCCAGGCGAAGGGGTGGGCCTCGGGGCCGATCTCCGACGTACTCGCCTATCGCATCTCCGGCGTCTCCACCCGGCGCGACGGCGTGCTCGACAATGTCCGCACCGGCGTCGCCGCGAATACGCTGGGCACCCAGGCGGTTCGCGGGCAGCTGCTCTACAAGCCCGACGAAATGCTGCGGGTGCGACTGATCGCCGATTTCACCAACTTCCAGGCCTATTGCTGCACCCAGGTCTATCTGCGCACCGGCACCAGCCTGCGCGCCGCCGGTCGCCAGTTCGGCGGTCCGACGGGTCTCGCGGCGCAGTTCGGCTATGCGCCGCCCAGCACCAATGCCTATGACCGCAAGGTCGATATCGACGGTCCCCTGAATACCGACACCAACGAAGGCGGCGTCAGCGCGATCGTCGACTGGAACCTGGGACCGGCGACGCTCACCTCGGTCAGCGCCTGGCGCTTCTGGAACTGGGATGCGGAGAACGACCGCGACTATACCAGCATCCCGGTGCAGCTGTCGCAGCACATCCCCTCGCGCCAGGACCAGTACAGCCAGGAGTTCCGCCTCGCCTCGAACGGCGAGCGCGCGCTCTCCTATGTCGGCGGCCTGTACGTCTTCGGGCAGAAGATCGTCGGCCGGCCGATCAGCATCTACGGCCCGGCCGCGGCGCGCTATCTGATCGGCACCACCACCGGCACCAACGCCACGCCCGTGCCCGCCAACCTGCTCGACGGCTATGGCCAGGACGGCCGCACCGATTTCCATACAATGAGCTATGCCGCGTTCGGCGAGGTGAACTGGCGGATCCTCTCCGACCTGACGCTGACCGGCGGCCTGCGCTACACCCAGGAAGACAAGGACGGCAGCTACAATACCATCGTGTCGGGCGGCTCGGCGACCGCCAACGCCGCACTGACGGCAGCGCGGCTCGGCGTGCTGCGCCCGCAGCGCTACACCGCGCACGACAATGACGGCAGCCTCTCCGGCCGCGGCAATATCGCCTGGCAGGTGACGCCGGGCTCCATGGCCTATGCGAGCTATGCCCGTGGTTTCAAATCGGGGGGCATCAACATGTCGGGCCTTCCGCTGGATAACAACAACCAGCCCGTGCTCGCCACCGCCGTGGTGAAGCCCGAGCGCAACGAGACCTATGAGATCGGCTTGAAGAACAGCTTCTTCGGCCGACGGCTGCTGCTGAACGTCGACGGCTTCTACACCAAGGTCCACAATTTCCAGGCGACCGTGGTCGAGAATTCGCTAACCCAGACGGTGCAGCTGCGCGGCTATCTCTCGAACATCCCCGAGGTGACGGTGAAGGGGATCGAGGCGGATGCGACGGCACTGCTGCTGCCCGGCCTGACCCTGCGGGGCAGCCTCGCCTATTCGGACGGCCGCTATACCGACTATCCCGCCGGCCCCTGCCCGCTGGAGGTGCAGACCGCCGCCACCACCCAGTGCAGCCTCACCGGCAAGCGGCTGGCATCGCTGCCGCGTTTCGCCTTTACCGCGGGGCTGGATTACGTCCGTCGCGTTGGCGCAGGCGCGGTGTTGCTGCATGTCGATACCGCGTCGCGGAGCAGCTATAACGGCGATCCCGGGCTGTCACGCTTCACGATGATCGACGGGTACAACCTCACCAATGCCAGTATCGGCTATCGCCTGCCGAACGGCGTCGAGCTGATCGTCTTCGCGCGCAACCTGTTCGACGCCAACTATATCCAGAATCTGACGATCCAGGCCGGCAATTCCGGCCTGATCGTCGGCACGCCCAGCGATCCGCGGACGATCGGCGGGACGATCCGCTTCCGCCTCTGAGGCGGGGCGGATCGCCCGGGGCGACCGTCAGTCGAGCGACTTGACGATCTCCTCGACCATCTTCTTGGCGTCGGCCAACAACATCATCGTGTTGTCGCGGTAGAAGACCTCGTTGTCGACACCCGCATAGCCGACGCCACCCATGCTGCGCTTCACGAACAGCACCGTCTTCGCCTTTTCGACGTCGAGCACCGGCATGCCGTAGATCGGCGAGGACTTGTCGGTCTTGGCCGCCGGGTTGGTCACATCGTTCGCGCCGATCACAAAGGCGACATCCGTCTGGGCGAATTCCGAGTTGATGTCCTCCAGCTCGAACACCTCGTCATAGGGCACGTTCGCCTCTGCGAGCAGCACGTTCATGTGTCCCGGCATACGGCCGGCGACCGGGTGGATCGCATATTTCACGCGCACGCCGTGCGCCTTCAGCTTGTCGGCCATCTCGCGCAGCACATGCTGTGCCTGCGCGACCGCCATGCCGTAGCCGGGAACGATGATGACCTGTTCGGCCTGGGACATGAGGAAGGCCGCATCCTCGGCGCTGCCGCGCTTCCACGGCCGGTCGACCGCCGCGGCGCCCCCGGCGGACGCACCCGCATCGCCGCCGAAGCCCCCGGCGATCACGCTGAGGAAGCTGCGGTTCATCGCGCGGCACATGATGTAGCTGAGGATCGCGCCCGAGCTGCCGACCAGCGCGCCGGTGATGATCATCGCCGAATTGTGCAGCGTGAAGCCCATCGCCGCGGCCGCCCAGCCCGAATAGCTGTTCAGCATCGATACCACGACCGGCATGTCCGCACCGCCGATCGGGATGATCAGCAGGAAGCCGATGGCAAAGCTGAGCGCCGTCACCGTCCAGAAAATCCACGGGCTCTGATCCTGCGTGAAATAGGCGATCAGGCCGAGGATTGCGGCGAGCACCCCCAGGTTGAGGACGTGGCGCGCGGGCAGCAGAATCGGCTTGCCGCCCATATTGCCGTTGAGCTTGAGGAACGCGATCACCGATCCCGAAAAGGTGATCGCGCCGATCGCGACGCCGAGCCCCATCTCGATCCGGCTCTGGAGGAAGATCACGCCATCGGACGCGATGCCGAACGCCCCCGGATTGAGGAAGGCCGCACCTGCGACCAGCACCGCCGCCAGCCCGACCAGCGAGTGGAAGGCCGCGACGAGCTGCGGCATCGCCGTCATCGCGATCCGTCGCGCGGTGACGATGCCGATCGCCGCGCCGATGCCGATCGCCGCCAGAAGCTCGATCAGCGTGAGCGTGTCCAGCACCGGTGTGCCGTAATTCTCGCAGATCGCGCCGGTCGGACAGGGCGGCGCGATGCGCGGCACATGCGTGACCAGCGTCGTTACCACCGCGATCGTCATGCCGATCATGCCGAGCCGGTTGCCCCGCTGGCTGGTGGCCGGGCTCGACAGCCCGCGCAGCGCCAGGATGAAGCATATCCCGGCGACGAGATAGGCCAAGGACGCCCATGGGTTGGCAGCGAGATGTTCCATGCTCAGCATTCCCCCCGATGGCGCATCACCGCGCCTTCTTCTTGTACATGGCGAGCATCCGCGCCGTGACGGCGAAGCCGCCGAAGATATTGATGCTGGCGAGGACCACAGCGAGCAGCCCCAGCAGCTTGGAAACCGTACCGCCGCTGCCCAGCCCCGCCGCGGCGGCGGCGATCAATGCGCCGACGATGATGACCGAGGAAATGGCATTGGTCACCGCCATCAGCGGCGTGTGCAGCGCCGGGGTGACCGACCAGACGACGTAATAGCCGACGAAGCATGCCAGCACGAAGACCGACAGGATCGAGATGAAGTCCATGATCTACTCCTGATCCGCGTGCATCGGCGCGGAAAGAAACTTCCCCAAAGGCGGAGGGTTGTTCACGACAGCAGCCTCTCGTGCACGACCTTGCCGCCTTGGGTCACACGGACGGCCGTACCGATTTCCTCGTCGAGCACGGGCTTGCCGGCGTCCTTGTCCCAGAAGGCCGAGAGGAAGTTGAACAGGTTGCGCGCGAACAGCGCCGAGGAGTCCGTCGCCAGCCGGCTCGGCACGTTGCGGTGACCGACGATCTTCACGCCGTGCCGCTCGACGATCTCACCGGGCACGGACCCTTCGACATTGCCGCCCTGCTCCACCGCCAGGTCGACGATCACGCTGCCGGCCCGCATCGTCGCGATCTGCGCGTCGCTGATCAGCCGCGGCGCGGCGCGGCCCGGGATCAACGCCGTAGTGATGACGATGTCCTGCTTGGCGATATGCGCCGAAACCAGCTCGGCCTGCGCCGCCTTGTAGGCGTCGCTCATTTCGGTGGCATAGCCGCCCGATCCCTCGCCCTCGATCCCGGCGACGGCTTCGACGAAGATCGGCTTGGCGCCCAGCGACAGGATCTGCTCCTTGGTGGCCGAGCGTACGTCGGTGGCGGAAACCTGCGCACCCAGCCGGCGCGCCGTCGCGATCGCCTGGAGCCCGGCGACGCCGACGCCCATCACGAACACCTTGGCGGCGCTGACCGTGCCCGCTGCGGTCATCATCATCGGGAAGGCGCGGTCGTACTCGGCGGCCGCGTCGAGCACCGCCTTGTAACCGGCGAGATTCGATTGCGAAGACAGGATATCCATCGATTGCGCGCGGGTGATTCGCGGCATGAATTCCATCGCCAGCGCCTCGATTCCCATCGCGGCATAGCGATCGGTCCGGACCCGCTCGCCGAAGGGGTTGAGCCCCGCGACCAGCCACGCCCCCGGTTTCATCCCGGCGAGGCTGTCCGGATCCGGACCCTGTACCGCCAGAACAATGTCCGCATCCGCAAGGACTTCCGCCCGCGCGCCGATCGTCGCCCCGGCGTCGCGGAACGCCGCGTCGCTGTACGACGCGGCGTTCCCCGCCCCGGTCTCGACCGCGACCGATGCCTTCAGGTTCATGAATTTCTTGACGGTCTCGGGCGTAGCCGCGACACGTCTCTCCGCGACTGCCGCTTCCTTTAGTACCGCGATCTTCACGTCAGCGGGCAATCAGGAAGACGACGAAAGCAGCGATGAGGAAAACCGCCACCGTGCCCCACTTCATCAATGCAGTGAAACCGTTGAAGGTTTCGAGATGCGATTGGATCTCGCCAGTGCTCTCACCCGTCTCAGCCATTGATGCACTCCTCTCCTAGGTGCGTAATGTCTTATACCGCTGCTTCGGCGCCCCTCAACCCCGCCGCCCCAAGAACAAATTCGGCCCTGCTTAAGCCGAACTTTACGCCTATGGCTTAACCGATGCGGCTCGAAACGGGACATTGGGGACGGAATTCGGCATGACGCGCAACGGGCAACGTCTATTGTTGCTGATCGATTCGGAGCCGGCCCAGCGGCGTCTTGTCGCCGCGATCGCTTCGCGGCGCAGCTGGCGGACCATATTTGCCGATGACGCGGAGGGCGCGCTGGCGACGCTCGGCACGCCCGACGGCCTGGCGGTGGACGCCATCCTGCTCGATCATCCAGCCTCCGATTCGGACGCCGCCTTCCTGATCGCGGAGCTGCGCGCCCGCCGGCCGCATCTGCCGATCCTGGTGCTCGCGGCAAACGGCTCGGTCGCCGCCGCGGTCGGTGCGATGCGCGCCGGGGCAAGCGACTTCCTGGTGAAGCCGATCGCTTCCGAGCGCCTGCTTGCCGCGCTGGAAAGCGCGATGGGCGGTAGCAGCGCGGGCGAACTGCGCCCGCTCACCGAAAAGCTCACCGCCAATCTCGGCTTTGCGGAAATCGTCGGCTCGGCGCCGCAATTCCGCGCAGCATTGGCCGTCGCCGCCAAGGCCGCGCGCGCCCGCGTGCCGGTGCTGATCGAGGGCGAAAGCGGCGTCGGCAAGCACGTCGTCGCCGAGGCGATCCACGGCGCATCGCCGCGCGCCCGCAACGAGCTGGTCTGCGTCAATTGCGGCTCGATCCCGGCCAATCTCGTCGAGTCGGAACTGTTCGGGCACGAGGAAGGCGCCTTCACCGGCGCGTTCGAACGCAAGATCGGTCGCCTGCAGGATGCCGATAGCAGCACCATCTTCCTCGACGAAGTCAGCGAAATGCCGCTGGAGGCGCAGGTCAAATTGCTGCGCATGCTGCAGACCAGCGAGATCCAGCCGCTCGGCGCGCGCCATTCGCGCGAAGTGGACGTCCGGGTGATCGCCGCCAGCAACGTGCCGCTTCTGGCCGAGGTGGAGGCCGGCCGCTTCCGCGAGGACCTCTATTATCGCCTCAACGTCGTCCAGGTGACGATCCCGCCGCTGCGCGAACGCGCCGGCGACATTCCCGCGCTGGTGCGCCACCTGCTCGCGCGAATCGCCGAGCAGCCGGGCCTGCGCGCGCTCACCATCACCGACGATGCGCTCCAGCTGCTTACCGCCTATGACTGGCCGGGCAATGTCCGCCAGCTGCAGAACGCGTTGTTCCGCGCAGCGGTGCTCTGCGACGAGGAAGGACTGACCCGCGAGGACTTCCCGCAGATCGCCCAGATCGCGCAGGGCCGCCCGATGTCCGCTCCGGGCGGGGCGACAGCGAACAACGGCGGCACCGGCGGCATCTCGCTGTTCCGCCCGGACGGCAATCTTCGCCCGCTCGATGAAATCGAAGCGGACGTGATCCGCCTCGCGATCGGCCATTATCGCGGGCGGATGACCGAAGTCGCCCGCCGCCTCGGCATCGGCCGCTCGACGCTCTACCGCAAGCTCGGCGAGCTGGGGATCGATCAGACGGCGGCGTGAGGCGCGGTGAGCGCGGCATCCTGCATGCCGCGCCACACCCGCAGCGCCTGGACGCTTTCGAACACGTCGTGGACGCGCAGCAGCTGCACGCCCAGCGCGGCGCCCTTCAGCGCCAGCGCCAGCGAACCGCCCAGCCGCTGTTCGGCCGGCGCCTCATTTGCCAGCGCGCCGACCACGCGCTTGCGGCTCGCGCCCAGCAGGATGGGACAGCCCAGCCCGTGGAACAGCGCCAGGCCGTTCATCAGCGCGAGATTGTCCGTCAGCGACTTGCCGAAGCCGATACCGGGATCGATGACGATCCTCGAACGATCGACGCCTGCCGCCACTGCGGCCTCCACGCGCGCCTCCAGCCAGTCATAGACCTGCAGCAGCGGATCGGCGTAATCCCCCTTGCCCTTGGCCCCATGTTTGGGATCGGTTGCGTGCATCAGCACCACGGGGCAGCCCGCGCGCGCCACCACGTCCAGCGCACGATCATCGTAGAGCAGCGCCGAGACATCGTTGACGAGGTGCGCGCCCGCCGCGAGCGCCGCCTCCATCACGGCGGCCTTGCGGGTGTCGATCGAGATCGCCGCGCCGCTCGCCGCCAGCCGCTCGATCACCGGCACGACGCGGGCGATCTCGTCGCCTTCCCAAACCGTTGCGGCACCGGGCCGCGTGGATTCGCCGCCGATGTCGAGGATCGCCGCGCCGGCGATGCTCATATCGACGCCCGACTGCGCGGCCGCGGCGGGGTCGCCAAGATGCTTGCCGCCATCGGAAAAGCTGTCGGGCGTCATGTTGAGGATCGCCATGACCTGGGGCTGATCGAAGCGCAGCGTGCGCGGCCCGAGGGTCAGCGGCGGACGGGCCGCGGTGATGCGCGCGGCGATGGGTGCCAGACGCGGATCGGCCTCGGCTTCCGCGACGGAGACGGCACGCTGGAGGGTGCGCCGGCCATGTTCCACCGCGATCAGCTCATAGGCGGAGAACCACAACAGCCCCCCCGCCAATCGCGCGACCTCGCCATCGCGACCGATCGGCGTGTCGACGAACTGGATGGGGCGGAGGTACAGGCGGGCGGCGGGGGGAAGATCGAGCATGGCGCCGTGCTACCGGCGCAACGCTCGCAATAAAAGCGCAACCCTCTCAACCTTCGCTCCCCTCCCGCTTGCGGGAGGGGGACTTGCGGAAGGCAGCTTAAGGCTGCGTGGCCAAAAGGTAGGTCTGGCGCAGCGCGTCGATCGGCTTGAGACCGCCCTGCTCCTCGTAATGCCAGAAGGTCCAGCCGTTGCAGCTCGGCGCGCCCTGGAGGGTCGCGCCCAGCTTGTGGATCGAGCCTGCCTGCCCGTCGCAGCTGAGCGAGCCGTCCGCGCCCACCGTGGCCCGCCAGCGCGCCTTGTGGTCGCTGAGCACGGTGCCCGGCGCGAGATAGCCATTCTCGACCAGCTGGCCGAACGCCACGCGCGGCGCGGCCTTGGGCGCCTGCATCGTCTGCAATGCGCTTTCGTCGAGCGGCAGGGCGGCGGCGATGCGTTCCAGCGCCGCCTCGACATAGACGCCCTCACGATCGATGCCGATCCAGCGCCGGCCGAGGCGCTTCGCCACCGCACCCGTGGTGCCGGTGCCGAAGAAGGGATCGAGCACCACGTCGCCGGGCTTTGTGCAGGCCAGCAGCACGCGGTACAGCAGCGCCTCGGGCTTCTGCGTGGGGTGAACCTTGGTGCCGTTCTTCTTCAGCCGCTCCTGCCCGCTGCAGATCGGGAATTCCCAGTCGCTGCGCATCTGCAGTTCGTCGTTGAGCGTCTTCATCGAACGATAGTTGAAGGTGTAGCGCGACTTCTCGCCCTTCGACGCCCAGATCAGCGTTTCGTGCGCGTTGGTGAACCGCGTGCCCTTGAAATTGGGCATCGGATTGGCCTTGCGCCAGATGATGTCGTTGAGGATCCAGAAGCCCAGGTCCTGGATCGCCGAGCCCACCTTGAAGATGTTGTGATAGCTGCCGATCACCCAGATCGTGCCGTCGTCCTTCAGGATGCGCCGCGCCTGGGCCAGCCATTCGCGGGTGAACTTGTCATAGGCCGCGAGGCTGTCGAACTTGTCCCACTCATCGGTCACCGCGTCGACATGGCTGCCGTCGGGACGGTTGAGGTCGCCGCCCAGCTGCAGATTGTACGGCGGATCCGCGAAGATCATGTCGATCGACTTGTCGGGCAGCCCGCGCATCGCCTCGATGCAATCCTGGCGCAGGATCGTGTCCAGCGGCAGCACGGCCGGCGCCTGCTTCGCGACGCGCGCACCCGCCCGTTTGACCTTCTCCAGCACGCCCATGAATCATTGCCCCTTCGCTCAAAAGGCATCCCTATTCGGGGCCGAGCGACTCCTCCGTCAAGAGGGGGGATCGCCGGGTGGTGACCCCAAGCAGGCCCTTGGACGGGCGGAACATTTCGGCACCCGCCATATCTTGAGTCAAGAAGTTATCCACAGGCCCAAGCACTGGTAGGTGTGGCGCGAAAGACTCAGTTTCCATCCGGCGAAAATTTTCCCGGCCTGTGGATAAGCTGGAACGTTCCGCAAACGATTCAACCGATCGCAATGGCCTCGCCGCCGCCCGCAACGCTGGCCGCAAGCCGGGCGCGGGCCTGGGTGAACAGGCCCATTTCATACAGTGCCTGCGCCTCGCGGCCGAACCATTCGGCCTCGCCGCCGAATCGGATGCGTGCCGCCACGCACAGCGCCACCCGAACCTCCCAGGAGGTGCCCTGCGCCTGGATCGCGGTCCGCAGCGCCTTGCGGCTGGCGCGCGCACCCAGCATGTCGGAGGGCAGCCGCGTCGCAAGCGCCCGCTCGCGCCACGGCGCGATCTCGCCGAGATCCGCATAGCTGCTGGCCAGCGCGGGATCGCGCAGCGTCTCGAGGAAGGCGACGTGCAGCGGATGGGTGGGATGGGTCAGCGCAGCATCGTCGTCGAAGCGGAAGCGGATCGCCCCCAGCCCGCGCGATTCGGCATAGCGGACCATCGCCGCCATCTCGTGAAAGCTCGCCGGGCCGATGATCGCCTCGCGCAGCAGTTCGGCCAGCACCGGATCGTAGCGCGTCACGGGCTGAAACCCGCCGGCCGACCCCCGTATCATGCTGCCCAGATATGCCATGCCCGCTCCTCCCGCTGCTATCCTCTCATTGTAGGACAGAGGCGGGGCCTGCGGGTGCACTAGGCAAAATTTGCCGGGTTATTCGGCGGCGATTTGCCCGAAGTCGAGATGCGCCTGCGCTACCGGCGCGAAGCTGCGGCGATGGTGCGGCGTCGGCCCCAGCGTGCGCAGCGCTTGCTGGTGCGCCTTGCCGCCATAACCTTTGTTCGACGCCCAGCCATAGCCGGGGAATTGCGCGTCCAGTTCCACCATCATGCAGTCGCGCCGATGCTTGGCGACGATCGAGGCTGCGGCGATGGACAGGCACAGCGCGTCGCCGCTGACCACGGCCTCGCTGCGGTGATCCCATTTGGGGCAGCGATTGCCGTCCACCAGCACGAAGGCCGGCGGGAAGCCCAGGGACTCCACCGCGCGCGTCATCGCCAGCATCGTCGCCCAGAGGATGTTGAGCCGGTCGATCTCCTCGACGCTGGCGATCCCCACCCCCACTTTCGCGCAGGCAAGCAGTTCCTCGCACAGCCGGGCGCGCTTGGCGGCGGTCAGCGCCTTCGAATCGTTGATGCCCTCGGGGATGCAATCCGGGTCCAGCACCACCGCGGCGGCGACCACGGGCCCGGCGAGCGGACCGCGGCCGGCTTCGTCCACCCCGGCGACCGGGCCGGCGTGGAGCTGGAAATAACGGGTCTCGTAGGAAAGGTCAGGCATCGTCCTCGATCCGCCATGGCGGAAAGCGGCGCATCTCGCCAGCCTGATAGAGACGAACCGCGTTGCCGGCGGGATCGCGTAAGCGTGCCTCGCGCCAGCCCCATTTTTCGTCCCTGGGTTCCTGCTCGAAGCGGAAGCCCTGCTGCTGGAGATAGGCGACGGTCACGTCGAGGTCGCCGCATTCGAAATAGACGACCGGGGCGGTATACGCCTCGTCGGTCGCGATCGAGAAGGTGGCGCCGCCTTCGGTCTCGAACCGGGCGTAGCGGGGGGATGCCCGCACCACCTGCCGCAGGCCGAGCAGCCGGTAGAAGCGCTCGCTGGCGGCGAGGTCCTTGGCCGGCACCGTCACCTGGTTCAGCATCGGCTCGAAAAAGCTCATGTTGAGGTCGAGCCGCACCGCCTGCTGCGCCATCGGACCAGGGCCGCGCCCCACCCCTTCGGCCTCGCGCATCGCGATCCGCACGAAGCGCCGCGCGCGGCTCACCGCCTCGGGCAGGTCCCATTCGCAGGCGAGCCCGCAGGCGATCGCCGAGGCGAGCGTGCAGCCTGTGCCATGTGTGTTCGCGGTGTCGATCCTGGGATCGCGCCACTCGATCTGCGGCGGATCCTCCGGGTCGGCGGAGTAGAGCGTGTCGACCACCTCCGGCCCAGCGCCATGCCCGCCCTTCACCAGCACCGCGCAGCGATGCGCCGCCACGATCTCCTGCGGATCGCGGCCCAGCGCCTCCAGCTCGGGCAGGTTGGGCGTCACCACCGTCGCGCGGTCCATCAGCCGTTCGAACGCGGCGACGGTCGCCTCGTCGGCGAGCCGCGCACCGCTGGTCGCGACCATCACCGGATCGAACACCACCGGCACGCCGGGCAGTTCGTCCAGCCGCTCGGCCACCGCCAGCGCGGTGCGGGCAGAGCCGATCATGCCGATCTTCACCGCGTCCACGCCGATATCGCGCACCACCGAGTCGATCTGCGCGAGCACCATATCGGTCGGTACGGGGTGCACGGCCTGCACGCCTACCGTGTTCTGCGCGGTGATGGCGGTGATCGCCGTCATCGCGTGCCCACCCAGCATGGTGACGGTCTTGATGTCCGCCTGGATTCCGGCGCCACCACCGGAATCCGAACCTGCGATGATCAGCACGCGTGCGCCCATGGCCTTATCCCTTGTGCTTGCGCTCGGTGGATGCCGGATGCCGTTTTAGCGCGTCGCCGACCCGCGCGGGACGATCGAGCAGTTCGCCGCCGCAATTGGGGCAGCGCTCGTCCATCGCGTCGGCGCATTCTGCGCAGAAGGTGCATTCGAACGAGCAGATGAACGCGCCGCCGGTATCGGCGGGGAGGTCGACGCCGCAGCGTTCGCAATCGGGCCGCATTTCCAGCATCGGGCAACCTTCTAGTCACCTTGCCGCGGGAGGCAAGCGCCGCTCAGCGCGGCGGGTTGAAGGCAACGATCAGCACCGCGATCAGGAGCGCCGCCAGCCCGGAAAGAAAGGCCTTGTCCGCAATGTCCTCCGTGCGCGTCGACTCCGGCGAGCGGATCGCGAGATAGGAGAGCAGGCAGCTGATGGCGAAGCACAGGCACGCGCCCATCGCCACCTCGTCCGCGATCGTCTGATCGGCGACCTTGGTCAGCTTGAGGCCGGTGATGATGAGCAGGGCGATGCCTAGCAAATTCGACGCGGCGCCCAAAATGTGCGGAGAGCGATCCATGAAGCTACCCTTAGGCGACGCCTGACCGTTTACCCCGCCGCCACGCGCACCGCGTCGCAGATACGGTCCACCACCGTCTCCACCTGCCCCTTGTCGTCGCCTTCGGCCATCACGCGGATCACCGGCTCGGTACCGGAGGCGCGGATCACCAAGCGGCCGCGCCCCTTCAGCTCTGCCTCGGCGGCGGCGATCACGTCCTTGACGCGCCCGTCCTCCAGCGGCTTCCCTCCGGCGAAGCGGACGTTCTTGAGCAACTGCGGCAGCGGCTCGAAGCGGTGCAGCACTTCGCTCGCCGGCGCCCCTGCGCGAACGATCTCCGCCAGCACCTGCAGCGCCGCCACCAGGCCATCGCCGGTGGTCGCATAGTCGGAGAGGATGATGTGCCCGCTCTGCTCGCCGCCGACATTGTAGCCCGAGCCGCGCATCTTCTCGAGCACATAGCGGTCGCCCACCTTGGTGCGCACCAGGCCGAGGCCCTGCGCGGCGAGGTGCCGCTCCAGCCCCAGGTTCGACATCACGGTGGCGACCAGCCCGCCCCCGGCCAGCTTGCCCTGCCGCGCCCAGCCGGTCGCGATCAGCGCCATCAGCTGGTCGCCGTCGATCACGGTGCCGGTCTCGTCCACCACGATCAGCCGGTCGGCATCGCCGTCGAGCGCAATGCCCAGCGCCGCGCCCGAGCCGACCACCGTCTCGCTCAGCACCTGCGGCGCGGTGGAGCCGACACCGTCGTTGATGTTCTTGCCGTTGGGGCTGACGCCGATCGACACGACCTCCGCGCCCAGTTCCCACAGCGCCGAGGGTGCGACCTGATAGGCCGCGCCATTGGCGCAATCGACGACCACCTTGAGGCCATCGAGCGTCAGGTCGGAGGGGAAGGTCGATTTGGCGAAGTGGATGTAGCGGCCGCGCGCGTCCTCGACGCGGCGGGCGCGGCCGATATCGGCGGAAGGAGCCAGCGGCACGTCGCCGTCGATCAGCGCCTCGATCGCCTCTTCATCGGCATCGGAAAGCTTGAACCCGTCCGGCCCGAACAGCTTGATGCCGTTGTCGAAATAGGGATTGTGGCTGGCCGAGATCATCACGCCCAGATCGGCCCGCATCGAATGGGTGAGCATCGCCACCGCAGGCGTCGGCATCGGGCCGACCAGCACCACGTCCATGCCCACGCTGGTGAAGCCGGCAACCATCGCATTTTCCAGCATATAGCCGGAAAGTCGGGTGTCCTTGCCGATCACCACGCGATGGCGGTGATCGCCGCGGCGGAAGTGTGCGCCGGCGGCCATGCCCACCTTCATCGCCATCGCCGCCGTCATCGGTGCAAGGTTGGTGGCGCCGCGAATGCCGTCCGTGCCGAAATATTTTCTTGCCATGCGTCTCGTTCTCGCGCCCTTGTGGCGTTGTGTGCGTGCTGTGATAGCGGCGAAAATCTCAAAGGGCGAGCATGTCGCAACCTACCCGTATTCTTCTTTCCCTGCTGGCCGGGCTCGCGGTCGGCGCCGCATTGGCGGCTTTTTCCCCGCAATGGGGTCTGACGATCGCCGGTTGGGCGCAACCGGTCGGCCAGGCATGGCTCAACGGCCTGCAGATGACGATCGTGCCGCTGGTCGTGGCGCTGCTGATCACCGGCGTCACTGCGACGGCCGAAGCGGCTGCCGCCGGCAGGCTCGCCGGCCGGGCGATCGCGCTCTATGTCGTGTTGCTGTTCTGCTCGGCGCTGCTCGCCGCGTTGCTGACGCCGCTGTTCCTCAAGATCGCGCCGCTGCCGCAGGAATCCGCTGCCAGCCTGCGCGCCGCACTGACCGGCGCCGAGAAGATCGGTCCTGTGCCGCCGCTGGGCGAGTTCCTCGCCGCCATCATTCCCGCCAATATCGTCAAGGCGGCAGCGGAAAACGCCTTCCTGTCGCTGATCATCTTCTCGCTGGTCTTCGCCTTCGCGATCACGCGGGTCGCGACGGAATCGCGCACGCTGCTCACCAACTTCTTCGTCGCGGTACGCGACGTGATGCTGGTGGTGATCGACTGGGTGCTGTGGATCGGTCCCGTCGGCGTGTTCGCGCTGGCGCTGGTCGTCGGCGCCAAGGCGGGCACCGGTGCGTTCGGCGCGCTGCTCCACTATATCCTGATCGTTTCGGCGGTGGGGCTGGTCATCACGCTGCTCGCCTATCCCGCAGCCGTGCTCGGCGGCCGCATCGGTCTGGGCCGGATGTTCCGCGCGGCGCTGCCCAGCCAGGCGGTGGCGCTCAGTACCCAGTCGTCGCTGGCGACGCTGCCGGTGATGATCGAGGGCGCCGAAGAAGTCGGCGTGCCGGTCGCGGTCTCGGGCGTGACCATGCCGCTGGCGGTGGCGATCTTCCGGTCGACCGGGCCGGCGATGAACTTTGCCGTCGCCATCTATGTCGCGGAATGGTTCGGCGTGCCGCTGCACCCGACGACTCTGTTCGTCGGCGCGGTCGTGGCGATGCTGACCTCGCTGGGTTCGGTCAGCCTGCCGGGCACGGTGAGCTATGTCAGCGCGATCTCGCCGGTCGCTGCGACGATCGGCGCACCGATCACGCCACTGGGCCTGCTGGTCGCGGTGGAGACGCTGCCGGACATCATGCGCACCGTCGGCAACGTCACCTGGGACCTCGCAACGACGATCTGGCTATCGCGCAAAGCGGAAGCACCCACAGCCGTAGCGGCCGAATAGCGGCCGGATCAGGATTGGCCGGACGTTACCCGAGGCCTGATCGGCCGACGCTTTACCTAAGCGCCTCTAGAGCGGGGGCGGAGGCGACGTTGCTTGCTCACGCCAGCGAAGACGGGGATTTGCAGATCCTGACGTTCGACGTTGGTGCAGTAGACTATTTCGACTTGCGCGAGGCCGATGCGCGTCAAGAAGTGCAGATGAAGGCCGGTGACCGTTTGGCGGCCGGCAGGGCATCGTTGCTCGTGGCGAGGAGCCGTCGTCCCGAACATGATTGGGAAATGGGAAAGTGTTCGCTTACTCCCCAGCGGCCACAATCCACTTGCCGAACAACACCAGTCCGCACGCCTTTGCCAATGCGACCGACGCGTGGTTGTCCATCTGGCATCGATACTGCGGCTCATATCCCTGCTGGCGGGCAAACCCGTTGATCGACTGAACGGCGGCACGCGCATGCCCTTTACCGCGCGCATCAGGGAGCGTCAGAACGCCCAGGTCAGCCATCGGGCTGTCCTTCCACAAGATCGCGCTGGCGGCGGTTACCAGACGCTCACCCTCGAAGCAGCCGAACACGGCCCAGTGGTCAAGCTCGACATAGGCATCTTCCCGATCGTGCTTCGATGCTGCTGCATAAAAGGTATCAAACGCCGCCCGGTCCTCTTCGGTGAGCTGCCGAGCAGACGCTAGGCTACCTGCTTCTGGACCCGCATTGGCAGGTAGGTAGAAGAGAAAGTCTGGATCGTGGAACGTGATACCCTCGTTTTCCAAGCGCTCGCGTAACGCCGCGACGCTTGCCATGCGTGCCTTGAGGTCGATCGCGGAAGCTAGCTCGGGCGTGATCGCGGCCTGTACAGAGCCATCCATTCCCAGCAGCATCATCGCCGGACGCTTGCGGTCGAGCGTCGGGACTACCGACAGGATGAAATTGCCATGCGTCTCGGCCAAAGTGCCTTCGAAGGCGCTACGCCAATAATCCAGAATGGGCCGGGGAAAGTCAGACATTCGACTGCGGTAGCATTGTCAGCCTATGGCCGGTAGCAGCCATGAGCCATCCCGACTGGGAAGCTGCGTTGCGATCTGCGCCCCGCGGCCCATCCCCATTCCGTTCGAGCCGTTCACTTTGCCGAGGTCTGCTCCCCATTGCTCTTTCCCGAATAGTGCTTCGGAGCGGATAAACGGGAATGATCGCCTCGACGATCCCGAGGTTTCGGGAACGCAGACGCCCTGAAGGTCCGCAACTGAGGCGCTTTACGCCGCGCCATCCGTGGCGGCGCGGCTGCCGCCGGGCAGCCGCGCGCGCGCCTTACTTCAGCAGCACCAGTTCCTCGGCCATGGTCGGGTGCAGCGCCACGGTGGCGTCGAACGCGTCCTTGGTCAGCCCGGCCTTCACCGCCACGGCGGCGGCCTGGAGGATTTCCGGCGCGTCCGGACCGATCATGTGCAGGCCCACCACGCGGCCGGTCACGCCATCGCAGATCATCTTGTACAGCGCACGCTCGTGCCGGCCGGCCAGCACGTTCTTCATCGCGCGGAAGTCCGAGGTGTAGACTTTCACCGAACCCAGCGCATTGCGCGCCTCGCCCTCGGTCATGCCCACCGCCGCGATCGGGGGGTGGCTGAACACGGCGCTCGGGATGCAGTGATAATCGACCTGGTGCGGCTTGCCGCCGAACAGCGTGTCGGCAAAGGCCTGGCCCTCGCGGATCGCTACCGGGGTGAGCTGCACGCGATCGGTCACGTCGCCCACCGCGTAGATGCTGCCCACGGTGCTGCGATTGTCCGCGTCCACCTTCACGGCACCGCGGCCGTCAAGCTCCACGCCCACCGCTTCCAGCCCAAGGCCCTTGGTGTTCGGCACGCGCCCGGTGGCGAACATCACGCAATCGACTTCGATCGGATCATGCCCGCTCATCGAAACGAGCAGGCTGCCGTCCGCCTGCTTCTCGATCTTCTCGAACTCGGCGAAGAAGCGGAAATCGATGCCCTTGGTCATCGAAATCTGCAGCAGGCGATCGCGTACCTGCGAGTCATAGCCGCGCAGGATCACGTCGGTGCGGTTGACCAGCGTCACCTTCGAGCCGAACTCGTTGAAGATGCCCGCGAACTCGTTGGCGATATAGCCGCCGCCGGCGATCAGCACCCGCTTGGGCAGCGTCTCCAGGTGGAACACTTCGTTCGAGGTGATGCCATGCTCGCTGCCGGGGAAGCTCGGCACATGGGGATGCGCGCCGGTGGCGATCAGGATCGTCTTGGCGCTGACCACCTTGCCGCTCGCCAGCGTCACCTCGTTCGGGCCGGTGACGGTGGCACGCTCATGGAAGATCTCGACGCCGTTATTCTCCAGCCCCTGGGTATAGAGGCCGTTGAGCCGATCGACATCGGCAAGCACATTGTCGCGCAGCGTCGGCCAATGGAAATGGCAATCGGGCACGTCCCAGCCGAAGCGGCGGGCGTCCTTCAGATCCTCGGCGAAATGCGCGCCGAAGATGAGGAGCTTCTTGGGCACGCAGCCACGGATCACGCAGGTGCCGCCGACGCGATACTCCTCCGCAACCGCGACCTTGGCGCCATAAGCCGCCGACATGCGCGAGGCGCGCGTGCCGCCGGAGCCTGCGCCGATCACGAACAGGTCGAAGTCAAAGTCGGACATGAGTCACTCCGGAGGTGCGCCGGCGCGGAAGGCCGGAAAAAGGGGTCGAGGGAAAGATAGGGTGCGGCGGCCGAAAACAAGGGCCGCCACCTCCCGCCGTCACCGCTTGCGGACGAACTCCGCGCGCAGGACCAGCCCCTTGATGCCGTCGAACTTGCAGTCGATCTCCTGCGCGTCGCCGGTCAGGCGGATCGACTTGATCAGCGTGCCGCGCTTGAGCGTCTGGCCGGCGCCTTTCACGGTCAGGTCCTTGATCAGCGTCACCTGGTCGCCGTCCTGCAGCAGGTTGCCGACCGAGTCGCGCACTTCCACCGTATCGGCGGCCGCTGCCTTCGCTGCGGCCTCGGCGGCGGGGATCCATTCCCCGCTCGCCTCGTCATACACATATTCTTCTTCGCTCATGCGCCGAATGCCCTTTGAATCAGATCGTTGGTGGAGGGATCGAAGTCGAGCCCGCCCTTGTCGGCCGCCTTGGCCATTTCCTTGCCCAGCTCGACGCCGAACTGGTCGAACGGGTTGATGCCGAGCAGCACCGCGTTCACGAACACGCGGTGCTCGTAGAAGGCGATCAGCGCCCCCAGCGTGCGCGGATCGAGGCTGTCGAGCAGCAGCGTCGCGCTCGGCCGGTCGCCCGGATAGGCGCGCGCCGGATCCGCATGCCCCTTGCCGGCCATCAGCGCCGCGCCCTGCGCGAACATGTTGAGCAGCAGCTGGCGATGATGGTCTTCCGCGAGGGCGTCGCCCGCCTCGATCACGCCGACGAATTCGAGCGGCACCAGATGCGTGCCCTGGTGAAGCAGCTGGAACACCGCATGCTGCGCATCGGTGCCGACGCCGCCCCAGGTGATCGCCGCGGTCGGGTAGGTCACCGCTTCACCCTGGGCGGTGACGCGCTTGCCGTTCGATTCCATCTCCAACTGCTGGAGATAGCTCGGCAGCAGCTTCAGCCGCTCGTCATAGGCGAAAGTCGCGCGGGTCTCGCAGCCGCGCGCCTGGCTGTAATAGAGGTCCGCGAACGCCGCGAGCGCAGGCGCATTTTCGTGCAGATCGGTCAGGCGGAAATGGCGGTCCATCTCGGCCGCGCCTTCGAGCAGTTCCTCGAACGCATCCCAGCCCAGCGCCAGCGCCGCCGGGAAACCGATCGACGACCAGAGAGAATAGCGCCCGCCAACGCTCTCGGAGAAGGGCAGCACGCGCGTTTCGTCGACGCCCCATTCCACGGCCTTGTCCGGCGAGGCGGTCAGCGCAACCACCTGGCCATACGGATCCTCGACGCCGCCCTCGGCCATCCAGGCAAGCGCGCTCTGCGCGTTGAGCATGGTCTCGGTGGTGGTGAAGGTCTTGCTGGCGATGACGAGCAGCGTCGCCTGCGGATCGAACACGTCCATCGCGTTTTCCAGCGCCACGCCGTCGACATTGGAGACGATCGCCACGTCGTAGCGGTCCATGTCGCGGCCCAGCGCATCGACCAGCAGGTCCGGGCCCAACGCCGAACCGCCGATGCCGATGTGGAGGATGTGGCGGATCGGCCCCAGCGCCTCGGCCTCGATCGCGTCGATCAGCGCGCGCATCCGCTCGTGCTGGCCACGGGCGCGGGCGACGCTGTCGGGCGCGCCCTCATAGCGTTCGGCGGTGTGCTCGGCGGCGCGGCCCTCGGTGACGTTGACCACCTCGCCGCCGAACAGCGCGTCGCGCTTGGCCGTGAACTCCATTTGCTGCGCCAGCGCGGCAAAGGCCGCAATGGCGTCGGCGGTCAGGTGCGTCTTCGACCAGTCGAAATGGATGCCCGCAACGTCGGTGCTCAGCCGCGACAGCCGATCGGCGTCGGCAGCAAACAGGTCCGTCAGCTTGGTGGCGGGGAGGGATCGGATCGGCGTCCAGTCGGGCAAGGCCATGTTCATCTCCTTGGTGGCAGGGGTTCCCCTATCGTCCCGAACCGGCCCGTTCCAGCCTCATTCCGCCGCTTGACCTCCCCGCCGCGCCCTAGCAGAGCAGTCCCCATGGAAACGCCCTCCACCGCCGACACCGGCGCCTCGCGCCCTGAAACCAGCCAAGCGCCTGCCGCGAAACCGGAAAAGCCGAAGTCCGAGTGGCGCGACCTCGCCACCTTCCTGGTCAAGCTGGCGCTGATCGTGTTCGTCGTGCGCAGCTTCATCTTCTCGCCATTCAGCATTCCGAGCGAGTCGATGCTGCCGCGGCTGTTGATCGGCGACTATCTGTTCATCACCAAGTGGAACTACGGCTATTCCAAGCACTCGCTGCCGTGGAGCCTGCCGCTGATCCCGGGCCGGATCTTCCCCGGCACCCCGGCACGCGGCGACGTGGTGGTGTTCAAGGCGCCGAACCATAACGGTGAGGACTGGATCAAGCGCGTCATCGGTCTGCCGGGCGACACGGTGCAGATGGTCAACGGCCAGGTGATCCTGAACGGCAAGCCCATCCCCAAGCAGCGCATTGCCAATTTCGTGCTGCCGATCTCGCCCAACTACCCGGTTGCCGGCCCCGAGACCGAAGGCCGCGGCTGCGCGCCGACGATGGTGCAGACCGATGCGACGGGCAAGCAGGTCTGCAGCATGCCGATGTTCCGCGAGACGCTGCCGAGCGGCAAGCAGTATAACGTGCTCGACCTGGCGACGCTGGATCAGGACAACACGGTCACCTACACCGTGCCCGCTGGCCATGTGTTCCTGATGGGCGACAATCGCGACAATTCCACCGACAGCCGCTTCCCGCAGCCGCCCTATGGCCGCGGCATCGGCTTCGTGCCGATCGAGAATATCGAGGGCAAGGCCGTCGTGAACTTCTGGTCGACCGACGGCAGCGCCAACTGGTTCCTGCCCTGGACCTGGTTCACCGCAGCACGGTGGAGCCGGATCGGAGAAGGCTTCTGAGCGTGCCCGATCTGGGCGGCTGGGTCGAGAAGACGTTCGGCCGCCCCGCGAAAGACCTGCCCGCCTTCCAGCGCGCGCTGACCCATGGCAGCCAGGCTGCCGGCAACTACCAGCGCCTGGAGTTCCTCGGCGACCGCGTGCTTGGGCTCGTCGTCGCCGAATGGCTGTTCGAGCGCTTCCCCGAGGAGCCCGAGGGCGCCCTGTCCCGCCGCCTCAATTCGCTCGTGACCGGGCCGGTCTGCGCCGACGTCGCGCGCGAACTGGGGGTGGTGCCGCATCTCCGCCTCGGCAAGCAGGCACGCGACGATGGCGCGGCGGACAGCGACAATGTGCTGGGCGACGTGATGGAAGCGCTGATCGGCGCCTGGTATCGCGAGGCCGGGCTCGATGCGGCGCGCGCCTTCGTGCGCAAGGCATGGGGCAACCGGATCGACGAGCATGCCAAGGCGCCCAAGCATCCCAAGTCGGCGCTCCAGGAATGGGCCGCCGCGCGCAACCGCCGCCCGCCGGAATATGAGATCGTCGACCGCTCCGGGCCGAACCACGCGCCGCGCTTCACCGTGAAGGTGTCGATCGGCAAGCTGGCGGAAGCCAGCGCCGAGGGCAGCAACAAACAGGAAGCCGAGACCGCCGCCGCTGCGGCATTGCTCGCGAAGCTGGGCGGCTGAAACGTCTTTAGCCCCTCCTCCTTGGAGGAGGGGTTGGGGGTGGAGGGATTCCAGAACGCAGGTTGGTCTCTGTGAGACACGGCCCCACCCCAACCCAGCGTCAGGCCGGTCCGCCTCCCAGGCGGACCTGAACCGCGCGGGGCGCGGTTCACCTGCCGCTCCTGAAGGGGAGGGGCTAGCCCGCTGCAACCGCCACCTTTGTCAAACCCGCGAGCCCCCTCGCCCCCGTCCCCATTCCCAAGTACAATCGGAACCCATGACCGAACCCAACACCCAATCCTGCGGCGTCGTCGCGATCCTCGGCGCACCGAATGCCGGCAAGTCGACGCTGGTCAATGCACTGGTCGGCCAGAAGGTCGCCATCGTCAGCCCCAAGGCGCAGACCACGCGGGCCCGCGTGATGGGCATCGCGATCGAAGGCGACACCCAGATCATCCTGGTCGACACGCCGGGCATCTTCGAGCCCGAACGCCGACTCGATCGCGCAATGGTGGCGGCGGCCTGGGACGGCACGGACGGCGCAGACCTGGTCGCGCTGGTCGTTGACGGCAAGGGCGGCATCGGGCCCAAGGTCCATGCGGTGATCGACAGCCTGCGCGGCCGCAAGGGCCGCAAGATCCTGATCCTCAACAAAGTCGACATCGCGGACAAGCCGCGCCTGCTCGGCCATGCCGCCAAGCTCAACGAGGCGCTGCCGTTCGACGAGACCTATTTCGTCTCGGCACAGACCGGCGACGGCGTGCCGGAGCTCAAGGCAGCGCTGGCCGGCGCAATGCCGCAGGAGGCGTGGCATTTCCCCGAGGACCAGGTCTCGGACGCGACCGATCGCATGCTTGCCGCCGAAGTGACCCGCGAACAGCTCTATCTCCAGCTCCATGCCGAGCTGCCCTATGCCAGCGCGATCGAGACAGAAAAATATAGCGAACGCGAGGACGGCTCGGTCGAGATCCACCAGCAGATCCTCGTCGCGCGCGACACCCAGCGCGCGATCGTGCTGGGCAAGGGCGGCCAGCGCCTCAAGGAAATCGGCAGCCGCGCCCGTGCCGAGCTGTCCAAGCTGCTCGGCGTGCCGGTCCATCTGTACCTGCACGTCAAGGTCAATCCGAAATGGGAAGAGGATCGCGGCCTCTATCGCGAGATCGGACTGGAGTGGGTCGACTGATCGCCCGCTAATGCGTCGCCCGCATCCCCTTGGCGATGCGGGCGCCGCAGGATTCAGGCCGCGTCTTCCACCCGCACTTCGGGAGGATGCAGCCGCAGGCGGTTCACCTTGCGCTCGTCGGCGTCGATCACCTCGAGCTTCCAGCCGCTACCATGCTCCAGGCATTCGCCGACCGCGGGCACATGCCCCGCCAGCACGAAGGCGAGGCCGCCGATCGTGTCGACATCCTCTTCCACTTCGGCGAGGCGTGGATCGACCGTCTCGGCGACATCCTCCAGCTCGGCGCGGGCATCGGCCTCCCAGCCGCCGCCGTCGATCGGCACGATCAGCGCGGCGGGCGCCTCGTCATGCTCGTCCTCGATCTCGCCGACGATTTCCTCGATCAGGTCCTCGATGGTAATCAGGCCCTCGGTGCCCGAATATTCGTCGAGCACGATCGCGAGGTGCGTGCGCTTCACCCGCATCTGGGCGAGCAGATCGAGCGCGCCCATCGATTGCGGCACGTAGAGCGGCTGGCGGATAAGCCCGGCGATGCTCGGCGGATAGGCCTCGCCCTTGGCCAGGATCTCGAACACGTCCTTGATGTGGACCATGCCGATGATCGTATCGAGCTCCTCGCGATACACCGGCAGGCGGCTATGGCCTGCCTCGGCGAAGAGCTGGACAAGATCGGCGAAGCTGGTCTGCTCCTCCACCGCGATGATGTCCGCGCGGGGAACGCCCACATCGCCGGCATCACGCTCGCCGAAATGCAGCAGGTTCTTGAGCATCTGCCGCTCGATCGGGGCGAGATCGCCGGCCGGCGGGGTGCCGCCGTCGCTCTCATGCTCCTCGATGGCTTCTTCCAGCCGCTCACGCAGCGTCTCTTCCTGTTCTTCGCCGAACAGGAGTGCGCGCAAACTGCGCCAGATGCCGCCATTTTCGTGTCGGTGTTCGGGCGAGCCGGTACTAGGGCCCTCGTTCATGCTGGTGTTCAATCCTCGCGTACGGGATAGGGATCGTGCAGGTTCAGCGCCGCCATGGCGGCCTGTTCCATCGCCTCCATGGCTTCCGCCTCGCCATCCTCGATATGGTCATAGCCTAGCAGATGCAGCATGCCATGGACAATCAGATGCGTGGCATGATCTTCCACGGAAATGCCGCGCTCGCCGGCTTCGGCCGAACAGACGCCGTGCGCAAGCACGATATCGCCCAGCAATACTTCGCCATCATCGCTGTTCTGCGTGACGGCATCGAGCAGATCGGGCTGGATCATCGGGAAGGACAGCACGTTGGTGGGCTTGTCCTTGTCGCGATACTGGCGGTTGAGCGTGTGGACTTCGTCGTCGCTGGTGAAGCGCACCGCGACTTCGATCGCGGTGGGCGCACCCTGCCAGTCGGCATAGGGGGTCTGCGCGATTGCCGCCTCGGCTGCACGCAGCGCGAGCGCTTCCCAATCGCTGGCGGGCCAGGGGGATTCGGGAAGGGCGGCAACGTCGAGCATCAGGCGAGGTCCGTCTTGGAGAAGTCGTCGCCTTTGTACAGGAGACGCGCATCATGCGATTTGGCGCAGGCATAGGCGAAGCAATCGCCCATGTTGAGTCCGGCAGGATGGCGCCCCTTGCCGAACTGCTGATAGGCATCCAGCGCCAGTTCCAGCTCCCGCGCACCGATCGGCACCAGCGTCAGCCCTAGCTGATCGGCATGGAGCGCTGCTTCCTGGTGTGCCGCGGTAATGTTCATTTCGCGCGAACGCGACAGGGCGGCGACGGTTTCCCAAGCCGCCATCGCCGACCAGAGCGCCGGCGCGCCCTCGACAGCCTCGACCACCAGCCGATCGCGTTCGGGCTCCTCGGCGATGATCGCGACCATCGCCGATGCGTCGACGAACAGCGTCAAGGCTCGCCCCACAGCTCATCAAAAAAGGCCTTGTCGGCCGGCAGCCCGGTCGGCGGCGGCAGCGGATGGGCACGCCGATGGGCGTCGAGCTTGCGGAGCACGTCCTGCGCGCGTCCCTTGGCCTCCAGCTCCGCCTTGCGCCGCAACAGGCTGTCGCGCACCGCTTCGGTCTTGGTGGTACCGAGCGCGGCCGCGACCTCAGCCGCAAGCGCCGCGGTGTCCGGGTCCTTGATGTAAAGCGATGCCACGCCGCGCCTCCGAAAGGGATATCCCGAATGTAGGACGGGATATCCGAGCCTTCAACCGTCGCCCTCATAGGCAGCGACGATGCGGCCGACGATCGGGTGGCGCACCACGTCGCCGACGCCGAAGCGGACCATCGAGATGCCCTCCACGCCCTCCAGCCGGCTCACCGCATCGTTGAGGCCCGAGGCGTTCGGGCCACCGGGCAAGTCGGTCTGGTTGGGGTCACCGCAGATCACCATCCGGCTGTTCTGGCCGAAGCGCGTCAGGAACATCTTCATCTGCATCGGCGTGGTGTTCTGCGCCTCGTCGAGGATGACGAACGCGTCCGCAAGCGTGCGCCCGCGCATGAAGGCGATCGGCGCGATCTCGATCTCGCCCGAGGCGATGCGCCGCTCGACCTGCTCGGCGGGCAGGCAGTCATAGAGCGCGTCGTAGATCGGGCGGAGATAGGGATCGACCTTCTCCTTCATGTCGCCCGGCAGGAAGCCCAGCCGCTCGCCGGCCTCCACCGCGGGCCGCGACAGGATCAGCCGCTGGACGCTGCCGGTAATCAGCTGCGCGACCGCCTGCGCCACCGCCAGATAGGTCTTGCCGGTGCCCGCAGGCCCGAGCGCGAAGATCAGGTCGTTCGAGGCGAGCTCGCGCATGTAATGCGTCTGCGTCACCGAGCGCGGCACGATCGTCTTCTTGCGCGTGCGAATCATGATGGAGGGCTTGGGCGCATTGCCGGTGGGCTCGGCACGGACGATGCCGGTGAACATCGGCTCGCTCGACATCGCGATCACGGCGTCGATCAACCCGCCATCCACTTCCTCGCCGCGAATGACCCGGCTGTGCAGTTCCTGCAGCACCTCGCGAGCATGGGCCACGGCCTCGGTGCCGCCTTCGATCACCACCCGCTGGCCGCGCGCGTGGATATACACGCCCAGCCGCTCCTCGAGCATCAGCAGGTTGGAATCGAACTCTCCGAAGAGCTGCGGCAGGAGCTGGGGCTTGTCGAAGGTCACCTCTACCCGGGAACGTTCGCCGGACTGGGCGGGGACAGGCTTGCGGCTCATGCGGTCCTTTCGATGTTGGCGACGGGCGCGGGGATCATGCGGCCCCGGAGGGGCAAACCTTGGCATCGTGCGGAGGTTCCTTGGCGCATGTCGACAGACAAGATGGCAGACGGAAAGGCAGCTGCACAGGGGGGATCGCAGCGCTCCGGCAATGCGCCCCATGTGTGACGCGGTTGCGACACCCCCCCCCCCCCCCCCGCCCCCCCCCCCCGCCCCAAGTACCGAAACGGGATCGGCACCCGCGATTGCCGTCTTGGAAACGACCGCCGCGACGGGTACCCGCACCGTCACACATCAGTAACAATCAAGGTTTGCGATGAAGTATCTGCTTCGGGGCGCGTTCGCATGC
>NZ_LXVY01000011.1:0-267 GCF_001650735.1 Sphingomonas sp. TDK1 | reverse complement strand
CTGGCGGCCCTCGCCGCTACCCTGCTCGCCGCAAGCGGCGTGGCCCAGGCCGCCCCGATCCTCGACACCGGCGCCGGCAGCACCAGCGCGGCCCGTTCGATGACGATCACCGACTCGCGGAGCATCGCCGGCTTTTTCGACCTGACCAAGGGCATCACCGTCAACGGCATCTATGGCTGGATCGGCGGCGATGAAGGCGCGCGCCTCACCGCCAACATCTATAGCGAGGTCGACTTCGTTCCCGCGAAACTGCTCTACTCCACGGCG
>NZ_LXVY01000010.1 GCF_001650735.1 Sphingomonas sp. TDK1 | reverse complement strand
CCTTTGGCGCCATCGCGGCCACTACCTCTCGACCGATGTCGGCGAGATCGATGGCCACGTGACCATCGATGGCCAGCGCGTCGGCCTGGGCAAGATCGAGCATCTGTTCGACGAGGCGGGTCAGGTGCCGCGCGTCGGCTCGCAGTTCGTCCCGCTGCTTGCCTGCCGGAAGCCGGTCGAGCGATAGCTGCATGATCGACAACGGTGTGCGCAGCTCATGAGCGGCGTTGGCAGTGAACTCCCGCAGGGTCGCCATCGCTGCATCGAGCCGGCCGAGCGCCCGATTGACGGCGCTGACGAGCGTATTGACCTCTCGAGGCTCACTCGGCTCCGAAAGGCGAAGCAGGGTGTTGTCGGGTTCCAGCGCGTCCACCTCTCGCTCGGCATTGCGAAGGGGTTGGAGCACGCGGCGGACGGCGAAGACATTGAACAGCAACAGCAACAGCGACAGCGGGATCAGCGGCAACATCACGTGCTGAATGATCTCGTTCACGATCACCGGCACATAGGGGCGGATGCCGTCGCCTTCGAACTGCATCGCCAGCCAACGCCGCTCGCTGCCGCGGTCGATCGCGCGGACGCCCGATATCCGATAGCCGCGGGGGGTATGTTCGCGTCGCGTCCAGTCGACCAGGGTCGACGCACCGTCGATCCCGGTCTGACCCACCCGCCGGAGCTCGGGTGATCCCGGTTCGACATATCGCGCGGACCAGGATTCGGCCCCCGGCGGTCCGGTTAGCAGGTCGGGCGACAGCACGCCGCCTGCCTGAGCCTTCGTCGCTTCAAGCGTCAGCAATTCCTGCGCAAGCGATTCGGGCTGGCGACTGTAGGTGAACACGACGATCCCGACGTCGAGTGCTGCGAACAGCAGCGTGAACGCCGCCAGACGCGCCGCAATCTGTCGGAACAGCGTAGGGGACCGTCGCCTTGGCCGAACCGCGTCCATCTTATTCACCAGATACGCTCGGCGCGAACAGCGCATAGCCGACGCCGTGCACGGTGCGGACCTGCACGTCCGCCCCGACGGCGGTCAGGCGCTTGCGCAGCCGCGATACTGCCGCTTCCAACGCATTGGGCGTTACCTCGGCGTCCATAGCATATAGCGTATTCTCAAGCGCCGGCTTGGCGACGACGTGTCCGGCGCGGCGGAGCAGAACTTCGAGCAGGTTGATTTCACGCGGCGTCGCGTCGATCGCGACGCCGCCCACCTCGGCCGACCGTGAGGCACAATCGAGCACGACGTTGCCCGCGGCGAGCCGGGTGCCGAGCGACGCCCCGGGTCGTCGCAGCAGGGCACGACACCGCGCCGCGAGCTCGGGAATCTGGAACGGCTTCACCAGATAGTCGTCGGCGCCCGCGTCGAGTCCGGTGACGCGATCGTCGAGGCCACCTCGCGCGGTCAGGACAAGGATCGGCGTCGCATTCTTGTCCCGGCGGGAACGGCGGACGATGTCCAAGCCGTCTCCATCGGGTAAGCCAAGGTCGACCAGTAGCAGGTCATATGTCGCCACCTTCATCGCCAGCTCGGCGTCCTCGACGGTCTCGACCCAATCGACCGCGAAACCCTGCGGGATTAGGCCGTCCCGAACCAGGCTGCCAAGCCGGGCGTTGTCTTCAATCAGCAGCAGGCGCATGGTCGATGTCGGTCCCCGTTGGTGCACGTTTGTAGCCAGTGACCATCGCCAGCGGCAGGTTTTCCCGGTGCCGCACGCTCTCGACGATCGCACCGATGACATGCAGGGCTACCGCGCCGATCAGAACATTGGCGGCGGTTTCGTGCAACGTCTCGACCCAGCCCACACCCCAGAATTGGTCGAGCCCCATCATCCATCCGCTGGTCCCCACCGTCGCCAGCAGGACAAGGAGGACGACGATCATTGCGCCCCCGGCCGGGTTGTGCCCGATGTAGCGCGGCTCGCGCCGGGCAGCCATCGCGCGAAAATAGCGCAGCAACACGAACGGGCCTGGCACGAAGCTGGCGAACCGCGCGTGACGCCGGCCGATAACACCCCAGATCAGCCGGATCGCCAGCGCCGTGACGACAACGTAGCCGACATAGATATGCGGTGTCTCCTCGTGCCGAAGAAATGTCAGGTTGGCGATGACGCCTCCCGCCACGGTCCAGTGGAAGATGCGGACGATCGGGTCCCAGACCTTGACCCTGTCGCGGCTGCGGGCAGGGTCTCGGGATGAGGCCGCTGGAGCGAAGTGTTCCATCGTCAGTCGACGTTGTTCTGAACGATGGCGCCGTTCACCGGATTAAAATAGACCTCGGCGCGCTTGCCGTCCTTCGTGTGGGCGTAGATCTCGTAGCAGCTGCCGGACACCTGGAACACCTTGACGTCGCGATAGCCCATCCTGGCGACGCGGCCTTTCATCTGTGCCGGTGTCATCCATTTGGCCTGGGGTGCCTTGGTGCAGACGGGGGACGCCATCGCCATCGGCGCAGCTGCGACGGCGACGAGAAAGGCTGCGACCTTCAAGGGTGCAAAACGGGTCATCGAACGAACTCCTGTCAGAGGCGGGATAGCCTTGATGACGGGGAGATCGCAGGAGCGCCTGACCGGAACCTGACAGCGCAGCGAGTTTTTTCCCACGTCTTGAGAATACGTTTTCTGTCAGCTCGTCAGGTCGCCGTCAGGACCTCGGTCGATAGCAACGCAGCCGCACTTCCGGCGGCAATGGAGATCCGACCATGATGAAGTCCCTGATCGTCGCTGCCGCCGGTGCCGCGACCATTTTCGCCGTCAGCGTGACCGCCGCGCCGTCGGCGCCGACCCGCCCGCTAGCCGCCAGCACGCGGGCGAACCTCGAAGCCGCGATGCACGGGGAGGCTTATGCCAACCTGAAGTATCTGCGGTACGCCGACCAGGCGCAGGCGGCGGGAAAGCCCGAACTCGCCAAGCTCTTCCGCGCATCGGCCAACGTCGAGGCCAACGAGCACTTCGATCGTGAAGCGCAGGCGCTGCGGCTCGGCAGCAGCAACAATGTGAACCTCGAAGATGCCATGAAGGGCGAGCACTACGAGAATGTCACGATGTACGTGAATTTCGCCAAGGAGGCGGAAGCGGCCGGCGACAAGAAGGTGGCGCAGATGTTCCGCCAGATCGCGGTCGACGAAGGCACGCATTACGCGGCTTACAAGGCTGTCCTGGCAAAGCTCCCCCGTCGCTAAGCCAGCTGCAGGCGCCGGCCCGGCCATCCCCCCGGCGGGCCGGCGCATCAAATCGGGATCGTTCGATAGGTTTTTAACACACGCCCGCCGAATGGGGGACCGGTGAGCAAAGGCCCGAAATCGTACGCTAGGGCCAGATCAGGGTAACTCCACGTCACCCAAACCGAGGCGGGTTCGATCGGCCGTGGCCTGGGCCAGGTCGGCGGCAGCCAAAGCAGCGCGCGCTTGCGCGTCGAGTAGACGCACGCGAGCATCTGTAGCCGCTTCTTCACGGAGGTTGAGGACGAAGAAGTCGCTGGCGCCGAGCTGGAATCGACGTCGTTCCGCAATTGCCATGCGGTCGGCAAGCTCCGCCTCGCGCGCCGCCAGTTCGGCCGTCTTCTCCGCGCCGTCGGCGGCTATGACGATGCCGCGCACCTCAACCGCAATCTGGTCGCCTATGAGCCGTTGGCGGGCGCGCAGCGCGTCGATCTCGGCGCGAGCTTCGGCGATGCGGCCCTTCGCCTGGCGGCGCTGGAGCGGAACGGAGAAGCGCAGTCCCACAATCGCCTGCCCGCCGCTGCGTGATGGTCCGCCCAGCCCGTCCCCGCCCGCTCCGTAGGCGAGTTCACCGCGCGCGTCTAAGCGGGGCTTGAGCTCGTTCTCGGCCAAAGCGAGCCGAACCTGCGACTGCTCGATGCGGGCCGATGCCACGCTAAGGTCGGGGCGCGTGACCGGCCCGGCGGGCCGCGGCGCGCTGAACCCGGGCAGCTCGCCGGGCAATCGGTCGTCCATCGGCGTGACGCGCTCGCCCTCCGAATCGCGCAGGAATAGAGAGAGCGCGTTGGCAGCCGCCGCGAACTCTTGTTCGGTGCGGACCACGAGCGCGCGCCGGCGGACGATGTTCTGCTCGTTCTCCGTGAGCAGGATCTCTGGCCTGGCGCCCAACTCGACCTGACGACCGATCCCGCCTCGCCGGTCCTCCGCCAGCGCCAACAGCGACCGGTACGCCTTGAGGCGCAGCCCCGCTGCCGCCCAGTTCTGGTAGGCGGCGATCGCACGGCCCTGGACGCCGATCGCGACCATCTCGCGCTCGAGCCGCGCCACGTCGACATCGCTCCTGGCCAGCACGTCACGACCCCGACGCTCGTCGATGGCGCGATCCCGCAATAGCGAGAACAGGCCACCGACGCGCAGTTCACCGAGGCGGCTCGTATAGGCCTTGTCCTCGTAGATCGGGAAGGTGCCGCGGGACAGGCGATAGGCACCGTAGAGCTGCCCGCCGTTACCCGTGAGCGGCCGCGTCGCGCGGCCCTCGGCATAGCTGCCGTCGTAGTAACCCGCGACCCGGCTCTGCGCGTCCCCCTCGAACACGGTATCGAATGCGCCTTGCGCGGTGAGGGCGCGACCTTGGGCCTGACGCTCGCGCGCGAGCGCCTCCACGATCTGTGGGGCAAAGGCTGCGGACGAGCGCAGCACTTCATCAAGCATCAAGGGGCGCGGCGCCTGCGCCCAGGCGAGGCCGGGCCACAGTAGGCAGAGCGCGATCAGGACGCGGCCGATCATTTCGGCTTACCCGCCTTGAGCACGTCCTTGTCCTCGTCCTTGACCGGTGCGGTCACGGACGCGCCTTGGGGCTGGCCGAATTCGAGCGGGAAGTCGTTCAGCTGTCGCCACAGCTCGTAGCCGACCGACACCGTCTCCATCTGGATCCAGCCGCGCACCTTGGCGCCCAGGCGGATGAAGCGTCGGTCGGGCCAAGAGGTCTTCCCTGGCATCGGCTCGATTAGCACTCGGAACAGGCCATCGGTCCCGGCCGTGGGGTCGATCGTTCGCACGCGTCCGTCGAACAGTCCGCGCGCGATCGACGGCCAGCCGCTGAACTGGATGGCGGGCCAGCCCTCGAACTCCAGGCGTACCGCCTGACCGGGGCGGACCAGCGCCACGTCGCGACCGTCCACGAACAGCTCGACGGCGCGCTCGACGCGCTCGGGCGCGACCACGGCCAGCACCGTGCCCGCCGTCACCAGCGCGCCGCCCGCGGCCGCGTTCAGCTGCTGGATGCGGCCGTCGCGGGGCGCTCGGACCAGCTGCGCCGATTGGCGGTTCAGCTGGACGTCGATGCGGTTCAGCTTGGCGCGCGCCTCCGCGAGCTTGGCGGCGCCGTCGGCCACCTTGATCTGCGCCTGCTCCAGGTCGCGTCGCGCCACCAGCCCTTCGGCCAGTAGCTGGCGCGACCGGCCGACATCGATGCTCGCCACCGCCTGGCCCTGGCGCGCGGCCGCGATCTCGGCCTGCACCTGCGCCCGCTCGGCGGCGAGATTGGACAGAAAATTGGGATCCACATCGACCACGCGGGCGATCGGGTCGCCCCGGTCGACATGCTGCCCGTCCTGCACGTACCAGCGCTCGACGCGGCCCGGCACCAGCGCGGTCACTTGCTGCGCTCGATCGCCCGGGTCGAGCGCGGATACCTTGCCGTCGCCGATCGCGGTCTGCACCCAAGGCGCGTAGGTCATCACGGCAACGGCGAGCCCGAGGCCGACCGCCACCAGCCAGGCGAGCGCGACCGTGGCGCGCGGCGGGCGCATGCGCGCGAGCGTAGGAAAGTGCGAAAGGTGCTCGGGTCTATACGGCATGGTCGACCTCCGATGCCGCGCGGGCCTGTTCCAGGGCATGAAGCGTCGGAAAGGATTGCTGGCGCATGTGGTCCATCAGCAGCCAGCGGTCGAGCTCGATGCCACCGGGCCGACCGGTGAACAGGATCACGGTCGTGCCAGCCTGCCGCAGCGCAGACAGCGTGCGGGACAGCTTGCCCGGAGCCATCAGATCGAACAGTTGCGACAGCATCAGGACGCGTGGGCGCGAGAGCATCGCGTTGGCGAGCTTCAGCTCCATGACCTCGCCAATGGACAGCGGCGAGCCGGACGAGGCGAGCGGCGTGTCCAGGCCCAGCGGCAATCGCGCGACGCGATCGGCCAGGTCGACGCTTTCCAACACGTCCAGCATCGCCTCGGACCCGGTCCCTGGCGCCGCGAGCGACAGGTACTCACGGATCGTCACCTCGACGATGGACGGGCGATCGAGCACGATCACGGCCGAGCGCAGCAGGTACATGTCGAGGCCGCCCAGGTCCGACCCGCCGATCGTAACCAGGCCGCGCTCGGGTACCGTGTGCCGCTTCAGCACCAGGGCAACGGCACGGTCGACGCCGGGCTCCCCGATTGCAACCACCTGCTCGCCTGACCTGAGCTCGAAATCGAAGCGGGCGTCGCCGACCCGCACGTCGCGCAGGCGCACGGCGCCGTCGCGCGGCGTCAGGCCGCCCGCCGTGGACGGCTGCTCCTGCGGGATGGTGAAGAGAAGCGACAGCTCCTCCGACGAGGCGACGAGATCGTAGAAGGCGTCGAGATACCAGCCGAGCTGCGCGACGCCGTAGAACACGCCTGACAGGATCAGTTCCGCCGCGACGAGCTGGCCGATTGAAAGCTCGCCGCGCAGGATCAACGTGCCGCCGAGCGCCAGCAGCGCGGCCGACGCGAACGCGTACAGGAACAGGCAGGAGAGCGTCTGGGCGAAGCTGTAGCGGAAGTAGCGGCGGTGTCGGTCGATATAGGTCGCGGTCATCGCCTCCGACCGATCCATCGCGAAGTCGAGGTGCCGGCTCGACTTGTAGAAGCCGTTGGACCCGCCGACGCTCTCCAGCCAGTGCGCCGTCGCGTGCTTGGCGTGACTGAGCGCCACGGCGGACGTGAACGAACCGCGTGACCAGATCAGCCAGACGAGCAGCAGCACGAGCAGCAACACCGCGTTGAAGGCGAGGAAGAACGGGTGATAGAAGCTGGTGATCACCAGCCCGACGACCGATTGCAGCACGATGGTGAACCCCCCGATGAACAGGCTGGGCACCGCCTTCTGCACCACCGTCAGGTCGAAGAAGCGGTTGAACAGGTCCTGGCGCTTGGCGTCGCCGAAGAACGGGTTCTGCGCGTGTACGGCGCGCACGGTCACCTCCGCCACCACGCGCGCGAACACTCGCCGCTCGAACAGCGCCATGACATGCACGCGCAAGGCGCTCAGCACGGCGACGAGCAGCAGGAGGAGGAACAGCACGCCCGAGAGCGTCCAGAGCGCGGTCGGCTGAGCGGTGTGCGCGACGCTGTTGATGAGCAGCTGGACGGAGATCGGCGTCGCCAACGATAACAGGCTGATCGCCACGCCATAGACCACGGCCAGGCGCAGATACGCCCTGTCCGGTCCGATGATATCCGTCAGCCAGCGCGCGGCGTCCCTGAACCCGACGCGTTCCCTCGCAGCCATGCACCCAATCCCCTGAAGATCTTCAATTAAGGCGCGAACTCAACCGGCCGACGGATTGAGACGGGTCACCTGCGCGATTCCTTGGGCGTCGATCGCGATCGCGTACTGCGGACCGTCGTCGCACCTTACCGCATAGATCGGGCTGCCATCGTGGTCCGGCTGGCGGATGCCCTGAACGACCTGCTGGCACGGCGCTCCGCCGTCACGAATGGCCCGGAAAAACACGACGAACCGCTGTCGTTCGGGCAGGTCGACGACCTGCTTCTGCACGGCCGTCATCGCGATCGGCGCGCCCACCTTGCTAGGCTGCTGGTCGTTTCGGGTTTCGGCAGGGCCGCAGGCGACCAGGGCGGCAAGTGGACACAGGACAAGCGCGCGCATCAAGCGTCTCCCTCGATAGCTGACGACGCCAGTGCGTCGCGATGACAGCCAAATAGGCTTCACCTCGGTCGGTCCGCCAATCGCTATCGTTGCACGCGGCCTATAGATTGTGATTATATCGGTTGTATGCCGACGCTGAGGCAGCTCGAATATCTGGTCACCATCGCGGACACCCAGTCGTTCGTCGAAGCGGCGCGGCTGACCAACGTGTCGCAGCCGACGCTAAGCCAGCAGGTCCGGGCGCTAGAGGACCGGTTGGGCGTCAGGCTGCTCGAGCGCAGCACGACCGGCGCGATCGTCACACCGGTCGGTCGCAGCATCGTCGCCAAGGCCCGGCGCATGCTGAGCGACGCGCGCGACATCGTCGGGCTGGCGACCAGCGCGTCCAACGACCTGACGGGTACGCTCCGTCTCGGCACCACTCCGACGCTCGGCCCCTACCTGCTCTCGCCGCTGATCGCCGAGCTGCACCGGATCGCGCCAGGGCTGAAGCTTCACGTGCGTGACGGTATTCCGGACGATCAGATGCTGGAGCTGTCGCGCGGAAACCTGGACATATTGGTTGGCCCCATGCCGATTGCGGGCGAAGACCTGACGGTCGAGCCCCTGTTTCGGGAACCGCTCCGGCTCGTGTCGGCGGTCGACGGCGAGCTCGTGACGGGTGAGCGCGTCGGGCGCGAGGCGCTTGCCGAGCAGCCGCTCCTGTCACTCGACCCGCGCCATCATCTCGCTCGTCAATCGGCGGAAATCGCCGGTCAGTACGGCATGAGGATCGCGCCTGACTATTACGGTACCAGCCTCGACAGCCTGCACCAGATGGTGGCGAGCGGGCTGGGGCTGAGCATTCTGCCCGCGCTCTACCTCAAGTCAGACGTGGGCGGATCGTCCGGGTTGACGGTGCTGGACGTCGACGGCTGGAAGCAGCACCGTTCGATCGCGGTCGCCTGGCGCCGGCAGTCCAGCATGGAGGCCGCGTTCCGTCTGATCGCCGAGCACGTCCAGCTTTGCGCCCGCAAGCTGCTCGACCCCATAGGCTCCGTCTAAGGCGCGGACCACCTACTATCTATTTTCCGGCGGTCCGGATCGCACCTAGTTCAGCACCACGCCCGACCCGAGTCCGAAGGCTTCCGGTCAGGCACAATCATGCTGGAGAGACACGATGTCCGAACTGGTGGTGGTCGGGTTCGACAAGACGGACGACGCCGACCGTGTGTTGACCGAGTTGAACAAGCTCAGGCGCGAGTATCTGATCGACCTGGCCGACGCGGTGGTCGCGGTCCGTGACACCGACGGCAAGGTCCAGATCAAGCAGTCGATCAGCATGGTCGGGCATGGCGCCAGCTACGGCGCGCTCTCGGGCGCCCTCTGGGGAACGCTCATCGGCTTCCTGTTCCTGAACCCGCTAGCAGGTCTCGCGGTCGGCAGCGCTGTCGGCGCGGGCACAGGCGCGCTGTCCGGGAGCCTGGTCGATTACGGGATCGACGATGACTTCATCCGTGAGCTGGGCGAGACGCTGACGCCGGACAGCTCGGCCCTGTTTCTGCTCGTCCGCAAGGCACAGCCGGAGAAGGTCATGGCTGAGTTGAAGGGATACGGCGGGCGAATCATCCGCTCCTCCCTGTCGCCCGAGGACGAAGCGAAGCTGCAGGCAGCGCTGCAGCGCGAGCAGGACATGGTGACGGAGCCGTCGCCGGCGTCCTGAGCAGCACTCCTATCCCACTGACCTGAGGAAGCCTTCGATGCGCAGCATCCTGTTGCCGCTTTGCGACCCGGCGCTCGACCGGCACGCTATTTCGATCGGCACGGACCTAGCCGACAGACTAGACGCGCAGGTCACGGCGCTCCTCCCGCTCACCGACTTCGCGTCGCTGCCGGTGCACGGACATTACCCGTACACCGCCGGATGGGACGAGTTCATCGAGGGCACGCAAGCGTCCGCGGAGAGGCGCGAGGTCGAGGCGCGACAGGCGTTCGAGGCGCACGAACGAGAGTCCGGAGTCCCGACCAGGCTCTCGCTTCGCACGGTTTATGGCAACGAAGACGCGGTCGTGGCCCGAGCGGCGCTAACTCACGACCTCGTCCTGTTCGCGCGCCAGTCGACGGACGAGGACGATCCGCTACCAACCTCGTCGCTCCTCAAGACAACGCTCGAAACCGCCGGCCGCCCGGTGCTGGTTGTCAACGGCGATCTCATACCCACCTTCGGGAAAGCGATCGCGGTCGCCTGGAACGGTAGCGTCGAGGCGGCGCACGCGGTGACCGCGGCGCTGCCGCTCCTCCGCCGCGCCGAACGGGTCGTCGTCCTGACCTTCGCCACCTCGCGCACGCAGGCGTCCAGCGCAGAAGAGTTGCTCGGCTACCTGTCGCGCCACGGCGTCACAGCTGAAGCGCACGTCAATGAGCCCGAACTGTCGGTCGGGGAGGAGCTGGTGATGGAGGTCGAGAGCCTCTCGTCCGACCTGCTCGTGATGGGCGGCTACACCCACAGCCGAATGCGGCAGACGCTGTTCGGCGGTGTCACGCACTACGTCCTGGAGAACGCCCGCCTGCCGTTGCTGATGGCGCGCTGAGCTTGGCGCGGGTTCAGGCAGGAGGGCACCCGGCCATGCGGACAGCTGCTGCGCTAAATAAGCGACACGTCAGTGACGCCGACCGGCCCATCGTGCTCATCACCGGCGCATCGGGCAACCTTGGCCGGGCGATCACGGGCGCGCTCGCGAATGATTACTGCGTCGTGGGACTGGACCGTCGCGCCTCGGACGTGCCGATCCCGACCTTCGCCACCGACTTCGCCAACGCCGCCGCGGTCGAGCTGGCGCTCGAGCGTTTCCGCGCACGGTTCGGCTCGCGCATCGCCAGCGTCGTCCACCTCGCGGCCTATTTCGACCAGTCGGGCGATGACCATCCGCTCTACGATGCCGTCAACGTGGAGGGCACCCGGCACCTCCTGCGCGCGCTGCAGGCGTTCGAGGTCGACCAGTTCATCTACGCCAGCACGATGCTGGTCCATGCACCCTGCCGGCCGGGCGAGAAGATCGACGAGGGCCAAGCATTCGACCCGGCCTATGCCTATCCGCATTCCAAGTTGGAGGCCGAGCGCGTGGTCGAGGCCGAGCACGGCGACATACCGGTCGCCATCTTGCGGCTGGCCGGAGTGTATGACCGCGACCATCTGGTTCCGACGCTCGCGCACCAGATCGCGCGCATCCACAACCGCGACCTACAGGGCTATTTCTATGCTGGTTCGCCGCTGACGGGCCAATCGATGCTCCACAAGGACGACCTCGCCGACGCCGTCCGGCGCACGATCGAGCGGCGCGACAGGCTGCCTGCGGAGAGCGTCATGCTGATCGGCGAGTCCGATCCGATGAGCTACGACACGTTGCAGGACGAGCTCGGCTACCTCATCCACGGGGTCGACGATTGGCCGACCATCCGCGTCCCTAAGCCGCTCGCCGCTGCCGGCATCTGGGGGCTGGATAAGCTCGAGCCTCTCATCCCTGACGCGATCGATCGAGGGGAAAAGCCGTTTATCCGGCCATACATGGCGATGATGGGCGACCATCATTATGCGCTCGACACCTGGCGAGCGAAGACGCTGCTCGGTTGGGAGCCGAAGCGGCGCTTGAAGGACGTGCTGCCCGACATCGTCGCCGATCTCCGGCGCGATCCGGTCGGCTGGTACAAGCGCCACGACATCACACCGCCTGACTGGATCACGGAGGCGCACGAGGCTGGCCACGGCCCCGATGAACTACGCGCCTCCTACGAGCGAAAGCGTCGTGCCGAGCATGGTCGCTATCGCTGGGCGCACTTCGCCAATGTGGGCTTCGGCACGTGGCTCGTCACCTCGCCGCCCCTCTTGGGCATCGCTGATCCTCGCCTGGTCGCGAGCGACATCGTAGCCGGATCGCTGATCGTGCTGCTATCTTTCGCGTCGCTGTCGTGGCGCGCGACCTGGGCACGCTGGGGAACCGGGCTGGTCGGGGTCTACCTCCTGTTCGCGCCGCTCCTTTTCTGGACGACGAGCGGTGCGGCCTATCTGAACGATACCCTGATCGGCACGCTGGTCATCGCGTTCGCGCTGGCGCTGCCGCCCGAGCCGGGACCATCCCCGGTCGCGGTCGCGCCCGGCCCCGATGTGCCGGTCGGCTGGAGCTACAATCCGTCCGCCTGGACCCAGCGCCTGCCGATCATCGTGCTGGCGCTGGTCGGCCTCTATGTCTCGCGCTACCTCGCCGGCTATCAGCTCGGCCAGCTTGGCGGTGTGTGGGAGCCATTTTTCGCGGGCAACCCTGCGGACCCACAAAACGGGACGGAAGAGATCATCACCTCGGCCGTGGCGGAGGCCTGGCCTATCGCCGACGGTGGTCTGGGCGCGATCACCTACATCCTCGAAATCCTCACCGGCGTGATCGGGCTGAAGGCGCGCTGGCGCACCATGCCCTGGCTCGTGATCCTGTTCGGGCTGCTCATCGTACCGCTCAGCGTCACCTCCATCAGCTTCGTCATCATTCAGCCGCTGGTGATCGGCACCTGGGGCACGCTGACGCTGGTCGCCGCGGCCGCGATGCTGCTGCAGATCCCGTTCGCGGTCGACGAGCTCATCGCCTCCGTCCAGTTCGTTCGACGCCGCGCGAAGGCCGGTAGGAACTGGCTGCGCGTGCTGTTGCTGGGCGACACGGACGAGTCCTCGGCCGCTGCGGCAGTCGAAGCGACGCGAGACGAGTTCGACCGCTCCGCGCGCGGCGTGGTGCGCGAGGCCGTGTCGGGTGGAGTAGGTTTGCCTTGGCCGTTCGCCGCCAGCGCCGCGATCGCCGTCTGGCTGTTATTCACGCGGCTGACGATCGGGGCCGATGGTGCCATGGCCGAAGCCGACCATGTAATCGGCTTTCTAGTCCTGACGACGTTGTCGATCGCCGCGGCGGAGCCGACCCGCGCCGTCCGTTACCTGAACGTGGTCTTCGGGGCCGGACTTATCGCCGCGCCGTTCGTGCTTGGCGCCGACCTGCCGGGAACGGTCAACAGCCTGGTCTGCGGACTGGGGTTGATCGTACTCAGCCGTCCGCGCGGTACAATCCAGCAGCGCTATGGGACCTGGGATCGCCTGATCGTCTAATCAGGCTGCTTTGGGGTAATCGCGAAAGCTATGACGACGACCCAGCGATTGCGATTGGAGTGCCTCGCCCGCGGCTCATAGGGTGTGTCCATCGGACCACGTCCTGCAAGGAGCAGGCAATATGAGCAGCCTCATCGAACGTCTTGTGGCCGCACACCGAATGCTGTCGGCCGAGCTGCGCCGCGAGCGCGTCAAGGCCCGTCCCAATGCGGCTCGCATCGCCCGCCTTCGGGCTGAGCGGCTGGCGATCAAGGAACGGGTCGGCCGTCACCTGGCCCCCGGTACCGCGACAATCTTTCGCGCCGTCCTCTTCAGACTTTTGGGTCGAAGTAGCATTAATCGTCGCGACGAGCGCGACCGCCACCAACCGTGATCGATGGCGCATAGGCTACACCTATAGACCGGGCGCAGGGCTTTCGATTGGGCCGGCTACCTGCCCGGCGCTAATTCAAGGTCGTGGTCCGGGCCCCTCTGGCGGCGACCCGACAAGTCCTCGCGATGTCGGGCCACGACAGACGCCGGTTTTCGGCCACACGTCGGCCGGTCGGCACAACGAGAGGACTTGCACCATGAAAGCTGGAGACCTTCTGCTCAGCGCGTACCGCGCCATCAGCCGCGACGTAGCGCGCGAACGCAAGCGCCGTTTTCCCGACCAGATCCGGCTGGCGACGATGAAGAAGGAGCGCCTCGCACTGAAGGACCGCCTGGCGCGGCACCAGCCCGCGACCGGCTCGACGCTCGCGATGGCGCTGCGCATCCTGTCCCGCGCCAAGCGCGCCTTCGCCTGATCCGACCGAACAGCAACTCTCCGAGGCTTGAACAATCATGTGTGATGCCCATCCTTCGCGCCGCGCTCTGGTGACCGGCGCGCTCACCGCAACGGCGCTTGCCGCGGCACCTGCCGCCGCGCAGGGAACCGGCCGACGAGGCGCCATGCGTGTCGTCCCTCCCGCGCCGACCCGGAACGGCAAGTCCGCTCTCAATCCCGATCAAGCATTGCAGCTGCTGCGCGACGGCAACGCCGCCTTCCTGCGCGGCGAGGTGATTAATCCCGACCTCTCGCCGCAGCGCAGACTCGAGCTCGCGCGCGGGCAGGCCCCGTTCGTGGCCTACGTCTCCTGCTCCGACAGCCGCGTACCTCCCGAGCTGCTGTTTGGACGAGGTCTCGGCGAGCTGTTCATCGTCCGGAACGCGGGCAATACGGTCGATACCGTCGCCAGGGGCTCGATCGAGTTCGCGGTCGCGGTACTCGGCGTGCCGCTGGTGGTCGTGATGGGTCACGAGGCGTGCGGCGCGGTCAAGGCGGCGATGGATGTCGTCGGCAAGAACGCCCGTTTCCCCGGGGCCATCGACAGCATGATCGAGCCGATCATTCCCGCCGTACTCGAAGCACGCGGTGCGGCCGGCGATCCGACCGAGGCCGCCATCCGCCAGAACGTCCGGCGCGTGGTGAACAACATGCGGGAGCGGAGCGACCCCTTGCTCATGCAACCGCAGGCGGAGGGCAAGCTCAAGGTCGTGGGAGCCTATTATGAGCTGGGCACCGGGCGCGTTGACTTCTTCGACCTGCCGCGATGAGGCGGGCGTCGCTGCCGAGAACCGGCGCGCTCGCCGTGGCCGCCACGCTGATGTGCGCGGCGCCGGCCAGCGCGTCCGACCACGACGCGCAAGTCTGGGGCTCGATCACGGCCACAACCGCGCTCGCGCAAAAGGTCGATGCTACCCTCGAGCTGCACAGCCGCTACACCGATGATGTGTCGCGCGTCGGGCAGGTGCTGATCCGACCCAGCGTCACCTACAAGCTGCCTCGCGGCTGGTCGGTCGCGGGCGGCTACGTCTACGTCCGGACCCGTTTCGAGAACACGCTGGCCAACGACGAGCATCGGACCTGGCAGCAGGTCGGCTACACGTTCGCTGCGAATCCCTCGACTGGGCTGTCCATCACCGGTCGGACCCGCGTCGAGCAGCGTTTCCGGCCGGATGCGGATGGTGTGGGGTGGCGTCTGCGCCAGCAGGTCCGCGCGCAATTGCCGCTGAAGGTTGGCCCTGTTCGAGCGGTCGTGTGGAACGAGACCTTTGTCGGTCTGAATACCACCAGCTGGGACCGACACGAGGGCGTCGACCAAGTCCGGACTTTCGTTGGCGTGAGCCTACCGGTCAAGAACGGCATCACTGTCGAGCCGGGCTACCTCAACCAGACGATCTTTCGGATCGGGCCGGAACGGGTGAACCACATTTTCGCGGCCAATATCTTCGCGCGGTTCTGAGCCGCCCACACCCTCTAAATTGGCGAGGACTCCATGATTGTAGAAGAAGAGCCGCCCGCCGATGCTCCGGTCATCCGGGTCACCGCCATGCCCGCCGACGTGAACCCTTACGGCGACATGTTCGGCGGTTGGATGATGGCGCAGATGGACCTCGCGGCCGGTTCGGTTGCCTCGCGACACTGTGGCGGTAGCGCGGTGACGATCGCGGTCGAAGGCATGCAGTTCCACCGCCCCGTGTTCGTCGGCGATGAGGTGTCGGTCCATGCCAGGCTGGTCGCGACCGGGACGACCTCGATGACCATCACCGTCGAGGCATGGCGGCGCGGCCGGCACACCGACGAGGCTTGCCGCGTGACGCAGGCCCGGTTCGTCTTCGTAGCGATCGGTGATGACCGGCAGCCGCGTCGCGTCCCGCGATTAACGTGATCGCGAACACGGTTCGACGTCCGCGTTCACTTTGCCCGTCGGCTCAACAATTTCTCGCCGTCCGGTCTGATGTCACCCTTGGGCGTGACGTGCCGGTAGAGCGTCTGCCGAGTGATGCCGAGCTCGGCACACAGCTCGCCCACCTTGGTTTCCGGCTTGCCCATCGCGGCCTGGGCGAGACGCAGCTTGGCAGGGGTCATCTTGAACGGTCGGCCGCCATGCCGCCCGCGCGCGCGGGCCGAAGCGAGGCCGGCGCGGGTGCGCTCGACGATCAGCTCGCGCTCGAACTCGGCAAGGCCTGCGAAGATCGCGAACACCAGCCGGCCGTTGGCGGTCGTGGTGTCGATCGACGCGCCCTCGCCCGCCAGCACCTTCAGCCCGACCTCCCGCTTGGTTAGGTCGCCGACTAAGTTGACGAGATGGCGCAGGTCGCGCCCGAGCCGGTCGAGTTTCCAAACAACCAGCGTGTCGCCGCCCCGCAGCGCCTTGAGGGCGGCATCAAGCCCCGGCCGGTTGTCGCGCCGCCCCGAGGCGCTGTCCTCATAGACGTGCTCGGCCGCGACCCCGGCCGCGGCGAGCGCGTCGCGCTGGAGGTCGTGGACTTGGCTGCCGTCCGCCTTCGAGACCCGGGCATAGCCGATCAGCGTCGTCACATATTCGTCCGTATTCGTGACAAAGCCCGGTTGCTCGCCATCGAGCGCCTTCTTTGTCATTTAACCCGTGTTCCTGTCTATGCTCCGCGAACATCCTGAGTGGAACAATATGTGACGGATTCGGGGGACCGGGGCGATGCCGACCAAAACGATACTCTCGCCCGGGCAACGGGCGGCGATCTTCGACCCTCCCGGCGACCGCAACACCGTCGAGCGGTTCTACACGCTCGGCGCCGACGACCTCATCCAGGTCTGTCGTCGAAGGCGTGGAGCCAACCGCATCGGCTATGCGGTCCAGCTCTGCTACCTGCGTTATCCCGGCCGAGCGCTGTTTCCCAGTGAACAGCCTCCACGCGAAATGTTAGATTTGCTTGCGACGCAGATCGGCGGGTCGGCCGAGGAGTTTGCCCGTTACGCGGAGCGCGCGCCGACCCTGCGCGAGCACCGTGCCGAGCTCGAGACGTACCTTGGCCTGCGCCCGTTCGAGCGCCCCGATCTGCGCGCAATGCTGGCGCTCGGGATAGAGGTGGCGACCTCGACCGACCGCGGCGAGCCGATCGTCGCGACTATGGTCGAGCGGCTCCGCCATGCCCGCGTGGTCGTGCCCGCGGCGTCGACCCTCGAGCGCCTGGCGCTGATCGCCCGAGCCCAGGCGCGCCGGGTTGCCCATAAGGGGCTGATCCGGGACCTCACGCCCGAGCAGGAAGCGGCGCTTATGTACCTGATCGATCCCGGCGAGCAGGGTCGCACGGGGCTGGGCTGGATCCGCGAGTGGTCGGAAGCGCCGACCGCAGCCAACTTCAAGGCGGTCGTGGAACGGCTTGACCGGGTGCGCTCGCTTGAAGTCGAGCCCGAGCGGGCGCGACGCATTCACGCGGCCCGCTACGCTGTCATCGCCCGCGTCGCCGGCATCGTGACCGCGCAGGCGCTGCGTCGCATGGAGCGACGCCGCCGGCTGGCGACCCTCGTCGCGTTCGCGATCGAACTGGAAGCCGCGCTCACCGATGCGGCGCTGCTCATGGTCGAGAAGATGGTGGGCTCGCTGCTCCGTCGAGCGGACCGGACCCGATCGGAGCGGCTCTTGGGCGAGGCGCGGCTGTTGAAGGACACGGCGCGCGTGCACGCCCGGCTCGGCCGCCTCCTGATCGAAGCGCGCGCGAGCGGCCGCGACCCGTTGCGCGCCATTGACGACCGGATCGGTTGGGAGCTGCTGGAGCGCAGCGTCCGGTTCGCGGAGGAGCTGACCCGCGGGAGCGAGGACGGGCTCGAGGAGGTGGTCCAGCGCTACCCCGAGGTGCGGCGCTTCGCTCCTACGCTCTTCAACGCGTTCACGTTCCGCGCCGCGCGTCCAGGCGATCCGCTGCTCGGTGCTGTCGACGCGCTCCGGCGCATGTACCGCGACGGCCGCTCAGTGCTGCCCAAGCGCGTGCCGACCACGTTCCTGCGCCCACGCTGGCGCAAGGTGGTGTTTCCGGGCGGGGGTGAGGTCGACCGCCGGGCCTATGAGGTGGCCGTCATCATCCACCTGCGCGAACGGCTCGCGTCGGGCGGCGTTTGGGTCGACGGCAGCCGCGCCTATCGCACGCTCGACGACTATCTCCTGCCCGAGGCGGCTTACGTTGCGATGCGCGACGAGGGCGGGCTCGACCTCGCGGTCCCGTCCAGCTTCGCCGACTGGCACACCGAGCGCCGGGCCGCGGCGGTCCGACGCATGAGCGAGGTGGAGCGCGCCGCCGCGGCCGGCGAGCTGTTCGACGTCGTCATTGCTGGCGACGAGCTCACCGTATCGCCGCTCAGACGCGCCGTGCCGGACGAAGCCGATGAATTGAAGATCAGGCTTTACGCACTGCTGCCCCGCGTGCGCGTGACCGACCTCTTAGTCGAGGTTGCGGCCTGGTCGGGGTTCGCGGACGCCTTCGTCCATGCCCGCAGCGGCGAGCCCGCGTCCGACCAGGCCGCGCTTATGGGCACGATCCTGGCGGACGCGACCAACCTCGGACTCGGTCGCATGGCGGAGAGCTCGCGCGGGTTGACGCTCTCTCGCCTGCGCTGGACGGCTGAGTGGCACGTGCGCGACGAGACATACCTGTCGGCGCTGGCCAGCCTCGTCGACACGCACAACGCGCACCCGCTGGGTAGGGTTTGGGGCTCGGGCGAGCTGTCGTCGTCCGACGGCCAGTTCTTCCGGGCGGGCGGTCGCGGCGAGGCGCGCGCCGATCTGAACGCCCGCTACGGCTCGGAGCCGGGCGTGCTCTTCTACACCCATGTCACCGACCGGTTCACGCCGTTCCATACCAAGGTTATCGCAGCGAACGCCGGCGAGGCCGCCCACGTCATCGACGGCCTGCTCGATCACGAGAGCGAGCTCGTCATCCGCGAGCACGCGACCGACACGGCCGGCGCCGTCGACCATGTTTTCGGGCTATGTCACCTGCTTGGCTTCAGGTTCGCGCCACGCATCCGGGACCTGAACGAGCGACGCCTGTACGGGTTGGCCGCGCTCGACCCCTGGCCGACGCTGCGGCCCCTTGTCGCGGGTCCGGTGAACATCCGCGCCATCGAGGAGAACTGGGACGAGACGCTCAGGCTGGCCGCCTCGATCAAGGCGGGCACGGTGAGCGCGTCCGCCATGTTGAAGAAGCTGGCGGGCTACCCGCGCCAGAACCCGGTCGCTCGCGCGCTTCGTGAGATCGGGCGCGTCGAGCGCACCCTGTTCATGCTCGACTGGCTGGACGACCCGGAACAGCGGCGTCGCACCGGCTCAATCCTGAACAAGGGAGAGGCCCGGAACGCGCTCGCCCGCGCCATCTTTTTCAACCGCCTGGGAGAGCTCCGCGACCGCACGTTCGAGAACCAGCGCCACCGTGCGTCCGGGCTGACGCTGGTCACCGCCGCGGTCGCGCTCTGGAACACTGTGTACCTTGAACGCGCCGTCGAGCACCTGCGCTCGACCGGTGCCAAGGTGCCGGACGAGCTGCTCGCCCATGTCGCCCCGCTCGGCTGGGAGCATGTCGGGCTCACTGGCGACTATCTCTGGAGTGAGATCGACCGTCCGCGCGGACGGTTCAGGCCACTCCGCACCGCTGCCGTCGAGCGCCGCCCTTAGCGTACGTTTTCGGGCCTTCTCTCACCGGTCCCCGAATGGGGCCTGAAAGAGCGCTCAGTGCCCTAATCGCGCAACATCAATTCGAACGCGAGATTTTCAACAGCCACGACCGGTTGTGACACCAGCCTATCGCTTCCTGCCGAACATTGGGATTTTGTATAGTCGCCCCAAGCTGCCGCCAACATGAGGCTGCTACTGTCGCGGCATGACGCCTATCCGATGCCTTCCGATCGCCACATGGCCCCTGCTGGCGATCCTGACTGGATGCGGCAGCGATCCGGCTTCACCCCCAACTCCCCCAGCCAAGGCCGCGGCGGTCGCCCACGAAAGCGATCTGCTGAAGCTCACCCTCACGACGCAAGCGCAACAGCGTCTCGGCATCCGAACGGTAAGAATTGGCGATGGTTCGGCCGCGCAAATCCGCGCGACGAGCGGCGAGGTCGTCGTGCCGGCAACCGGCGGGGCGGGCGTGCCAACGGGATCGACGAGCAACCTCGCCCAGATCGGGGTCAGTCAGGTTGCGGCCGAAGGCGAGATCGCGCGGGCGCAAGCGCAAGTGCGGCTTGCCGTCATCGCCTATAATCGTGCCGCTGCTCTAGTGCGTGAGGAAGCGGGCAGCGTCCGAGGACGCGACGAAGCCGCGGCGGCGCTCGCCACCGCGCGGGCAGCACTGGATGCGGCGCGCGCGCAACGCGGGCTGCTCGGTCCCTCGATCGCGTCGATGGGCAATCTGTCGACGCTGTGGGTGCGGGTGCCGGTGTTCGGCACCGACGTGAGCGCCATCGAACGCGGTCGCACGGCTACGGTTCGCCCCCTCGGCGACGATCGCGCCGCTCCGCGCGCTGCGCGCCCGGTCCAGGCACCGCCCTCGGCCAATGCGGTCGCGGGCACCGTCGATCTGTTCTTCGCACTCGATAATCGCGACCGTGCCTACCGCGTCGGCCAGCGCGTCGCCGTAGCGTTGCCGCTCGGCGGGCGGGCAGACGGGCTGTCGGTCCCGACCGCGGCGATCGTCCGCGACATCTATGGCGGCGAATGGGTGTACCGGAAGACTGCACCCGACACCTATGTTCGCCAACGAATCGAGGTCGCGAGCGTCGCCGATGGCCGTGCGCTGTTGTCGCGCGGCCTGGAGCGTGGTGCCGAAGTCGTGACGGACGGGGCGGCCGAGCTGTTCGGGACCGAGTTCGGGACGCCGCACTGATGCTTGCCTGGTTGGTCCGTGCCGCGCTGACCCAGCGCGTCCTCATTCTCGCGCTCGCGGCGCTGCTGGTCGTACTTGGGCTACGCGCGACCGGCGACGTGCCGCTGGACGTGTTTCCAGAGTTCGCGCCACCGATGGTGGAGATTCAAACCGAAGCTCCGGGCCTCTCCACCGAGGAGGTGGAAAGCCTGATTACCGTGCCGATTGAAACGGCCGTGAACGGCGTCCCCGATCTGATGACGCTGCGGTCGAAGTCGGTGCTCGGTCTGTCGTCGGTATCGATCCTGTTCGATCGCGGCACCGACGTGATCCGCGCCCGCCAGCTCGTGCAGGAACGGGTAACGCAGGTGCAGGCACGGTTGCCCGCCGCCGCGCGTCCCCCGGTGATGCTCCCGCCGCTGTCGTCGACCAGTCGGGCGATGAAGATCGGCATATCGTCGGCCAAGCTCGATCAGATGCAGCTCTCCGAATTGGCGCGCTGGACGATCCGGCCGCGCCTGATGGCGGTGCCGGGCGTCGCCAACGTCGCGATCTGGGGTCTGCGTGACCGCCAATTGCAGGTTCTGGTCGATCCCGACCGACTGCGCGCTGCTGGCGTGACGCTCGCCGAACTGCGCGCCGCGGCCGGCGACGCGGTGCTGGTCGGCGGGGGCGGCTTCGTCGATACGGCAACGCAGCGCCTCGCGGTCCAGCAGACGAGCGCGATCCAGTCCTCGGCCGATCTTGCCCAGGCGGTCATCAAGCAGAGCGGCGAAGCGCCGGTCCGCATCGGCGACGTCGCCCGCGTGGTCGACGGCTTCGCCGCGCCGATCGGCAATGCGATCATCGACGACGGCCCCGGCCTGATGCTGATCGTCGAGAAGCAGCCGACCGGCAACACCCTCCAGCTTACCCGTGACGTGGAGGCCGCGATCGGTGAGCTGAAGCCGGGCCTGCGCGACGTGAAGGTCGATACGACGATCTTCCGCCCGGCGACCTTCATCGAACGCTCGATCGACAACCTGACACGCGCGCTCGCGATCGGCTGCCTGCTCGTGGCCGTGGTGCTGTTCGTCTTCACCCGCGATTGGCGGCAGGCGACGATCAGTCTGGTCGCCATACCGCTGTCGCTGCTCGGCGCGGGGCTGGTGCTGCTGTGGAGTGGTGCCACGATCAACACGATGGTGATCGCCGGACTGGTCATCGCGCTCGGCGAGGTGGTCGATGACGCGATCATCGACGTGGAGAACATCGCTCGCCGGCTGCGGCTTAACCGCGAGGCGGGCAACCCGCGCTCCAATTTCGATGTGGTGCTGTCCGCCTCGCTGGAAGTGCGATCGGCGGTGGTGTTTGCCTCGCTGATCGTGATGCTGGTGTTCCTGCCGATCTTCTTTTTGGGCGGGGTCGCGGGGACGTTCTTTCAGCCGCTTGCCATCGCCTATGTGCTGGCGATTGCCGCGTCGTTGCTGGTCGCGCTGGTGGTGACGCCGGCGATGTGCCTGTTCCTGCTGCCGAACGCGCCCCTCAAGGCAGAGCGTGACACGCGGCTCGTCGGGGCGCTCAAGCGCCGCTACGCCGGGGTGCTGCCGCGCATGGTGGCGCGACCGGCGCTGGCGATGGGGATCGTCGCGGGCGGCCTGCTGCTGGCCGGCGTCGGCTACGCCGGGTTCAAGGATCAGTTCCTGCCCGACTTTCGCGAAACCGACTTCCTGATGCACTTCGTCGAGAAGCCCGGCACGTCGATCGAGGCGATGGACCGCATCACGATCCGCGCCTCCAAGGAACTGCGCGCAATCCCCGGCGTGCGCAACTTCGGCGCGCATATCGGCCGTGCGGAAGCCGCGGACGAGGTGGTCGGCCCGAACTTCACCGAGCTATGGATCAGCCTGGACGAGAATGTCGACTATGACGCCAGCGTCGCGCGTATCAAGGAAGTGATCGACGGCTATCCCGGCCTCTACCGCGACGTGCTCACCTATTTGCGCGAGCGCATCAAGGAAGTGTTGAGCGGCGCGGGCGCGACCGTCGTCGTCCGCATCTTCGGTCCCGATCAGGTCGAGCTTCGCGCCACGGCTGAGCGGGTGCGGGCCAGGGTCGCGGCGATCGACGGGGTTGCGGATCTCAAGGTCGAGCAACAGGTGCTGGTGCCGCAGATTCAGGTCCGTCCCCGGCCCGGCGATCTGGCCACGCTGGGCCTCACCGCGGGCGAAGTACGGCGACAGGCGCAAACCTTGGTCGCGGGGCAGAAGGTCGGCGAAATCTACCGCGACCAGAAAGCGTTCGACGTGGCGCTGTGGGGCGAACCCAAGGTGCGCGGCGATGTCCACGCGCTTGCCGACATGATGATCCAGACGCCTGCGGGCGCGCCGGTGCGGCTGCGCGACGTGGCCGATATCCGCATCATGCCTGCCCCGAACGAGATCAAGCGCGAGAACGGTCAGCGCCGGATCGACGTCACGCTCAATGTAGCCGGTGCGGACCTCGGCACTGTCGCGCGCGCTGTCGAAACGGCTGTGGGTCAGGTGCCGTTCGCGACCGGATACCATCCCCAGGTGCTGGGCGAATATGCGGCGCTGCGTGACTCGCGCCAGCGGCTCTGGACGACGGGGCTGCTCTGCCTGCTCGGCGTTCTGCTGCTGGTGTGGCTGGAGTTTCGATCGGCACGGATCACCGCGCTGGTCGCGACCAGCCTGCCGTTCGCGCTGGTCGGCGGGGTAGTCGGCGTGGCGCTGACGGGTGGGGTGCTGTCGCTCGGCTCGCTGGTCGGCTTCGTGACGGTCATCGGCATCTCGGCACGCAACGGCATCATGCTGCTGTCGCACTACGATCATCTCCGCCGGTTCGAGGGCGAAGCGTTCGGCCCGCGCCTGATCCTGCGCGGCGCGGAGGAACGGTTGGTGCCGATCCTGATGACCGCCGCGTGCGCCGGCCTTGCGCTGCTGCCGCTGATCGTCGCCGGCAACGCGCCGGGCCATGAAATCGAGCATCCGATGGCGATCGTCATCTTGGGCGGACTCGTCTCCTCGACCGTGCTCAACCTGTTCCTGATGCCCGCGCTCTATGCGCGCTTCGGCCGGGAGAAGCCCGCGCCCGATGCCCCGCTCGCCGGAGTTCCCGCATGATCCGCCGGTTTGCTCCGATCGCCGCGCTCGCGGTCGTGGGGTGCATGACCGCGCCTCTGCCCCCGCCGACGATCGCACCCGCGACCGCCAGGGGTGCTTTCGCAAACCTTCCGACCGCGGCGATCGGCCCGGTCCCGAATGACTGGTGGCGGCTGTACGACGATCCGGCGCTTGATCGACTGGTCGAGGCGAGCCTTGCCGCCAATGCCGATCTGCGCGTCGCCTATGCCAATCTCGACGGCGCGCGCGCGGCACTGCGGCAGGCGCGCGCCGCGCGGCTGCCGCAAACCACGATCGAGAGCGCGGGAACGATCGACAACAGCGCGACGCAACCGAGCGCGTCATCGAACGTACCTACCACCGACTACGATCTTGCCCTGACCGCGAGCTGGGATATCGACCTGTTCGGCCGCCTGCGCTCGGGCGCGCTGGCGGCGGGGGCCGATGCCGATGCTCAGGCCGCGGCGCTGGACTCCCTGCGCGTCGCGGTCGTGGCGGATACGGTGCTCGCCTATGTCGATCTGTGCGGTGCGACCCGTGCGGCGAATGTCTCGCGCGAGATAATCGCGGTTCAGGAACGCTCGGTTGGGGTGGTGCGCGACCAGCTTGCCGCTGGCGAAGTCTCCCCGCTCGAAGTCTCTCAGGCCGCCAGCCTGCTGGAATCCACCCGCGCAACGCTGGCCCCGTTCGAGGCGGCGCGCACGAATGCCCTGTACCGGATCGCAACCTTGCAGGGCCGTCCTCCCACTGAAGCGCGCGGGTTCAACATCGTCTGCAATGCGCCCCCGAAGCTCCGTGCGGCGGTGCCCGTGGGCGACGGACAGGCGCTGCTGCTACGTCGCCCCGATATTCGCGAAGCCGAACGCCGCCTCGCCGCAGCCGCGGCGCGGATCGGTGTTGCCCGCGCCGATCTCTACCCGCGCGTGAACCTAGGCGGTGCGGTCGGGCTGCTGACGGGTGGCTTCGTCGCGACGGCTTCACCGCTCATAAGCTGGGCCTTCCCCAATCAGGCCCCGGCGCGCGCACGACTGAAACAGGCCCGCGCGACCGAGCGTGCTGCGCTCGCCGGTTGGGATGTGGCGGTATTGCGGGCGCTGCGCGAAGTCGAAACCGCGCTCGCCGCTTATGACAGCGAAGTGCGTCGTAATCGTGCGCTCGATGCCGCACGCGTCCAGTCCGCGCTCTACGCGCGCCGTGCAGCCGCTCGTGTTCGGCTTGGGGATACCGCCTCGCTGATCCAGTTCGATGCCGAGCGCGCGCGGGTGCAAGCCGCGCTCGCCCAGGCACAGTCCGACCTCACCGTGGCGCAATCCCAGGTTGCACTGTTCCGGGCGCTCGGTGGTGGATGGCAGACGAACGGCCCGGCGGGTTAGAAGGGCAGTCATGCGAATCCTGATCGTGGAAGATGATGACGAGACCAACCGCTTCGTGGCCCGCGGGCTTGCGGAGCTGGGGCATCATGTCATCACGAGCACCGATGGTCGCGATGGACTATTTCAGGCGACTGGCGACCAGTTCGACGCGCTGATTGTCGATCGGATGCTTCCCGGTCTGGATGGCCTGTCGCTAATCAAGGCATTGCGCGCGGCGGGCAATATGACGCCGGCTCTCATGCTCACTGCTGTGGGCGGCATCGCCGATCGTGTCGAAGGACTGGAAGGCGGTGCCGACGATTATCTGGTCAAGCCATTCGCCTTTTCCGAGCTGGCAGCGCGCGTTCATGCCCTCGGGCGTCGTCCAGCTACCCAGACCGAAGCGAGCGTGCTCGTTATTGGTGCGATCGAGCTCGATCTTCACCGGCGCACCGTCACGCGAGACGGTCGCCGGATCGTGCTGCAACCGCGCGAATTCGCGTTGCTCGCCGAGCTGATGCGCAATCCGCGCCGGGTGATGACGCGCACGATGCTGCTGGAACGTGTCTGGGATTTCGATTTCGATCCCAAGACGAACATCGTCGAGACGCATCTGAGCCGCCTGCGCTCCAAGCTCAACGCCGGGTTCGACGATGATGCGATCGAAACCGTGCGCGGCGCTGGCTACATGGTGCGCGGCGGGTGATGACCCGCCCGTGGCGATCAACCTTCGGGCTCGTCGCTTTGGTCGCGTCCTGCTTCGCGCTTGCGACGCTTGTCATCGGCGTCGTCGCCTATGAAGTGACGCACGAAGCCCTTGAGATCCAGCTCGATCACCGCGTTGCCATCGAGACGCGCGCGCTGATCGACGAAGGCGATGACGGTCCTACTGGCGTCGCGGCTGCGATCCGCCGGCGCGAGGCGGCGCGAAGCACCGCCAGTCTGGAGTACCTGCTGGTCGACCCGGCGGGTCGCCGCGTGGCGGGGTCGCTCGACGCGACCGCCCCGACCCTGCCGGGTTATCTGGAATTGCTGCATTACCGGCGCGACGGCGAGCACCGGATCGCACAGGCCCTGACCACCCGGTTGCCTGACAGCAGCCGGCTGGTCGTCGCGGCCGATCGCGAAGTCATCGACGAGATGGATGCGACGCTGCTCAAGCTGTTCGCCGGCGCATTCGGCGTCATGCTGCTGCTCGGCATCGGCGGGGCCTGGCTGGTCGGTGCGGTGACACGCGCACGCCTCTCGCGCATCGACCGCACCGCCCTCGCGATCATCGATGGTGATCTTGCGCGACGTATGCCGCTCACCGGTGCAGGTGACGAGTTCGATCGCGTGTCGGCGACGCTCAACCGGATGCTCGACCGGATCGGTGGACTGATGGACAATCTGCGCCAAGTGTCGAGCGACGTAGCCCACGACCTGCGCACCCCGCTGACGCGCCTGCATAACCGGCTCGATGAAGCGCTATCGGCACGGGATGTGGACGAGAAACGCCAAGCGATCGAGGCCGCTGCCGCACAATCACGCGAACTGCTGGATATCTTCGGGGCATTGCTGCGCATCGCGGAGGTGGAAGCGTTGTCCCCTCGCGCCCATTTTCAGGACTTGCCGCTGGACCAACTGGTCGAGGAACTGGTCGACACCTACCGCCCCGATATGGAGGCAAGCGGCCATCTGCTCGTCACAGCGATTGCACCCGCGATCTGGACGACGGGCGATCGACGGCTGCTGCAACAGCTTATCACCAATCTCCTCGACAACGCGCTCCGCCACACCCCCCCGGGAACGACGGTTCGTGTCGAGCTGGAGCGTGATGAAGCCATTGCTCGCCTGACGGTCGCCGATGACGGACACGGTGTAGCACCCGAAGATGCGCCCCGGCTGTTCCAGCGGTTCGCGCGCGCGGAACGTAGCCGATCGTCGGAAGGTCATGGCCTGGGCCTGGCGCTCGTTGCTGCGGTCGCGACAGCGCACCGGGGCACGGCCTCGCTGCTCGCGCCGCCCGGATTTGGTGTCGCTGTCGAACTCCCGATCCGCGGGAATGACTGATTTGGAAGTCGGGAACACATGATGACGATCGGCGACAGGCGCGAACTTTTGAGCAAGGTGCCGGCGATCACGCTGGGTTTCTGGATCATCAAGATTCTGGCGACGACGCTCGGCGAAACCGCCGGTGATACCGTCAGCATGTCGATGAACCTGGGCTATCTTGTCGGCACCGCGATTTTCCTGACGGCGTTGATCGCGCTGGTCTGGTGGCAGGTGACGGCGACGCGTTTCCACCCCTTTCTCTACTGGGCGACGATCATCGCATCGACGACCGCGGGAACGACGATGGCGGACTTCGCCACGCGGTCGTTGAGCATCGGCTATACCGGAGGTTCGGCGCTGCTGCTCGGATGCGTGCTGGCGTCCCTGTTCGCTTGGTATCGCACCCTTGGCTCGATCTCGGTCGATACCGTTCGGGGATCCAAGGCGGAGCTGTTCTACTGGCTCACCATCACCTTCTCGCAGACGCTCGGCACGGCACTCGGTGATTGGACAGCGGACACCGGGGGCCTCGGCTATCTGGGTGCAGCGGCGATCTTCGGCGCGATGCTGGCGATACTCGCCGGCCTCTACTTCTTGACGAAGGCAAACCGGGTATTCTTGTTCTGGGCGGCGTTCATCCTGACCCGGCCGCTCGGCGCGGCCGTAGGCGATTTCCTCGATAAGCCGATCGCAAAAGGCGGGCTCGATTTCAGCCGCCCGCTCGCTTCGGCAGTGCTTGCGGCGGCCATCCTGGCCCTCATCCTGATCCTGCCACAACGCGCAGGCCAACATCCTGGTGAGAACAGAGCCGGGTAAATTGAACCGGTTTCTCGCCACGACAAACCGCTATTGAAAGACTGCCTGTGTTCGATCGCCTAATCGAGTTTCTTAACGAAGCCGGCTACCTCGGCATTGCCGTGCTGATGTTTCTTGAAAATGTGTTTCCGCCAATCCCCTCCGAAATCATTATGCCCGCTGCCGGTTTTGGCGCGGGGCAAGGGCGATTGAGTCTGTTCGGCGTGATCGTGGCTGGTACGGGCGGCTCGGTCGCGGGCGCGCTGTTCTGGTATTATGTCGGCAAGTGGATCGGTGCCGATCGGTTGCGGCGCTGGGCGGGGCGGCACGGGCGCTGGCTGACGCTTGCACCACGGGACATCGACCGCGTGGACCGCTGGTTCGATCGACATTCCGGCAAAGCCGTGTTGCTCGGCAGGCTCGTCCCCGCGCTGCGAACGCTGATCTCGGTACCAGCAGGCGTGTTCGGTATGAGCCTACCGCGTTTTCTGCTGTTCACGACGCTTGGAACCGCGCTCTGGACGACACTGTTAGCAGTGGCCGGCTACCTTCTTGAAGGGCAATACCGGATCGTTGCCGCCTACCTGAATCCGATTACCAACATCATCGTCGGGCTGGTGATCGCCGCATATCTCTATCGGGTGGCGACGTGGCGCGCCACCTAAAGTCAAAACCGGAACGGTTGTGACACCTCGGCCGATGCGGGTCGTTCTCGTCTAGGCTTGCCGGGTCAGAAGCCGGCAAGCAAGATGCCTCTCTCCCCATCGGGTTGCGAAAGCGTCCGATATGACCTTCCAGTCGCCGCCTGCGCTGCTCACACCGTGGTTTACCCCCATGCAGGAGCATTGGCACTCCTCGCCCTGGGCCGCCCAACAGGCAGGCGCGCATTTCTCCTGCTCACGGTAGGGCTGGATGATGTAGACAATGCCGAACTTGTCGAGGCAGGCGCGAACCAGCTTGTTGAACCACGCCTGCGGCAGCTCCCAATGCTTTGCCTTTGCATCCCACTCCGGGTTCTTTCGACCGAACGATCCAAGCCAAGGCCGGTTGGTAAGGGCATAGGGCAGCCGCGCCAGCAACGGGTTTCCTGGTCCGCGACGATACAGAACAGGGATCGCGCCCTGATTCCAGATTTGCCGTAGCTGGTCCTCAGTTCCCTCGCTCACGTCTGGTCTGCTGCCCTCGTCTAGGTGAAAGCCTCATCGGCAAGATGAGCCGTTCTCTTAGGCATTGAAAGCCGATGATTATGCCCGCTGCGAAAGCTGTCGATTGAACCGGTCAAATGTATCCTCTTCGTCAACCTCCCAATCAGCATATCCACCTTCAACGTCGTCAAAAACAAGAAGCGAGATGGTCATTTCATAGCGATCGGCGAAGATCGCCATTTCTCTTACGTCGGTTGATGCGCCCCATATCTGTCGATCGAGCATTGCCCCGCGAGTGGCATCAGGGAGGATCAAGGCCGGCTGGGCCGCGAGCGATCCGACCGGCAGCTCCATCCCCTGCGGGAAAAAAATCCGCCTCTTTTTCGCACTCGTGCTTCGCCAGCACCAAAGCACAAATCCATTCGTGGCGACGACGAGGGCAGCACATTTAGGGGTGAAATCCAGCCATTTGATCGCTGCGGCTGTCATCGAAACGCCATAGCGGTCGGCGCATTGGCGCAGCAGCTCCAACGTCATCTCATCTCCGCCAACCTGAGCACGATAGTCGTTGATCGGCATGAGAAGGTAAGAGGCGAAGGCATCGGCCTCTTGTTCGATCTTTCGGCGGACGGCATCGCGATCAAGCCCCAGCACTCGCTCCTGCCCACATTCAAAACCATCGGGACTAAGTGCGCGGTGGACGAGGTAATGCCCCAGCTCATGGGCTAGGGTGAAGTTGATCCGACCAGCAGAAATGATGTTGGGATTGTAGAGAATGGCCCATTTTCCGCTTTTGCGTAGCGGAAACAGGGCACCCTCAAAATGATCGACCTCCGCCTTTTCGATCTTCTTGATGGGATCGGGAAAGCGCTGGGTATAGTCCATCGCGATCGTCACGACCTCAACCGGGAATCTTGGTCCCCATGCCTGGGTGAGGAAGTTCGCCCAAGCTATCGGTTGGGTCGGATCAGGCATTATTCGTCATCCAACACATCGAGGATGCGCTTCAACTTTTCCTTCACGTTCGGATCGGCTCCCTGGTATTTGCGATAAAACGCCTCGTCGAACTCATCGACGGTAGCATTGGTACGATCTTCGTCGGCCAGAAACTCTGGCGTGACGCCTAGCACGGCAGCGATGCGGTTCAGCTTTTCGCCGGATGGGCGGGCAACCGGCTTGTTCTCAATTTCCCAAATGTAGCTTTTACTGCTGCCGGTGGCCTGCGCGAGCTGGTCGAGGGTGAGACCCTTTTCCTGTCGCAGGTCGCGAACCTTACGACCCAAGGTTGATGACATGGTTTCTCCGTGAAAATTTGCCTGTTCGGTGCTACCATCACATTTCCTACTTGAACAGCGAACTCGTAGTTGCCATATATCCCGTGCCGGTAGTCCGAACTCCGCCGGCAACCCTTAGGTTGACGGGAGATTGAAGATGGCAGGTAAAAAAGGCGGCGGCGGACATTTCCGCAGCGCGATCAGCGGGCGCTTCGTGACAACGGGTCACGGCAAAGCAAGCCCCCGCACAACGGTCCACGAGTCCAATAGCTCGGGTGCCAGCTCGGGCGCGCATTTCCGCAGTGCAATCAGCGGTCGTTACGTGACGACCGCTCACGGCAAAGCGAGCCCCCGCACCACCGTGCGTGAAAGCTGAGGGAGGCTGATATGCAATTTGAAGGCGCTGTGCTCCGCGAACAGGGAGTTACGTTCGCGATCGTCGTCGTGAAGCGGCATGTCGTGGACAATCGGACCGAAGCTCAATCGGCGATCCGGTCATTCAGTCCGGTGTTCCCAGGCGTGCCGGTCGTGCTCATGGCGCAGGATTCGTCAGGGCGAGCGACCTATTTCGGTCGGCCTGACATTACGCGGTTCATGTCGCACGTGTCGCCCAGCCGCGTGCCCTGGAAACGTTACACTCTCAATTAGGAGCTACAATCATGGCCGACGTTCAAGTCACTTGTATTAACAAGCAGCCACGCAATAGCACTCATGAAGGTATTACCCATCTTGGGGGCAATGGCTGGAAGTGGACACGCAACGAGGTAATCCAGTCAATTCGCGGCAAAACGAATACATTCTTCACTCGCGTCAACGGCACACGCGCTGATATTGGCGTCGTTGATGGGCAGAACGGGCCTTACGTTCGCACCTATGCTGACGGGAAGTGGAACGATAATCTTCTCGCTTTGCCGGAATGTGCCTGACGGAGTTTAGACTCCTCTAGCGCTCGCCCCCCTAACGCACAGGCGCGACCCGGATCGTGCATCGCACCGTCTCACGCGTTCGGGCTGCGGCCTTGCTGCATCCTTCGATCGCCTCACGGTTGGCCGTCACGATCCTGTCGGCCCCGACGATGGCGCGGAACGCGGTCGGGCTGGCGCTCTGCATCATCCGCTGCCCTGCTTCCCAACGGGGAAGGTCGAGCGTCCTTGCCGCCATGCGCTCGGGCCATTGCCAGCTCGCCGGCGCGACCTCGCGCGCGACGAGGCCGGGCAGGACCGCCCATGCCAGGATGCCTATCGCCGCCCCGCCCAGCCCGAACCACAGCTGCCGGTTCTTCTGGTCGGCCCGCGTCCATGCCGATCCGGCGATGGCGCGAAGCTCGGCCATGACACGGGCCTTGTCCTCGCCGGCCTTGGCGAGCGCCGCCTGATCCTCACGCCGGGCAGCGTTGCCCGCTGCGGCGATCCGCTGCGCCATCTGCTCGGGGGTCATCGCCAGCGCCGGACTCCGCGCGATCACGTCGTTGATGACCGCGATCCGGTCCGCCGTGGCGTCCACGCCCTGCTGCATACGCCCCAGCGTCTCGGAATAGTCGGGCACGTCGATATGCGCCCGCTCGGCCGCCAAGCCCTCCACAGCACGGCGTAGCAACGCCAGCTCGCGGTCCTGGCCTTCGATCACGGCGCGCAACCGGTCGAACGCCTCCGCCGGATCGCCGCCTTCCTGAATATCGTCGTCCATCGTCACCTACCGGCTCATGCCACGGTCGCGGTCCCGCCCGATGCTGACCGACTGCGCCAATTCCTGCCCGATCGACCGGCCACGTTCCATGCTCAATGCCAGTTCGGGGGCGCGTCGCTGCAACACGGATTCGAGCTGCGGGTCGCGATGCAATCCGCCCGCGATGCCCTCCATGCGCTTGCCCAGCTTCTCCGCACCTGCATGGTCGCCGGCACGCTCCATGCTGGCGCGCGCTTCCATCATACCCTTCCACTGCTCCACGAACCGGCCGGCGCGCTTCTCCGGATCGATGCGGACCTGACGCTCTGCCTCCATCGCTTTGGCCGCGCCGCTGATGTTGCCCCCCGCGGCCTGCTCAATCAACTTCGGATCGCGCGACAATGCCGATGCGAGGTCGCGTGCGGCATGGGGCCGGACCTGGTCTAGCGCATCGCCGGCCTTCGCCAGCTTCTGTTCTTGGTGCGCCAGCACCGGCAACCCCTTGTCCTTCATCCGGTCTATATCGGCTGCGGCGCGCCCATAGCGTTCGATCGCGCGGGCCTGCGAGGGTGCCAGCGGCCGATCGGCCGCGACACGCTCCGGCGACGTCGCTTTTTCGATCGCTGGTTTCGGCCGGAAGCCGTCGAACATGCCCCGCGCCTTGTCGCGGACCTTCGCCACCACCTGGCGCGCGAGTTCCGGGAACCGGATCTCGCGCCGATCGGCGAACGCGCGCGCCTGATCCTGCTCGGGCCGGGTGTAGTCGCCGGCCATGTCCTTGCCCCGGTCGCGCGACAGGGCGCGGACGAGCTGGCGCCGATCGGCGAAGTCGTCGCGGCCATAATGGAGCTGCACGTCGTCGCGGTGCCGGGACATGCCGACATAAGCACTGTGGCGGTCCATGCCCGGGGTGGCGAGGACGTGCGCGCGATCGACCGTCACGCCCTGCGATTTGTGGAACGTCGCCGCATAGCCATGATCGACATGGGCATAATCCTTCGTGTCGAACGCGACCCCGCGCCCGTCATCGAGGCGCACCGCCATGCCCTCGGGCGATACCCGCTCGATCGTCGCCAGCGTGCCGTTCTTTACCCCCATGCCGCGCTCGTTGCGCAGGAACATGATGCGGTCGCCGGTCGCGAACTGCCGCTCGCCGCGCTCGGCCTTCACCGTCACGTCGTCGCCAAGGTCGCCGCTCGCGCGCAACCGGTCGCGCGCCTCGCCATTGAGGCTCTGCACCTCGGCGTTGGTATGGGTGAGAATGATCCGGCTCTTGCCCGGCTCGGCCTGGCGCGCGCGATCCCAACCATCGACCAGCTCGCCCCGCGCCTGTTCGCGCGTGTCGGCCGCGTGGACCATGCCGCCTTGGTCATAGGCGTGAATCGCCTCGCCGGTGCGTCCCGTCGCCAGCGCGCGCGTCGCGTCGCGTTGCCAGTCCTCGCGCTGCCGCCTGATCTCGGCGATCTCGGCTGCGCCGTGGCGCTCGGTGACGCTGCGGAACGCCGCGCCGGCCTCGATCGCCTGCAACTGCTCGGGATCGCCGACCATGACGACCTTGGCCCCGGCGTCACGCGCCTGGCCCAACACCCGCTCCATCTGGCGTGAGCCGATCATGCCCGCCTCGTCCACGACCAGCACGTCACGCGGGCCTAGCTGCTCGCGCCCCTGCCCCCATGCGTGTTCGAGACTGGCGATGGTGCGGGATTGAATGCCCGACCCGCCCTCAAGATTCTCGGCCGCGATGCCCGACAGCGCCGCGCCACGAACCGTGTAGCCCTCCCGCTCCCACGCCTCACGCGCGACGCCAAGCATCGCCGATTTGCCGCTGCCGGCATAGCCGACGACGGACGCCAGAGCCGCGTCGCCGGTGACATGATCGAAGGCGTCGCGCTGCTCGCCCGACAGGACAAGGCCTTTGGCACTGGCCGCGCCGATCGCAGCGTCACGATGCCGATCAGCGACGCCGTGCCCGGTGCGCCCCGCCAGCTCGTCGCCGGCACGCTCAAGCCGGTTCTCCACCGCGATCATGTCACGGGATGTAAACCGCTCCTGGTCGCGTCCGTCCTTGCCCAATGCGACCAGCTCGGGTGATGCGCGCACCGCGCCCATTACCTGGTCGAACTGCTCCTTGCCGTCGCTATGCCGGAACGCGAACGTCGCAAGGTCGCGGGTGGTGAATGTCGCCTGCTGCCGGGTGATCGCGTCCAGCGCGACATTGGGATCGGCGATGATCCGATCACCGTTCTCCCGCGCAATGCGGGTGTGATCCTCGATCCGCTCCGCCTCAAGCCCCTGCTCCGATCGCCGCGATGCTGCGGGTCCGATCTTGTGCTGCGGTTCAAGCGCGATGCCCTGCGCTTCATAGGAGCGATGGTCGATCCGCCCCTCAAGCCCCAGCTCGGCCATGCGCTCGTTGACGTGCGCGCTCCACGCCTCGCGCCAATCCTTCAACAACTCGGTGCTGTTCCAGTCCCGGTTCTTCTGCCCGAACCCCTCCGGCCCAACGTCGCGCATCGCCAGCATGACGTGCGCGTGCGGCTTGGGACTGCCGTCCTTCGCCTTGTCCCAATGCACGTTCAGGTCCGCGACCATCCCGCGATCGACAAACTGCTTCTTCACGAAATCACGCGCGAGCTGGACACCCTGCTTCTCGTTCATCTCGCGCGGAATCGAGAACTCCACTTCGCGGGCAAGCTGCGCGTCCTTGCGCTTCTCGCCTGCCTCCACCTCATTCCACAAGGTTGTGCGGTCTTTTAAACGCTCCGGTGCGCCCTCCGGCAACATCACCTGGGAGTGGATGACTCCCGCCTTGTTGCTAAAGTCATGATCGCGATTCAGCCGATCGTCGTGCAGCTCGGACGCGGAACGATAGGCGGCGCTCGCAACGGCGCTCGATCCGTTCGCGCGGCTCACAACCTTGGCGGAGAAGTGATAGATCGCCATGACGCTCCGCATACTGCCCTACTTAGCGCACGTCGGCAACGACGTATAAGCGCGCACTCACGATCTGCTTCGCATCTCCTGACTGACCTGGTGCCGCTTTCTGGTCGTTCTGGCTTTACCCATATGCTCGGCGCGCTAAGATGCTGCTGACCGATACGCGGAAGGGTGAAAGCGATGCGGAAGGTTCGCGATTATAATGCCGAACTGAAAGCGCTGGGTGACAAGGCCCGCGCTTTGAAGGCGAAGCGGGTCGAACAGCTCGGCCAGCTCGTTGCCGCGACCGGGGCCGATGCGCTCGACATGGAAATGCTCGCCGGCGCGCTGCTCGATGCCGTTGCGTCGAAGGATGCGGAAGCGAAGGAGGCTTGGCGCGCGAAGGGCTCCACTTTCTTTCAACGGCGCGGGCGCAAAGCTGGGCGGACTGCTGACGGCAACGGCGACAGCGCAGGTACGCAACCGGGCGCTGATCCAGCGTCTGGAAGCGGCACGGCGTCGGACTGATACGCGGGGCTGGGTCTTGGCTCGGCGCGAACGCACCCGCCACCTGATCGAGCTGGGCGGCCTCGTCCAGAAGGCTGGCCTGGTCGATCTCGCCGACGACGATCGCGCAACGATTTACGGCGCGCTGCTGGAGCTGGTCGGCCGCGCTCGCGGCGAGGCCGGCGACTCGCTTGCGCTCTGGAAGCGGCGCGGCAAACGGGCGTTCGACATGGAAAACAATGTGGAGGAGCGACTGCCTTGAATAAGATTTTGTGGGCCTTGCCGCTCTGCGTTGTCGTCACCGGCTGCGATCGTAGTCCCGTCGATCCGCACGGCCTTGAAAGCGGCGAGACTTTGTTGACGGTAACAGGCACCGGACGCACCGAAGCCGCGCCCGACCAGGCGCTGTTCACCGCCGGCCTGTCCAGCGTGGCCGCCGACGCAAAAAGCGCCAGCGCGAAGAACGCCGAAGCCATGAGCCGGATCACGGCCGCCCTTGCCCGGCTGAACGTGCCCGCGCGCGATATTCAGACGCGCAGCCTGTCAGTCAATCGCGTGGACTACGGCCCCAACAAGGGTCGCTTCGAGGCGAGCAATACCCTCACCGTGCGGATGCGGGACACAGCGCGGGTCGGTAAGGCGATCGCCGCCGTCACCGACGCCGGCGCGAACATCGTGTCCGGCCCTGACCTCTCCGTTACCGATCCCGAGAAGGCGAACCTGAGCGGCTATGATGCTGCCTACAAGTCCGCCCGCGCCAAGGCCGAGGCTTATGCCAAGGCCGCTGGCCTACGCATCGACCGTGTGCTCGCGATCCACGACGGCGGCCAGGGCGGCTACATGCCGCAAATGGGGGCAATGGATGCCCGCATGGTCGCGCCGCCGCCCGTGTCTGTGCAGGCGGAACAGGCGTCGGCGCCGGTGATGGCGGGAACCAATGCCGGAATGGTGACGGTGCGCGTGAACTTCGCGCTGGCCCCCAAATGAACGCCTAGCCGCCATGCCGCGAGAAAGGATGAAGCCGTGACGCCCCTCCTCGACCTCGATGCGATCCGCCGGGAGGTTCGCGCGCTGGAGTTTGAGCGCGGCACGCCGGCTGATGTGGCGGAATGGCGCGAAGCCGATGCCGAATCCCGCGCCAACCTCGCGATCGAGGGCATGACGCTGAGCGGGGATGACGAGGCGCTGTTCGACATGCTGCGCGACGAGGCGGTGCCCCCTCCCCTCGCCACGCAAATCATCCTCAAGCTGCTCGGGCATCCCGACGCCGATCCGGCGCTTGCGATTACGCCGCTGGAACAGGCCTGCTGATGGCTGGTCCGCTCATCGGCGGGCGGCGGCCGATCAGCTGGCGGCTCGCGATCGTCGTCTCGTTCGTCGCGGCCTATGCGACCGCGCGATGGCTGGAAGGCATCTTCGGCGTCGGGCAGATTTCCGGCACGGTGTCGTTCCTGGTCCTGGTCGGACTGATCGGCGCGACCTGGTGGATCAACAGCCGCGCCGGCAAGCGCCGGAACGAGCTGCTGGGCTCGGCCCGCTTCGGCGACCGCGCCGACGTGCGCAAGCTGGAGGCGAACGGGGATCTCCTGATCGGCCGCGCCAAGGAATCCGGCAAGCTGCTCCACTATGACGGCGCGGCGCACCTGCTGACGATCGCACCCACCCGCTCGGGCAAGGGCGTGGGCACGATCATCCCCAACCTGCTGCTGCTCGACCGCTCGGTGGTCTGCATCGACCCTAAGGGCGAGAATGCCCGCGTCACAGCCCGTGGGAGGGCCAGCAAAGGCGCTGTGTGGTGCCTGGACCCCTTCGGCGTCTCCGGGCGTCCTGCGGCCCGCTACAACCCCCTGGCGCAGCTTGATCCCGCAAGCCCGGACCTGGCGGAAGATGCGCAGACGATCGCCGACGCGCTGGTCCACGATGCGCCGGGACAATCGGGCGAGGCGCACTGGAACGAGGAAGCCAAGGCGCTGATCGCCGGCGTGATCCTGCACACCGTCGTCCACGAACCCCCTGCCCGCGCGACGCTCGCCACCGTGCGCGACAAGCTCACCCGCGATCCCGCCGGCTTCGCCGCGCTGCTGGCAGACATGCAAGCCAGCAGCGGCGCGCACGGCCTGATCGCACGCGCCGCCAACCGTCACCTCGGCAAGTCCGATCGCGAGGCCGCCGGCGTGCTGTCCTCGGCGCAGCGCCACACCCACTTTCTCGATAGCCCGCGCCTGGTCGAAAGCACGTCCGCCTCCGATTTCCGCTTCGCGGACCTGAAGGAGCGGCCCGGGACCGTGTTCCTGTGCCTGCCGCCGGATCGACTCGATACCTATGCTCGCTGGCTGCGGCTGCTGGTCGCGCAGGCCGTCACCGATATGGCGCGCTCCCCTGCCCGGCCGGAACGCCCGGTGCTGTTCCTGCTCGATGAGTTCGCCGCCCTCGGCCGACTGGAGCCGGTGGAGCGCGCGATGGGGTTGATGGCCGGCTATGGCCTCCAGCTCTGGCCGATCCTCCAGGACATGCACCAGCTCCGTGCGCTCTATGGCGAGCGCGCCGGCACCTTCCTGTCCAACGCCGGCGTGATCCAGACATTCGGGGTCAACGATCACGCCACCGCCGACATGCTCTCGCGCACGATCGGCGACACGACATTGGAATATGCGACCCTCAGTACGTCGCGCGGCACGGGCTGGGGTGAAAATCGCGCCGGTCCCTCGGAAAGCGTCAGCACGCATGTCACGGCGCGGCGGCTCGTGACGCCCGACGAGATCATGCGGATGCCGGCCGACACGCTCCTGTTGCTGCGCCAGGGCGAACGCCCGCTGTGGGCCGGCAAGGTTCGCTACTATGCCGAGCGCGAGTTCGCCGGCCTGTTCGATCCGGCGTGATCGCACACGCCGGCCCGGAAGATCGAAAAGTGAGCTTTGGGGTAGCGCCTCATCGCCCTCTCTGCCGGCGGAACGCTGAAGGCACACACCGCCAGTTTCGCTTGGCTTCTTTCGGAAGCCCTGCGGCCGATAGGCCGCTCTAGTGACGGCGTTAGCCGGCACGGATCGAAGGCGCATTGGCCGTAGGCCAATTCCGCTTGCCCTTCTCAGGTTGACGGTTTTGGGTGAGCCCTGTCGTTAAGAGATTCTGTTAAATAGGAATCGTTAAACAAGTTAAGCCGCTCAAAAAGCGGAATCTTGCTTTGTTTATCAACTGCTTGCCAGCCGGCCCGGTGGGTGAAACCCCGTGATTCGGTGTGTGATACCCCGATAGTGCGGTGGGTGATACCCCGACGCCAAGGTGGGTGAAACCCCGAGACTCTGGAGCCGAAAAGGGGCCTCCGGTGCCAGTTATCCACAGCCTGGCTGGTGGCTCCGGCATCGCCCGAAGCATGTCAGGGTTCAGGCAGCATCGCTGGCCGGTGTGTGAAACCCCGATAGTTGGGCTTGCGGTGTGTGAAACCCCGATAGTCAGCGGCGGCCGGCAAGCCGGTCCATCTGTGCATCGACTTCCTCGGCCCGCTTGCGCTCGGCGTCGAAACGGGCGCGCCGCTCCTCCTCGGCGCGCATTCTCTCGGCGAGTGCCAGTGCCTCGGCCTCGCCGCGGAGCCTGAACAACACGGCCGGGCTTTTGTCCGTCGTCTCGGTCAGCTCCATCGCATAGTCGGGGAGCTGGTCGGCCTCGATCACCCGCCGAAGCATCCGGTTGAACTCCTTGGGCTGGGCATCGCTGCCGGTTTTGTCGCGAAGCACCTCTACCCGGCAAGTCCACCCACCGCGCTGCGTGCCGGCGTGCTTTCGCGCGATACGATAGAGCGCCCGCTCCAACCCTCCGGAGAGTAGGAAATAGTCGGGGTGCATGGTGAGCAGCGACTTCTCGTTGACGATGCCCTCATAGACCCAATCCGAGAGGGTCAGCGTCATGCCGCGCGGCTGCTCCGTTTCGGCGTCGGTGTCGAAGGTCCAGCTGTCGAGCCAGTTGAAGCCAGCCTTCTGCCGGCGCTTCGTCGCGCGGATCGAAGTTGTGATCGAAGTCGTCTGGAGCCGGAGGAGCGCAGCTTGCAGCTCCTGATAGTCCCTGCCCCCTGTGCTGCGCTTGATCGCCCGCAGTAGGTCGTAGGGCGTGGTTGTCAGCGTGCGGGGCAGATCGTTCAGCCCCTGCTGCTTCATGCGGTTGAGCGTGGACGCGGCCCATATCAGGATATCGGCGTCCCAGATCGTGGCCATGCCGTAGTCGGGAATGGCCTGCACGCGCACCCAGGCCTCGCCATCCGGGCTGCGATACTCGATCGGCTTCAGCCGCTTGCGCTTCTGGAGCGAGAAGAACGGGCGCTCCATGACCTCCCGCTGGTCCTTGAGCGGAAGATCGCCGAGCGCCGGAATGAACAGGTCGAACTCGGGATTGGGATCACGCCGCTTGCTCACGGCGCGAACCTGGTGTGTCCCCGCTGGACCAGATACTGGCGCAGCAACCGCTCGGTGATGACGGTAAGGGGCTCCCCGCCCTCCTCGACGCTGAGCTGGCGCAGTGTGCGGTGCATGTCTTCGGGAATGTGGATCAGCACCGGCTTCTTGCCAGGATGGCTGCTGCGCCGGGCAGGTACTGCCGGGGCCGACGTGTCCGCCGCACGCCGCGACCGACGCGGGACGGCAGGCTGCGGCGCGGGAGTTGCATCGGCAACGGGAGCCGGTGCCGGTGCCGGTGCCGGTGCCTCGGGCTCGTCATCGAAGATGCCGGCGAGCGCGGAAGTTTTCTTCGCCATCATCTAACCTCGCTTACTTGCTTAGTCGTAAAGCCGCTTAGTCGCTTAGCCTCATCATAGGCGGCGCGCAACTCGGTCGCCGCCTTGCTGTCCGGGTCCGTCTCGGCCGCCGTTCTGCCGAGCGGCGTGGCCTTGTAGAAATCCTTGCGGAAGTGGAGGCGGCTGTCGAACATCGTCACGCCCTTCGCCGCGAAACCGGCATGGGCCTCCTGCCCCTCCCCGCCCTGATGCGGAACCTGCGTCAGTATAACAGCGAACGGCGTGCCTGCCTGCTGCACCTGCTTGACGGTCTGCAACACCGAATGAACGTCCAGCCCTCGCGGCGCGACAGGGATGATGACGAAATCCGCCTGCTCGGCTGCGAGCATGGCAATGTCCTTGGAGTTCGCCGGCGTGTCGATGATGATGAGGTCGATCTTGCCGCTGCTGCGCCCGCGCGAGACGTGGAGCGGCAGACCGGCAACGCTGCTGTCCTTCACCATCACGTCGTCCTCGTCGCGGCGTTCGGACCAGTAGAGCGCCGATCCCTGGCGATCGTCGGCATCGAGGATAACGACCGACGCCCCCTCCCGCGCCGCCTCGACGGCGAATCCGGTTGAGAGGGTGGTTTTGGATTGCCCGCCCTTTTGCGCGATGACGGCCCATACTTGCATAGCTGCTGCTCCTACTAAGCGGCTAAGCGGCTTATGGAGCTTAGCCGCTTAGTCGTAAAGGGCATTAGTCGCTTAGTCACGTCCGTCCTCAGTTTCGTCGCCGATCAGATCGTGGCGCATCGGGCCATGCCCCCTCAACCGGGCACAAAGGTGCGCCCACTGTCTCCAGCCATTTGCGCGCGGTCCTGACGGTATAGCCGCACGTCGAGCACTCGCATTTCAGCATCCGCGCCGCCTGCTTCCTGGGCCGAGTGGTCGCGCTGCCTGTATCGAGTCTGGCATGGGGGAGGTGACCGACCGCAGCCAAGATCGCCGCTTCACGCGAGAACGGCCGCAAGAGCGGGTAGCCTCGGAAACCGCTGGCTGCTGGAGCCTAAAAGGGCGAAAAGCAGTTTGTCGCTTAACAGCTTATTCGCTTAGTCAATGTCGCAAATATTCTGACTTCCCAGCGTCGCCGCTTCTGCGACAACGCTGGGGCGAGAAGGAACAGCCTTAGTCATCAACAACCGTCAGCTCAGCGCAATGGCACCGATTGCCGCCCCAATCGCCAGCACAACCGGCGTGGCGAGCTTGCTCTTCCACCGGTACATAATCGCCAGCGAGACCGCGAAGATGAGCGCGCTTACGATCAGGTTCGGCGTGCGTGCGCCCGTGGTTCGGGCAAGATCAACAACGGTGACCACAATCAGGCCGACGACGCCGGCCGCCACGCCCGCCAGGAAGAGTTGCAATCGCTTATGTTCGACCACCGCTTCCAGTCGATCGTAGAGCAGGAGCGAGAACGCGAAGGCGGGCAAAAACATGCCAGCGGTCATGGCAAGCGCGCCAGCAAGGCCGCCGCTGATCCAACCCACGAAGGTAGCGAAGATCACGAGGGGGGCTGGCAGGATGCCCGACAGACCCAAGCCATCAAGGAACTGCGCGTCGGTCATCCATCCCCGGCCGACCGTATCGTTGCGGATGAACGGGATGGCGGTGTAGGCTCCGCCGAAGGTCAGGAGTCCACCCTTCAATCCCGCCCAGAACAGCGCGGCGATGGCAGGCGCTGGTTCCTTGGTGCCCGTCATTATTTCGGCACCCCCGGGACTTCCTGCCCAGGTCAGAGCCGCCAGGCCAACGGCAAGCGCGACCACGACCGCGGCGAGCGCGTAGCGCCCGGTTGATCCGAGCGCGTAGGCCGCGCCGGCCGCCGGAAGCACGATCCAGAAGCTGACGCCGGCGAGCGAGGCGGCCGCCGCCGCAATCGCTGCGGCCCAAAGCCACGGGTCGAACAAGATGTGCTCACCGATGCGATGGACCGCGCGGACAATGACGGCGATCACCGCTGCTTGGATGCCCAAGAATGCGGCTCCGAGGAGCGTTCCTTGAATCGGGAGCCGCGTGTACGCCCAGGCAAGCGCGAGCATGAGCACGAGGCCGGGCAACATAAAGCCGAGCCCTGCCAGAAGGCCGCCCAGTCGCCCCTTGGCGCGGATGCCGAGATGGACGCAGAGTTCATGCGCCTCCGGCCCGGGAAGCACCTGCATAACTGCGAGCAGCTTGTTGAATCGGTCGCTGGGTATCCAGCGTTCCTCGTCCACCAGCTCGCGCCGGATCATTGCGATCTGCGCTACGGGGCCGCCGAACGCCATCATGCCGAAGCGCAAGAAGCGCAAGAATAGCGCGGGATAACTTAGCTCTGGCGGCTGGGCTTCATCCAGAGCCGCGCTCGCCGGGGCAGGATGTTCGATGCTCGACATGTCCTGCTCCCCTTATGCGCCGCGTCGCTTGGTGAAATGTGCGTAGAAGCCATCGAGCGCGCCCGACCCTTGGGCAATGCGCTCGTTGTCGCCGTCGGTGCTCGCGCAGATGCCATTGATGAGCGCGGCGATGCCGGCGGTCTCCGGCCTACCGAACTTGTCGTCGGCGATGTCGAGGTCGTGGATGATCTCGGCAAGTGCAACGAGCGCCTGATCGCCGTCGAGCCCCGTCCGATATGTCAGCGTTTCGAAGGTGCAGTGGTCGCCTTCGTGCGTGAACTCCGCGTCCGCCATGTCGAAGCGAAGCTCGCCGGGCTCGGGCTGGTAGTCCTTGCCGTCCACGAACTTGAAGCTGGGGCTCGGGTCGATGAACCGGCGGATAAGCCAGGCCGAGGCGATGCGATCGACATGCACGTGCCGGCGCGTGACCCAAGTGCGGCCTTTCAGCTCCGCCGGCGTCAGCTCCGGCGCTCCCGGCCCGCTCACGTCCGGGTGGCGGCCGGCGCGCCCCTCCGCTTGGGCTATCGCGGCGTCCGCCGCCTGCCGTCCATGCGCGCCGAAGAAGTCGACCGCTGCGATCTCGTCCAGGCGTTTACGCAGGCGGCGGACGTCGGCGGACGACACGTATTCCGCCTTGGCGATCATACGCGCTTCGCGCGCCAACTCCTCGTAATCCGCGTCGCGGGCCGCGTCGAACACGGCGCGAAGCTCCGCATCAACCATCCCCTCAACTAGCCGGGCTTTCAGGATCAACGCCTCGCCACCCCCTGCGGTGATCTCCGCTCTGAGTTCCTCGAAGAGCGCGCGGGTGTCGTCGCGAGCAGGGAGCGCGTGAACGGCATTCTTGAGGGGAGCGGCTCCCATTGCTTGCAAGCGCCGCCAGACCCGCACGCGCAGATAGGCGGGCTTGGCCGGGAGCTGTGGGATCAGGAGCAGCCAGTCACGGGGCTCGGGCGAAGAAGCATCAGCCATGAAGCAACTGTAACATAGCGACGCAACGAACGTACACTTGTATCGTTTGCTTGGGTGGATTAAAAGTTGGGGTGAGGAGACCGCAATGCGAGCTGTTGGATCAGGTGCTGCCGCCATGCTGGCGTGCCTGGCGTGCCCAGCGGCCTCGTCTGCCGCGGCCCAACCTCGCTATGAGACGGTTACGCAGTTCTATCGGACGTGTGTCGACGAGACGAAAAGGAAGGTGAACGGTCGGTGCGAAGCGTATCTCGCTGGTGCCGCCGAGACGCTTTCCGCTTTCGGCAACGGCGGCAGCGAAGCCGGAATCTGCGGCCGGGGCGTCCGATCGGGCGAGCTGAGCCGTATCTTCCCGGCGTGGGCGGTAGAGAACCGTCACGCAGCCAACCTGCCCCGGTTGGCGGGTGTGACGATGGCGCTACGCCAGCGCTTCCCATGCCGACAAACCAATTGAGATCGAGGAGAGAAGCATTGCGTCACTTGTTGCTCCCGCTGGCGATCGCGCTCGCCGCACCGGCCGCCGCCCAGACAAACCCGCAAGCGACACCGCCCGAGGCGCACGGCGACAGGTGGGCGCTCGTGGACAAGAGCCTCGGCCGAGCGGGAACGACGCAGCCCGACGGCGTTCGCCGGTATGGGTTCCCGCGCAGCGATCTTAACGTCCAGCTCGACGGTGTGGCAATCAAGCCGGCGCTTGCCCTCGGCTCCTGGGCGGCGTTCCACCCCATGGGCAATGACGTGATGGTCATGGGTGACCTCGTGCTGACGCATGAGGAGGTAAATCCGGTCATGAGCCGGTTGCTGGCATCCGGCTTCACGATCACCGCGCTCCACAACCATCTGCTTCGTTCCGCGCCCGCGACCATGTACATGCACATCGGCGGCCATGGTGACCCCGTGAAGCTTGCGGCCGCCCTCCGTGAAGCGCTCGCCGCCAGCCGGACACCGATGACGGCACCATCCAGGGATTCGCAACCGCCGTCCGCCGGCGCGGGGTCGTCGCAGCCAATCGCCCTCGACACCGCCGCGCTTGACCGGCTGATGGATGGCAAGGGTAAGCCCAACGGTGGGGTCTATCAGTTCAGCTTTCCCCGCGCGGAGAAGCTGAGCGACGGCGGCATGCCCGCGCCAGCGTCCATGGGCACCGCAACCGCGATCAACTTCCAGCCGACCGGCTCGGGCCGGGCGGCGATCACCGGTGACTTCGTGCTCACCGCCGCCGAGGTCGATCCCGTGCTCCGCGCACTACGCGCGGGGGGCATCGAGGTCACCGCGCTTCACAATCACATGCTGGATGACCAGCCCCGGCTCTTCTTCATGCACTTTTGGGCGAATGACGACGCCCAGAAGCTCGCACGCGGGCTCCGTGCAGCACTGGATAAAACCAATGTGCAACGGAGCTGACCTATGACACGAAACTGGTGGACGGCGCTGTTCGCCGCAGCCGCGCTGGCGCCTACAGGCGCGCTCGCTCAAGACGAAACGCCGAGCGATATGCAGGGTCTGGCGCTGCTCACGAGCTGCCGGGCAGGCGAGTCGGGCTGCGGAGCTTACCTTCAGGGCATCGTTGACATGATGATCGCCCAGCAGAGTGTCTGTAATCCGCCTCGTTATAACCGTCACCGGTTGCGGACCGCCTATGTGCGCTGGGCGGAAGTCAACACGTACTTCCATGACAAGCACATGATGGCGGGCGCGGAGCGCGCGATGAGTGAGACCTGGCCGTGTCCGTCGAACTCACCACGATGACGATACCTAGTGTCACAACCGGTCATTTTTCTGAACAGCCGTGCTCGACCGAGTCAACGGTGGCTTTCAGGCGCCCATCAGCGCGAGCGGAACGACAGAGAATGGATCGCAGCGGCCACGGCTTGTCGCGGAAGTCCTGATTTCTGCAGCGACGAGAAAGCGAGCTGCTTGCGACGGCGGGTGTAAACGCTCGCGCTAAGTGGCGGCATTCTGATCGCGCTATTTGTCGGCGAGCGTCGCTACGCGGCTACCGGCTTGGTCTCGGCCGATCGCACATAGGCGTAGAGTGTTGGCTTGGAGATGCCGAGCATCGAGCAAATCTTGGCGATCGGCATCGTGTTCTCGTGGTAGAGGCTGACGGCCAGGTCGCGCTTGTCCTTGCCGAGTGCGGCCGGCCGGCCACCCTTCTTGCCGCGAGCGCGGGCTGCGGTGAGACCGGCCTGGGTCCGCTCGCGGATCAGGTTGCGCTCGAACTCCGCCAATGCCCCGAACAGGTGGAAGGTAAGCTTGCCCGACGTGGTGGTCGTGTCGATCGCCTCGTGCAGGCTCAGCAGCCCGACCTTTTCCTCGTCGAGGTAGGTCATCCATCCGATCAGATCACGGAGCGAGCGGCCGAGCCTGTCGAGGCGCCAGACCACCAGTGTGTCGCCGGCGCGAAGCAGCTCCTTCACCTTTTCCAATCCAGGGCGAGCGGCAGTCGCCCCGGAGGCCTTGTCGGTGATGACCTTCTCGCAGCCGGCAGCCTTCAGCGCATCACGCTGGAGGTCCAGGTTCTGCTCGGCGGTCGATACGCGGGCGTAACCGATTTTCATGCGTAGGGCCGGTGGCGCCCCGATCGGGCGCGGTTTGGGAAGAAAGTCGTCATCGGCAGGTCTATGTTGCCCTAGTTTTCTTTACCGGGTAGATTTACGTCGAACAGGCCGGTTTGGCAACGCGAGCGGACTCGCATGGCGATGGGCAGGCAAATCTCCGTTTTCCTTACCTGCGACACGGACCGTCGGCGGTGACGCATCCGGCGCTTGTCCCGCCGCTGGCGATCGAGCGCTACCGCGTCCTTGAACCGCACCTCGCCGATGGCATCCCGCTCGCGGACCTCGCCCGCACCGGCACGCTGAGCGAGCGGACGTTGCAGCGCTGGCTCGGGCGCTACCGTGCCGAAGGACTTGCCGGTCTCGCGCGTCTGCCGCGCAACGATCGGGGCAGGCTGCACCTGCCGGAACATCTGGTCGAACTGACCCGCACTCTCGCCACCAAGCGCCCGCGACCCCCGGTCGCCGCCATTCACCGAAAGGTGCAGGAACTCGCCATCGCGCATGGACACCGAACCCCCAGCTATGCGGCCGTCGCGCGTGTCGTCAGGGCGATACCGGCAAGCCAGATCGCCGCAGCCTCCGATCCGGCCGTCTACCGCGACCAGCACGAGCTAGTGCATCGGCGCGAAGCCGCGACCTCGAACGAGATGTGGCAGGCCGATCATACCGTTCTCGACATTCTCGTGCTCGATGATGCCGGAACCCCGGTGCGTCCTTGGCTGACCGTCATCGTTGACGATCACAGCCGAGCCATCGCCGGTTACTTCCTCAGCCTCGATGCCCCCAGTGCCCTCAACACGGCGCTCGCCTTGCGGCAGGCGATCTGGCGCAAGCCCAATCCCGAATGGATCGTCAGCGGCATTCCCGAACAGCTTTACGTCGACAACGGCTCGGATTTCATCTCCGAGCATATCGAGCAGGCGTGCATCGCCCTCAAAATCCGCCTCATCCATTCGCTGCCGGGGCGTCCTCGCGGGCGCGGCAAGATCGAGCGGCTGTTCCGCACCATCAACGACATGTTCCTGCCCGACCTGCCCGGCCACCTGATCGCGGGCAAGCCGCTGTCGGCGCCAGTGCTCACGCTCGACGAGCTGCGCGCCCGCTTCGAGGCGTTCGTGTGCGGCGTCTATCATCGTCGCCCGCATGGCAGCACCGGCGAACCGCCGATCACGCGCTGGCAGAAGGGCGGGTTCCTGCCCGCAATGCCCGACAGCCTTGAACAGCTCGACATGCTGCTCGTGCACGTGCCCAAGCCCCGTAAAGTGCTGCGCGACGGCATCCGTCTGATGGGCAGGCGCTATGTCGAACCCACGCTCGCGGCCTTCGTCGGCGAGCAGGTCGAGGCGGTCTATGACCCCCGCGACCTGACCGAGATCCACGTCTACCACCAGGGCCGGTTCGTCTGCCGTGCGCTCAGCTCCGAGCACGCTGGGCACCCGTCGTTGCGCGCGATCCAGCGCGCCCGGCGCGGCGCGAAGGAGCGCGACAAGCAGGTGCCTGCCCCCACGGAGACCTTCGATGGCGACCAAGAGGATACGGCTTCCCGGCCCACCACCTACCGAGGGCTCCGGCTCTACGCCGCTGACGATTGAGTTCCTGGTCGAGCAGCCGTTCCTGGCGACCCGCGAACATGCCCGGTTCGTCGAGTTTGCCGAAGCCTGCGCGCACTACCGCTATATCGGCGTGTGTCATGGCCGGCCGGGCGTCGGAAAGACGCGATCGGCGCGCGAGTTTTCCAGCTTCCCCGACCTGGGGGAATATGCCGCGCTCCGTCCCATTGCCGCGCTCCTTGGCGAAAAGGTCGCTCGCTGCCGCGCCGTCTTCTACACCGTGTCGGTCAGCAACACGCCCAAGACGATCGACGCGGTGTTGGGCCTCAACCTCATTAAGCTGGGCTATGCCCGGCTGACGGTCGCGGGCGGCTCGCAGGACGAAATCACCCATGACGCCGCCCGCATCGCCTGCCCCCTCGTCATCGTCGACGAGGCCGACCGCCTGACCATAAAGTCGCTCGAACATCTCCGCGACATGGCCGATCGCCACGGCTTCGGGCTGATCCTGATGGGTATGCCGGGCTTGGAGAAGCGCCTCGCCCGCTATGCCCAGCTCTACTCGCGGATCGGCTTCGTCCACGAGTTCCAACCGCTTACCGAGACCGAAATGCGGCTGCTGCTCGCGACCCACGCCGGCGATTTCGGGATCAGCTTCGACCCGGCCCAACTCGACGCGATCGAAGCGCAGGCAGCCGTGATCCGCATCACGCGCGGCAACTTCCGGCTCATGGAGCGCCTGTTCGCGCAGATGCGGCGGATCATGACCCTCAACCGCGTCGAGGAGGTCACCGCTGACATCGTTCAGGCCGCGCGCGATTGCCTCGTCATCGGACCCGGCAACTGACAAATAGCGCGATCAGAACGCCGCCATTTAGCGCGAGCGTTTACACATGGGTTTACAGGTGTCAGAATCCCGTGTCAGAACGCCACGATGC
>NZ_LXVY01000009.1 GCF_001650735.1 Sphingomonas sp. TDK1 | reverse complement strand
CCTTTGGCGCCATCGCGGCCACGACGTCCCGGCCGATGTCGGCGATATCGATGGCAACGTGGCCATCGACGGCCAGCGCGTCGGCTTGGGCGAGATCGAGCATCTGTTCGACGAGACGGGTCAGGTGCCGCGCATCGGCCTGCAGTTCGTCCCGTTGCTTGCCTGCGGGGAGCCGATCGAGCGATAGCTGCATGATCGACAACGGTGTGCGCAGCTCATGTGCGGCGTTGGCAGTGAACTCCCGCAGAGTCGCCATCGCTGCATCGAGCCGACCGAGCGCCCGATTGACGGCACTGACGAGCGTGTTGACCTCTCGCGGCTCACTCGGCTCCGAAAGGCGAAGCAGGGTGTTGTCGGGTTCCAGCGCGTCCACTTCGCGCTCGGCATGGCGAAGCGGTTGGAGCACCCGGCGGACGGCGAAGACGTTGAACAGCAACAGCAACAGCGACAACGGGATCAGCGGCAGCATCACGTGCTGAATGATCTCGTTCACGATCACCGGCACATAGGGGCGGATGCCGTCGCCCTCGAACTGCATCGCCAGCCATCGCCGCTCCTCGCCGCGATCGATCGCGCGAACGCCCGATATCCGATAGCCGCGAGGAGTCTGTTCGCGCCGCGTCCAGTCGACCAGGGTTGACGCGCCGTCGATCCCGGTTTCCCCTACCCGCCGGAGTTCGGGTGATCCCGGTTCGACATAGCGCGCGGACCAGGATTCGGCCCCCGGCGGTCCGGTTAGCAGGTCGGGCGACAGCACGCCGCCTGCCTGAGCCTTCGTCGCTTCAAGCGTCAGCAATTCCTGCGCGAGCGATTCGGGCTGGCGACTGTAGGTGAACACGACGATCCCGACGTCGAGTGCTGCGAACAGCAGCGTGAACGCCGCCAGACGCGCCGCAATCTGTCGGAACAGCGTAGGGGGGCGTCGCCTTGGCCGAACCGCGTCCATCTTATTCACCAGATACGCTCGGCGCGAACAGCGCATAGCCGACGCCGTGCACGGTGCGGACCTGCACGTCCGCGCCGGCGGCGGTCAGGCGCTTGCGCAGCCGCGATACTGCCGCTTCCAACGCATTGGGCGTTACCTCGGCGTCCATCGCATATAGCGTATTCTCGAGCGCCGGCTTGGCGACGACGTGTCCGGCGCGGCGGAGCAGAACTTCGAGCAGGTTGATTTCACGCGGCGTCGCGTCGATCGCGACGCCGCCCACCTCGGCCGACCGTGAGGCACAATCGAGCACGACGTTGCCCGCGGCGAGCTGGGTGCCGAGCGACGCCCCGGGTCGTCGCAGCAGGGCACGACACCGCGCCGCGAGCTCGGGAATCTGGAACGGCTTCACCAGATAGTCGTCGGCGCCCGCGTCGAGTCCGGTGACGCGGTCGTCGAGGCCACCTCGCGCGGTCAGGACAAGGATCGGCGTCGCATTCTTGTCCCGGCGGGAACGGCGGACGATGTCCAAGCCGTCTCCATCGGGTAAGCCAAGGTCGACCAGTAGCAGGTCATATGTCGCCACCGTCATCGCCAGCTCGGCGTCCTCGACGGTCTCGACCCAATCGACCGCGAAACCCTGCGGGATCAGGCCGTCCCGAACCAGGCTGCCGAGCCGGGAGTTGTCTTCAATCAGCAGCAGGCGCATGGTCGATGTCGGTCCCCGTTGGTGCACGTTTGTAGCCAGTGACCATCGCCAGCGGCAGGTTTTCCCGGTGCCGCACGCTCTCGACGATCGCACCGATGACATGCAGGGCTACCGCGCCGATCAGAACATTGGCGGCGGTTTCGTGCAACGTCTCGACCCAGCCCACACCCCAGAATTGGTCGAGCCCCATCATCCATCCGCTGGTCCCCACCGTCGCCAGCAGGACAAGGAGGACGACGATCATTGCGCCCCCGGCCGGGTTGTGCCCGATGTAGCGCGGCTCGCGCCGGGCAGCCATCGCGCGAAAATAGCGCAGCAACACGAACGGGCCTGGCACGAAGCTGGCGAACCGCGCGTGACGGCGGCCGATAACACCCCAGATCAGCCGGATCGCCAGCGCCGTGACGACAACGTAGCCGACATAGATATGCGGCGTCTCCTCATGCCGAAGGAACGTCAGGTTGGCGATGACACCTCCTGCCACGGTCCAGTGAAAGATGCGGACGATCGGGTCCCAGACCTTGACCCTGCCGCGGTTGCGAGCAGGGTCTCGGGAAGGAGCCGCTGGAGCGACGTGGCTCATCGTCAGTCGACGTTGTTCTGAACGACCGCGCCGTTCACCGGGTTGAAATAGACCTCGGCGCGCTTGCCGTCCTTGGTGTGGGCGTAGATTTCGTAGCAGCTGCCGGACACCTGAAAGACCTTGATGTCGCGATAGCCCATCTTGGCGACGCGGCCTTTCATTTGTGCCGGCGTCATCCATTTGGCCTGGGGCGCCTTGGTGCAGACGGGCGACGCCATCGCCATCGGCGCAGCTGCGACGACGGCGAGAAAGGCTGCGACCTTCAAGGGGGCAAATCGGATCATCGAACGAGCTCCTGTCAGAGGCGGGATAGCCTCGATGACCGGGAGATCGCAGCACCGCCTGACCGAAACCTGACGGCACAGCGCGTTTTTCCGACGGCTCGAAAATGCGGTTGCCGCGGACCTGTCAGGTCGTCGTCAGGACCGAGGTCGATAGCGGGGCAGCCGCACTTCCGGCGGCAATGGAGTATCGACCATGATGAAGTCCCTGATCGTCGCTGCCGCCGGTGCCGCGACCATTTTCGCCGTCAGCGTGACCGCCGCGCCGTCGGCGCCGACCCGCCCGCTAGCCGCCAGCACGCGGGCGAACCTCGAAGCCGCGATGCACGGGGAGGCTTATGCCAACCTGAAGTATCTGCGGTACGCCGACCAGGCGCAGGCGGCGGGAAAGCCCGAACTCGCCAAGCTCTTCCGCGCATCGGCCAACGTCGAGGCCAACGAGCACTTCGATCGCGAAGCGCAGGCGCTGCGGCTCGGCAGCAGCAACAATGTGAACCTCGAAGATGCCATGAGGGGCGAGCACTACGAGAATGTCACGATGTACGTGAATTTCGCCAAGGAGGCGGAAGCGGCCGGCGACAAGAAGGTAGCGCAGATGTTCCGCCAGATCGCGGTCGACGAAGGCACGCATTACGCGGCTTACAAGGCTGCCCTGGCAAAGCTCCCCCGTCGCTAAGCCAGCTGCAGGCGCCGGCCCGGCCATCCCCCCGGCGGGCCGGCGCATCAAATCGGGATCGTTCGATAGGTTTTTAACACACGCCCGCCGGATGGGGCCTGAAAGAGCGCTCAGTGCCCTAATCGCGCAACATCAATTCGAACGCGAGATTTTCAACAGCCACGGCCAATTTTGACCTCCCGCAGTACAGCGCTTTCAGTAAGGGCGTCACCCGCGTGGTGTGGGCGAGGTGCCCCATCGTGCTTGTCGTTCTACCCGACCGCCCCAAAGATTGCGCCCACGGCAGAGGTAACCGCCATCGCGAGAGCGCCCCAGAACGTCACGCGGACGGTGGGTTTGAGGGTTCCCGCGCCGCCGGTCCGCGCGCCCAGCGCACCCAGGATCGCAAGAAACACGAGCGAGCCGGCTACGACCAGCGGCACAAGCAGCCGCGGCGGCGCGATCGCTGCCATCAGCAACGGCATCGCCGCCCCGACCGAGAAGGTCGCTGCCGAAGTCAGCGCCGCCTGGATCGGCCGCGCCGCGGATCCCGGTGTCAGGCCAAGCTCGTCATGGGCGTGCGCGCCTAGTGCGTCTTTTTCCATCAGTTGCCGCGCCACTTCGCGCGCCAGCCCGGCATCGAGACCGCGGCGCATGTAGATGCCGGCCAGTTCGGAATGCTCGGCTTCGGGCCGGTCCGCTATCTCCTGCGCCTCGCGCGCGAGATCGGCGGCTTCGGTATCGGACTGCGAACTCACCGACACATATTCGCCCGCCGCCATTGACATCGCCCCCGCGACGAGCCCGGCGACTCCGGTCAGCAAGATCGCGGAAGGCGTCGCCGACGCCGCCGCGACACCAACGACGAGGCTCGCGGTCGAGACTATGCCGTCATTGGCGCCGAGGACTGCGGCGCGCAGCCAGCCGATGCGGGCGACAAGATGGTTCTCGGGGTGAAGACGGCTCATGGACGGGTCCGATCACGAAGCGTTGCGGGGAAAGGTGCGAGGCGACCGCCGCACCCGAGGACGGTCGCCTTCAACGGCTTAACAGAGAAGGTCAGCCGGCGTAGGCTCGGCCATACCAGGACTTGTACCAGCCCTTCATATCGCGGACGTCCTTGGACTGGCCGTCGAAGATGCCCTTGGCGACCTTTTTGACGCGCGCGTCGCGGCCGCTGCGCATCTCGGTCCGCGCCATGGAGATGGCGGCTTCGTGGTGTGGTATCATCATCTCGATAAAGTCGCGATCCTGGTTGCCCCTCATCCGCATCTTGCCCGTCGCACGGTCCATCTCCCGCATGTCCTCAAGCATCGCGGCGGAAGGCGACCCGGCTCCGACCGGTCCGGCGGTCGTCTTCCAACCGCGCAGATACTTGTGCATCGACGCATTGTCCTTGCGCTGGTCGGTGACGTCCTGCGCCGCCATCTTGCGCAGCTCGGCATGCTTGCCCAGCCGCGCCTGCGCCTCGGACATCTGGATGCCGGCATCGTGATGCGGGATCATCATGGTCATGAAGTCGCGATCGACGTCACCAGTGGGTCGCGTCTTAGCGGTGACGGGGATCATGCTGCGCATCGCACCCATCATCGCACGGTCACCCGCGGACGGCGCGGGCGGACGGTTCTGGGCGGACGCGCCCGCGGACACGAGCAGGGAAGCGGATACAAGGGCGAGAACCCCCGCTTTCAACGTAGTCATTTCGAATCTCCTTAACAATTTGAAGTTGTGATGCCGGCCGGAACAGGGGGGAAACCGGCCGGCACCACGCGCTGGCTCATTTTTGGGCGGTCTTGGCCAGCGCAGCTCGGTAGGCACGGAGATGCGTGCCCTCATCCTCGGCGATCTGCCGGAACATCGCGGCGACCTTCACGTCGCCGCTCGCCTCCGCCTGCTTGGCGAAGTCGATGTACATCTTCGTGTTCTCGTAATGCTCGCCCGCGATGGCATCCTCAAGATTGACCTTGGCGGTGCTGCCAAGTTCGAGTGCCTGGGCTTCGCGATCGAAATGCTCGTTCGCCTCGACATTGGCCGAGTTGCGGAAAAGCGTGGCGAGCTCGGGATTGCCCGCCGCCTCGGCCTGATCGGCATAGCGCAGATATTTGAGGTTGGCATAGGCTTCGCCCTTCATGGCGGCCTCAAGGTTCTGCCTGGTCTGCGCGGCGAGCGGTTTGCCATCGGGTGCGGCGGTCGCCACGGCGGGAACGAGAGCGGCGAACAAGAGAGCAGCGGATGTGATCGTGCGAATATTCATGATGATATCTCCAGCCGGGTTAATGGAAACGACAATCGGCTTCTGGCCCCTCGAACTGACAAGGTCCTGACCGAAGCAAAGAATCTTTTCTGGGAGAGGCGGAAATATTTTTCCGACCGCCGTCAGCTTCACGTCAGAACGTCGCGCCATCCTTGGGCTTGTCCGACGCCTCGGACCGCACAAGGAGACAGATCATGAAACCGCTCGTTATTAAGACCGCGCTTGCCGCCGTAGCGATCTCGCTCGCCTCCGCAGCGTCGGCCGCGCCCGTTTGCACCACTGCGCCCAAGGCCAAATGGATGTCCCCCGCCCAAATGAAGGCTCGTGTCGCCAAGATGGGCTACAGCAAGGTCAAGGTCTTCCAGCAGGCAGGAAGCTGCTACGAGATCTATGCGCAAACCAAGGACGGTCGCCGCGCAGAGGTCTATTTCAACCCGGTGAACGGCAAGATCGTTCAGAACAACGTCGATTGATCGATGATACCGTCCCGATCGCCCCGCGACGCAGCCGACACGCCTCCTCCTTTGAAAGGCAGGGTCAAGGTCTGGGACCCAGTCGTCCGGCTGTTCCACTGGACGGTCGCGGGCGGCGTGGTCGCGAACCTGACCTTTCTCGAACATTCGCGCACACCACATCGCTATGTCGGCTATGTCGTGGTGGGGGCGGTCGCCGTCCGCATCCTGTGGGGAATAGTCGCGAAGGGTCATGCGCGCCTGGCCAGTTTTGTCCCAGGGCCGCGTGCATTCGCAACCTATGCCCGCTCGCTAGTCGCGCGGCGGGACGCGCGCTACCTCGGCCACAACCCTGCTGGTGCTGCCATGGCGATCCTGCTCGTCCTGCTAATCATCGTTCTTGGTGCCACAGGATACATGATGGGAACCGATCGCTTCTGGGGGGTCGGCTGGGTGGAGCAGGTGCATGAAACCGCCGCGAACGCGGTGCTTGTCGCATCGCTGGTCCATGTCGCGGGGGCGCTCATCGAAAGCGTCCGCCACCGCGAGAACCTCGTGCTGGCGATGATTACGGGCACCAAGCGCGCCGCAACCGGAACGGACATCGATCATGCGCCTACTTCTCGTCGAGGATAATGGGCGGCTCGCCGGACTGATCCGCGAAGGTCTCGACCGGCAGGGCTTCGCCGTCGATTGGTGCGAGACGGCCGAGGGCGCGGAGGCCGCGCGGCAGGTGAGCGGCTATGACCTCGTGCTGCTTGACCTCGGACTGCCCGACGCGGACGGGCTCGATCTGATCCGCGGAATGCGCCGGGCCAGGGATGCGACGCCGATCCTAGTGTTGACCGCGCGCGGCGGGCTCGACGACCGCGTCGCGGGACTCGACGCGGGCGCGGACGATTATCTCGTTAAGCCGTTCCAGATTCCCGAACTCGCGGCGCGCTGCCGCGCGCTGCTGCGGCGGCCTGGCGCGACGCTTGGAACGACGCTGGCGGTCGGCAATGTCGTGATGCACCCGGCGGAACGTACCGTCAGTGTTTGCGGTCGCGTTATCGACGCTACCCCGCGCGAGGTCGATCTGCTCGAACATCTGCTCCGCCGCGCGGGCCGCGTCGTACCCAAGCCGGCGCTCGAAAGCGCGCTGTACTCGATGGACGCCGAAGTCACCGCCAATGCGCTCGAAGCCACCGTGTCGCGGCTGCGCAAGCGCCTGACGCAGGCAGAGGCTGATGTTCTGATCCGTACCGTCCACGGTGTCGGCTACGCACTGTTCGGGCCGCCGGCATGACGAACCCGCGCCGTCTGCCGGTTACCGGCCCGACGCTGTTCAGCCAGATAGCTGTGCGGCTGGGGCTGTTCGCACTCATCTTCGCGCTGCTCGACATAGCCATCGTCGTCGCGACCTATGCGCGCCAGCCCGAAGCGCTGGCGCAGGAGCTGCTGACGCTGGAGGCGGCGCGCATTGCCAATTCGCCCGATAAGACGCCAGGGGCGTTCGCCGGCCCTCCTGGCGCGCGGCAGTGGTCTGCGGGCTATATCAACGCGGCGTCGGCGAGCATTCGAGGTGCCGGTGGCGGTCCCACTACATTGCGCCCGGCAGCATTGGTCGACTGGACACAGCGCGAGCGGGTCGGCGCAGGCTACCGCGTCACCGGGGTGAGGTCGATCCGGGAAGGCGAGGAGACGCGCTGGCTGCTTATGCGTTTCGAAGGCGAGGGACTGCGCCCCTACGTGCCCGTCATCTTGAACGAACTCACCCAGCATGTCGCGCTTCCGCTGATTCCGCTCTCGCTGCTGCTGTTTGCGTTCAACATCGTCGCGGTAAGACGAGTGCTGCAGCCTTTGAAGCGCGCGGAGGACGAGATCGACGCGCTAGAAGCCGAGCATATGAGCGTGCGCGTGTCCGAGCCGCGCGCTCCGCGCGAGGTAGGGACGCTGGTCCGCGCGGTCAATCGCGCGCTCGACCGGCTCGACGAGTCGATGGCGGTGTTGCGGGGCTTCACCGCCAACGCCGCGCACGAGCTGCGCACCCCCTTGTCGATCATGCAGCTATCACTCGACCGCCTGCCGCCGGGCCAAGTCCGGCAGGATCTCGAAGCCGACACCGCCTACATGACGCGCCTGGTCGGGCAGATGCTCGACCTTGCTCAGGCGGACGCGATGTCGATCGATACAGGCGCGACCGTCGATCTCGCCGATATAGGCCGGGCGGTCGTCGCGATGCTCGCGCCCAAGGCATTTGAGGCGAACCGCGAGCTTCGCTTCGAGGATCGCGGCGACACGCGAGTTCGGGGCCATGAGGAAGCGATCTTCCGCGTCGTGCGCAACCTGATCGACAACGCGCTGATACACGCGCCTGGGGACACTCCAATCGAAGTCGCCGCGGGTCCAGGCTCGCAGATCAGCGTCCGCGACCGCGGCCCTGGCGTCCCTCCGGAGGATCGCGAACACATCTTCGAACGCTTCTGGCGCGCCGACCGCCGCGCCAGTGACGGCGCGGGGCTCGGGCTTGGCATCGTCAAGCGTCTCGTGGAGGCCCACGGCGGCAACATCGCGGTCGAGGATGCACCCGGCGGCGGCGCCCTTTTCCGCATTCGGTTCGCGACGGCGGAACCTGTTCATACCGATTGATGACGGCCCACCGCCATAGCGTGCCTGAAACGGAGTATAGAATGACGATCGAAGCGACCCGAGCGGGCGTGGTTTCTCCATTCCCCTCGGAAAGCGCAGCCACCGCTGCTGCCCGCCAGCGCATCCGGCCGGGCTGGTTCGGGGCCTTCGCCTTCGACCGCGGGCGTGTCATCCTGCGAAAGACCGGCAATTCCGCTCCGCTTGACATCACGCTAGCCGACGAAGTGGCGAGATGGCTGCTTTTCCAGATCGTTCTCCAGGTTCTGGCAGCGCTACGCCGCGCAATCAGGCCGGCAGGGCCGGCGATCTGGTTCACCCCGGACCGGCCCGGACCCTGGTACATGGTCCGCGCTGCGGCCGCCTGGGCCGGCGTCCGCATCGCGGCATCCCCCGATCAGGCCGATGCCAGCTTCTTCTTCGAGGATGCGACAACCAGCCGCCCGCAGCGTCTCCAGCACCAACGCAGCTACAATTTCGGCTGTACCGACATTTCCAAGAGCCACGTCGCCGCTGTTTTCGCCGAGGTGTTCGGTTATCCACTCGCGCTCGACCCGCTGGCGGCGACGGGCCGCGCTGTGGAGAAAGGCGAAGTTAACGGTGCCCATGACGGTCGCATCGTCCAGTGTCCCACGCCGCCCCTGGCCGGCAAGACGTACCAGCGCCTGATCGACACGGTCGAGGAGGACGGCTGCGCCCGCGACCTTCGGACGCACTGCATCGACGGCAGGCCCGTGATCGTCTGGGTCAAGCGCCGCGCGGCCGACCAGCGTTTCCTGCCGCCTAACCTGTCGGTCACGATGCATGAACCGGCCAACATCTTCTCGCCCGAAGAGATCGCGTCAATCGGACGCTTCGCGGTTGCGATGCGGCTAGACTGGGGAGGCCTCGACATCCTGCGCGACCGGGCTGACGGCCGCATCTACGTCGTCGACGTCAATAAAACCGACGCGGGGCCGATCACTTCGCTGTCGCTCCGTGACAAGCTCCGCTCGACTGCTGTCCTCGCGAACGCTCTCTTAGCAATGGTGGCAACCCCGACACGGTCGAGGCGCAGGACGACCAAAATGCGCACCACAGAGGGGCAGGCCGAACCGTTGTGACAGGTAAAAACGGCGAAGCGATCTTGGTAACACAGTTAACGCGCCCGCCAACGCCCCGGACTCGTTATAATGATCTGCTATCAGCACAGGACCTGATCATGGCGACAACACAAACCGGCCCTCAATCGTATGACGTGCCGCAGAAAGCGTTTCACTGGCTCACCGCCGCGTTGACCGCGGCGCAGTTCGTGATCGCTTGGACGATGACGGACCCGCCCGAGGGCTCACCCCCGATTGGATTGATGAACCTGCACCTGTCCGTCGGCTCGACGATACTGATGCTCACCATCATGCGCCTGCTGTGGCGGCTTACCCATGCGGTGCCCGCACCACCGCGCGACATCCCGCGATGGCAGCAAGCGGCGTCGCGTGCGACGCACTTGAGCTTCTATGTTATCCTGATTGCGATGCCGATCGCCGGCTGGACCTGGGCCTCGGCCAAGGGGTGGCCCGTGACGCTGTTCGGCATTGTGCGCCTCCCCGCGCTCACGACGCCCGGCAACGGCCTTGGCGAAATTGCGGGTGAGATACACGAACTTCTCGGCATCGCGCTCCTTGCCCTACTGGCCCTGCACGTCGCGGCCGCTCTCCGCCATCACTTCCTCAAGGACGGCATTCTTGCGCGTATGCTGCCCGGCTCATCCACAAGAACGAATGCTGCATGAGGCGCGGGGAGCCTTAAGGCGGCTGCGCTGCCGACGTTCTAGAGTTCGGCCGCGACGGTAGCCATAGCGATAGTTCGGCGCTTCAATTTCGAACACCGGAACACGCGGCCGCGCTTCTCGGCCACTAGGGGGAGGTTGCATTGTTCTCCAAGCAATCGAGCATGGCGGCGGATCAAGCTCCGGCACCGTTGCCGGAAACGAACACCGGGAACGCGAGAGGAGGGTTGTCATGGGCAAGCAGCCATGATCGCGCCTGATCCTCGTCGAAGAAAAACTGTGCTCCTCGACCATGGGCGGCGAGTTGGGCCTGCATGCTCGCCAGATTTGTCACGATGAGGAAGGCGAGGCGCAGCGCGCGCGGTTCGCGCTGCAACAGTAGCTGGCCGAACGCAGCGAAGCCGCTTAACCCTTGAGGCGTCATTTGCCGTATGTCCACGAGCGCGAGGTGGCGATTCTGCTCTGAGGTCAAGGCGTGGAATGCTCGGTCGCGCTCGACGATCAACCGTTCAACGTCCGCGGCCGCGAAAGTGCCGGCAAGTCGGAAGCAGGCGAGATGGAGATCGGGTTCGACATCGATCGTGAAACAGCAGCTCGCCACTTTCGCCCCCGTTGCTTAAGCGTCATGCAAGAGGTCAACGATCGCAGGACCGAACTCAAGAGCGAGTTGGGAGCCTCCCCCGACCGGGCGGGCGTTGAGTCGCACAGGTTCGTGCTTTCGGGTGCGGAACCTACGCGATCTCCCGTCGGGCCGGTTAGAACGATCACCGCATTTTTGCGCGTAGGCGCGCCGCTTGAGAGGAGATCCGTCAACACGCGCGCCTCAGGCTTGGCTGTCCGATTGTCGGCATTCCAAGGCTGTCCGCGACTCCTTGAGCCGGACGAAAGCGATTTCGCCTGCAGCCCTCTCCTTCACGATCGTCGAACCCATCGATCCCGCCGAAAAATGCCGGCGTTGATGTGGTCGAGCAACTTGGTTGTCTCACAAGCGGCAGCCACTATGATTGCATACGATCAACCGGAGAATGCCTCGTATGAACACGTCCGACCTCGCGAAGAAGATCGCTGCCATAACCGACTTCACCGAGGCGCAGGCGAAGGCGACGATACAGGCCGTCTTTATCGAGATCGCTGAGGCGGCCGGACGCGGGGAGGAAGTATCGATTCCTGGCTTCGGCAAGTTCTCGGTGAAGGACCGCCCGGCACGCCAGGGCCGTAACCCCGCGACCGGGAAGCCGATGGACATCGCTGCCTCCAAGAAAGTATCATTTGCGGCTGCCAAAGCCCTTAAAGACAAGCTCTGAGCCTTGTTGGCAGTAGTGGATGTGCCGATACCGCCGAATGGCGATCAACTTAGCTAGTCTTTCGCCACTATCGTCTACACCTTTGCGATCAGATTCGTCAGCCCGCGTGCGCGATCGACTGCTCCGACTTAAAACATCGGTGAGGACGCTGGTGCATCCATCGTGGGGGAACACTGCGTTAGTTTGACCGCAGCGGGGTTAATCGGCACCATGACTGAAGAGGCCGGCGGAGGCGCCGAGGACGGGTCGGTCACCTTGGCATGTGACGGCGACGACGCGTGCAACGCGTCGATCTCACGCTGCCGTTTCCGAAGATAAAAATCGCGACGCGCAACATAGGGATCTGCGCTCGCACGAATGCGCTGCAGGTCTTCATCGAACTCAGCCCGTCGGTCGAGCACGCCCAGCCCTGTTGCTGGCACGACATACGCAGGCTGATTAAATGGCGGTCCGCCGATACCCGGTACGACCGCGCGGTCGATCAACCCGCCGATGGCATCACGCACCGTGGTCGGACCAAAAAAAGGCAAGAATATGAAAGGCCCAGGTTTTACCCCATAATAGCCCAGGGTGTATGCAAATCCGTTCGGCCGCCGAGGTAGATTAAATGGTTTGCGCTTCGCCATATCGACGAAGCCTGCCACGCCGATCGTCGTGTTCACCGCGAAGCGACCAGCAGTCTCGGCGGCCTTGCCGGGTTTAAGCTGCAGAACGTAGTTCACGAAAACGACTGGCTCGCGCAGGTTTTTGAAGAAGTTGCGCAGGCCGCTTCGAACAGGGCTCGGCATGGCCCGCTTGTATGCCAAAGCGACAGGACCGAACACGGCCTTGTCGACGGCCTGCGTCGCCTCAAAGGACCTCGCGTTGATCGCCTCAAGCGGGTCACCTGCCGACCGACGACGACCAGTCACGACAATCTCCCCGGTCGCGTCGGGCTGGGAGGGCCCCGTCGGCACGGTCTGCGCGATGTCGGTCGCGGCGGTCGGCGGCGATGCCGGAGGCAGCGCGGAAGCGGACTGGTCAGTTGCCACGTCCGGGGATAGCGGACCGACAGGCTGAACCATCGCAGAAAGCGGCATCGTTATCAGCATACGGTCGTTCTCCGGCGAGGTGCGCAAGGTATCGCCCGTCGGTTGGCGAACGTCTCCTTCCATGACCTCGCAGCCGGACGGCACGGTGAGTGCCTTGCCGCAGTCGCCCGGTCGAAAAAACGTTCGCAACCGGGTTGTCGGTAGAAACTTTGGCCCATGCTTCGGATGAGGCCCCGACTAATCGAGCCGCGGCCGCCACGTCCAACCTGCTGTGAGACCTAACGGGGCGGACTGCGGTAGCGCCGCACAGCATCGTCTTGCCTTTATGGACCGTTCCTTCATCGCATTCGGGGACAGCGGCGACGTCCGCCAGCTCATCAGAATCATCCGGGCGTTCGCCCTTGCGGGCAAGCTAGGCGAGCGGCTGACGATCGTCGGTTGCGCGCATAAGCGGCGCAAAATGGCGAAATGGGTCGAGGCGCTTCGGGTCGACGGTGTCACCTCGTTCGCCGATGCAGACGACAGAGATTATTGGATTGGCGATCCTCGCGCCGTATTTATTTTCGCGCGGTTGCATGACGGGTATGAACACCGGTTGCTCGATGCCTTGGCTCACGGGGTTCCCATCGTCGCGCTACGTTGCGATCGCCGATCAAATCTTTTCGGAAGTTATGGCCCGATGATCGACGTACCGTCGTCGGACGATGTCATTGGGCTTTCCAATAGCATGTTGACCGTGCGTCGCGACGAACGTCATTTCCTTGTAGCAGGCGCGCCACAAGCGGCGGGTCGGCAAGCATCCACTCAGGTGATCGGATTGCCGTGACACAGCGGAACCGATCGGTCGAACAGCGCCCGTGGATCATCGGGGGTCTGTCCCTTGCCGGTCAATGGTACAAACATCGCCCAACCAAGCGAGCAGCGGCTTAGCGAACCATCGAGTTGCTTCGTAATGACCAGGAGCTGCTCGAAGACCTGCGACTTTCCAATCGGCATGACGAGCCGACCGCCAGGCTTGAGTTGGTCGATCAACGGCTGCGGTACGGTTGCAGAGCCTGCAGCAACGATGATCCCGTCGAAAGGCGCGCTCTCAGGCCATCCGGCGAACCCGTCACCGCTTCTGACGGCGACGTTGCGATAGCCCATTCGTTTCAGGCGTTTCGCCGCTGCCTTGGCGAGTGGATCCACGATCTCGATCGACCAGACCTTGGCAGCCAAGCTCGAAAGGACAGCCGCCTGGTATCCCGAACCGGTCCCAACATCGAGGACATTGGCAGCCGGCGGAAGGTCGAGCGCCGCGGTCATGATCGCGACCACATAGGGGTCGGAGATCGTCTGCTCATATCCGATCTGCTGCGGTGTATCGACATAGGCGAAGCGGCGACCCTCGGGCGCCACGAAGTCCTCGCGGGGCAGCTTACCGATTATTTCCAGCGCGCGGTCAAGCGCGGGCGTGGCGGCGCTTGGGGCGCTCTTACGTACATCGGTGCGGATCCGCTCGACCATTAGCCGGCGTTGCTCGGGAAGCGGGAGCGCGAGGCGCTGCTGAAGCGTCGGTGCCTGGGCCAGCGCCGCGGCAAGGAGGAAGGCGATCATGGGGCGGTGACGGCACCGTTCTTGCGCGACCGCAGTGCAAGGAGCGCCGCCGGCAGGAACAACAGGACGAGCGGTACGGCCGCCGTCAGTCCGAAGATGATCGCGGTCGCGAGCGGCTGCTGAAGACCGGCGCCACGGCTGAGACCCAGCGCCAGCGGGCTGAGTGTCAGGATCGCGATGAGCGCCGACATGACGATCGGTCGAAGCCGTTTGCCGGCGGCTTCACGCAAGCCGGCGGCGTCTAGCGGGTTTGAGGGATCGAGTTCGGCCAAGAGGAAGATCACGAGTTCTGTCACCATCCCGACCACCATCGTGAGGCCCATCAGCGCCGAGATGTTTAGTTCGATCCCGGTAACCCACAGGCCGATCAGGACTGCCGCAGCCGACAGCAACACGGTTCCGACCGCCGCGATCGTCCACATCGGCTGCTCGAACAAGAAGGTGATCAGCAACGCCACGAGCAGCAACGCGGCGACGAACACCAACGTCAGGTCGGCGAAGCTCTGCTTCTGCTGCGTGTAGAGACCGCCATAATCGACCCGAACGTCGGCGGGCAGCTTGAGATTGGCGACGGTCTTGCGGACTTCGGTCATCGCGGAGCCGAGGTCGCGCCCTTCGAGCCGGGCCGTCACCGCTACGAACGGCGCCAGATCCTCGCGCGTCAATTGCTTCTGGCCGCCGACGATGGAAACCGTTGCGACCTGGCCGACGCGAACGAGATGACCATCTGGTGCGACGAGCGGCAGCCGGGCGATCTCGTCTGCGCGCGACCGCAGGGCTTGAGGAGCGCGCACGCGCACCGTCACCAGCTGTTCGCCGATCCGGACCTGCGTCGCCTGCGTGCCGCCGATCAGCGTTTCCAACTGCCCCGCGACGCCGGTCGGGTCGAGACCCTGTTGCAGGGCAAGCTGCGGATTTACCGCGATCGACACGGTGTCGCCGGCGACCCGAAGCCCGTCGACGACTTCAACCACCCCGCTGATGCGGCCGATGGCGTCACCGACCTGCTTTGCCGCCGTCGCCAGCACCGCGGGATCATCCCCGAACAGCTTGACCTCGATCGGCTGCGGAACCGCGGTGAGATCACCGATCAGGTCTTCCATGAGCTGCGCGGTCTCGACCTGGAGACCGGGGACGTCGGTGTCGATCTTCTGGCGGATATCGGCCATCACCGCGTCGATCGGACGCCGCGACCCGCCCTTCAAGCGAACGAAATAGTCTCCTTCGTCGGCTTCGCTGAGCCCGCCGCCCAGCTGGGCGCCGGTTCGCCGCGAGTAACTCGCCACTTCCGGCGTGGCCACGATAATCCGCTCAACCTGGCGCAACAGCCGGTCGGTGTCGCTCAGCGCCGCGCCGGGCTGTGCTTTGTAGTCGAGAATGAAGCCGCCCTCGTCCATTGCAGGCATGAAACCCGACGGAACATGCCGCCAGGCCAGCCAGCCGGCCGCCACGAACACCAGTGCTACGACGGCCGCGAACATCGCCGGACGCCCGAACGCTCGGTCGGCTGACCATTCATAGCTGCGGCCGAGCCGGGCGAGGACGCCACCGGCCCGCTCGGCCGCCTCCGCCTCTCGTGCACCAACCCATCGGGCCGCCGCAATCGGGAGGACGAAGCGCGTGAACAGCAGCGAGAGGCCAAGCGCGGCCACCATCGTCAGCGCGAGGGCCTTGAAAAATCCTCCTGTGACGCCCGTCACGAACGCCAAGGGCAGGAAAACGACCATGGTAGCGGTCGTTGATCCAACGAGCGGGCGAGTCATCTCTGCGGCTGCGTCAAGGATGCTGCGCCGGTCCGAGGCCTGGCCTTCCTGAAGCCGGCGCATGATGTGTTCGAGCATCACCACGGCATCATCGACGACGAGACCGACCGCCGCGGCCAACCCGCCGAGCGTCATCATGTTGAAGCTCATGCCGAGCGCGAGCAGAACGAGGCACGTTCCCGCAAGGACGGCCGGCAGCATCAGCCCCGTGATGAGCATGAGGCGAGCCGAGCGGAGGAAGACGAACAGCACCACTCCGGCGAGCACGGCACCGAGCAGGATCGCATCGCGCACCGCATTGGCAGCCCCCGTCACCAGTTCCGACTGATCATAGAAGGGCGTGACCGTGACGCTCGGCGGAAGCCCCAGCGTCTTGAGCCGGGCCGCGGTTTCCCGAACGATCCCGACCGTGTCCCCCGTCAGAGACTGGCGCACGTTGACCAGCACCGCACTTTTCCCATCCGCGGTGATCCGCGTGTAGCTGGGGGCGACCGATGGCGTGATCGTTGCGATCTGGCCAAGCGTGACGATCCCTGCAGCTGCCGTCTGACCAGCCTTGACCGGCGTGGCGGCGAGGTCGGCGATCGACCCAAGCCGGTTCTCTGCTAGCACCAGATAAAGCCTGTGGCGATCCTCGAGCCGCCCGACGCCTTGAACCGCATTGTCCTTGCCGATCGCGGTCGCCACGTCGGCGAGGCTGAGCCCGAGTGCGGTGGCGTGTGCGGGATCGACATCGACCGCGAACTCGCGCGCGCTTCCGCCCAAAACATCGACCCCGGCCACGCCCGACACGGCGAGCAGGGCGGGGCGAACCTTCAAATCGGCAAGCTGACGCAACGCCTGGGGATCAAGCGAGGATGAAGTGAGTGCGACGCCCAGGACGGGAAACAAAGTCGGATCTGATCGGCGCACTTCGAAGCGCGCGCCCGCCGGAAGATCGGGCAAGACCGTTGCGAGTGCACCCTGGGTCGCCATCGTGGCGCCGGCCATATCCTGACCCCAAGGGAAAGAGAGCGCAACCTCCGCCGAGCCACGACTAGTTGTTGATCGCACATGCGTCACGCCCGGCACGCCGCGCAGTGCGATCTCGATCGGGCGGGTGATCTGCGCCGCCATCTGCGCGGGGTCGCGTTCGCCGGCGTCGACCGCCACCACCACCCGAGGATAGTTGATGAAGGGGAACAGGCTGACCGGGATGCGCAACGCAGCTGCGGCACCCCCGGCAACGATGATGAGGGCAGCCAAAATAAGCGCGTTCGCGTGGCGGGACAGGACGCTCATCGGGTGCGAACCTTCATGCCATCCTCGATCGCCGTGCCGCCTTCGACCACGACCCGCTCGCCGGCCTTGACACCCTCAACAATCGCAACGGTCCGGCGGTCACTCGCCCCGGTCCGCACGTTGCGCCGGTGCGCCGTGCCGTTCGTGACGACAAAGACATAGGGCTGGCCGCCGTCGTCCATCAGTGCGGCATAGGGAATGCTCGGGAGGCCCGAGCCAGCGCTAGTCGTGACGGCGCCTGTGAGGATCTCGCCGGTGCCGATCCGCGCGCCGACCGGAAGTCGCGCAAAAACGGCGGCAAGCCGGGTTTGCGGATCAACGACAGGATCGACCGCATCGATCGGCACCGTGAGCTGGCCGCGGGTTCCGTTACCCTCGATCCTGATTGGCTGCCCGGGTCTCAACGATCGCGCGATCGCCGGGTCGATCCCGAAGCGAGCGCGAACATCGCCATCCCGGACGATGGTTGCAATCGACGCGCCGGGCTGAACGAGATCGCCCGGCGACCCGGTGACCGCTTGGACAATGCCGGCTGATGGGGCGGTCAGGGCGAGCGATGCGGTGCGCTGTGCAAGACTGGACCGGGTTGCGCCGGCGGTCGCGGCGGCTGCGCGAGCCTGTTCGACCTCGGCATTGCCGACCAGGCCGTCCTGGCGCAGGCGTCCAGCCCGCGCATAGGCGGCCTCGGCCGCGCGTGCATCACTGTTCGCCTTGACAAGATCGAGGCTCGCGGTCGGCCCGGGCGCGAGTTGCACGACGAGCTGGCCACCCGAGACCCGCGTCCCAACCGGCGCCACGATCCTGACTATCCGCGCCTCCTCCGAAGCCACCAGCGTTGCGGTGGCACCGGCTCCTGGCTCCGCCGCGCCATAGACCGCGGTCTGTTCTGACACCGCGGCGCTCGTCACGGGTGCGAGCTTGACCAGCGCCACTGGATCCGCGGCCTTCTGGGTGTCAGTGCCAGAACCACTGCAGGAGGCGAGCGCCGTGCCCACCAGCACGATCGCAATCCGGCCGCTCACTTCAGCCACTCCGCGCGGGGCGTGCCAGTCAGGAGTTCGAGTGCGATCATCTGTTCCCCCAGGTCCTGGCTTGTCTGTGTCACCACGAGTTCGCGGTCCCGCGAAGCTTGTTCGGCTGTCTCGGCAGTGGCTGCGGCGAGGTCGCCTCGGTTCGCGGCGCGGCGACTGGCGGCCGCGAAGCGGGTCAGTGCCGGGAGGTCAGCAATTGCCGGGGCGCGCTGACGTTCGGCGACCGCGATGCCGCCGACTGCTGCGGCGATATCCGCCCGCGCCTGGACCAAGCGCGCCTCATATTCCGCCTTCAGCGCCTCGCGCGTCGTGCGCTCAATGGCGATGTTGCCACGGTTGCGATTCCACAGCGGCAGTGTGAAGGCGACTGCGGGACCGGTCAGGACATTGCCAGCGGAATCCCGGTTGGCGTTAACCGTCAAGTCCAACGTCGGGAATTGTTGGATGATGGCGAGCCGGACCGCAGCCTCCTGCGCGGAATAGCCTTGCCGCAGGGCGGCGAGGTCGGTGCGCGCGCTCCGCGCGAGGGCGAAAAGCCGATCGGCGTCCGGCGGAGCGCCAGCATCGCTGGTGATCGCCAGACGAAGGATTGAAGCCGGCGGCAGCCCGAGCAGCTTCGTCAGGGCGAACCGCGCAACGTTCAGGTCGCGTTCGGTGGTTCTTGCCTGCTGCTCGGCGGTGAATGCCGCGACCCGGGCGGCCTGGATCTGATCGCCAGACAGGTCGCCGCGGCCTGCTGCGCGCAGGGTGCGCGTCAGAAGCGACCGCGATGCGTCCCGTGACGCCGCCGTGATCACTTGTGCACGCTGCAGTCCGACAACCCGTACCGCCTGAAGGCGGGCCTCACCGGCGGTCTGCCACTCAGCCCAGGCAAGATCGAGCCGGACCTGACGGGCTTGCGCCTCGGCTTGAGCGATCCGTGCGCCGCGGGTGCGAAGTGACTGGATATCGAACCCGAGCGCGGAAGCAAGGTCAAGCAGGACATCGGGTCCCGACAAGACCTTGTTGGCGCCGATGTTAAAGGTCGGGTCGGGCAGCAGCCGGGCGGCAAATGCCTGCGCATCCGCAACGCCAGCGCGAACCCGCTGCGCCTTCAGATCCGGGTTGGCGATGACGGCGATCGTCGCGATCGCGTTCAAATCCAACGGCTGTGACAGGTCGATCGTCGTCGGCTGGAGATAGGGGCGTTTGAGCTCCGCTGCCGCTGCCGTCAGTCCTTCCGAGGAAGGGACGGAAAGCGGGACGTCCACGCCGTTCTCGAGCGGCAGCGGCGTGTAGTGCGCGCACCCTGTCAGAGCACCTGCGAGGCACAGGAGCGAAAAGCCGGTCTTCATCGAATCAGCTCCGGAAAGACGAGAGTAGCGGCCAGTCCCGGATGCGCATCTTCTAGAACGAGGTGCCCGCCATGCGATTTTGCGACGGCAGCGACGAGGTTCAGTCCGAGTCCGTGACCCGCCGAAGATCGTGCGGGATCGAGGCGCACGAACCGGCGAGTTACCCGCTCGCGATCCTGTTCCATGATACCTGGCCCGTTGTCGGCAACGCGGACGCAGACTTTTCCGCCCGCGCTAGATGCCGTGATGGTGATCGCCGTTCCTACCGGCGTGTGCGCCTGCGCATTGTCGAGGAGGTTGATGATTGCCTGTGCCAGAAGCTCGCGGTCTCCCTTCACGGTCATGCCCGGGGCGGCCTGGCACGACAGCGAGCGGTGGCCATCGTCAACCGCTGGCGTGCATGCCTCGCCGATATCGTCCACCAAGGCGGTCACGTCGACCGGCTCGAACGCTATAAAGGTCGATCCCTCAACCTCGGCGATGCGAAGGATGCCGCCGAACAACGACAGCATCGCATCCCCCTGCGTGACAGCCTCGTCGATCGCCTTTCTCTGGCCGACCGGATCCTTCTCGCGCGCCGCCTCCAGTGTCGTTCGTAGCCTCGACAGAGGCGTGCGGAGATCGTGCGCAATATCCGAGGACACCTGACGGAGGTTCTCCATCAGTTGCTCGATCCGGTCGAGCATCGCGTTGAGCGTCGCGCCAAGCGCGTCAAACTCGTCGCCTCGCTCGGATACCGCCACGCGCCGCGTCAGGTCACCGCCGACTATCGCACGCGCAGCCGCCTCGATTCGCGAAAGACGCCGGCGCAAATAGGCGCCCAATATCAGCGCACCGGCAATGCCGACCATGACCACGATCCCGAATGCGCCTATGAAAAGGCCAAGGATGGTGCGGTCGATCTGCTCCAGTCCCTCGGTATCGATCGCGACGACCAACCGCTCGCCGGAAGGCAGGATAGTGGTCATGGCGCGTGCGGCGTCCTGACCCTCCTCGGGATCGCGAAAGTGGATGTCGTGAAGGCCCGGCGGTGGTGGTCGGGTGTCGAGATCACCGGCGATGCGCCGGCCATCACGATCGAACATGGCGTATCCGAACGCGGCAATGCCCTTGGCGTCGCTACGGGCCGCCAGCGCATCCAGCAGGTCGGACACCCCTTCTGCGCGATAGGCCAACACGAGCTGCTTTGTCTCGTCGGCCAGCGCGACGTCCTGCTGATGTCGGAAGGCGGCATCCGCCGCTACGAACACGATGGCGCCGAGCACCGCGATCGCCAACGCGAATGCGGCCGAATAGATGAAGGCGATACGATAGGCGGCGCTTCGCCAGAGCTCACCCATCCCGGCGCATCCGGTAACCAACCCCGCGCAGCGTCTCGATCGGATCGACAGCGAAACCAGCGTTAAGCTTGGATCTCATCCGGCTCAGATGGCTCTCGACGATGTTGGTCTGCGGATCGAAGTGGAAACCCCAGATCGTCTCCAGCAGCATCGTGCGGGTCACCACTTGCCCCGCGTGCCGCATGAGTTGTTCCAGGATTGCAAACTCGCGCGGCTGAAGGCGGACTTCCCGACCGTCGCGTCTGACATCGCGGGAGAGGAGGTCGAGCATGACGTCTCCTACCTGGAAGCGCGTCGGCTGAGTGGCGAGAGGCGGCCGGCGAAGCAGCGCATCGATCCGGGCGGCCAGTTCCGCCAACGCGAAGGGCTTGACCAGATAATCGTCCGCGCCGGCACCGAGACCAGTCACCCGGTCCGCGATGCCGCCGAGCGCCGTAAGCATCAGCACCGGCAAGCGGATACCCGCAGCTCGCCAAGCACGGACGATTTCGACGCCATCGAGCGACGGTAGCATCCGATCGACGATCGCGATGTCGAACGGCTCCTCGATCGCATAGCTGCGCGCGCTGTCGCCATCGGCGACCATCGTCACGTCATAGCCCCGGCCGGCGAGGTCACCGGCGATGAGCCGTGCAGTGTCGATATCGTCTTCGGCGAGCAGCACGCGCATCATGCAACTCAGTCCTTGTCGCCCAGAGCTTCGAACTTGTCCTCGACGATCTTGCCGGTGTGCCCATCGACACCGATCTCGTGGATGCGGTTGCCCTGGCGGATGTCGAACGAATAGCGCCAGCCGCCGCCTTCCTTCTCATATTCCGCCTTCTGGACGCGGCCAGGCGCTGCCTTCAGCGCGATCGCCCGCGCCTTCGCCATTCCGAGCTTCGCGGTCGGCATGGCGGCGTTGACCGAGACGGTGGCGAGCGCAGCGGTAGCGGCAGCGATCAATGTCTTCCTGATCATGACTTCATCTCCTGCGTGCCGGATCGGGCACGCTTTTCTCTCTACGCCACCCTAGTTTGCATCAAAGTTGGGCGGCAGTTTAGAAATCCCAATGTAGATGAACGAGCGTTCGCCGCTAGCACTATACCTTGAGCGCTGTTCGTGCCTTTCCCTTCGCGAGGTAGAGGAGAGGACTGACGAGCTGACGATCGATCAATCGATCTACGAAGCCTGGTCCGGATCTGATTTCGAACCGCCAGAGTAGACCGGCTGCTCCGCCGCTCAGCAACATCAGCACGCCGCTGGCGAGGACCGGTCGCTGCAACGAAGAGCTTTCTACGAAAGACGCCGCGCGGACGAATCCGACGATCATCAGGATACCCAAGACGAGTCCTGCCCCGGACCTTCCGCGCATGGGCGGTGCTCCCAGTGCGATGCCAAGGATGGGAACGACGAGGGCCATGAGGCTGTAGGTCAGCCGTGACGCGATCGAGGCGAGCGCCGGCATTGAGGTTTGGGATTTCGAGGTCTCGCGCATCGCCAATTCGACGATTTCGTCCAGAGGAAGACGATCGAGCGCGGGCAGACTTACGGTAGACGTCTTCTCGTTTGTGGTTGCGATGCGAACCGTTAGATTTCGAAAGGACAGGACGTTGAACCCGTCACGTCTGCGTGTCAGTCCTCGACCATTCTCCAGCCTAAGCACGATTGTGCCGAACCCATCGTGGGTGGCGCGTGCCCGCGGAGCCGTGAGCGTTACCTCGGGCATGGCAACGAATACCCCGGTCAACATACCCGTCGCGCGATCATGGCCGTCGATCGTGACCGTCACGCCGTTCGGAAAGCTGACGATCGAGCGGATCGCCGCACCGACGCCGTGCCGACCGAGCCGAACCTCGTCCAACAATTGATCGAGCCTGCGCTCTCCGACGGGTCTATAGTGAAAGTTGATGGCGGTCTCTGCGGTCGCGCCGACCGCCCCGAACATCATTGGTATCAGGAGAAGCCGGGTCGGCGACACGCCGGTCGCAGCGAGAATCTGCCATTCTCCCGCGAGGCTCAGCGATCGAACGGCGAGCGCCGTCGAGAGGAATATCGCTACCAGGATGCCAAGCCCAAGATATTCCGGCACGAGCGCGAGCAGGAACTGCAGCAGAAGCGAGATGGGTTCTTCCACGTTCTCCAGCAGATGCAGGAGTCGGGAGAGGTTTTCGAGTAACAAAAAGGCGACGATGATCCCGCATATTGCGGCAAAGTTGCGCCAGGTCTGCGCGAAGATGTATCGGTCGATCAGCTTCACGTCGCTAGGTCGTAATCGAACCACGACATCGTCAGGCGGCCTGCTGCAGGATCGGCGCGCCGCGTCGCGTGGCGCGATAGGTCGCGAGCAACGCATCGAAGTGCGCTTGCATGTCTGTCACGCTGTCAGCGGCGGAGGAGGCGCGCCTCAACATTGTCTCGCCTGCGTCAATCTGCCGCACTATGGCGTCGGCAAGCGATGCAGCCGAGCGCGCCACGTATTTTTCGCCGAAGCCGGGGCGCAGCTGATCCGCAGCCCCGCCAAGATCGGGTACGATAATCGGGATGCCGCTGGCACGAGCTTCCGCGGCTGCCATGCAGAACGTTTCCGCTTCGCAACCATGGACCAGTGCGTCTGCGCTGGCGAGGATCGTGGCGAGGCGCGGTCGGTCAAACACCGGGGCACCGAGGTGAACATGCGGATTGCCCTTCGCCGCACGGACGACGGTCGCCTCGTCCCGTCCGTGCCCTAACAGGAGTAGCCCCACCGGCCGACGGCTCCCGGCGGCCGCGACGGCCTCGATAACCATCGGCCAGCGCTTTTCGGACGCATGTCGGCCCAGGCCGATGAGAAGGGTCGCATCCTCGGGCAAATCGCACCGGGCGAGCAGATGCGCGCGGAGCGCCGGATTGCGCAGGGAGGGAGAGAACAGACCAGGAGTCACGCCCATCGGGATCGTCGTCGCTTTGCTGACCCCGCCCTGGATCATGCGTTCAGTCAGTCCCTCACTGGCGCACACCACCAGATCGAACGCCTCGTTGAGCCTCCGAAGATGGCGCCAGAACATCTCGAAGCGTCGATCGATCGTATCGCGCGCTGCGATCGATCCGAACCACCTGTACGCATAGGCGGAGAGTGGATCCGCATGCATCACCAGCGATCGCAGCGCCGTGCCGCGCCACCGGGCGACCATCGCGGGACTTCCCCAAGGCGACGACACCTCGACGACGTCCGGCATCAGGTCGTCGAGGACGCGATGCATCGCCTCCTCGTCGTTGAAGTAACGGTATCTGGTGTCGAGGGGAAAACGCGGACCCGGTATAGATACGATCGTGCCGCCGTCCGTGACCGCCGTCTCGAGGCGCTCGCCCGGAACGACGACCACGATCTCGTCACCCCTGTGACGGGTCGCTCGCATCTTGCCTTCTATATAGGTCCGGACACCGCCGCCATGAGGAGTCCAGAACGCACAGACATCGACGATGCGCATGGTCAGTCCTTTATAGGTCCGAAGGAGACGAGCCCGCGGCGGTAGTTCATGATGATCCGGATATGCACCGGGCCGTTGCCGACGCTCGCGCTCGCGGTATCCGCGCGAGGCTTCGACCAGCCCAGCTTGGGATTGCCGGCAAAGCCCACGCCATCCTTCGACAATGCGAAGCGTCGGTCCCCGTCGCGGTCGTGAAGAATGCTGATCGCATAGCGACCGGGTCCTGGCGCGCGGATACACATCGCCACCGGACCCGAGCTTGGCACCGGGATTTCCACCCGTCTGAAGGCCTTGCCCGCAGCGAGCAATACATTGTCGTCGGCAAGAAAGTCGCCGTCGCGATCCGGATAAAGCTCGAGTTTCAGCAAGCCCCGGCGATCTTTCAGACCAACGACCTCCACCATAAACGCAGAACCATCTTCCACGGGGCGGCAGCGACCCGCGCTCTTTCCCAAGTCAGGACTTGAGCCCATAGCCTGCGCGGCGAGCAGCAGGAGCACGCTCATCGGGCGAGCGTCCTAGCGAGGCTACTGGTGCCGAGCAGTAGTCCACACAGGATCAACCCGGCGAGCGACGTAGCGGCCACCAGGGTAACGGCGTCGGCGATGGGCGAGGTCGCACCGACCAGAAACGTCGCCACGCCGGCAAAGACGACATCGTGGTTGGGCATGAACGGTAGCCGCGACAGTAGCAGTCGCGTGGCGGCAAGGACGATCCACCATTCGAGCGCGACTGCGGGCAGGAGCAGATGCCACAGCGTTGCCGCAAGAAGTGTCGTGGTCACGATCCGCGCGGTATGGACAAATATCACGAACCGCAGATCGGGCCGGGAAAGGCTGAACAGTCGCCGGCGCAGTACGAGGATAACTGTCGAAGAAGCGATGACGACCGCAATTGAGGCGGCCAGGTGACGTCCATCGGTGCCGAGGGACAGGCCTCGGAACAGCGGCGCGGCAGCAAGCACGAGGATTATCGTGACGACGTTACCGACCAGCGCGCTCAACATGGCGACGTCCTTGATGGCCGCAAACGGCGACGTGGCGAGCTTCAGGTGCCGCCTGGCCCAATCATAGAAGTAAACCTCGCCGGAATAGCTCAGCAGCATCTCGTTGCTGATCAGTTTGCGAAGGAGAGCGGGGAAGCCGATCGCCGGCAAACTCCACAGCCGCCGGTAGATGCACCACTCCAATGCCGGCCCGGCGAGGAAATAGCAGGTGAAGGTCAGCCAGAACGCGCCACTGCTCGGCAGCATCGCGGCCAGATCGGGCAGATTGATCGTGCGCAGCTGCCACGCGACCGCACAAAAGATCAGCAACGACAAGGCGCCCCCGAGAGTCGCGGACCATTGTCGACGTCCTTCCAGGAGAGGCTTGGGTTCGAGCTGCAGAATGGTGCGAGCATCGATGCTCGCGGCAGGGCTCAGGGCGGATACGACCGGTGGCATATTGCTCTCAGGTTGGAGGCTGATCGTCAGGCGATCGTGGGGGCGGTGCCGGTCGGGGCCAGCGTCGTCGCGCCCGCGGACCGTGTCGCTCGCTGGAAGCTGGCGGCGTATAGCTCGGCGGACCGCTCGATCGTGAAGCGCCGCGCCTGATCGAGACTGAGCTGCTCGTTCCGGGGCGGCCATTCGGCGCTAATGGCAGCGGCGAGTGCCGCGGTGTCACCGGTCGGCACCAGGAATCCGAGACGGCCATCAGCGAGTAGTGTCGCCATGCTCCGGCTGCAATCGGTCGCAATCACCGTCAAGTTGGCGGCGAGCGCTTCGAGGACGACCGCCGGCACGCCTTCGTAGTTCGACGAAAGCAGGAGGGCGTCGAAATGGCTGAAGAGGCTCGTCGGATCTGCGACGTAACCGGTAAACGTCACCGCCCGATCGACACCGAGCCGTGCAGCCAGAATTTCGAGCTTCGGACGTTCCGGGCCATCACCGACGATGGTGAGGTGATCGCCGACCTGTGCGCCCCGCTGGAACGCGCGCAGCATGAGCGCGACGTTCTTTTGGGGAACGAGGCGTCCGACGGCGAGAAATCGACGACCTTGCGTGACCGCAGGCGTGCGCGCACACTTTTTGCGCAAATCCCGGATCATGGCGTCGGAGAGGGCTGGATCGGGGACTATGTCGATGCGTGTTCTAGCGATGCGAAGGTATTCTGCGATCTCGCCAACCATCGGTTCGGCCATGGCGACAGCCCGATCGATGAACATCCCCTGGAAGCGGAGCCACAGGCGGTAGCCCATACGACCGGCTCGGGGCTGATCGGCTCGGTCGAGGTCGTTGCTGATCTTCGCGACGATGCGAGGACAGGCGCGGCCCAGCAGCAGTTTCATCGCGACCGCGACCACGACATAGGTGTTGCCCGCACAGAACAGTGCGTCGGGTCGTGTCCGTCGAATGAAGCCGGGTAGCGTGACGATCATCCAGATCGTTTCCCACCACCCCGAACCGATCCGCGGCTGTCGCGGGCTATGATAAGCAAGATCAGCCCCGACATCGTCGCGCATCGCGCCGTCGGTCCGGCCCATGAAGAGCGGCGCGTCATAGCCTGACGCGCGCCACTCGCGCACGAGCCGCAGCGCGATGCGTTCGACGCCACCAGGTTCGAAACTGTGCAGGAAGGTCAGAATCTTCATGGCTCAAGCCTTCACGAGATCGGCGTAGCGCGCGGGTTCATGGGTTCGGGCGAGCCCGGCGACAGCGCGTTCGATGCTGGTCATGATCGCCGGGACACGCGCATCTCCTGGATGCACGCCGATGCGCGCGGTCGGCAGGAAGCGCATTGCCAAGGGAAGGGTGCGCGCCGCCGCCAAGGACGACAGGATGCGGGACCGGCTGCGGCTCGCCCAAGTCAAAACCGGGTCACGCGCCAGCGTCCGGCCCGTGCCGGGTTGCCACACCCTGAAATGGTTCTCCGCGAGGGCAAAATTCATTTGGGTGAGCGCGGCCGAGGTGCCGGGACCATAAAGCCATGCTGGGGCGATGAAGCCTGCGACCGGTGTTCCCGCGATATCTTCCAGCAAGCTCTTGCCCGCCTGCATTTTGGTACGCGCAGCGGTCTCGTCGATGCCTAGGAACTCGCCCTCTCCCGCGGTCATCTGCGTTGCTTTCAGGCGGGCGAGACGACCTTCGTGCTTGCTGTCGTCCTGATGGAAATAGCCGTGCAGGAACAATTCTGCGCCGCGGTGCGCGAGATCGCGTAATTTGGTCGCGAAGGGGCTGCCCGGTGTGATCGGTGACGTGCCCCAGTGGTTCGGGACGACGAGCAGCGCGATGCGATCGACGGGTGCGTAGCGGCTCAACAGGTCGTGCAGGCGGTCGACCTGGGACTCGAAGCGCGGGCTGACGTCATGGATCGAGAGAAGCAGGCGCTTCGATGGTGCGCTCGGCGTCATTCATGCACCGCCGCGCAAGAGGAGGGCGCCAAAGGCGTCATGCGACGCATTCGTCTATAGTTTCGCCCAGCTTTCATCGACCGCCCGTCCCTCGTTGACGGGGTTAAACGGCACCACAGCGGCCCACCGCAGTCAGCGGATCAAAAATTCTTCGGCAATGGTCGACTGCGGCTGCTGCTGCTGCGTGCCGTCCTTCGCTCAGCTGGAGGCAGAAGGCATGATCGGGCGTTTGGGTGCAGCAGCACTGGTCATCACAGCGGCAGTCGCGCTCGCCGGCGCTGCCGGTGGTCGGGCCAGCCCAGCGGCGCGGATACCATCGCGCGCGCCGCGCATCGCTCACGGCGTTTCCCTTTTGACCTACAATGTGAAAGGGTTGCCGTGGCCTGTCGCAGGGGGCCGTGTCGCTGCGCTGCAAAGCATCGCCGCTACCCTGCGATCAATGCACCTGCGCGGAGATGCGCCGGATATCGCTGTCGTCCAAGAGGCATTCACTGAAGGCGCACGCGAGATGATCCGCGCGTCAGGCTATCGATATGCCGCGCTGGGGCCGGGAACCGATTCAACGACGGAAGGCCGGCCATCTACCGACGAGCGGGTTTTCGCCGATGCCGCGCGGTGGTCGGTTGGTGAGACTGAGGGCAAATTTGTCGGCAGTGGACTTGCCATAATGTCGGACTACCCGATCCTCCGCGTCCGTAGCATGACATTCCCGCATTATGACTGCGCCGGCTACGACTGTCTCGCGGCAAAGGGCGCGATGATCGCGACGATCGCAACACCGGACGCCCCCGGCGGGATCGACGTTTTGACCACGCATCTGAACAGCCGCGGTGCGTCGGGCGTGCCAGCCGAACGGGCCGACGCTGCCTGGAAGCGGCAGTTCGCTTACCTGACCGCGTTTATCGCCAGAACGCATGATGAACGCCGCCCCCTGATCGTCGCCGGAGACCTCAACGTCGGGTCGGTGCCGGCTCGCCGGCTCCCGATGCAGGCCGCTGTACAGCGCTGGACGGCACAACCCGTGGTGCGCGATGCCCTGCGGCAGGTGGCGGCAACAGGGGGTGCTCTCGACCGCGATGCACGCTGGTCGCTGCGGCGGGCCCGTGATTGGCAGCTTCACTTCGACGGTGCCGACATGGCGCTCGACGCGGTCCGCATCACGACCCCGTTCGGCCGGGACGCGTCGGGCAGCATGCTGTCGGATCACGTCGGTTACGTTGCGACCTACCGACTGCGTCCGATTACCAGGAGCGTGACACCGACAGCGTGACGGTCCGGGGTCGCAGGGGTGTGAACTGGCGTTCCTTCAAAAACGGATTGCCGAATGCGAACGTATCTGCGGTCGTGTCGAGCAGATTGTCTATTCGGCCAGTGACAGTCCATTGGTCTCTGCTCATCTGCGCGTTGGCCGACAGCAGAGCATATCCTCCCATCGTGCGATCGGCGGCGGGATCGAAGGTCAGATGGGCATGGCCGACGTAATTCGCTTGTCCTCCCAGGGATCCCGACCAGTGTCCGACGTTGATACGCCAGGCGGCGACGAGCCGGGCGCTGAGATCCGGCGTGATCGGCAGCCGACGATCATCGACTTCCACGCCGTCATCGCTTCGCGTCAGCCTGGCGTCGACATAGCTTGCGCCTGCCGAAATGCGCAGCCTTGCGGATGCGTCCCAATCCACGCTGATCTCTGCGCCGAGCACGGCTGCGCTGCCGGCATTGCGTGTCGATACCAGCCCGCTCGGAAGCAGATAATCGCTCTGGATGCCGGACCAGCTCGTATGAAAGGCGCCGACGTCGAAGCGAAGCGTGTCGCCGTGCAGATATCCCCGATAACCCAGTTCGGCAGATCCCAACTCGTCGGCGTCGAAGCGCGTCGCTTGCGTGGTCGCATTGGGCGCGAGGCCGCCTGGGCGCACCGCGCGGGCGTAACGCAGATAGACCAGTCCCCTGCCGGGCGGGCGCCACGATACGGCGAGGCTGGGGGAGAGCGTCGTTTTCCCGATCCGACTGACGGTAGCGCCAGCTTCCTCCGCAGTTTCGTCCTCGTCGCCCGTGTGGGAGACGCGGGCGCCGACAGTCGCCTGAACGCGCGGCGCGACGTTGAGGGTCGCATTACCAAACCCGGCAATCTCCACCACTCGCCGCAACCGGCTTTGCACCTGAGCCGAATTGGCATCGCGGCTGATTGATTCAATCGTTCCGGTTTCATCGCTAACAGCGCGCATGTACGAGGCGCCGATCAACCAGGCGCCCGGCGTCGCCGACGACAGTCGCGCTTCGTGATTGCGGACGGAGTAGCGTCGCGTGTCGCTGAAGCGAAGGGGGCCGACACGGCCGAACGCCGGCGCGGCATCGGTCGCGTCCTGGACATAGTCGACCGCGTGATCGACGTAGCTGGAAGAGACCAGAAGTCTTGCATCCCCGATACGACCTGCGAGCGATCCACTGAGCGCCGAAAAGTCGTTGTCACTGGGTTCGGTGATACCGGCCGGGCGGCGGACCACGTCCTCCTGGACGACATAACGGCTGTCCCGCGTATTCACATTCTGCAGGGTGCCGGCGACGTCCAGTCTCCAGACCGGATCGGGCTGCCAGCGCACCGCCAGCCGTCCCCCGGTCGTTTCTGCGCGATTGGCGTTCCGCTTCTGTCCAACGCGGTCTATCCAACCCGCCTCGCGCGACGCATATCCCACGCCGCGTATGGCCAGGCGATCGTCGGCTAGCGGCAGGTTGACTATTCCCTCGATGCCGGCGCCTACCCCGCCGCTCTGCACGATCTCGGTCGAGACACTCGTGTGGAACTGATGTGCGGCGAGGTCGGGTTTCCTCGTCACCATGTGATAGACGCCGCCCAGCGCACCCGAGCCGTAGAGCGGTCCTTGAGGCCCTTTCAGCAGCTCGATCCGCTCCATATCGACCAGTCGCAAATCGGGGTCGGGCGCGTCGAAGGTGATGCGCGCCTCGTCGAGGACGACCGCGACGGTCGATTGGCTAGGGCCATTGAACGGACTGTCGGCGACCCCGCGGATAAATTGCCGGTTCCGGCCAGGTCCCAGATTCGTCAGTGACAGCCCCTCCAGCCCGAGGGCGACGTCGGTCGACGCGAAACCGAGGCGGCCGCCCGGAAGCCTGGCGCCTTGCAGGACGGCAATCCCGCCCGGAACGCCGCTGACCGGCTCGATGATCTTTCGCGCCGTGACGACGATTTCCTGTTGCTGCAGCTCTTCCGGGACCGCGATGGGCGGCGCAGCGCGGGGCGTGCGCGGCACCGGTTGCGTCCGGGGTCGCAGATTCCCGCGGGATTCGATGCGATATGTTCTCGGCCCCACCTGCGTGACCGTCAGTTTTGTACCGACCAGCAATCGCCGCAGGGCAGCCAGCGGTGTCAGCCGCGCGCGGAGGCGCGAGACCATGGCTTTCGGAAGCGGACTGAGCCACGCGACCGCGATGCCCGCCTGCTGCGCGAGCAGTGCGACGCTTGCTTCAAGCGTGCCTTCCGGCAGGTCAATGATGACGGCGGTAGATTTTCCGGGTCGGACCGATGCTTGTGCAACCGCTTCAGCGCTCGCCGACAGGAACGAAGCGGACACCAGCACCATCAGGGCGGCTTGAGATAGACATGAGCTCTGCAAGATCGCGAAACATCCCCGGACCGTTGGCAATCGCTAGCACTCCCGAGAATTTGCGGTTTCTCAGCCTTGGATCGACGCTCACCCCCTTGCCCGTATAACGAGAGAGGTCGGCAACGACGACATCGAGCGGCGCGTCGGCATATACGAGCCGGCCGCGTCGCCAACTGGCGACGTCGGATGCAACCACCGTCGAAAGACGAGCGCGGCCGCGCCTGCGCTCGGCGAGAAGCTGTTTGCCGGCCGGAACGGCCGCGGAGTTGCCCGTCTGCGGCTGGACGGACACATTCCCCTCCGCCACGGCAACGGTCAGGAAAGACGGCGTGAGATTGACCGAGAATTTCGTACCTATGTCACGAACGTCATAATCACCCGCCCGGATCGACAAGGTGCGACCGGCGACATGAGGCACGGCAAAATAGGCCTCGCCCGCTGCAAGCCGCAGTTTCGTCGGATCGCCAGCCTGAACGACAAGGCTCGAGCGCGGAGCGAGCGTCACGCGGGTGTCGCCGGCGAGCGTGATGCTCCGAGATTGTGCGGCGGCGTGATATACCACGTCGGCCGGGGTCTTCGTCAGCATGGGCAAGGCGATCGCTGCCGCGAGCGCTGCGGCGATCGAGCCTCCGATCCAGAGGGGCTTGCGCGTGTTTCGTGGGGCACGATCGGCGAGGCCCGCGTCCTCTTCGCGCTGCAGCGAAGGAGCATGATCCTCGATCATGCGGTCCAGCAATGCGACCTCATCGAAGGCGACCCGGTGAGCTGGATCCTGGTCGAGCCATGACATGTATGCGTCCCAATCGGCGTCGTCACGCGCGAGGGCGCCGTGCCAGGCAACGGCTTGCTCGAAGACGTCATCGTCACTTTGACGGGGCGCGCTCATTGCGCGGTAACCTTTCCGGAAAATCCTAAGCGCTCAAAGACGACACGCATATCGTTCGCCCTCAGTCGGCCAGCGCGCGACGAAGATATTTCATCGCAACCGCCATGTGCTTTTCGACACCGCTGTGGGAGATCCCCAGCCGGGCGGCAACCTCCGCGTGCGACAGTCCTTTCAACTTGTGCAGATCAAAGACCCGACGCGCCCCGTCGGGAACCGTCTCAATCGCCTGCGACAAGCGAGCGAGCTCCTCGCGGTCGATCAGCGCTTTCTCGGCATCGCGCGAGGGGTCGGCGCGTTCCTCGCCCGCGGCACTGGGTGGCGCCCCGTCGTCGATCCACAGCCGCTCACGCCGCATTCGGCGTTGCCGTTCGCGTGCGCGATCGACGATCAGGTTTTGCGCCATACGGAACAGATAGGCCCGGCCGTTCGCAGTCGGACCAGCACTGCCGCGGCTTGCCTTGAGCCAAAGGTCTTGCACCAGATCCTCCGCTTCGGACGGGTCGCCCGTGCGCGAGATGAGAAAGCGCAGCAGCTCGGCGCGATGAACCCCGTAAAGGACGTCGAGCGGCAGGTCTTCGACGGGCTCGATCATCTCCACCTAACTCGCGCCTCCCGCCGCCGAAAATGGAAAACTTCGAGGACGATGACAATCGAACACTTGGCCACATTGGGGAATCGTAATTTTGGCGGTGATTCTACCATCGCCCTGGTCCGTCAGGCAGGTTTCAGACCGACCTCGACGGTCGGGAAAGTGAGGATCACCGCAAAGCCCGATCCGCTATCGATCCGGGCGTTACCTCCCATCGCGGAAATGATCGCAGCCACCAGTGCCAACCCCAGGCCGTTGCCGGGGGAGGCCCTGGCGTGCTCGACCCTTACGAACCGGCGGAACAACGTGCTGGGGTCTGCGACCGCCGCGCCTGGTCCGTCGTCCCGCACGGTGATGCTCGCAGTCCGGCCGTCGGTTTCGCCGACAAGCCGCACCAGGGTTCCTGCTGGCGTGTGACGCAAGGCATTGTCGAGCAGGTTGGCCACCGCCTGACTGAGGAGCCGCTGATCCCCGTGGATAACGGCGCCGGGGCCTGCATCGACTTCGAAGCGATGTCCGCTCGCCTCAAAATCGGGCGCGTAGGTTTCGCCCATCTGCTCGACCAAGGCCGTCAGGTCCACTGGCTGTCGTCGGGATCGATCCTGCATTCCTTCGATCTCGGCGATGCGCAGCAGCGCCGCAAAAATCTCCAACAATTCGGCCGCTTCGCTCCTCGCCGCCTCGATTGCAGCCCGCTGCGGCTCCGCCTCATGACCCGAGAGCGCGTCACCCAGACGATTGTAGAGGCGCGTGAGCGGCGTCCGCAGGTCGTGTGCGACGTCGCTCGATACCTGCCGCAGATTGTCGAGCAGGGTATTGATCCGCTCGAGCATCGAATTGATGGTCCGGGCGAGGCGATCGAACTCGCTCCCCGAGCCGTCGACCGGCACCCGGCGCGTGAAATCGCCTGCGATGATCGCCTTTGCGGTCGCGTCGATCCGCGCAAGCCGCCGCCGCGTAATCCAGCCGACGAGCAGCGCGGAAACGCTCCCCATGAGCAGCGTCACCGCCAGAGCGCCGGCGAACAGCTGCATGAGCGTTCGATCAATCTCGTCGAGCCCGCTGCGATCCGCCGCGACGATCAACGTGCCGGCCCCAAGAGATGTCGTCAGCGCTTGGGCGACCCCGACGGCCTCTCCGCGTCGATAGTGCAGGAACTCTTCGTATCCGGGAGCGGCGGGATGATCGGTCACGATCGTCGCGGCGATTGCATTCCCCTCGCGATCGAGGAGGGTATAGTCGAGACTGGAGGTCGAATGTGCCGCGCTTCTGCGCTCGATCGCGGCGGTGAGGCCCGGCATCGTACCGCGGCTTTCCGCAATCAGCGAGCGCATCTCCGCCTCGATCCGGTGATCGAGCTGCTGCTCCAGCGCCTCGTGCGTCACTTCGTAGGCGACCGTACCGATGACAGCCGTCGCCATGCCCAGAAGGAGCGCAACGAGGGTGACGAGGCCGGAGGTCGAGCGCCTGAAGCGGTTCAGCATCATTCGGCCCGCAGCACGTAGCCGGCGCCGCGAACGGTCTCGATCGCGTCCCTCTCGAAACCGGCATTCAGCTTCGATCGCAGGCGGGAGAGATGGGTTTCGACGATATTGGTTTGCGGGTCGAAATCGAAATCCCAGACCCGCTCGAGCAGCATGGTACGGGTCATGACGCGGCCAGGGTTGCGCATCAGCTCGGCGAGCAAGGCGAACTCGCGGGGCTGCAGGACGATCCGACGACCGTCGCGCTCGACGGTCCGCCGATGCAGATCAAGCGCGATTCCGCTGACGGTGAGAGTAGGTGACTCCACCCGCGCGGCAGGCCGCCTGCCCAGCGCGTTCAGCCGCGCCGCAAGCTCCGAGAAGGCGAAAGGTTTTACGAGATAGTCGTCGGCGCCGCCCTCAAGCCCCTCCACCCGGTCGGCAATGCCGCCGACCGCGGTCAGCATGATGACCGGCGTCGCGTCGCCGGCTGCCCGCAGCGCCTTGACGACTGCCAGGCCGTCGAGGCCGGGCAGCATCCGGTCAAGCACGATCGCGTCGAAGTCGCCGCCGGTGGCCTGAAACAGTCCATCTCGCCCATCGGCGCACGTACTCACCTGATGGCCGGCCTGGCTCAGACCTTTGGCGACGAATTGATTGGTTTCGAGATCGTCCTCGATGATCAGGATGCGCATGACCATATTCTACTCGGAAGCGGTTCCCGTTCGCCACCCGCCGCCGAGCGCGCGAAACAAGGCGACCTCGCCCTGCGAAACTGCCAGGTCGGACTGAGCCTGCTGGAGCGTGGCGGCCGCGGTCGCGCGCTGCGCGTCGACCTGGAGCAGGCCCGGTGCGTCGCCGAGGCGGACGCGAGCCGCGGCCCGGCGGGCATAGGCCTGTGCTTCGCGTGCGGCCGTTTCCAGATCGCGATTGCGCCGCGTCTCAGCGTCATAGGCGGCCAGCGCTGTCTCCACTTCGCGCAGGGATCGTAGCACGGCGACGTCCCAACCGGCGAGCGCGGCGCGTTCGGTCGCACGGGCCTGCTCGAGCCGGGCACGCGCCGGCGCCTGATTGGGAAAAGCCCATGTCACGAGCGGCGAGGCGACCGCCTTGATCCCACCGGAGAGCAGCCCCAACGCGCCGCCGAGATTGACGCGCGGGTAGAGGTCCGCGCGGGCGACACCGACCCGCGCCGCCGCGGCGGCAAGGCGGCGCTCCGCCTCGCGCACGTCGGGGCGACGCAGCAGCAGGGCAGTCCCATCGCCGACCGGCGCGGCGGTGCGCAAGCGGGGCGCGGCGGTACAGGCGAAGCTGTAGTCGCGTGCTTCAGCGGGTGGCCGCCCCTGAAGCGTTGCGAGGCGGTAGAGCGCGTTGGCACGCTGCGCCTCGAACGGCGCGATTGCGGCGCGGGTCGCGGCGGCGATCGTCGCGACCTGCGACACCTCCAGCGGTGACACCTCACCGGCGCGGAGCTGTTCGCGCACGAGACCGACGGAGCGATCCTGCGCGGTTGCGACCGCGCGCGCGGCGGCGATCGCGCGGGTCGACCCGCACAGGTCGACATAGGCGAGCACCGTATCGGCCACCACTGCGACACGCAGCCCGTCGACGACGGCGGCCTGTGCCCCGGCATCCGCACCCGCCGCGGTCGCGGCCGATCGCAGCCGGCCGAACAGGTCGAGATCCCAGCTTGCCGTCGCGGCGATATCGTAATCGGTCGTCGGCACGTTGCCCGACGCGCTCGGCTGCGAAGCGGGGTTGTCCACCCCCAGCGCGCTCTCGATCGTGGTCTGCGGGAGTCGCGCGGCCCGTGCCTGCCGCAGCGCAGCGCGCGCGGCGTCGAGATTGGCGTAGGCGACGCGCAGATCGGCATTTGCGGCCAGTGCCGATCGCACAAGCCCGTCCAGCACCGGATCGTCGTAGAGCCGCCACCAGTCGTCCGGAACCGGCGCGATGGACGCGACGGGGAGCGTCGCGAACCCGCCCGTGGCGCTCCCCGGTGCGACCATGGGCGGCGACCTCGGCACGCTCATGCACGCCGAAGCGAGCAGTGCGAGGATCGGCGTCAGGCAGCGATGCGTCATGCCAGCGCCTCCTTGCGCTCGGGCGAGGGCGAGGCCGCGCGTTCCTCTCCGTAGCGGGCGTAGAGCGCCGGCAGCAGCAGCAGGTTAAGCGCGGTAGACGAGATGAGGCCGCCGAGGATCACGATCGCCATCGGGTGCTCGATCTCGTGCCCAGGCGCGTTGCCTGCGACGATCAAGGGCACGAGCGCCAGACCGGCGCATGCGGCGGTCATCAGGATCGGCACCAGCCGCTCCTCCGCACCGCGCAGCACCAGTTCGCGCCCGAACGCCACGCCTTCGTGACGTTCCAGATGCTGATAATGCGAGAGCAGCATGATGCCGTTGCGCGCCGCGATGCCGATCACGGTGACGAACCCGACGAGCGAGCCTAGCGACAGCACACCGCCGGTGAGCGCCACCGCCGCCACGCCCCCGACCAGCGCGAACGGCAGGCTGACGCCGACGAGCGCGGTGATGCGGCGTGAGCGGAACTCGATCCACACGAGGAGCAGGATGCCGATCAGGCAGAACCCGCCGGTGGACCAGAGCCGCTGACGCGAATCCTTCAGCGCGGCATATTCGCCCAGCACCTGGGGGTGATAGCCGGTGGCGAACGGCACCTTGGCGACCTCGGCGTCGACCGCCTGCGCCGCCGTTCCCAGGTCTGCGCCCGCGACGTTCATCGTCACGTCCAGCCGGCGCTGGCCGTTCTCGCGCTTCACCTCGTTGGGGGCGGGGACGATCTCAACATCGGCGATATCGCCGAGCCGTACCGGCGCACCGGCGCCCGACCCACTGCCGCTACTCGGCAGCGCGCCACCAAGCGTCGGAGCCTGGATCATCAGATCGCGCAATGCGTGAATGTTGTTGCGGACGGCCGGCTCGCCCCAAACCGCGACGTCGAACGCTTTCTGGTCGCGATAGATTTCGCCGACCTTCTGCTGCGCCACGAGAATCTGAGCTTGCCGCCGGACCTCGCCGGCCGACAGTCCGAGCCGCGCCAGTTCGGCCGGTTTCGGGCGGACACGAATTTGTGGTACGAGCACCTGGCTTTCGAGCTTCAGGTCAGAAATGCCTTGTATGCCCGCGATGGCCGACCGGACCCGCGCGCCCGCCGCGCGCAGCTCGTCCTGATCTGGACCGTAGATGCGAACCACGATCGTGGCCCCGGCGCCGGTCAGCACCTCCTTGATGCGCTCGCGCAGATAGGTCAGCACGTCGCGGAAGAGACCCGGATAGCCCTCGACCACGTCCTTGATGCGCTTCACCGAAGCGTCATAGTCGGCGTTCTCGTCAAGGCTGATCCACAATTCGGTAAAGTTGGGGCCGACTACCTCGTCGGCCTGTTCGGCGCGGCCGATGTGCGCGCCGAAATTGCGCACGCCAGGGATCGCGCGCAGTTCCTTAGAGGCTCGGATCGTGATCCGGTCCATCGCCTCGATCGAGGTGCCGGGCTTCTCGACGAAGTGCATCAGGAAGTCCGTTTCGCGGAAATCCGGGAGAAACTGATCCTTGAACGTCGCATAGCCGACCCCGGCGAGCAGTAGCCCGCCTGCGACGATGCCGACCGCGAGCGACGGCCGCCCGACGACGCGCGGCAGGAAGCCGACGTAGCGACGCTTAAGAGCGGCAACGAACCGGGTGTCGCGCTCCTCCTTGAGCGGCGCATTCGGGAGAAGGAGCAGGCACATCGCCGGCGTGACGGTCAGCGCGACGAGCAGCGACGTGCCGATCGCCAGCACATAGGCGACGGCGAGCGGCTGGAAGAAGGTGCCGGCGACGCCGCCGAGAAAGAAGATCGGCACGAAGACCAGCATCACGATCAGCGAGGCGAACACCACAGCCGAACGCACCTCCAAAGAGGCGGCGAGCACCACGTCGAACGCAGGCTTCGGATCGGCGGATTCGCGGTTCAGCCGCAGGCGGCGCGCGATGTTCTCGACATCGATGATCGCGTCATCGACCACTTCGCCCAGCGCGATGACGAGCCCGGCGATGATCATCACGTTGATCGTCGCTCCAGACCACAGCAATGCTAGGCCCGCGCCGAGCAGCGACAGCGGAATCGCGACGAGGCTGATCGTCGCCTGCCGCCAGTCGCGAGTGAACAGGAACAGCACCACCGCGACCAGCACACAGCCGATCAGGAGGGCGCGGGTGAGGTTGTCGATCGACCGTTCGATGAAGGTCGCGGGGCGGAAGATCGTGGTATCGACCTTCACGTCCTTCAGGCCAGGCTTCAGCTCCGCGAAGGCGACCTCCACCGCGCGGGTCAGTTCCAGCGTGTTCGCGGTCGGCTGCTTCTCGACGATCAGCATGATGCCGGGGCCGTCGTCGATGATGGCGTTGCCGATCGGCGCGGCGAAACCGTCGACCACGCGAGCGACGTCGCCGATGCGGACCGGCGCTTCGCCCGCCTGCTTGACGATCGCCTGCCTCAGGTCGGCCGCAGTCTGGACCGTGCCCGCCTGCTGGACCGCGAGGCGCTGGTTGGGCGTATCGACGAACCCGCCGCCGCCGACCAGCACCGCGTCGCCCACTGCGGCGCGGACCTCGGCCAGCGTCACGCCGGCGGCGCGCAGGCGGTCGGGATCGACCAGCACCTGAAGCTGGCGATCGCGCTGGCCCCATACCGCGACGTTGGCGACGCCGGGGACGGCCATCAGCCGCGGCCGGATCGTCCAGCGCACCAGCTCGGATATCTGCATCTGGTCGAGCTTCTTCGAGGACAGCCCGACCTTCATCGCGCGGCTGGTCGAGGACAGCGGCGGCATCAGCACCGGCTGACGCGCCGCGAGCGGCAGGCGCGGCTGGACCTGCGTGATCCGCTCACCGACCATCTGGCGCGCGCGGACCACGTCGGACCCGCGCTCGAATAATATCTGTACCGACGATAGTCCCAGCACCGACTTGGAGCGCAGCGTCATAAGGCCGGGCACGCCGTTGACCGCCGTCTCGATCGGCACCGTCACCAGGCTCTCGACCTCCTCGGTCGACAGGCCCGGCGCCTCGGTCTGGATTTCGACCATCGGCGGGGCGAATTCGGGGAACACGTCGAGCGGCACGTCTCGCCCGGCGCGGACGCCAAGCACGACCAGCAAGGCGGCGAGCGCGAGGACGAGGACGCGCTGCGCAAGCGCGAAATGGACGAACCGGCCGAGCATCAGTGCGCCGCCCCGAATTCGGTCCCGAACAACTCCGCCGCGCCATCGGTCACGACCTCCGCGCCCGACGCCAGCCCGCGCGCGAGTAACGCCCAACCGCCACTCTCCGATGCGACCTCGACGCGCTGACGGACGAAGGTGTCGGGCGCGGTCTTCCGATAGACCCACTCGCCGCCATAGATATCGCGCAGGATCGCGGCCGACGGCACCGAAAGTCCCTCGATCTGCCCGGCGAGCGGCAAGTCGACCGCAACACGCTGACCGACCCGGAACGCCCGGTCGCGATTGTCGACCGCATAGTAGAGATCGACGGTGCCTGCGTTGGTGTTGGCCGATGGCGGAGCCTGCACCGGTCGTGCGGATCGCGGCGCACCGCCTTCACCCAGGTTGCGAACGGTTGCGGCGCCGTCACGGCGGACATTGCCCACGTCGCTGCCAAACACCGATGCGCGCACCCACAGGGTTGCCTGGGACCCTATCGACGCGACCGCCGGTCCGAGGAGCTGTCGCTGCTGGCGTGCGGCGCCGAGCGCGGCCTGGGCGGCAGCCAGCGCCGCGGCGGCCTCGTCGCGACCGCGCACGCTGCCCGCTTCCTCGCGCACCAGGCTGGCGGCGCGGTCGAGGGCGATCCGCGCCAGCCGCGCCTGTGCGGTCGCGCGCGCCAGTTCGGCGTCCGCCGCGGCCTGCTGGCTGCCGATCTGCTGAAGATTGGTGGTCGAGTTGACGGGCACGCCGTTAGCGCTGGTCGGCGGTACCACGATCTCGCCGGCCACCTGTCGCGCGGCGCTGACCGAACCGCTCGCGACGCGGACGAGAGCGATCCCGAGTCGCTGCTGGGCCTGCGGCGTCAGGGTCAGCTTCAGCAGTTCGGCCTCGTGCGCGACCGGCTCGGCATGGGCCGGCGGACCTGCGGGCGACTTGGACGGTTCGGTGCCGCAGCCGGCGATGATTAACGGGACGAGAAGAAAGGGTGTGCGCATGGCGCCGGCATAGGTGCAGTCGATTGGCTCCGACTTGCCGGAACTATACAATCTCCCAATACACGCCGCAAAAACCGGCACTCGGCCCCTAAGATTGGGAAATCACAATCCTGCGGCCATTCCCTGGCCGCGCCATCGGTCTAATTGGTGAACGATGGACAGCTGGATCCAAGACCTGATCGCGCAGCTCGGATACCTCGGTATCGCGGCTTTGATGTTTGCAGAAACGGTGTTCCCGCCACTGCCTTCCGAGGTGATCATGCCATTTGCGGGCATGGAGGCCGGTCGCGGCGTGATGGCGCTGCCGGGAGTGATCGCCGCAGGAACCGCGGGTGCGATGGCAGGAAACATCGCCTGGTATCTCGTCGCACGCGCGCTTGGCATTACGCGGTTCGACGGTTTGATCGAACGGTATGGCCGATGGCTCACTATAAGCCGGAACGACGTCGACCGCGGGCAACGCCTCTTTGCCAACGGGGGAGCGCTCTTCGTTTGCGTGGGACGTCTCGTGCCGACGATCCGCTCGATCGTATCGATCCCGGCAGGACTTCTGGCGATGCCATTCGGCCAGTTCGTTTTCTGGTCTCTCCTTGGTACCACCGCCTGGACGTCGATCTTAGCCGTCGCCGGCTCTGCCTTGGGGCAGGGCTATGGCGCGGTCGAGCGTTTCGTCGGACCGATCTCGCTTGGAATCATCGTCCTGCTCGTGGTTGCCTATGTCTGGCGGGTAGCGACATGGCGACGTTAACGATGGGGTGGGACCGTTTGCGGCGCCGGCCTGAGCTCCTGTTGATGGTCACGTTGGCCGTGGCTGCGATCGTCGGCTTCGTTGTCTGGAAACTCGGCTCCGAGATCCGGGAAGGCGAAACAAATGCCTTCGATCGTTCAGCCCTTTATTGGGTGCGAGACCATCTGGGTGGCATCGCACCCCTACGTGCCGCGATGCTTGATCTCACCGCATTGGGGGATACCGCAACCCTGACCCTCGTCGTGATGCTCACCGCCGGTTTCGCCGCCGCCAGTAGAAAAACGGCTCTGGGTGCCTTCGTTGTAGCCGAGGCAGGTGTTGGGACGTCGATCACAGCGCTCGTGAAACCCTGGTTCGGCCGGGCGCGTCCCGATGTGGTGGAGCACTGGGCGCCTTTCAGTTCCGCGAGCTTTCCAAGCGGCCATTCGGCGAACTCGGCGATCGTCTATCTATCGATCGCCCTGCTAGCCGCGCAATGGGCACCGACCCGTGGTGGCCGCGTGTTCCTTGTCGGCGCATCGATCGCATTGATCATGGGCATTGGCTTTTCGCGCGTGTTCCTCGGTGTTCATTGGCCAACGGACGTGCTTGCAGGCTGGGCAGTGGGATCGGGTTGGGCACTTGTCTGCCTGACGATCCTCTACGTGTACGGTCAGAAACGCGCTTCAAGGTCGGTCGAGGACGGGTCGCGCTAACTCATTGCTATCAAATACAGGGCCAATCGACGGCTACCGCTGCTTTGCGTGTCTTGGCTGGAGGCTCGGGGAGGCTTAGCGCGGTCCGCGGTCATGCTCCGGGATCGTCAAAATGCACCACATTCAGTTCACGGACCTTGGCCTACATCCGGTAGCGCTTTCGCTCGGAAGCTTGGATCTGCGATGGTATTCGCTTGCCTATATCGCGGGCATCGTTCTTGGTTGGTGGTATTTGCTGAAGCTATTGAAGCAACCTGCGGCACCAATGGTCCGAACCCAAGCGGACGATCTTGTATTCTACGCGACATTGGGTGTCATCCTTGGCGGACGAATCGGCTATGTAATCTTCTACGGTCCAGAGATGGTCCTTCATCCCCTGCAGATATTTAAGCTGTGGGATGGCGGCATGTCATTCCACGGGGGCGCCGCTGGTGTTTCTCTCGCATTGATCCTGTTTGCGCGCCGGCACGGCTTGGCTTGGCTTCGCGTCCACGATTACGTCGCTTGCACAGTGCCGATCGGCCTCTTCTTCGGCCGCCTCGCCAACTTCGTGAACGGCGAATTATGGGGAAAGCCGTCCGATCTGCCGTGGGCAATCGTGTTTCCAGGTAGCCATGACGGCCTCGCGCGTCATCCAAGCCAACTCTATGAGGCCGGGCTTGAAGGCCTCGCGCTGTTCGCGTTGCTCGCGCTCCTGTTCTGGTTCACGGACGCCCGGCGTCGACCTGGTATGCTCGTTGGCGTATTCCTCATCGGCTATGGCCTCGCCCGTTTCACGGTAGAGTTCTTCCGCGAGCCAGATGCCCAGCTTGTCGGCTTCGCGATGCGGACCGGCCTCCACATGGGGCAGTGGCTTACCATACCGATGTTCGTCGGCGGACTCTTCCTGATCGTCACTTCGGCAAGCCGCATGAATCGAACGCATTCACCGATTACCGTCTCACCGCAATGAGGCCCTCGCAGCGCATAGTGCTGGCGCAGATCATCTCGCGCAAACGCGCAACCCTGATGGCACGCGACGCCCGGGGATGGCTTCGCGCCAGCGAAGCATCTTTCATCGTTCTGTCGATTGGCATTGGCGGGGCTGCGGGCCTATTGAGCGTTGTTCTGGGTGCGCTTGCACGCACGCTGCAGCATTTTCTCTTCGCGCTTCCCCCGAACACGCGCTTGAGCGGCGTCGCGGAACTTGGGCTACCGAGCCTGCTCGTGCTGCCCCTGAGTGGCCTGATCTTTACAGCGTTCGGATACGCGGTCAGCGCCCGCAAACGCCGTCTGGTGGATGCAGTCGAGGCGAATGCCCTGCACGGCGGCCGCATGTCGCTGCCAGACAGCCTCGTCATCTCAGGACAAACAGTTCTCTCGAATGGTTTTGGTGCGTCGGTCGGCCTCGAGGCAGCTTATGCGCAGATGGGTGGGGCCGTCGCTTCGGTGCTTGGAGGTTGGCTGAAGCTGCGGCGCGCCGATCAACGAACGCTGGTGGGCGCGGGAACAGGAGCTGCGATCGCTGCTGCGTTCGGCGCTCCCTTGGCAGGGGCATTCTATGCGTTTGAAATCGTCATCGGAGCCTATACGCCCTCGGCAATCGCGCCTGTCGCTGCTGCAGCTCTGGCCGGGGCGCTCGTCGCGCAGACATTCGGGCAGCAGCCCTATCTGATCGATGCTGCGTCAAACGTATCGGTCGAGACGCATCATTACCTGATCTACGCCGGGCTGGGTGCGATCTGTGCGCTCCTGGGCATTGTCCTCATGCGTGCCGTGGCGCTGGTCGAGCGCGGAACGCGGCGAACGGGGGTGCCAGAATGGGCGCGCCCCGCGCTGGGCGGTCTGCTACTCATCCCGATCGCGATACTGTCACCGCAGGTCCTCTCGGCGGGCCACGGCGCGCTACATGCCGATCTAGCGCTCGGCGCGTCGCTTGAATTCATCTTTGTCGTGTTGGTCGCCAAGAGCGCCGCGTCTGTGGTGTCGCTCGGGTTCGGATTTCGGGGCGGCCTGTTCTTCGCGTCGTTGTTCCTCGGAACCCTGCTCGGTCACCTCTTCGCCGGAAGCCTGACCATGATCATCGGGCATCCTGTGATCGATCCGCGCAACGCGGCACTCGTGGGCATGGCGGCGTTCGCTGTGGCGGTTGTGGGTGGCCCGATGACAATGGCGATGCTGGTCCTGCAAGCGACCCATGATTTTCCACTCACGGGGGCGGTCGTCGCCGCGTCGCTGGTGTCATCGACCATCGTACGCGAGCTGTTCGGCTATTCGTTTTCGACGTGGCGCCTTCATTTGCGTGGCGAAACGATCAAGAGTGCGCGCGACGTGGGATGGGTGAAGACGCTCACTGCGGGGCGCATGATGCGAAGGGAAACAAAGCCTACGCCCGCCGCTATGTCGATCGCCGAGTTCCGCCGCATCTTTCCGCTCGGATCGACCAGCAGGGTCGTTCTGGCTGACGCGCAAGACGTTTATGCGGGTATCGTCGTTGTTCCTGCAGCCTATACGGAAGGGCTCGATCCGCATTCAGCCGTCGTGAGCCTTGCCTCAGAGCACGACGTCGTGCTGACGCCCGATATGGACATAGCAGCGGTGATGGCGAGCTTTGATGAAGCCCGTACCGACGAACTCGCCGTGTTGTCCGCCGAGCGGCATGTACTTGGCATCGTATCCGAGAGCTATGTCCGGCGCCGTTACACGGAAGAGCTCGAGAAGGCACAGCGCGAGCTTTTTGGCGAACGGTGATCGCCATGATGGAGCTAAGTCGAAAGTCAGATTGTCACGCGATTACCGATAGGGTAGGGGGGTAGGTTATGTCGCATCTGTCCCATACAAATGCTGATCTGGTCGCACGGGTTCGTCGCATTGCCGGGCAAGTCGGCGCAGTCGAGCGAGCGCTGCAATCCGATTCGTCGTGTGCCCAAGTGCTGCACCTGGTCGCAGCGGTACGTGGGGCCGTGAATGGCCTCATGGACGAGATCATCGCCGAGCATCTTGAGGCGCATGTGTCACGTGTCGGCCTCGACGACGCCGAGCGGGCGGCCGGTGCCGAAGAACTGCTGGCGGTGATCCGCCGCTACGCCAAATAGGACGGCCCCATGGCGACTTTGCCCGAAATCGACGCCTTCACGCACGATCATGTTTTCCTGGGTGCTTCGCATGACGACAATGCCCGCCGGACCCTGTGGGTCGTGGCGCTTACCGCCGGGATGATGGTGGTGGAGATCGTCGCCGGTTATCTGACCGGCTCGATGGCGCTACTCGCCGATGGTTTTCACATGGCGACACACGCGGGCGCGCTCGGGGTCGCCGCGGCCGCTTACGCCTATGCCAAGCGCCATGCCTCCAGCCGGGCCTATAGCTTCGGCATGGGTAAGGTCGGCGATCTGGCCGGGTTCGCGTCGGCGATGGTGCTGGGGCTGATCGCGCTCGGGATCGGCGTCGAGTCCATCCTTCGGCTATTCCAGCCGATCACGGTCGCCTTCGGGGAAGCGACGATCATCGCCGTGGTTGGCCTCGGCGTGAACATCGCCAGCGCCTTCCTGCTCTCGGGCGGGCACCATCACGGCCACGATCATCATCACGGGCATGACCACGGCCATGCTCACGACAAGCATGGCGGCGACAACAACATGCGCTCGGCCTATGTCCACGTCCTCGCCGACGCGCTCACCTCGGTTCTCGCCATCGCCGCGCTGCTCGCCGGCCGCTATCTTGGCTGGGTCTGGATGGACCCGGTGATGGGGATCGTCGGTGCGGTCGTGATCGCGCGCTGGTCATGGTCGCTGATGCGCGACACGGCGTCAGTGCTGCTCGACGCGACCGATCATCATGTCGAGGATGAAGTGCGCGAGCTGGTCGAAACGCCGGGAGACGCGCGCATCACCGACCTTCGCGTCTGGCGCGTTGGTCCGGAAGCGCACGCCGCGATCGTCAGCGTCGTGGGCGGGCAGGGCGTCACCGGCGACGAGATTCGCGCTCGCCTCGCGCCCGTCCACGAACTCGCGCACCTCACGGTCGAGTGTCGCTAGGGCCGCGCGGAACCCGACGAAAGGAAGACACCGTGTTGGACTCGACGAAGCGGGAGTTGGCGAGCAAGGTGCCAGCGGTCACGCTGGGCTTCTGGCTCATCAAGATCCTCGCGACCACGCTGGGCGAGACAGGCGGCGACACCGTCTCGATGACGATGAACCTCGGCTACCTGGTCGGGACCGCGATCTTCTTGACGGTGCTGGTGGCCCTGGTGTGGTGGGAGGTCGCGGCGACGCGCTTCCACCCGTTCCTTTATTGGGCGACAATCATCGCGTCGACGACGGCGGGAACGACGATGGCGGACTTCGCGACGCGCTCGCTCGGCATCGGCTACACCGGAGGGTCGGCGCTGCTGCTCGGCTGCGTGCTGGCTTCGCTGATCGCCTGGCATCGATCGCTCGGATCGATCTCGGTCGATACCGTGCGCGAGCCGAAGGCCGAGCTGTTCTACTGGATCACGATCACCTTCTCGCAGACGCTGGGCACCGCGCTCGGCGACTGGACGGCCGATACCGGCAACCTCGGCTATATCGGAGCGGCGGGCATCTTCGCGGCGCTGTTGGCCGTGCTGGCACTGCTCTACTATCTGACGAACGCGAGCCGCGTGCTGCTGTTCTGGGCGGCTTTTATCCTGACCCGCCCGCTGGGTGCAGCCGTCGGCGACTTCCTCGACAAGCCGCTCGATCATGGTGGCTTGGCATTCAGCCGGCCGCTCGCGTCCGCGGTGCTGGCGGTCGCCATCCTGCTCCTGATCCTGGTTCTGCCCCAACGGGCGGGGGAGCATCCCGGTCAGCGGACCTAAGCCGCTACCCCTCGAAAGCCGTCAGGATCGGACATGGGCCGGCCGATCCCGAGCCGCACTCCCGCGCGAGCCGGCGAAGCGAGGCCCGCACCCGCTCAAGCTCCTCGATTTTGGCGTCCAGCGCGGCGATGCGCTCATTAGCGAGCTGGCGCGCGCGAGCGCGATCGTCTGTCGCGTCCAGCGCCAGCAATTCGCCGATCTGCTCAAGCGTGAAGCCCGCTGCCTGGGCGGACCGGATGAAACGCAGCCGGCGTGCGTCGTCGGTGCCGTAGCGCCGGATGCTGCCTCCCACGCCACCTCCGCTCGGCCGGTCGGGCTCGTGTAGCAAGCCGCGGCGCTGATAGTAGCGCACCGTTTCAACGCCCACGCCCCCTTCGCGCGCGAGTCCAGCGATCGTCATGCCCGCCATGCCTTGACTCCGGACTATGGTACGGACCCTATATAGGCGGGGCGAACAAATCGGAGAAGCGACATGGCGACCGCCCCCGCCAAGCAGGCGACGATCTACCGGATGGTGATGCCGGAACATACCTGCCCCTATGGGCTGAAGGCGAAAGACCTGTTGCGCCGGGAAGGCTACGCGGTCGATGACCACTGGTTGACGACGCGGGAGGAAACCGATGCCTTCAAGGCGAAGCACAACGTCAAGACCACACCGCAGACCTTCATCGCGGGGGAGTGGGTAGGCGGCTATGACGATCTGCGCCGGTTCTTCGGCAAGACGGTGCGCGATCCCAAGGCCGTCACCTATCGGCCGGTAATTGCGGTCTTCGCGATGACGGCGCTGATGGCGCTCGCTGTCAGCTATGCCGTGCTGGGGACGCCGTTCACGGTGCGCGCGGGCGAATGGTTCATCGCGTTTTCGATGTGCGTGCTGGCGATGCTCAAGCTCCAGAACGTCGAGAGCTTTTCGAGCATGTTCCTCAACTACGATCTGCTCGCGAAACGCTGGGTGCCCTATTCCTACATCTACCCGTTCGCGGAAGGCGGCGCGGGCGTGCTGATGGCCGCGGGCGCGTTGACGTGGCTGTCGGTGCCGGTCGCGCTCGTCATCGGCACGATTGGGGCGGTGTCGGTGTTCAACGCGGTCTATGTCGACAAGCGCGAGCTGAAGTGCGCGTGCGTGGGCGGCGACAGCAACGTGCCGCTCGGCTTCATCTCGCTGACCGAGAACGTGATGATGGTGGCGATGGCGCTCTGGATGCTGCTCGCCCCGGCCTGGCTGTCGATGGCGCACTAGGCTTTCGTTGACATTCGGGCGGGGACGGTGCGGATAGCAGGCGTGAAACGCGGATCGCGACCTCTTGCCAGCCTGTTCCGCGTCGCCCTCCTGGGCGTGTTTGCGGCGCTGCTGCTCGTGCGCCTCGGGCCGTTCTGCGAGGCTGCGGCGCAAGCCGCGCCGATCGCGACGGCAATGACCGGGTGCGAGGGGAAGGGGGTGCCGGCGAAGAAGGCTCCCGCGTCCGCATGCGCCACCCCTTGCGCGGCTGTCCAAGGCGAAACGATCGCCCGTGTCGAGCCGCTGCGCTTCCCCACGATTGCCCCCATGCCGGCGACGGCTCCGGGTCTTGCGGGTCAGCCGGTTCCTCCGGCGACGCCCCCTCCGCGAAGCGTGTGACGCTCAACGATCACACAATTGAATCACGGAGACACCGATGACCAAGTTCAAGATGATTGCGGCTGCGCTGGCGCTGCTCGTTCCGGCTGCGGCGTTCGCCGCTGATGCGGGCTGCTGCTGTGGCGCCGACAAGACGTGCTGCAAGGATGGCGCGGATTGCTGCGACAAGATGAAGGCGAAGCCGGGCGATCCCAAGCCCGCGCCGATGCCCGGCATGAATCACTGATCTGGGACGGGGGCGGGCAACCGCCTCCGTTTCTCGAGAGTCGTCCGTTAACTGCCGTGGTGCGCATAGACGCGCTGGCCGCTCGGGCCGAACGCGATCACGTCGTAGGCGTGGGGCTTCATCCCGGCGACCTCCATGCCGGGGGAACCCATCGGCATCCCGGCGACCGCCAACCCGCGCACCCCTTTCGGATGCTGCGCAAGGGCACGCTTCATGTCCGCGATGGGAACGTGTCCCTCAAAGGCCATGCCGTCGATGATAGCGGTGTGGCAGGAAGCGAGCGCGGCCGGCACGCCGACGCGGCGCTGCAAGGCGGCGCGATTGGCGTCGTCGACGATCTGAACCTTGCGGCCGAACTGCTGGCGCACCTGGGCCGCCCATCTCTCGCAACAGCCGCAACCCGGATCGCGGTGCATGGTGATGTCGGCCGCGGCCGATGCGACCGCTGGGATGGTCATTAGCAAGGCGGCGACGACGCCACGAACACCAGTCTTCATCGGATCAGCTCCTAAATGGGAATCCCCGCCCTGCCGGGGGGTAGGGGGATCGACAGGGCGGGGGCAGCGCTCCCTTACTGCGGGCGCTTGCCATGCTTGCGGAGCCACGCCTGTAGCTCGGCAATATCCTTTTCCTGCTTTGTGATCGTCATCTGCGCCATGCGCTTCGTCTCGGCGTCGCGCGCGTCGCGCACCGCAACGCGCGACATGGCGATGGCGCCGCGATGATGCTCAATCATCTTGCGCGTCCACATTTCGGCCGCGTCGCCCTGCTTGGCCGCCATCATCTTCTGATGCATGTCCATCTCGGCTTGGCCGTAGGGATTGCCGGCCATCATGCCCGCCATGTCGTCGTGGTTCATGCCGGCCATCTGACCGTGGTTCATGCCCTGCATTCCGCCGCTCTGCTGCGCGAGGGCGGGCGTGGCGAGCAGCGCCAAAGCTGCGAATGTTGGTGCGAAGCGCATTATTGATCTCCCTGGGTTCTAAGACTTCTACGCGTGCGAGGCGGCTATCCCTCACCCGGGGTGCTAGAACGCGCGAGAAATTGTCAGGAAACAGGACTTTATTTCCGAGGGCTACGCTCCTGAGCCGCGTATATTATGCCTCGATCACGATGTTGCGACGCCGCGTTTTGGGCCATCGCATGTAGAGAAGCACTGCCCCCCCTAACCAAAGCGCAAGCCCACCGATCGCGAAGGCGAGCAGCCAGGGCGTGTTGAAGTTCTCGTGATTCGTCCAATCCATGATGTGAAGGCCCCAGAAGAAGTCGTAGAGCCGCCAAGTGCCGGTTCGGACAGCCGAGATCCGACCGGTGTCGGCCGCGACAAAGACGCGGGTGGAATCGAGGTCGGCGAACGCGACGCGCCAGGCGGGGAGCGTGCCGCGATATTCGGGGCTGGCGCGCTCGATCCGCTCTACCTTCGCCGCTGGTCGAGCACCGCCACGCCATGCCAAACGCGCGATCTCCTCGGCCTCACGAGCCGTTGGTGCTGGCAGCGCTTGGCCCGTCGCGGCGTCGAACAGGCGCGTTCCCTTGGCTGTCGCGACCTCGGCGACCGGGCGGCCAAGCCACATGCGATAGGTGATGGCCTCGATGGGCGCATCTGCTGCGCCTACGATCGCCGATGGTGGGGCGAACGTGCTGCCGCGGGGAAGGGGCGCCGCGGCTTTGCGGTCAACGAGGTGATCGCCATGCACCCGATCGATCGGCAGGAAGCTCATCAGGGCGCCGCTTGCGAACCATAGCAGGAGCTGCGCGCCGATGATGATCGCGAGCCATTTGTGCGTGCGGCTCGCGAGTAGATGCAGCCTCAGTTTCGCGCTTTTCAGAACCACTCCTCCCTCAACCTCGTCGCCGGGGTCACTTCATACCCGGCATGTCCTTCATCATCTCGTCGTGATCGGCCGGGGCGCTCGCGACCAGTGCCTTATACTGTTCGGGCGTCATGCCGGGGAGCTTGCGGACGAACGCGACCATGTCCCAAATCAGCGGATCGGGATGCGTCTTGCCCCACGCCGGCATGGCGCTGAGCTTCACCCCGTGCTTGATGATCCAGAATTGCTGGGCGGGGGTGAGGTCCTGGGCGCGGACAAGTTCCGGCGCTTGCGGATAGAGGCCCTGGCTCATCTCGGATTTCTCGACGCCGGGGCCGAGATGGCAACCGGAACACATTTCTCCGTAAAGGCCCGCGCCGACTGACACGCGCTGCGCCGATGCCAGATCGGCCGGGGGTGTTATGCCGCGCGCGCGTGCCTCAATCGACCGATCGCGCAGGCGTTCGAGCATTGAATAGACCGCCGGCGTGTGCGGTTCGTCGGCCGCGATGTTATACACGCCAAGGTAGATAAACGCGGCTGCGCCCAGCGCCAGGACGATCGCCAGGGCGCCTACGAACGGCAGGCTCGGGAAGTGCTGCCTTATCGAGCGCCTGCCGTCTTGAGCCATCTGTTCCTCCATCGATCAGAACCAGACACGAACGCCGGCGACGATGCTCTTGGACGTTGCGCGATCCCCATCGGCGCGCGCGTAGCGGGCGGTGTCGCCGAAGCGGCGATCCCATGACACGCCGACATAGGGGGCGAACTCGCGCCGGATCTCATAACGCAGCCGCAATCCAAGCTCGGCGTTGGATAGGCCCGATCCGATCCGGTTTTCCGGCACGTCCTGCGCAGCGAAATTGAGCTCGGCGCGCGGTTGCAGGATCAGCCGCTGGGTGATGCGCTGGTCGTAATAGCCCTCAAGCCGCCCTAGCAGGTCGCCCTTGTTGGACAGGAATACCGCGCCCTCTAGCTCGAAGAAGCCCGGTGCCAGCCCCTCCAGCCCGACGGTCGCATAGGTGCGTTTCGGGGACGGCCCCAAATCCTGGCGGACACCCGCTTGTAGATTGAAATAAGGGCCAATGGTCCGGCTATAGAGCGCCTGCACCTCGGCGCTCTCGATGCCCTCGCGGAAGGCTCCCTCGCCCTCAGACTTGATGAAGAGGCGGTTGATGTCACCCCCGAACCACGCCTCGCCATCCCAGCGATAGCCGTCACGACCGTTGCGGAATTGATACTCAGCGAGGTTCAATAGCACCTGGCTGAAGTTTTGACCGCCGTGATGCTGCTGAAGGTGATGGCGACCCATCGCCATCGCGTCCGCGCCGTAAACGCTGTCGGCCGCATGGTCGGTCGGCAGGGGCGGGGCGGGGGCGTTTCCTGCGGGAAGCGCGGTGCCAGTCTGCTGCACCCCATCGGCCGCCATGCCTGGCATTCCGGCCATTCCCGACATGCCCTGCATGTCGTGGCCGCTGTGCTGGTCGGCTGGCATGGTCATCCCCGGCATCGCCGAATGGTCCATGCCCTGCATCGGCTGCTGGGAGCCCTGAGGGACCGTTTGGCCGTTTCCGGGCATCTGCATCCCCGGCATGGCTTCCATGCCCTGCTGTGAGCCCTGCGGAGCCGCATGGTCCATGCCGGGCATAGACGAGTGATCCATGCCCGGCATGGTCCCGTGATCCATACCATTCATGCCGGCCGTTGGCGCGGCGCGGCGTTTCGTCGTCGAAGCTGATGGTCGCCTCGCAGGAGCTGACCTAGTCTTGGCCGGCTTGCCTTTGGCCGTGGGCTTCACCACCGGCTTCTTTTTCGCAGGCATCGGCATGGTCATGCCCGGCATTGCCGAATGATCCATGCCCTGCATCGACTGAGCGGCGACAGGACCGGCGATGCCGAGCATGGTGGTGGCGGCGAGCGCCGCGGTCAGCCGGTTCATGCCGCCTCTCCCGCGAACGGGCGAACGGTGACGACGCGCATCATGCCTGCGGTCATGTGGTAGAGATTGTGACAGTGGAACGCCCAATCGCCGGGTGCATCGGCGGTCAGATCAAAGGTCATCTTGCCTCCAGGCGGCACGTTGACGGTGTGCTTGCGCGGCGCATGATTGCCGTGCCCCGTCACCAGCTCGAAGAAATGGCCGTGGAGATGGATGGGGTGCGGCATCATCGTATCGTTGACCAACGTCACCCGCGCCCGCTCGCCTTTGCGGAACGGGATGGGGTCGGCGGGATCGCTCAGCTTCTGCCCGTCGAAGCCCCACATGTAGCGCTCCATGTTACCGGTCAGATGGATCTCGAACTGACGCGACGGCGCGCGCACGTCGGGGTTGGGCGCGAGCGAAACGAGGTCGCGATAGGTGAGGACGCGGTGATCCAGGCCCTCCAGACCCTGGGGCGGTTCACCGCTACGGTCCTTCGGCATCGGGGAGATGGTCTGCACGCCCGGCCCCATCTTCACGCCCGGCGCATTCTTCGGGTCGCGCATGTTCATGTTCATGCCGCCACCCGACCCGTGGTCCATCCCGGCCATGCCGCCAGCCTGGCCCGATCCGCCCGACATGGCACTATGGTCCATGCCGGCCATGCCAGCACCGCCCGCTGCCATTTGGCTATGGTCCATCCCGGGCATTACAGCGCCGCCCATCTGGCTGTGGTCCATGCCCGACATGCCGGACATGCCCGCCATCGCTGCGCCTGCCGCGACCGTCCCGTGATCGGTCGGCCCCTTCCAGCCCGTCAGCTTCCAAAGATTGCGCGAGGCGTTCTGCATCAAGGTGGGGTCCGGCCCGCGCGTGGCGACCGGGCTCTCGTCCTTCATGCCGGACATGCCCTGCATCCCGCCCATGCTCCCCATGTCCATGCCCATATCGGTCATGGTCAGCAGCGTGCGCGGACGAAGCGGCGGGACCGGGGCGACCATCCCCTCACGCGGGGCGAGCGTCGCCCGGCCCATGCCGGAGCGATCGATAGCCTCGGAGACGAAGCTGTAGGCCCGGTCCTCGGGCGTCACGATCACGTCGAACGTCTCGGCAACGCCGATCTGGAACTCGTCGATCTTCACCGGACGGACATTCTGCCCATCGGCCTGCACGACGGTCATCGGCAGGTCGGGGATGCGGACGTTGAAGTTGGTCTGCGCCGCGGCGTTGATGATCCGCAAGCGGACCCGCTCGCCCGGCTTGAACAGCCCCGTCCAGTTGTCATACGGCCCGTAGCCGTTGACCAGGAAGGTATAGGTCGAGCCGGTGACGTCGGCGATGTCGGCGGGGTCCATTCGCATCTTTCCCCACTCGATCCGGTCCTTGAGCGGCATTTCCCGACCCGCGAGCAAGCCCGCGAGGGTCGGCCGCTGATAGTTGAAATAGGCGCCGCCCATCTGCTTCAGCTTCCGGAAAATCTGCTCGCCGGTCATCTGGCTGTGGTCGGACAGCACGATCACATGCTCGCGGTCGAACGCGATCGGATCGGCACCGGCCGGGTCGATCACGATCGGCCCGTAAAGTCCGCCCTGCTCCTGCTCGCCGGAATGGCTGTGATACCAGTAGGTGCCCGACTGGATGATCGGGAACTCGTAGATGAAGGTCGAGCGCGCCTTGATGCCGGGGAAGCTGATGCCGGGCACGCCGTCCATCGCGAACGGCACGAGCAGCCCATGCCAGTGGATCGAACTGTCCTCGTCGAGATTGTTGGTGACGGAGAGGCGGACCTTTTGCCCCTCCTTCAAGCGAATGAGAGGGGCCGGCACCGTGCCGTTGACGCCGATTGCGGGCGTCGACTTGCCGTCGACGGGAAGTCTGAAACTGTCGATCGTCAGCGCGATGTCAGTGCCCGAGACGGTCGGCAGCGGTTTGACGATCCCGCCCGAGACAGGCTGCGCCCACGCGGGCATATAGGCGGTCAGCGCCATGCCACCGCCAGCAAGGGCGGCGCCGCGAAGCATCTGGCGGCGATCGATAGTGCGGCTCATACGGTCCTCAAGGCTCTCGAACGGGAGTGTCCCTCTAGCCTTGATACGCAGCTCAGGGCGCTATCCCTCAGCGCCCGCCCAATCGCTCCAGCAACTTCGATCGCGCGCGATAGAGGCGGGTTTCTACCGCCTTTTCGCTGATCGACAACACTGCCGCGGTTTCAGCCTGGCTCAACCCCTCGATCGTGCGCAGCACCAAGGATTCCTTCAATGCGGTCGGCAAGCCCGCAATGGCGCGCGTCACGCGGTCGAGTTCCTGTCGGTCGCCCGTCGCGTCGTCGATCGCCACCTGGTCGTCTGCAATGGCTTCGGCTTCCGGGCCGATCGGTGCGGCGAACGCCAGAAAGCGCCGCACGGTGCGCTTGCGCCCCCAATCGCGGCACTTGTTGATCGCGATCGTCGATAGCCACGCGCGCATCGATCGATCGCCGTCGTAGCGGGGCAGGGCCTGATGCGCCGCGACGAAGGTCTCCTGCAGAAGGTCCAGCGCCTCGTCGGCCTCGCCGACGCACGCGCGCACCATGCGGAAGATTGACTGCCGATGGCGGCGCATGATCTCGGCGAAGGCGGCTTCGCGCCCGGCGATGCTGAGGGTCGCCAGCTCGCCGTCCGTAAGCGTGGTCCAGTCGAGGCTCACGCGCCGAACCTCAACGTGCGTCGTCGGTGAGCGCCTTCACCACGGCCTGATCGAACTGGCCGGTCTGATTGGGCCGCAAGAGCTGGCGCATGGCGAAGATGTGCGCCAGCGTCGCTTTCTGGAGCTCGCCCATGACGGCGTGGCTCTGGTCGACCGCTGCGGCGACGCGCGGCCCGTTGCCATGCTCGGCCTCGATCGCTTCAGCGAGCCGGGCATTGTTCGCCCGCAATTCCAGCTCGAATGCGCGCCGCTGCACGGCGAAACGCTGCTCCAGCACTTCAAGTCGCGCTTCCTGGTTGGCGTCCAGCGCCAGCTTATGATGCAGCACGTCGTGCAGCTCCGAGCCGGGCTGGGCACGTGGCGGAAGTAGCGCCCGCCCCACGAACACACCGATGATCGCGGCGATGAAGCACGCGACAATGCCAAGCAGAAGGCGGATGCGGCCGCTCATTGCACGCCGACGAGCAGCGTGGAGGGCGCGAGCGGCGACACCGGCCCCAAGGGCGATAGCGAAGCCGCGCTGGCTTCCTTCGCGGGCACACCGGCACCGAAGATGCCCATGACGAGCGCCGCAGCGATCGTCATTGCCCCAACGCCTAAGCCGGCGCGCGCCGCTGGACGTGCGGCGACCCGCGCCAGCACGCGATCTTCCATGCCATCAAGGCTCGCGGGCACGGGTGCTTGCGCCAGCCTCATCAATACTGCGTCGAGGTCCATGTCGTTCACTCCACCCCTCTAGCATGGATTACGCAAGCGACGCGCCCATCCCTCAAATCCATCCGTGAGGGGTGGTCGATCGGGGCGCGTAATGAAGGACAGGAACCCTCCTGTCGAAAGGCCCCCTATGCGCCGCCTATCCGTTCTGACTGCTGCTGCCGCTCTCGTCATGTTCGCCGGAACGGCGAACGCCCATCCTAAGCTGGTGTCGGCATCGCCGGCCGCCAATGCGACGGTCGCGAAGCCCGCTCGTATCGAACTTCATTTCAGCGAGAAGCTGATGCCAGCCTTCTCCAAGGCCGATCTCACGATGGCAGCGATGCCCGGCATGGCAGCCATGAAGATGGCCAGCGCCTCCGCGCTCTCGTCCGATGGCCGGACCCTCGTCATCACCCCGAAATCGCCGCTCCCATCGGGTCGGTATAGCGTCGCGTGGAATGTCGTCTCGACCGACACCCACAAGGTCGCAGGAACCTACGTCTTCGCGGTGAAGTGAGGCGATGGGGGACTGGTCGCTTATCGGCGTCCGCTTCGCGCTCTACGTGACGCTGGCTGCGCTGTTCGGCCTTGCCGCATTCAGCCTTTATGGGCTGCGGGCGCGCGAGCGCGGCGACGCGCTCGCGCTGCGTCCCTGGTTCATCGCCAGCGCTGGCCTGAGCCTGTTGTTTTCAGGCGCCTGGGTCGTGCTGATGGCCTCCTCAATGGCCGGAACGCCGGCCTGGCCGATCGACCGTGAAGCAGTCGGCGCGCTGCTCACCGGCTCTGCGATCGGAGCAGCATGGAAGCTGCGAATGGTCATGGTGGCCCTCGCGGCGCTGGCAGCGCTGGTCGCGGGCGGGCGCGGCATCTGGCTGAGCATCGTCGCGCTCTGCTCGGCCGTGGCACTCGCAACGCTGGCGTGGACCGGACACGGCGCGATGGACGAAGCCGTGATGGGCTGGGTCCACCTCATCGTCGACATTCTCCATCTGATCGCCTCGGGCGCTTGGGTTGGCGCACTACTGGGGCTGCTCCTGCTCGTCTCCCGACCCGCGGCGCGCGTAGACGCGGCGCATCTGGGGCTGACGCACCGCGCGCTGCACGGGTTCGGCGCGATCGGGACGGTTGTGGTCGGCACGATCCTCGTCACCGGCCTGGTCAACGGCTGGATGCTGGTCGGGATCGGCAACCTCGCCACGCTTCCTGCGACGCTCTATGGTCAGCTCCTGATCGCAAAGCTGGCGCTGTTCGTCGCCATGCTAGGGCTCGCCTCGCTCAACCGCTTCCGGCTCACGCCGGCATTCGAGCGGTCGATCGCAGCGGACGATCACAAGGGCGCCCTCGGCGCGCTGCGGACAAGTCTGGCGATCGAAACCGCCTGTGTCATCGCGGTTCTCGGGCTGATCGCCTGGCTCGGGACGCTCGCGCCGCCTGCATCGGCGATGTGATGCGCGGCCGGGGAGCCCTCGCGGTCCCCGGCCGTTCACGGGGCCGCGCCTGATGGATCAGTCGATCCTGCTCGACGAGACGGGGAGGATGCTGGCCGTGGCCGGCCTGATCTGCGTGGTGCTGCTCGTGCCGATGATGATCGTCGGGCTGATAATCAGCATCATCCAGGCGGCGACGTCGATTAGCGAACAGACGCTGAGCTTCGTGCCTAAGCTGATCGCGCTAGGCGTATGTTTGGTGATTTTCGGGAGCGCAGCGACCGAGCTCCTGACCAAGTTCACGGCCGAGCTGTTCGCTGTGATCGCGAGCATGGGCCGTTGATATGCAGATAGCTGCGCGGGCGGGCGACCGCCCGCGCAAGCCCCGCTATGCCGCCATCCGATCGCAGGAATCGGCGCACTTCCGGCACGCTGCCACGCAATCCTCCATGCCGCCCAGGGCCTCGCAGCTCGCTGCGCAAGCCCGGCAGATCTCGGCACACTCGCGGCAGATATGCTGATGGTGGGCGGACTTGCGCGCCATGAAGTCGATCGCAACCGCGCAAATTTGCGCGCAGTCGGCCATGATCTTCATATGCTCGGGCGCGGCGTGCTGGCCGCCCATTTCGAGGCAATGGTTCATCGCCATGTGAAGACAGGTCACATGGCATTCGTGGCAGGCGTCCATGCACGCCTTCATGCCGGGGTCGATCTGGTGCATCGCATTATCTCCGTATGAGCCCCCGCCTGTTCCTAGATACGCGCGCCGCGCGATCACCCCTTGCCGCGATCTCCGTCGTTCGCGGCAAGTTACATGGCCCACCGACCGAACAGCGTCGCAACGATGATGCCCGCGCCAAGCATGATGAGCGTCAACACTGTCATCGCGGCGATCTGAGGTCCGGTCACGCGCGCGCCGGCCGCCATGCCGCTCATCCCTGCCATTGCGTCGTGTCCCATGTCCGGCATCGGCGTGGCCGATTGCCGGTCCGCGCCGACTTCGTGTCCGCCATGCCCCAGCGCGCGCACCGTGCCCATGCCGTGCTTCAAGCGCACGCCAACCAGCCAAAGGTTGATCGGATAGGCGACTGCGAACCCGACGAGTGTCGCCAGCGACATGACGCCCCAAAAGCGGAGCGAGCTGGCGTGCATCGCGGCCATGTCGCGGCTCATCAACACCACCATCGTCGGGATCATGCCGGCCATGACGGCATTCATCGACAGCCATTCGGGGATGAACGACATGCGAAGCGCGCCCCAATAGGAACCGCCCGCCATGTCGCGCATGAAAAGCGCCTGGAAAATCAGCAGTCCGAACGCGAAGCCGAACACATATTCCGCGATCACGTCCTGCCACATCGGCAGGCCGAGCGCCGTGGTGATCGCGGCTGCGGCGATGACGCCGGTTGCATCGCCCGCCATGCAATGGATGGCCGAGCCGAACGCCTGCTTCCAGAGCGGTCGAACGAAATCCTCGTGCCGCTCGTTCGCCGGCTCCTGGCAGGACAGGACATAGGCCGCGGCCATGATCGGGCCACCATAGAGCGTGACCAACAGCCACCCCCATTTCATCACGCGCAGCTCGGGGTTGCGGGTGAAGGCATCCCACGCGACGTAAGCGACCGAAAGGGCGGTCAGCACGAACCACCCGATCAGCACGGCGTCGAGCCAGGGGGCCGGGGATGGCATCGTCACGGCAGCACTCCTCTACATGCTAGAGGATACGCGGCTCTCCGGATCATCCCTTGCGCGGAGCGGGCTAGGCGAGCTTGCTGGAAACGGCCTTGATCGCTTTCAGTCCCGATCCGAACCGCGCGATGGCCTCCCGGTTCTTCTCCAGCTCGCCATAGGGCAGGTAGGATATGTCGAGGTCGGCTACGCGGCTGAACGCGGGCCGCTGCAACTGCGCGCGAACGTCCGTCTCGCGCGCGTCGGGCGCGACAAGGAACAGCCCCGCGGTCGCGTGAAGGTCGCCACCGCTCAAGGCCAGGTCGAGCATCCTGACGATGCCCGAATAGATCGAGGTCGAATGCTCCACCTCGAACGCCGCGGCGACATGATCGCCGGCCTTCTCAAGCCACAGCACGTCGATCAGCCGGATCGAGTCAGCGCCCTTCGACGTCGCGATCGTGTCGGGCAGGCGCTCAAGGCATCCTGCGCCCAAGGGTGATCCGTCGAAGGCGCGGCTGCGGTCGTTCGCGGCGATCCATACGTCATAGCCGAGCGCCAACCCTAGATCGCGAAGCCATGCCTGGATTTCGGTATGGGTGCGCTCGTTCTCGCCCTCGCGCTGAGCGGCCTTGCTGAGCGTGCGCGCTTCCTCGCGCGCCGCCTCAAGCCGCTGCCCCCAGCTCGCCAGCGTCGCGCCGCTCACGTCGAGGGGCGGAGCCGGATAGCGATCGGAGCCGATGTCGAACAACAGACCGCCGATCGCGCCTAAATCATTCGATAGCAGCTCGCGGAAGCGGTCGTTGAGATCGAGGATGCCGGTCCGCATCGCCAGAAAATGCTCCCAGCTCCCGAGCTTCACATTCGCCCCCGTCAGCGCGTTGTAGCCCTTAACGATTGCGGTGTTGAAGGGCGGCACCAGCGTCGGGTGAAGGAAGTAGAGGAGGTTGGCGACCGCCGGACCCAGCCCCTTGATCTTCAAACGGTCGATCGCGTGGATATGGCTGATGATCTCCTCGGCCGTGTCGCAACAGGAACAGGCGTCGAGCAAGCGGCCGAACGCGCGCTGATTGTCGGGGCTCTCGTAAATGTCGGGGATGCGGAGCTTCGGCTTCCAGAGGAACGCATGGTCCGCGCCCTTGAAGATTTGCCGCTGCTCGGCGACGGAATGGACGACGGTTTCGAGCGACGATCCGCGGTAGGCGACGCCGAACGTGCCGCGCTCGATCTCGCCGACAACCTGGGTGATGCCGCGCCGGATTGATCGGAAGTTCTTCAACCGCTCGTCCCAAAGAAACCAGCTCCGATAGGTCGCGCCCTGATCGTCACGCCAGCGGGCAATTAAGCGGCGCACCAGGCCGTCATGGTCGGTGCCAGTAGAAAGACTGTCGATCTGCGCTGCCATATGTCCCCGATTGCCCCCGGCCCGCGTTTGGCGAGCTAGTAATAGACCTAAGCTGCGGCCCTTATGGCGTCGAGGGTGTAGAGCTGGCCCCCGCAATATGAGGGCAACGCCGCTCCCGCGCGTAGATTCAACATACACGCCAGCGGTGCCGACAGGGCCTTGACCCTAACACGGTGTCATACCCTACATGCTCTCGGGTCGAAGGAGTCTTGCCATGAACGACCCTCATTCCCATTCCCAAGCCGGGGGTTGCGGCTGTTCGAAGCCTGCGCCTGAATCGGTCTCCACGCCCTCATCCTGTTGCGGGGGCGGCTCGGCCGCTCCCGCAAAGATCGAGCACGAACATCATCACACCGAAGCGGGCGGCTGCTGCTCGGGCAGTAAGGACAACGATGCCGCAGCAGCAGTGATCGACGCGGTGTGCGGCATGACGGTCGATCCCGCAAAAACGACACACCATGCCGAGCACGCTGGTCATGCCTATCATTTCTGTAGCGCAGGGTGCCGGAGCAAGTTTGTCGCCAATCCTGACGCCTATCTGAGCGATAAGCCGAAACCGGAGCCGATGGCGACGCCGGGGGCGATGTGGACGTGCCCGATGCACCCGCAAATTCGCCAGGAAGGGCCGGGAACTTGCCCAATCTGCGGCATGGCGCTCGAACCCGAAGAACCGTCGCTCGACGATACTCCCAACCCTGAGCTGGTCGACTTCACGCGCCGACTGTGGGTGGCGGGCGCGCTCACGATCCCGCTGCTCGTCGTCTCGATGTTCGCGGAAATGTTAGGCCTGCATGTGGTTAGCCCTGCGGCCTCGCCTTGGGTCCAGCTCGCACTCACCGCGCCGATCGTGCTGTGGGCGGGCTGGCCGTTTTTCGAGCGGGGGTGGACATCGCTTCGTACCCGCCATCTCAATATGTTCACACTGATCGCGATCGGCGTAGGTGCCGCCTTCCTCTATAGCGTGGTCGCGACGCTCGCGCCGGGCATCTTCCCAGCGACCTTCCGCACGCATGGGAGCATGGTTCCCGTCTATTACGAGGCGGCCGGCGTCGTGGTGACACTGGTGCTGCTCGGGCAAGTGCTCGAACTGCGCGCTAGGGCGGCGACAGGGCGCGCGATCCGCGCTCTCATGGATCTCGCCCCCAAGACGGCGCGACGCTTGCAGCCTGACGGTTCTGAAGAAGAAGTCGGGCTTGCCGACGTGGCAACCGGTGACCGGCTGCGGGTCCGCCCCGGTGAAGCCATCCCGGTCGATGGCGTCGTGGTCGAGGGTCGTTCGTCGGTCGACGAAGCCATGCTCACCGGCGAACCCGCGCCGGTCCTCAAGGAAGTCGAGGCGATCGTTACCGGGGGCACCGTCAACGGGACGGGCAGCCTGGTGATGGAAGCCCGCGCGGTTGGTTCGGACACGATGCTCGCGCGTATCGTCCGCATGGTCGCGGAAGCGCAGCGAAGCCGCGCCCCGATACAGGCGGTCGCCGATCGGGTTTCAGGATGGTTCGTGCCGCTCGTCGTGCTGATCTCGATTGCGACCTTCATCACTTGGTCGCTGGTCGGCCCTGAGCCGCGCATGGGCCATGCCCTGCTTAACGCCATCGCAGTGCTGGTGATCGCCTGCCCGTGCGCGCTCGGGCTCGCCACGCCCATGTCGATCATGGTCGGCACGGGACGCGGCGCTCAGGCCGGCGTGCTGGTGAAGAACGCGGAAGCCTTACAGGGGCTGGAAAAGGTCGATACCCTTGTCATCGACAAGACGGGTACGCTCACGGAAGGCAAGCCCAAGCTGATCGCGGTCGAGACGGTCAGCGCGGTCGGAGAGAACGACATGCTCGCGCTTGCCGCGGCCGTCGAAGGCCAATCCGAACATCCGCTCGCGCACGCAATCGTCGTTGCCGCCAAAGAACGAGGATTGCAGCTCGGCACAGTCGCGGACTTTGCCTCGCAAACCGGGCTGGGTGTCAGCGCCACGGTGGGCGGCCGCTCGGTCGTGATTGGCAATGCGGTGCAAATGAGCCGGATCGGCGCTGATCTCAAGCCGGTCGACGCCGCGGCCGATCGTCACCGTGGCGAAGGCGCGGGCATCATCCTCGTCGCGATCGACGGGGCGCTCGCCGGTCTGCTCGCAGTCGCCGATCCGGTGCGCGCATCGGCGCGCGACGCTATTGCCGCGCTTCGCAAGGAGGGCCTGCGGGTCGTCATGCTCACCGGCGACAATCGTGGGACGGCCGATGCTGTCGCGCGCGCCGTGGGCGGTCTTGATGACGTGCGCGCCGATCTGCTGCCGGAAGACAAGGCGCGTATCATCGGCGAGCTGAAAGCGAGCGGCGCAAGGGTCGCAATGGCGGGCGATGGGATCAACGACGCCCCGGCGCTCGCCGCCGCGGATGTCGGCTTGGCGATGGGAACGGGAACAGACGTGGCGATCGAAAGCGCCGGCATGACGCTCACGCGCGGCGATCTCTCGGCGATCGTGCGCGCCCGCAAGCTCGCTCGCGCGACGATGCGAAATATCCGCCAAAACCTGTTCTTCTCGTTCTTGTTCAACGGAATCGGCGTGCCGGTTGCGGCCGGCGTGCTTTACCCGGTTGCCGGTATCCTGCTGTCGCCGATGCTGGCCGGTGCAGCGATGGCGCTCTCGTCCTTCACCGTGGTCCTGAACGCACTGCGGCTCAACGCGGTAAAGCTGTGAACATCGGAGCGGCGTCGGACGCCAGCGGCGTCTCCCAACGCATGATCCGCCACTATGAAAAGATTGGTTTGGTGCCCGCGCCGCCACGGCGCGGGAACTACCGGGACTACGCCGACGCTGACGTTCATCGGCTGCGATTTATCGCCAACGCGCGCGACCTGGGGTTCCCGATCGAGGAAATCCGCACGCTGCTGGGGCTGTGGTCGGATCGCGATCGGTCGAGCGCGGAAGTGAAGACGCTGGCGGAAGCCCGCGCTGCCGAACTGGGCCGCAAGGTCCGCGTCTTGGACGCCATGCGCCGCTCGCTTACCGGGCTCGCCCAAGCCTGTCATGGCGATGATCGGCCTGATTGTCCGATCATCGAACGCTTGGCTGAATAACTTGCGCGGCTAACTTTTACTCCACTTGAGCGTGATCGTGCGTCGCACCGTTTCACGCGTTTCGCGCTGCGGCTTTGCCGCACCCCTCGATCGCCGCGCGGTTGGCCGTCACGATCCTGTCGGCCCCGACGATGGCGCGGAACGCGGTGGGACTGGCGCTCTGGATCATACGCTGCCCGGCTTCCCAGCGGGGCAAGTCGAGCGTCCGCGCCGCCATGCGCTCGGGCCATTGCCAGCTCGCCGGTGCGATCTCGCGCGCGACCAGGCCCGGCACGATCGCCCATGCGAGGATGCCGGCCGCCACCCCACCCAGGGCAAACCATAGCTGCCGATTCTTCTGGTCGGCGCGTGTCCATGCGGACCCGGCGATGGCGCGAAGATCGGCCATGATGCGGGCCTTGTCCTCGCCCGCCTTGGCGAGCGCCGCCTGATCCTCGCGCCGGGCGGCGCTGCCCGCCGCGGCGATGCGCTGCGCCATCTGCTCCGGCGTCATCGCCAGCGCCGGGGCCGCTTTCAGGAATTGGCCGATGCGCGCGACGTTCTCGCCTGCCGTGTTCACGTTCTGCTGGAGCACGCCAAGCGTCTCGGTATGGTCGGGTATGTCGATCGCCGCGCTCGGCCGCCAAGCCCTCCACGGCGCAGCGCCAGCTCGCCGCGCATGGCCTCGAACGCCTCGGCCGCGCCTGCTCCGCCCTGATCGTCCTCGTTCGTCACCTGTCGTGAGCCTGCAACCCGTGATATTCCTCCGAGTTAATCAAAGGAGACCCAACAATCACCGGACCGGTCATGCCTAAGACACCACACACGAAAGGCCCGGACGAAACCCTTTCTCTCCTCGCCGATCCCTATCGGTTCATCTCCAGGCAGTGCCAGCGCCTAGGCGCAAACGCTTTTGAATCCCGTTTCCTGCTGAAAAAGACCAACTGCCTTAAGGGGGCCAAGGCCGCCGAAATCTTCTACGATACGACCCGCTTCGAGCGCGAAGGTGCCATGCCGGTCGCTATTCAGAAGACACTGCTGGGCCAAGGCGGCGTTCAGGGTCTGGACGGCGAGACCCATCGGCACCGCAAGCAGATGTTCATGGGCCTGATGACACCAGAGCGCGTGCGGGCGCTGGCGCAATTGTTCGAGGCCGAGTGGCGCAGGGCGGTGCCGGGCTGGACGCGCAAAGGAGAGATCGTCTTCTATGACGAGTTGCATGAGCCGCTGACGCGAGCGGTATGCGCTTGGGCGGGAGTTCCTCTTCCGGACGATGAAGCCGGCAACCGCGCGGGCGAGCTGCGGGCGCTGTTCGACGCCGCCGGCTCGGCGAGCCCAAGGCATCTTTGGTCACGGCTGGCCCGTCGTCGCGTCGACGCATGGGCGAAGCGGATCATTGAAGGCATTCGGGCCGGGAGCATCGGCTCGGGCTCGGGGACCGCGGCTTACGCGATAGCCTGGCATCGCGACCGGCACGACGATCTTCTTTCGCCGCACGTCGCAGCGGTCGAACTGGTAAATGTCCTTCGCCCGACCGTCGCGATCGCAGTGTACATCACCTTCGTCGCCCACGCGCTGCAAACCTGTTCAGGGATCAGGGCGGCCTTGGTTCAGCAGCCGGACTATGCCGAGCTCTTCGTCCAAGAGGTCCGCCGATTCTATCCCTTCTTTCCCGCTGTGGTGGCGCGCGCGAGCCAAGATTTCGAGTGGGAGGGGATGGCCTTTCCGGAAGGGCGTCAAGTGGTGCTAGACCTTTATGGGAGCAATCACGACGCAGCGACCTGGGCCGACCCCCAGGAGTTTCGCCCTGAGCGTTTCAGGGCTTGGGACGAAGACTCCTTCAACTTCATTCCGCAGGGCGGCGGCGATCACTATCTCGGCCATCGCTGTCCCGGCGAATGGATCGTCCTCGCGATCATGAAGGTGGCGGCACACCTCCTCGTCAACGCGATGCGCTATGACGTACCGGACCAAGACCTGAGCATCGATTTCGCCAGGCTGCCAGCGCTTCCGAAAAGCGGCTTCGTGATGCGCAACGTCCACATAGGTGGCTAGGGCCGCGTGCCGTGGTGATGGTGATCGGCTCCGTTATCGACCGTTTGCGCGAGTACGGGGTGCGATGCGACATCTACGCAGTCGAATGTTGGTTCAGCAAGTCGATCACGGCGCACCTCGCCGCCCCGTCGCCTTCGCAACGGTCGATGGTCGCAGCCAGCAGGCTTTCTAGTTGCGCCAGATCCTCCATCTTAGCGCGCACACGCTCTAGATGGTGAGCCGCGATCTCGCGGACCTCACTGCATGACGCCTGCGCAGAACCGCCAAGAGACAGGATCGCGCGCACCTCGGCCGGGGAGAAGCCGAGTTCGCGCGCGCGACGGACGAACCCAAGTGCGCGGACGTGACCGGTCCCATATACCCGCCGCCCGCCGCTTGTGCGGGGTGGCGTTGCGAGAACACCAACGCGCTCGAAGTACCGGATCGTCTCGATATTCACGCCAGTCCGGCGAGACAGCTCGCCGATCGTGATGCTTTCCTCAACGCGCATATATTGCTTGCTCCTGTAGTCACTACAGGATGCATAACGGGCTAACCCGCTAGAGGCGATAGATGAACCAAGAGACCATCCCGCGTGAACCCCTAGGCGCACCAACGTCACGACGTCGCGCCGACACGGGGCTATCCGCCCTCGGCGCGCTTGCGAGCTTAGCCGCTGTTCTAGCTGCGGCGTCATGCTGCGTCCTGCCCCTCGCACTCGCGGCGCTCGGCCTGGGGGCGGGCCTGTCCAGCAACTTCGCCGCGCTGATACCACTACGGTGGCCGCTAACGGCGACCTCCCTCATCGGCTTGGCTGCTGGGTGGTGGGCCTACGCGCAGCGGCGGAGGTCCTGTGCTGGGGACCGGTCCTGCACAATGCCGCTGCCCTCGCGCGCGACACCTATCCTGCTCGCGATTGGAACGGTTCTGACGCTTATCGCGTTCGCCTGGGACCTCCTAGAAGCGCCGCTGATGAACGCGCTTTCCTGATGCAGCTCACCTCAACCCTGACCTGTCCCAAATGCGGCGGGGTGGCCACCGAAAGGATGCCCACCAACGCCTGCCAATTCTTCTATGATTGCCGGCATTGCGCGGTGGTGCTGCGGCCCCTGGCTGGCGACTGCTGCGTGTTCTGCTCATTTGGCGATGTCCCATGCCCTCCGATCCAGGAAGCGAAAGCAAACGGGACTGTGGCGGGCTGCTGCGGGTGAGGCGATAGCTTCACGTTTCTTCGTGAACTGGGGTCCTGCTCGCCAAGGTCGCGCAAGCGAAATTGCCTACTTCGGTCTTATTCGACCGGTTCCTGACCTGCCTCAACTGCTCATTTTCGAGAGGGCATTTGAACAGGATAGCATTTCGGGCGCTTCAAAAACCCTTGCTCCTCCAGTTGCTAGAGCATGTAACCGCAATTTGCTCTCCTGCGGACGGGGGGCTGGAGGTGGCTTTTTGACGGCCCGTGTTGAAGCAATCGGTATGTCTCGACGCTCATTAGTGGCGCGGCTGGTGGCCTGTGGAACCGGCTTGGTGCTCGGTTCTCCAACGCTCGCGCGACAGACTTCCCGGTCTGCGGCCTCGTGGAACTTCGGCGCGGCTCACCTCGAATGGGAGCCGCTGGAAGTCGGCACGGGTGATACCCTCCTTGTTTCGGCACAAGTGCGCGGAGTGCCGGCGCGGGCGGTGCTCGACAGTGGCAGCGGCGCGTCGATCATGAGCACGGCGCTCGCGGCGAAGCTCGGCTTGAACAATGGTGAGCGGCGCATGATTAGCGGGCTGAGCGCCAAGGCCCCGGTGCTGCTGGTCCGCGACATCGACGTACAGCTCGCCCGCGAAACCCGTCGCTTACCCTTTGCCGTTGTTGGTGATCTGAGTTCAGTGTCGGCGGCCTTCGGACGACCGATCGACGTTCTCCTCGGTGCCGATATGTTCACGGGCAGCTGCATCGCGCTCGATTTCGCGAACAGGCGTATGGCGGTCGTCAAGTCAGGCACGTTTCTCGCCGGCCCCGACTGGCGCGCTGTCGCGCTCGGACGCGGTGCCAAGCAGGAGCTGTTCATCCGGGCCTCCGTCGAGGGCCTGTCTCCCGTGCCCTTGATGATCGATCTTGGCAGCTCGGCCGCGCTGATGCTCTCGTCGGCCTATGCCCGCGATCAAGGGCTGTTGAACGGGAAGCTCGTCTCGACCGCGGCGATCGGCGGCGTCGATGGCGTGCGAGTCAACGATGCTTTCACAACCCAGAACATCAACATTGAAGGGCTTGGCGTCTCGAACGTCCCCACACTCGGGATGAGAGCTTGGCTCTCCACCAGCACGGTTGGCAATGTCGGCCTACCGCTGATCGCTCAATTCGACGTGGTGTTCGACGTGACCGCCGGATTCGTGTGGCTCCGGCCACTCGGTCCTCGTCGTCGCCTGCCGATGCTGAAGGACCGTAGCGGCCTTGGCCTCGCAGCCTCACCAACGGCGCTCACCGTCGTTCATGTGGCGGCGAACAGTCCCGCGGAAAAGGCTGGCTGGGCGGTCGGCGACCGGATCGTGGCGGTGAACGGCCATTCGATCGATGCGAACTATACGCGTGGGGAGCTCTGGCAAGTGCGCTCCCGGCCTGCTGGCACCCTCGTAAAGCTGACGATGGCCTCGGGTGATGTGCGCGACCTCAGGCTAGCCGACTATTACTGATCGGCTTGAGGGTGGCCTTTGCCGATCGCCTTCATGATCCGACAATCGGCCATGCGCGCCTTGGTGCAGCTCTGGCTGAGCATTGCCAACTCATCCCGCAACACCGCGAGTTGCGCCAGCCTCTCCTCAACATCCTTGAGGTGCTGAGCAGCGATAGCTGAGGCGGCACCACAATCCTGGTCCGGGTTCTGCGCCAGCCCCATCAACGATCGTATTTCGTCGACCGAAAAGCCGAGCCGGCGACCGTTGCGGATGAAGTGCAAACGCTCGATGTCGCTGGCATCATAGGTTCTACGGCCCGACGCCGTGCGCGGGGCGGAGCGCAGCAACCCGATCGACTCATAAAACCGGATCGTCGTCACTTTTGTCGACGTCTCGCTGGCGAGCTGCCCAATCATCACCGGCTTCATCATGCCATCCTTGCTAATGCGAACGTGTCGCACATTTCGCTTGCTTCTACAGCGACTGGAGGTGGTAAGGAAGGCCGCATGAATGCTTCTACCGAAAGCTGCGGGTGCCACGGGACGCCCGCGCGCGCGCAAACCGATCCGGCCTATCGCCGTGCGCTGCTGACCGTCGTGGTGCTCAACCTCGGCTTCGGAGTCGCCGAGCTGTTCGGCGGGTTCATCGCCGATAGCCAAGCGCTGAAAGCGGATTCCCTCGATTTTCTCGGGGACGGGTCGATCAGCCTTATCGGTCTTCTCGCGCTTGCCTGGTCCGCACGGGCGAGGGCAAAGGTCGCGCTGACGCAGGGGTTGTTTCTCGGTGCGCTTGGCGTGGGCGTAATCGGTTTCGCGATTTGGCGCGCCCTGAACGCAACCGCGCCGGATGCCGAACTGATGGGCACAATCGGCGTTGTCGCGCTCGCGATCAATGTCGTGTCCGCCTTGGTGCTTGCGCGTTTCCGGGAAGGGGACGCCAATGTTCGCGCGATCTGGCTGTTCAGCCGCAACGACGCGCTCGCCAATGTCGCGGTGATCGCCGCGGCCGGTCTGGTGGCGTGGACAGGAAGCGCCTGGCCGGACCTCGCCGTCGCCGGCCTCATCGCCCTCCTGTTCCTCCACTCCGCTTATGAAATCGTCACTGGCGCTCGGCGCGAACTGGGAGAGCGGTAGTGCGTCTGCTCACCTTGATCCGGGCAATGCTCTCGCTGCGGCTGCTCGCCGCGCTCGCTGCGCTGCTGATCCCTGCTGCGGCATTCGCCGAACCCGGCGACGTGCAAACCGCATGGCGGCTGCTCGACTATATGGCCGTCGATTATGGAGGCGCGGTCGCGAACGGTCGGATCAAGAGCGCGTCGGAATACGCCGAAATGAATGAGTTTGCCGCGTCGGTCTCGACACGGCTTCAAGGCCTGCCGGCGAAGCCGGAGCGCCAAGCCCTCATTCAGCGGGCCGCCAACCTCCAAGCGGTAATCGCGGAAAAGGGATCGACTGAACAGGTGGCAACACTGGCGCACGGGCTCGCGGCCGATCTGCTGCGCGCCTACCCGGTGCCGCTCGCGCCCGATAAGGCTCCGAACCTCGTCTCCGGCCATGCCCTGTTCCAACAATCCTGCGCGTCCTGTCACGGCATGACGGGCAACGGCCGTGGCCCCGACGCCGCCAAGCTCGCGACACCCCCGATCGCCTTTACCGATGCCGAACGTGCGCGCCAGCGCAGCGTCTTCGCGCTCTATCAGGTGGTGACGCAGGGCATCGACGGGACGGCGATGCAGAGCTTCGCCGATCTGCCGAACGATCAGCGCTGGGCGGTAGCATTCCGAGCCGGGAGCTTCGCCTTCACGGACGCGCAGGCGCGCGAAGGCGAGCGGCTGTGGAAATCCGATCCGACCCTTCGCCGTCGCATCCCGGACCTGAAAACCCTGGTCGCACTCACCCCGGCCGCGCTCGGCGCGGCGATCGGCGACGCCAAGGCTGACGCCGTGCTCGCGTTCCTGCGTCGCCACCCTGAACAGGTGATGCAACAGGCTCCCGGCTCGCTCGCGGTCGCCCGCGCCAAACTCGCCGAAAGCGTGGCCGCTGCCCGGCGTGGCGATGCGCGGATGGCAAAAGAGCTGGCGCTGTCAGCCTATCTCGATGGGTTCGAGCCGATCGAACCAACGCTCACCGCGCGCGACGCGACGCTGATGGGCCGAATCGAGGGCGCCATGGGGGAGTTCCGCGCCGCGATCGACCGGGGCGCATCGCCCGATGATCTCGCGGAGAAGGTCACGGTGCTGGGCGGCTTTTTCGATGATGCAGAAGCGGCGCTCGCGCCCGATGCCGCCACCGAGGCGTCCACGTTCCTGGGCGCGTTCACGATCCTGCTGCGTGAAGGGCTCGAAGCCCTGCTCATCGTCGTCGCCATGATCGCATTCCTGCGTAAAGCCGACCGCGGCGAGGCGCTGCGCTACGTTCATGGCGGCTGGGTCAGCGCGATCATCGCGGGCGGAATCACCTGGGCGGTCGCCACCTATGCAATCGGGATCAGCGGCGCGAGCCGGGAGCTGACCGAAGGGTTCGGCTCGCTGTTCGCCGCGTTCGTGCTGCTCTCGGTCGGGATTTGGATGCACGGTAAGGCGCAAGCCGATCAGTGGCAGCGCTATATTCGCGAGAAGATGTCGCGGGCGCTCTCGGGCGGGTCGGGCTGGTTCCTGTTCGGACTCGCCTTCGTGGTCGTCTATCGCGAGGTTTTCGAGACGATCCTGTTCTACGCCGCTCTCTCCGCGCAAGGTGACAACGGGATGCTGCTCGCCGGCGCCGGATCGGCCATTGGACTGCTTGGTGTGATCGCCTGGGCAATGCTCCGCTACAGCCGCAAGCTGCCGATCGCGCAGTTCTTCCGCTATAGCTCCTGGCTCATGGCCGTTCTGACCGTCGTGCTTGCGGGCAAGGGCGTCGCCGCTCTCCAGGAGGCCGGCCTTATCAACATCGCACCGCTCGCGGACGTGCCGCGGCTGTCGATGCTAGGGTTATTCCCCACCTGGCAATCGGTGCTGGCGCAACTCCTGATGGCGGTCGCCATCGCAGTGGGGTTTGCCTGGAATCGGCGCAACCGATCTCGCTCGGGTTCCGGCCCGGCGACGGCTCACTAGGCGAGGCTCGCATTTGCCCCCGCTTCGCTCGCGCACACTGGCCGGCATGTCGCGCATCCGCGACGGGCGCCAGGACCTCGCGGGTACGCAGCGGACATGAAAGCGGGCACGGCCACGCTGCTGATCGCCACGGGGGCCGCGCTAGACCTGGCGACCAAGGCATGGGCGCGGGCTGCGCTCGAACCCTATGGGCCGGCGGGCGATTTCCTGCCCTTCGTCTCGCTGCGCCTGACCTTTAACGAGGGCGTGTCGTTCAGCCTGCTCGCCTCTGATGGCGACGTCGGGCGCGCCCTCCTGATCGGGCTCACGGCAATCCTGACCCTCGGCCTTGTCGCGTGGGCCTACCGCTCGCAGGGCTGGCAGCGCACGGCCTTAGCGGTCGCCGCGGCCGGCGCCGTGGGCAATCTGATCGACCGCGCCGCACGCTGGTCTGTAACCGACTTCCTCGGGCTGCACTTCGGGAGCTGGCACCCCTTCGTTTTCAACCTCGCCGACGTGTGGATTTCGCTCGGGGTCGGGCTACTGCTGCTCGGGCCATACTTACCCGCAAGAGGATCGACGGCAGAAGCGTTTCGCCGGAATGGCGCTGAACGCCCGGCAGCTACGGACGGAGGGCCGTGATGACAGAGAGTTCTCGCGACAGGCGCCCTTGATGGAGGCAACCGTCCGCCCCCGCCTTTTCGGCTGATACCGAGCTAAGGCTTGTGTGCCGAGTAGATAGAAATGGAGCCGGTCGGCGTTGATATCGACTGGCGCTCGATCACGCGATCGAACCCCGCCGCGGCGAACATGCGGGGTAGCACGCCATCAGCGTTCGGCTGGGTGTTCGCGAACCCGTCGAGGCGCTGAATCTGCCGAAACAGAGCCCGCATCGTCCGGCTGCGCTGCTCGCCATAGTCGGCAACGAAACGCGCGCCGCTTGGCCGCAGAACGTCAAATATCGCGTCAAGGATCGCCCGTTTTATGACAAGCGGGCATTGATGGAATATCAATCTCGACACGACCTTATCGACCGGCTCGATCCCGGTCCTCGCCAGCTCGTCACCCATCGCCTCGGTCCATTCGATCGCGGCGCGCGTTTTGGCTGCCTTCGCGTGGGCGATCTTCAACACGGACGGGTCGGGGTCCACCCCGATAACGCGCGCGGCCGGGCATTGCCGCTTCACCATGATTGCGAAGCTGCCCGTCCCGCATCCTACATCTAGAATCGTTTCGCTCGGGCTGGGGGCCGCCAATTGCAGCAGCGCGGTTCGCCATCGGCGCTCGCGCGTCAGCAACGCTATCGCATGATCGTATAGACCGGTCAGCTCGGGGCGGCCCAGCGCGGCACGTAATCGCGATCGAGGACGACGGGGTGCCGCTGTTTCATCCTGCCAACGGTTCCATCGTCATTGCCGAAACATCATGCATTTTCTCCCCGATGCCTTTGAGGTCGAATGGCACCCACGAGTCCCGCCAGATACTTGGCGTTCAAAGCAAAGAGCCCGCCGGCGAGCACGATGTAAAACCAGCCGAGTGCGGTCAAGCTGGCGACAGTGCGTGCCTCATCACCCTGCCAGGCTACAGCGAGCACGACCTGAACGATGAATAGCCCGGCAAGCGCTGCCGCCCCAAGCAAGCTCAGCCCGAGGCGAAGTAGGAGGGCGATGCCGAACAGCGACTGCGCCGCGGTCAGGAAGAACTCCTCATGCTGGCGCGCGTCGAGTGGTAAACTCGAAAGCTGGCCCGCACCTAGACTGACGGCGAGGGGCAACATGCCGACCAGCAAGGTCCACTGGTTGATCTTGTCGGAAATCATCGTCGCTAAGCCCTGTTCGGACCGCCTCGCCAACACGAAGAGAATGGCGACTGTGACCGCGGGGGCTTCGCTGGCGAGCGGCGCGAGCCATTGGATCAGCAGGAACTCGTCGAACCCGAGCTGACGGCCGGAGTCGACCATCGCTTCGGCGAACGGCTCCGCCGACGCGAGGATTACCGCGGCTGCCACCAAGGTCAGTCCGCCCATGACAAGCCATTGGCGCGTCGGAGAGAGCAGGGTGAGCGCAGCCGCAGGACCGGGCTCGTCATCATCGTCGTCGTCGCTGCCCGCGCCTTCACCCTTGTCGCTCGCTCGCCACATATACAGGCCGAACAAAGCAATGAGCAGGACCGTATCGACGATGCTGATTGCGTCCTTCAAGAGGACGCTGAACGCATAAAGGCTGGGCACGAGGAGGAAGAGGATCTCGACCCGGTTGGCGCTAGAAAGCGAAATTGCGCGTTCGCCTGTCTTGCGCCAATGAAGCAGCACCAGAAGCGGCCAGGCGATGCCGACCAGCAGCCGGTTCGCACCGGTCATATTTGCTGCCGCATAGTGGACGTAATTGGACCCTGGATTAGCCCCAGCCGAGTAGGCGTAGTAGAAGTCCACGGCATATTCCGGGAGCACGGTGATCAGCGCCACGATGGCGACGATCAGGCCCGCGGAGATGCGCGACTCCGCGGCTTCCGCTCCCCATGACAGGTAGAAGCCGGCTGCCAGGATGGCAGCGCCGAACAGCATGGCGTCGAGCAGAGGGTTTGGCCGCCACCCCTCGATCCTCAGAATAATGGCTGGGATCATGGCAAGCGCGGTTAGCGCGACCAGCATGACGAAGCGGCGCAACGATGCTGGATGCGCCTCCGAAGGGAAGAGATCGACTTGCCTCATCATCGTTTCGCCCCTCCGTTGTGGTCAGCGTCGGCCGTCGGGGTAATGATCTCGACCGCCTCCAAGGTAATCAGTCCGATCTCCGGAACGTCGGCGAGCTGGGTCGCAAACGAACGCAGCCTAGGGTCTTCGTCGACGATCTCGACGACCACGGCGCGGTCGCTTTCGAGCACATGGCGACGGTGGACGTGCGCCGATCGGCCGAATCCGATGAGCGCCTCCAGGACCGTCACTCCGGCAAGCCCGGCGTCTCGCGCCCGAGAGGCGACAACCTCATAGACCTTGCGATCTCCGACATAGGCGGCCTCGTCGGTGTAGATGCGGAGCAGTCTGGCTTGCTGGTTCATGCTTGGCTCCATTTTCATATCGTGCCCGGTCCAGGGAGCTGGTGCGCTCCCCCGCCGTCGTGCGGTTCGGGATCATGCCGTGCGGGATCACCGCGCTTGCTCGCCCGCTCGCCCCAGCCGAGCACCACCCGCGCAATGGCGGGAAGGACGAGCAGCGTCAGGATGGTGGCGGCGATTAGGCCGCCGATCACCGTCGTCGCCAAAGGCTTTTGCACCTCGGCGCCGGTGCCGTGCGCGAGTGCCATCGGCACGAAGCCGATCGCCGGCACGAACCCGGTCATGACAACCGCGCGCATCTTGTCCGCCATGCCGTTGCGGATCGCCTCGGCGATCGGCGCGCCGTTCTCGATACGCTCCCGGATCGCGGTCATCACGACCAGTCCGTTCAGCACGGCAACGCCGGCAAGGCAGATGAACCCGACCGCGGCCGACACCGAAAAGGCGATGCCGGTCAGCGCGAGCGTGAACACACCGCCCGCCAGCCCTAAGGGCACGGCCAAGAATACCGCCCCGGCGCGCGCGAACCCGCCCAACGCCATGTAAAGCAACCCGAAGATGGCAAGGAAGCACAAGGGCACCACGACCGCGAGCCTGCGGCTCGCATCCTGGAGGCTCTGGAACTGTCCGCCCCATTCAAGATAATAACCGGCAGGCAGCTTCACCCGCGCGATCTTGGCTTGTGCCTCTGTGACGAACGACCCGGCATCGCGACCTAAGAGGTTGACCTGGATGGCGAGGCGACGTTTGCCGTTCTCGCGCCTGATCTCATTCAGCCCCTCGGTGACGCGTATCTGCGCCACCTGGGCAAGCGGCACCTGCTGGCGCGCTTGGCCGGCTTCGCTGGGCAGCAACACCGGTAGCGCCTGAATTTCATCGAGGTTGATTCGTGTAGCCTCGGGCACCCGCACGGTGATGTCGAACCGCCGGTCGCCCTCGTAGAGCAACCCGGATTCGCGACCGCCCAACGCCGCGGAGACGGTATCGGCGACTTCCCTAACCGTCAGGCCGTAGCGCGCGATGGCGGCGCGATCGAGCTTGACGTCGAGCGTGGGCGCACCGCCAACCTGGTCGGCCTTGACGCTGCCCGCTCCGGGGATCGACTGTAGAATGCGGACCATCTCGCCAGCGGTCTGCGCCATCTTGTCGAGATCGTCGCCGTAGAGCTTGATCGCGACGTCTCCGCGCACGCCGGCGATCAGCTCGTTGAAGCGGAGCTGGATCGGCTGGCTCATCTCGTAGAGCTGACCGAGCTGACCCCGAGACGCTTTCTCAATCCGCTCGATCACGTCCGCTTTGGTATGGACGCCTGCCGGCCACTGATCCTGCGGCTTAAGAATTACATACCCGTCCGACATATTCTGCGGCATGGGGTCGGTCGCGACCTCGGCCGTGCCGGTTTTCGAGAACATCAATTCGACCTCGGGCAGCTTGGTGACGGCCGCTTCAACCTCGCGCTGCATCACCAACGACTGTTCCAGGCTGACGGATGGCACGCGTGTGGACGCGAGCGCGATGTTCTTCTCGTCGAGCTGGGGGATGAACTCGCTTCCCAGAAGCCCGAACGCGGGGATCGCCGCCAGAAAGAATGCCAGGCCGCCAAGGATGAACGGCCACGGGCGCGCAATTGCCTTGTCGAGGAGCGGTAGATAGCGTGCCTTGGTCTTGGCGATCAGCCACACTTCCTTCTCGGCGACGCGGCCCCGGATCAGCAGCGCGACCATCGCGGGCACGAAGGTCAGCGCGAGGATGAACGCGGCGACAAGCGCGAGCATGATCGTGATCGCCATCGGCGAGAAGGTCTTGCCCTCAACGCCGGTGAACATGAGCAGCGGCGCGAACGCGAGCAGGATGATTGCCTGCCCGAACACGGTGGGCTTAATCATCTCCTGGGAGGCCCGCATGGTCTCCTCAAGCCGCTCGCGAAGGGTGAGGAGCCGCCCCTCATGCTCCTGCCGGTGCGCGAGCCTCGCCAGGCAGTTTTCGATGATGATGACCGCGCCATCGACGATCAGGCCGAAGTCGAGCGCGCCCAGGCTCATCAGGTTTCCGGGGACGCGAAAGGCGTTCATCCCCATCGCCATCATCAGGAACGAGAACGGGATCACGAGCACCGCGATCAGCGCCGCGCGCCAATTGCCGAGCAACAGAAATAGCGCCGCGGCAACAAGGATCGCGCCCTCGGTCAGGTTACGTTCGACCGTCGCGACCGTGGCACTGACGAGCTTGGCGCGATCGAGCACGATCTCGACTTCGACGCCCGGCGGCAATGTTTTCCCGATCTGATCCAGCTTCGCGGCCACGTCCTGCGCGACGATCCGACTGTTTTGGCCGATCAACATCAAAACGGTGCCGATCACGGCTTCCTTGCCGTTCACGCTGCCCCCGCCGGTGCGAAGATCGCCCCCGCTCTCAACGTTGGCGATCTGTCCCACCGTGATCGGCACGCCGCCTCGGGTGGCAGCGACGGCGTTCTTGATCTCGTCCACCGAGCGCACCCGCGCGTCGAGGCGCACGAGATAGCCTTCACCGCCGCGATTATAGTAGTTAGCGCCTACCGCCAGATTGGCGTTCTCCAGAGCCTCACCAAGCTCGCTGTAGGAGATGCCGTAGGTGGAGAGCTTCACCGGATCGGGTTCGACCACGAACGTCTTGGCATATCCGCCGATCGAGTCGACGCCGGCCACGCCGGGAACAGAACGTAGCTGCGGCCGGACGATCCAGTCCTGCACGGTGCGCAGGTATCCGGCTTGTTCAACCTCGTTGGTCAGCCGCTCGCCTTCCGGCGTCAGATAGCTCCCGTCAGACTGCCAGCCGGGCTGGCCGTTCGCGCTCCTGGCTCCTTTTCCTCCCGGATTGGCGAAGCGGACCGTATACATCACGATTTCGCCGAGCCCGGTGGTCACGGGGCCGATCTGCGGCTGGACACCATCGGGAAGCGTGTCGCGCGCCTGGGTCAGCCGCTCGCCTACCTGCTGCCGCGCGAAATAGAGGTCAGTGCCTTCGGAGAAGATCGCACTGACCTGGCTGAAACCGTTGCGCGAAATCGATCGGGTCGTCTCTAGGCCGGGGATGCCGGCAAGCGCGGTCTCGATCGGATAAGTGACGAGCTTTTCCATTTCGACCGGCGAAAGACGCCGATCGACCGTGTTGATCTGCACCTGGTTGTTGGTGATGTCGGGCACGGCGTCGATCGGCAGCTTGGTGAGCTGCCAAACACCGATGCCGGCGATCCCCAAAATTATGAACAGAACCGCCCAACGCGCGCGGACAGCCAGCGCAATGAGATTGACGATCATCTGTTATTCTTCCTCGCCCGCGCCCTTGCCGAGTTCGGCCTTGAGCAGGAATGCGTTCTTGGTGGCGATGGTCTGACCCGATGCGAGACCGGACACGATCTCGATGCGGCCGGCGCTGCGCTGCCCGGTGGTGACGGGGACGGCTTTGAACCCCTTGGGCGTGCGGACGAACACCACGTCGCGAGCATTGAGCGATTGCACCGCCTCCTCGGGCACCACGATCGCGGTCGATGCACCGCTGCGGCTCGGAAACAGCCGCACGCGCACGGCCAAGCCCGGCTGAAGCCGACCGCCGATCACGTCGAGCACCGCGGTCGCAGCGCGAGTTTCGCCGCTCAAGGTCGGCGTCACGGCGCGAACACGGGCGCTGGTCGTGGATCCGTCTGGCAGGTCGATGATCGCCCTGTCACCAGGCGCGAGCCGCTGCGCGTCCGCAGGTCCAACCGCCGCCTCGATCTGTATCTGACTGGAATCGGCGACGCGGAACAACTCGGTCTCCGGTTGCACGAACGCGCCCAGGCTGACATTTTCCGATGTCACGCGTCCCGCGATTGGAGAGGCGACGACGACGCCGCGCCCGTCGCTGGTGACATTGGCCGCTCCTGCCGCGACGCTCGCACGCCGCGCCTCGGCCGCCGCTGATGCGGCTTCCGCCTGCGCCGTTTCGAGGTCAACACGCGGCGAGACCTTTTGGCCGTAAAGATAGCGTTCGCGCGCAAGGTTGCGTTGGGCAAGAGTCGCTTTCGCCGCGGCCGCTGTCCGGTCGGCCGCGATCTGGGCGGCGTCGCGGCTTTCGACGATCGCCAGCGCCTCGCCGCGTCTGACAGGATCGCCCAATCGTTTGAATACCCGCGTCACCGCGCCCCCCGCGCGCGCCGTCACGATCGCCTCGCCCGTGGGCGACGGTGCGACCGTCGCCTGGGCCACGATCTCGGCCGCCAACCCGCCTGGATTGACGGTTTCGGTGGTGACGCCCGTTCTCTTCATCATCTCGGCGCTCATCGGGAGCGTATCGCTCGGCGCCGCCTCCGCTTCGGCCGCCTCGGACTTGCCACCCTCGGGCGCGGGCGCGGCCGGGGTGTCGGCCGTCCATCGTGCGACGGTGAACCCGCCCGCCGCCGCAACGAGCACCGCCGCTGCCACGCCGCCCAACAAACGCTTGTCAGATAAGATCATCGAATATCTCCGGGGATGGCGGGGCGCGCACTCGAGGGCGTCTGCTCGGCCGATAGGGTGGCTGGCGCGGTGAGCCGCGCCAGGCGGGCCTCCGCGTCGCGGTATGTGGCAAGGGCGTCGATCGCTGCGGCGCGCGTTTCGCGAAGCGTCCGCTCGGCCTCCAAAAGATCGAGTTGGCTGAACTTGCCCGCCGCGTAGCCGAGGCGTGCGATGCGGGCGGCCTCCGCGGCTGCGGTCAGCGCCGGTCCTCCCGCCGTGCGCGCGGTCGTCGCGGCATTGGCAAGCTCGGCCTGCGCGCTCGCGATCGACCGATCGGCCTCTAGCAACGCCACCCGGCGTAGCGCCTCCGCCTGGGTTGCCTGTGCCTGGGCCTGGGCAATGGCCGCGCGACCATTGTTGAACACCGGAAAGGGGACCGACACGCCGAATACCGCCGCCACATCGTTCGTTGCCTCAAGTCGGCGCGCGCTCGCGCTCACCGTCACGTCGGGGATGCGCTGCGCCCGCGCGAGCCGGACCTGGGCGCTCGCGGTGCGCGCGTCAGCATTGGCCGCTGCCAGCGCCAGCGTGCCCTCGGCCGAGATAAGCTGGGTGGGTCCGTAGCCGCCGATCCGCTCGAACCAAGCCGTATCCAGCGGCCCGGTCACGGGCTGGCCGATCAGCCTCGCCAGGTTCGCGCGCGCCACCTCGGCAGTGCGCGCGGCCCGTTCCACCGCGGTCTCCGCGTTGATGCGAAGCACCTCGGCGCGCTGTTGCTCGATCGGCGACGCCGCGCCTGCTGTCACACGCACCCGTGCCGCCCGCGCGCCCTCAGCCGCAAGGCCGGCTTGCTCGCGTGCGACAATCAACCGCCGCTCGGCCGCCGCAGCCTCGATGTAGCTCTGCGTGATTGAGAGTGTGAGGTCGGCGATCGCGATGGCCGCGCCGATCCGCGCCCGGTCGATCTGCGCGTCCGCGACCGCGACTCGCGCCGATCGCTTGCCGCCAAGCTCGATCGGAAGCGCCAAGCCCGCGGTAGTTTCCGCGCTGCGGAGTCCGCGATATTCGCCGCTGCCGGCGACGTTCTCGGTTTCGACGACGATCTCGGGGTTGGGGCGAAGCGCCGCCACGCGGCGACCAGCCGTCGCGGCCTGTACGCCTGCAGTTCCGGCCGCAATCGAAGGAGAAACGGCGCCGCCAAGCGCCAGAGCGCGCTCAAGGGTGAAGGGAGGCTCCGAAGGCACGGCCGATGACGGTGCGGACGTCTGCGCCAGTGATCCCGACACGGGGAATGCGAGGAGCAGAACTGCGACTAGGCTCTTCCTCTTCCAGCTTTTCTGTCGAACTTGGTGCTTGCTCATCCGATTTCCCGCGATTCATGTCGCAGGTTGCGCTCATGCAACCTACAGTCTCTAGAGGAGCAAGCCCTAATTTCGCTGCTGTGCTTTCCCATCTCGAAACTGGGGCGAAGGGCGACGACGACCCGGCGTGCGGTCACGGCCTGCACGCCGGCATTGCTGACCACCAGCGGATGGAATGCAGCGCCGCCCGGTGCGAGCGCGCGTTCAAGGATGAAGGGCGGATCGGTAGCGGCCTGGGATGGCCGCGCGGCCGTTTGCGCCTGCGCTATCGAAGCGCCTGACGCGATGGCCATAAGGGCCGCGATGACACGGGACATGAATGATCGTCTCCTGACAAACCTGGAAGCCCGTGCGCGCGCACAGGTGCTAGGGGTTCGTCAGGCTTGTGGAGGCCGTAAAGCCGGGTCGCTCGTCGCGGGCGTGATCGACCCTTGATCCCACGACAGCGGGCACACGCGCATTGCGCTCGCCGAGAACACGGGGGCGGGCGTCACCGGCACGCCGATGTGGTCGCCATGGCAAGTCACATGATGGTGCGGATAACCCTTGTCGGAATCGGCTGGCACCGGCAAAGGCGTCGCCGCGCTCCAGGAAGCCGGCCTTATTAACATCGCGCCGCTCACGGACGTGCCACGGCTGTCGGTTCTAGGCGTGTTCCCCACCTGGCAATCGGTGCTGGCGCAACTTCTGATGGCTGAGCTGCCCCCTTCTGAGTGGTCCATCGACTATGACAGTCTGGATCATGGTGAGCCTCACCCCGTCTTAGGTCCGGTCTTTATGAGAAAACCGGCTCTCTTTTCGTCAGGGCAGGCATGCCTGCCCTGACGAAAAAGCGCGCTCCATCGGGGTCTGGTTGCCGAGGGAGCTATGCGGACGGTGCTCGTTGTAATCGCGCCGCCACGCCTCACATTCTACCCGTGCGTCGTCCAAGCTCAAGAACCAGTATGCGTTGAGGCATTCGGCCCGAACGCGGCCATTGAACGCCTCCGCGAACGCATTGTCGGTCGGCTTGCCGGGGCGGCTGAAGTCCAGCACTACATCATGCTGATAGGCCCATAGATCGAGATCCTTCGAGATGAATTCCGGCCCATTATCCAGACGTATGCGCTTGGGGCGACCGTGTGCTGCGGCAATGCGGTCGAGCGTCTCGACCACGTCAGAGCCACGATAGCTCGTCCGTACATCGAGCGCTGGCGACACGCGCGTGAAGTTGTCGACGATCGACAGCACCCGGATCTTGCGCCCGTCGAACAGCTGGTCCGACAGGAAATCCATCGACCAGCACTCGTTGGGCGCCGTCGCCGGCGTCCGGTCATCGCGCAGCTTCGCCTTCACCTTGCGCTTGGGCGTCTTGTTGCGCAGCTGCAGCCCGAGTTCGCGATACAGCCGATGAGTGCGCTTGTGGTTGATCTCCCAGCCTTCCCGCCGGAGCAGCACATGGATGCGTCGATACCCGTAGCGAACACGGGTCGCAGCCAACTCCTTGATCCGCATCTTGAGGCCGGCCTGATCGAGGCGGCGGGACTGATAGCGCTGGGTCGATCGATTGATCGGAAACGCGCCGCAGGCTCGCCGTTCGCTGACCTGGTAGCTCGCCTGCAAATAGCCGACGATCTCCCGGGCTCGACCAGGCCCTACATTTTTCGGCGGATGACGTCCTGCAGCATCTCCTTGTCCAGGCTGAGGTTCGCCACCAGCCGCTTCAGCCGGACATTTTCCTCCTCCAGCACCTTCAGGCGCTTCATCTCCGACGGCATCAGACCTCCGTATTTGCTGCGCCATCGATAGTACGTCTGGATCGAGATGCCGGCTTTCCGACACACCTCCTCCACGGTCGTTCCATCCTCGGCCTGCTTGAGGATGAACGCGATCTGCTGCTCGCTGAACCTCAACTTCTTCATTGACGGATTCCCTCGTCCGGCATCTGCCAAACCTAACCGGGAATTTCTCACAAAGAACGGACCAATCTGGAGGGCTCAGGTCAGCCCCGGACTTGGAGGTCATCTCCATGTCACCGCATTCATCAAGGACTTGGCTAACCCATACAGCGTCGACACACGTTGGAACGGCACTCTTTCAACAAGGGTAAGGCGTTTAGTGCCGTTCAGCGCGTCGATCGCCGATGTGCCTATTGAGAGAGTGGAACACATCGACGTCGAGTATCGCTCTGGTCATGATTATCGAACCCGGAGCGTTACAACGTGAGGGTTTATCGTAACTCAATCTGCGCACCCCTTCTCGAACGGGTTGTGGGGCCGTTCATTTCTGAAACTTGGGAAACTTCCTGATGCCGCACGATCATGGCGCAGCCGGCCATAGCCACGACCATACGGCGGGCGCCAACGCGAAGATGCTCACCTGGGCGCTGGGGCTGACCGCCACCTATCTCGTCGCCGAAGTAATCGGCGGGTTCGTTTTCAACAGTCTCGCGCTGCTCTCCGACGCCGCGCACATGATGACCGATGTCGCGGCGCTCGTGATCGCGCTGATGGCGATCAAGCTCGGCGGCAAGTCAGCCGACGAAAAGCGGACGTTCGGCTACCGGCGGTTCGAGATATTGGCGGCGGCGTTCAACGCCGTGCTGCTGTTCGTCATCGCTATCTATGTGTTCGTGGAGGCGATCAAACGCTTCAATGCGCCGCAGGAAGTCCAGTCCTGGGGCATGATGGCGGTCGCGGCGATCGGTCTCGTCGTGAACCTGATTTCGATGCGGCTGCTGACAGCGGGCAAGGACGCCAGCTTCAACGTGAAGGGCGCCTATCTGGAGGTGTGGGCCGACATGATCGGCTCGATCGGCGTGATTCTTGGCGCGCTCGCCATCAAGTTCACCGGTTTTACCTGGATCGATCCCATCGTCGCAGTAGCGATCGGGCTGTGGGTGCTGCCGCGGACGTGGATATTGCTCCGCGATACGACCAACGTGCTGCTCGAAGGCGTGCCGGGTGGACTGAAGCTCGGCGAGGTCCGCACGGCAATCGCCGGCGTTCCCGGCGTCGCCGGCCTCCACGATCTTCACGTCTGGTCGATGAGCAACGACGATGTGAGTTGCACGGTCCATGTCGTGCTGAAGGAGGGCGCGGACGTCGATGCCACTCGCACCGCTGTCCAGGCCGTCCTTCTGGAAAAATACGAGATCGAGCATAGCACGATCCAGACCGAAGGGTCAGATCGTCAATGCGGGGACGAGGACCATCTTCATCGTTAGTCGGTGAAGGATGGGAGGCGTCGCGGAACAGAACCGCAACGCCTCCCACTCTCGCGACTGTCAGGCCGAGGATAAGGCCGTGTCCGTCCGGCGTCGCGGCCTCAACCGCGACACCCAGGCGGTGATCGCCGGCAGCACCAGCAGGGTCAGCACGGTCGATGTGATTAGACCGCCGATCACGACGATCGCCAAGGGCCGCTGCACCGCGGCGCCAGTTCCAGTGGCAAGCGCCATCGGCAACAACCCGAGCGACGCCACCATCGCGGTCATCAGGACCGGACGCACCCGTTCCATCGCGCCATCGGCGATGGCCTGTTCCTCGTCCTGACCATCTTCCAGATGCTTCCCGATCGCGCTCATCATTACGAGATCATCGCCAGCGCCAAGCAAGCGTTTATCAACGATCATATCGATCATTGCCCTGTTCATGCCGAAGAAGGTGAGGGCACGAAAGTCGCGGTGGAGCAATTCCGCGCAATCTCAAAATACTGGTAGCCGCAACAGGGTCGCTGCTTGTCGCATCAACCAAGCCCTGGCCCCAACCATCCCGGCCAACGACCGGTAAGGCAGGGTATACGGGGCTGGACACACCAAGCATATCCATTATGCTGGATATATGGAAAACGAGGATGCCATCTCGGCGCTGGGTGCTCTTGCACAAGGAACGCGCCTTGACACGTTCCGCCTCTTGGTACGGCACGAACCGGATGGTTTGGCTGCCGGCGATATCGCGCGTCAGCTCGACGTGCCGCAGAACACCCTGTCGGCGCACCTCGGCATCCTCGCCCGCGCTGGCCTGGTCCGCTCCGCACGGCATAGCCGCTCGATCATCTACCGTGTCGATCTGGACGGCCTGCGCGCGCTGACGCTGTTCCTCGTCAAGGACTGCTGCGCCGGCAATGCGGAGCTGTGCGCGCCGCTCGTCGCCGAACTCACCCCCTGCTGCTGAAAGGACGCCCTGTGGCCGTCGATGTCGTCGTCTATCACAACCCCGAGTGCGGCACGTCGCGCAACACGCTCGGCCTTATTCGCAACGCCGGCATCGAGCCGCACGTGGTCGAGTATCTGAAAACCCCTCCAGCCCGCGCGTTGCTGGTCGAGCTGATCGATCGCGCCTGCATGACACCCCGCGAACTGCTGCGCGAGAAGGGGGCGCCCTATGCGGAGTTGGGCTTGGGCGACACGTCGCTATCCGACGACGCGCTGGTGGACGCGATGATGGCGCATCCGATCCTCATCAACCGGCCGCTGGTCGTATCGCCGCTCGGCGTGAAGCTCTGCCGGCCCTCCGAAGCCGTGCTCGACCTGCTGCCGACCAATCAGCTCGGAGCGTTCGCAAAGGAAGACGGCGAGCAAGTGGTGGACGCATCGGGCCAGCGCGTCGCCTGATGCTCCTTGCTGTCCTGATCTTCGTTGCGACGATCGCGCTCGTCATCTGGCAACCCAAAGGCCTCGGGATCGGGTGGAGCGCGATGGGCGGGGCCGTCGTGGCGCTGCTTGCAGGCGTCGTCACGCTGTCCGACGTGCCGGTGGTGTGGGGCATCGTCTGGAACGCGACAGCCGCGTTCGTCGCGATCATCGTTATCAGCCTACTCCTCGATGAAACCGGATTCTTCGAATGGGCGGCGCTCCATGTCGCGCGCTGGGGGAGGGGGCATGGTCGCCGGCTGTTCGTTCTGATCGTGCTGCTCGGTGCGGCGGTGTCCGCGCTGTTCGCCAACGACGGCGCGGCGCTGATCCTGACGCCGATCGTCATCGCCATGCTGCGGGCGCTGGGCTTCAACGACAAGGCGACGCTGGCGTTCGTCATGGCGGCGGGGTTCATCGCCGACACCGCCAGCCTACCGCTGGTCGTGTCGAACCTCGTCAACATCGTGTCGGCCGACTTCTTCCGGATCGGGTTCGGCGACTATGCGTCCGTGATGGTGCCGGTCGACCTGGTGTCGATCGCAGCGACGCTTGGCGCGCTGCTGCTGTTCTTCCGGCGCGACATACCGGCGGATTATGACGTAGGCGCGCTGCGCGCGCCGCGTGACGCGATCCGCGATGCCGCGACATTCCGCGCGGGCTGGATCGTTCTTGCACTGCTGCTCGCCGGCTTCTTCCTGCTCGAACCGCTCGGCGTCCCTGTCAGCGCCGTCGCCGCTGCCGGCGCGATCCTGCTGCTGGTGATCGCGGGGCGAGGCCATGTGATCCCAACGGCCAAGGTGCTGCGCGGCGCACCCTGGCAGGTCGTGATCTTCTCGCTCGGCATGTACCTGGTCGTCTATGGCCTGCGAAACGCCGGCCTGACCGACCATCTGGCAGCACTGCTGGATCGCACCGCGCAAGGCGGCGTGTGGGGCGCGGCGCTAGGAACGGGCGTCATCGCAGCGGTCCTGTCGTCGGTTATGAACAATATGCCGACGGTGCTGGTGGGCGCGCTCTCGATCGACGCCACGCACGCGAGCGGCGCGATCAAGGAAGCGATGATCTACGCCAATGTGATCGGCTGCGATCTCGGCCCCAAGCTGACGCCGATCGGCTCACTCGCGACGCTGCTCTGGCTCCATGTCCTCGGGCAAAAGGGCGTGCGGATCGGATGGGGCTATTACTTCCGTGTCGGCGTCACGCTCACCGTACCGGTGCTGCTCATCACGCTCGCGGCGCTTGCAATCAGGATTAGCATCGCATGACCAGAACGGTCGCCACGTTGCTCGAACCTGCCGGTCTGGCTGGCTTGGCACAATTGCTCGATGCCGCGGACCTGCCGAGTGCCGATATCGCCGATCCCGGCCGCCTGATCATCCGGATTGAGGCCGATAGCCTCGTCGGTTTCGGTGGGCTCGAGGGAGAAGGGTCCGACCGCTTGCTCCGCTCGATCGTCGTCGTCCCCGATCGACGTCGACATGGCCTCGGGCGGGTGTTGGTCGCCGCCCTCGAACGACAGGCACACGACCTCGGGGTGGAGCGCCTGCACCTCCTGACGACCACGGCCGCACCATTCTTCCGGGCGCTCGGCTATGCCGATGCCGATCGCGGCGCTGCTCCCTCGGCCATCGCCGCATCGCGCGAATTCACCGCACTGTGCCCCGCGTCGGCCGCCTACCTCGTGAAAGCCCTCTGATGCCGCTCCGCACGCTCGCCGATCCCAATATCATGCCGGCGCTCGATCCGGCCTATGCCATCCAGCGACCCGCCGTGAGGCTCGGCCCGCTCGATCCCGCGCCGCGTATCCTTCTGCTCTACGGTTCGCTGCGCGAACGGTCCTTCTCCCGGCTGTGCGTTGAGGAAGCGGCACGCCTGCTCCGGTTCTTCGGCTGCGAGACGCGCATCTTTGATCCATCGACCCTGCCGCTGCCTGACCAACATGCTGGCGACGACCATCCGGCCGTCCACGAGCTGCGCGAGCTGTCCTTATGGTCGGAAGGGCAGGTGTGGTGCAGCCCGGAGCGGCATGGCCAGATCACGAGCATTATGAAGCTTCAAATCGATCATCTGCCGCTTTCTATGGGCGGGATGCGTCCGACACAGGGGCGCACGCTGGCGGTCATGCAGGTGTCGGCCGGATCGCAATCGTTCAACAGCGTCAACACGCTGCGCGTGCTGGGTCGCTGGATGCGAATGATCACGATCCCGAACCAATCGAGCGTTGCCAAGGCGTTCAACGAGTTTGATGACGCGGGGCGCATGAAGGCGTCCAGCTACTATGACCGGATCGTGGATATGATGGAGGAACTGGTGCGGTTCACGGTGCTGCTGCGCCCGCACGCGGTTCAGCTTGTTGATCGCTACTCAGAGCGGAAAGCGGCGGGCGTGCCAATCGACCGCGCGACCGATCTGTCGAGCATAGCGATTGCGGCCAAACCGCGTGGCCGGCACGCCGTCAAGGCAGGCGGCTGATGCGACGTTTGCCGAAGCGAGCCACGCTAATGTGGTCCCGCCGGCTAATCCGGCTTGTGCTCTGCGCTTTGAGAAACCTACGGGTTTCAACCTGCGTGGCCGGCCTCCCCAGGCGTCAGCTGGATCGTCGAGCGCTACCTGTCTTGCGCTGACGCGATTATCGCTTCAGGTCGCTACAGCGACAGATGAAGGGGAGCGTGCTTGACGATGAACACCAAGGATCTGGCCAAGGACGTTGCCGCCAAGCGGGGCGTCACCGAGAAGCAGGCCCTCGAGGTCATGGCTGGGCTCCTCGAGGGTATCGCGGAGGCGGCCGCCAAGGGTGAGGAGATATCGCTTCCCGGCTTCGGCAAATTCAAGGTGAAGGACACGCCCGAGCGCTCCGGGCGCAATCCGTCGACCGGCGAGGCGATCACGATCGCGGCGTCGAAGAAAATCACATTCACGCCGGCCAAGGCGCTTAAGGACCGACTGTAGGCTCGACAGCACCGGCCGGCGTCGCCCGGCCACGTGTTGGATGTTCACGAATTATTCGCTATCTAAGGCGTTGGAGAATGACAGGCGCGTGAACACTGCCAAATCTATGCGGCTGGCCCGGCAGGTGAAGGGGAGGTTCGGCACGTGGGCGGCCGTGCGTCAGGCCTCGCGCGTCGAGAACGGCGTATATGTGGTCGATCCAAGCGCTGGCGGTGACCGCGACAGCAAGGATGTAGCGGTTCCCGCCACGGCGTAACGGCCGTGACGTTCAGCTACTCGCTGTTCCTCGCACTGCTGCTGCTTTTCCTGGGGCTCTGCTTCTGGGCAGGGTGGCGCGTCGGCGAGCGCACCGATTTCCTCAGCCCAACCCCGGACCGGCCGAACTCTACGGTGACGCTGTTCATCGTGGTGTTCGGCACCATCGCAGGGCACCTTCTGGGAACCGGCTTCTTCGCCGCCCAGGCGGCATGGTGCCGGGCGACAAGCGTCTGTTTCGACCCCGGCTTCGATCCAAATATCTATCGCGCGCTCGCCCGCGGCGGCGCTGGGGCACGCGATGCGTCCGACCTCGCGCTGGAAATGTGGCTTTTCGCGATGCTCCTCATCGGAGCCGCGACGGGCTCGATCGCGCACTGGTTGGTGCAGCGGGAAGCAGTTAGCGGGAAGACCGACGCGATCGCGTTCGGCTGGCTCAACCCGGCCGTCCAAGCGGTCAAGAAGGGAGACTCGTTTGTCGTCGCCTATGTGCTGACAAAGACGAGCCACGAGTGCTTCACGATCGCATACGAGGGCACCGTCCAGCAGCTCGCGCTGGACGAGGAACAATCGATCAGGTTCGTCGTCCTGAACGACGTCGACCGATTCCTCGTCAAGATATCTGAGAACGGCCTCGAGCGTGTGGACGCGCCGTCGACGCCGATCACGCAGCTTCAGATCACCGCGGTCGAGATCGCCAACGTCGCGCTTGAGGTAGTACGGGCGCCAGACATGGATGTTGCGGCAATCGAGGCTGAAGACGCGGGTTCATAACGCGGCGTTCGAGATCGTCAGACGTCCGTCAGACCTGTCTCCATCCATAAAGTCTAAATCCAAAAAGCTCTGCATTTAACATAATCTATGTTATCGAACTGGCAGATTTGCTCTACAGGTTAGGTGTTTAGGAGCTTGTTGCGCCCTTACCCGATCAGCGATGTTCGTTCACGCAAGCGCTGCTCCCGCTCAACAAGCCACGCGCGAAACTGCTCCAGAATGTCCTCGACGTCCAGGCCCGCCAGCCGATGATGCGCCAAGACCCGCGCGCGGAGCGGTGCCGGCCAGCGGATGCTTTCGCGGGCCAGCGTGGCCTGTATCCATTTGGGCGTGCTGGCGAGCAGTCAAACGAGCGAATGCCGTTCGTAAGCGGGCCTCAGGCCCGAAATTAAGATTGTCGCCGATCTGCCTCGCCGCATGAGAAGCCGATCGCGTCCGCAGGCGTTCGGTTGTTCGACCGGATGGAGGAAGAGAATGTGTGTCGGCGCTGATGAGACGTACATGCGCGTGGCGCTTGAGGTCGCGCGCTCCAAGGGGTCGGATCCGTCGACCTCGCCGCTCGGCTGCGTGATCGTCCTGGATGGCGAAGTCATCGCGGCCGAGCGCAATCAGACCCAAGAGCTCCCGGATGCCACGGCTCATGCGGAGATGATGGCGATCCGCCGCGCGTGCGAGACCACCGGCGAGATGGAGCTGAGAGGCGCCACGCTCTACTCGACGCTCCAGCCCTGCGGCATGTGCACCATGGCATCCATCTGGTCGAAGGTAGGCCGAGTCGTCTATGGCGCGGGGCGCGAGGACGTGCACCCCATGTACTTTGAGGCGAAGCACGTCGACACGCTGGCCTTCATCGGCGATGCCTATCGGGACGACATCGAAATCGAGGGCGGTTGCCTCGCTGAGGAATGTGCGTCGCTCTATTACAGCCCGGACGCGGATCTGTCGGCCGACGAGCAAGCGAATTTATGATCCCACCCTTGGATTCCCGGACACGACAGCTTCGACGCCATCGACCGCTTGCCGCGCGGTAGAGGCTGTGATGCGTTCGGGCCTACCGGCGAAGGTGGTCAAGTTCCACTCAGGTGTGCGTATCGTATGGTACCACAGGAATGGCTACCTTGTGGTACCTTCCCACCGGTTCGACGCTGATGGGGTAGTGCCGAGTTGCATTCCATGTACGGCCTGTCCGCAAATGCGCACTGCTCCTCGAGGCTTAGGTATGCGCGCAGGCTACCGGCCTGACGCCTGCGCCAGGAACGTCGCCACGCTGGAACCTATCCCGAGCGCGAGGCTCTCGGCGATCCGCGCCGCATTGTCCTGCAGCGCTGATTCCTGCTCAGGTGCGAGCATCTCGTTGGTGTCTCCTCCCACAGTCGCAGCCAGGCGTGCAAATGCGGACGTCGCCATGGCCTCAGCGTGCCGGAGGTGCACAGCCCTGGGATGCCCTTTGGAGCGACCGGCTTGTCAGCATCACCGATGACCAGAAGTCGCAAAGCTCCTTGAAAATGTCGGATCAGTCGCCGATGGCTCCATTGAAGACGCGTTGCAGCTGGGAGTCCGTTCGCACTTGCGCGTAAAACGCGTGAACGACACGCTGAAGGTCGTCTTCTTGAAGATCGAGTTCGACCATGATGGTCTTCGAAGGTTTGGGTAAGAGAGGGCGCATCAGCCGCTTCCTCTCGCCTCCTGTTCGAACAGCCTGATCCGATTAATCACCGAAACGAAGAAGGCGGTCGACCAGCCCAACAAGATGATGCCGTTGGCGCTCTCAATCGCACCGACGAGCCTCCAGGCGCTCGGAAGCGCAAGATCAGCCGTCCCGAGCGTGGTGTAGGTGGCGGTCGAAAAGTACAGAGCATCATCAAAGTTGATCAACCCGGCATAGCGTGCATACAGGAGAGCGTAGGCCCAGATCTCCGCGGTGTGCAGCGCGAAAAGCCCAAAGGCGGCACCCAAGATCGCCGCCAATTGCGACCACTCGCGGAAGCGCTCGCCGAAGCGGCGCCGATGTCCACGCAGCAGCGCGACGAGGAGGGCAAGGCCCGCGAGGTGCATGACGACTGTGATGGCGACCATCGCCGTTGCAATCCCCAGCTGAACCACGCGCTCCTCCTCGTTGACGATTGCCGCGCGAGCTGCGTTCTCCAGGTCGGCCATTGCTCACGCGAGGCGATCATAGCACCAGCTGACCGCCTGTGCTGCGAGGGACATCGAAGCGGGCACGGCAGAAGGTCACCCGCCGATGCCCGGTCCTGGGAACTGTCAGGCGGCCTGAAGCATCGCCTCCAGGTCCTGCTGTGCGTCGCCGGTGGGACGGATGTCGAACTTTTCGATCAGCACGTTCAATACGTCGGGCGTAAGGAATTGCGGCAAGGTCGGTCCGAGGTGGATGCGGCGAAGACCCAGATGCAGCATCGTCAGCAGGACCGCGGTCGCCTTCTGCTCGAACCAGCTGATCGCATAGTGCAGCGGAAGGTCGTTGACACCGCAGCCGAGCGCATCGGCGACAGCGGTCGCGATGCGGATCGCGCTATAGGCATCGTTGCACTGCCCAACGTCGAGCACCCGCGGCACGCCGTTGATGGTGCCGAGGTCCTCGCCGTTGAACCGGAACTTCCCGCAACCCAGAGTGAGGATCAGGCTGTCCTGTGGAGTGTGGACGGCGAGATCATGGAAGTAGTTGCGACCGGGCCGGGCCCCATCGCAACCGCCGATCAGGAACAGATTGCGGACATCGCCCTTCCGGATCATGCCGAGCAGCGTATCGGCGACACCCATCACGGTGTTGCGCGCGAAGCCGATCGGGATCGTCCGCTCGACCGCATTCTCCAGAAAGCCGGGAAGCGCCAGCGCACGGGTAATGGCAGGGCTGAAATCGTGATCGCTTACGTGTGCGATACCGTTCCAGCCCACCGGCCCCGCCGTGAACAGCCGATCCGCATAGCCCTTGAGGTTCGGGTTGATCAGGCAGTTGGACGTCATCACGATCGCGCCCGGGAAAGCGGCGAAGTCCTTCTGCTGGTCCTGCCAGGCGCCGCCATAGTTGCCGGCGAGATGCGGGAACCTCTTGAGCCTTGGATATGCGTTTGCCGGCAGAAGCTCCCCGTGCGTATAGACGTTGACGCCCGTGCCCTCGGTCTGCAGCAGAATGGTCTCGAGGTCCCCCATGTCGTGGCCGGATACGAGCAACGCCTTGCCCGCCTTGGGTGTCATGCGCACCATGGTGACTTCGGGGTGCCCGAACCGCCCGGTGTTGGCCGCATCGAGCAGTTCCATCACCTTGAGATTGAGCGCTCCAAGCGCCAACGCTTCGCGCAGGAGCGCATCCATGTCGGTCGGGTCGGAAGCGAGAAACGCGCTGATCCGGTGAAACTCGGCGCTGACTGCCTGCTCTTCGGTGCCGAGCACGCGCGCATGCTCGCTATAGGCAGCGGTACCCTTGAGCCCGTAAAGGATAAGGTTACGCAGGCCGACGATGCTGGGCCCATCGCGGTCCATGAACCGCTGGATCGCGGCGAACGGAGCCGCCGCCGCCAGCTCGGAAGCTGTGGTGCCGGGCTGCCACGTGGCGGGCTCGGGCAGGTCCGTGAGGTCAGCGCCCATGCGGGTTGCAAGGTCTCGCGCCGAGTTACGCATCCGCAAAGCCTCCGCGATCAACGCGACGAAGCGGTTGTCGTCGAAATTGACGTTCGTGAGCGTGGTGAACCAGGCGTGTGGCGTGAACGCGTTGACCCGGCGATCATAGCCGCCGACGCGCGCTGCACGATCCGCGTAGACGGAGACACCCTGCATAAGGCGGAGCAGGACGTCCTGCAGGTCGGCGACGGTCGCGCTCTTGCCGCAGGATCCTACCTTGGCCGCACATCCGCCTTTGTTCGATTGTTCGCATTGCACGCAGTACATGGCACGGCCCTTCGCCAAAGATGAACTCTGAACTCCACTTTAAGCGCCGCTGCAGACGGCACTTTGACCGGCGTCAAACTCGTGCCTGGAGGCGGTTGCATGAGGTAGTGCAGGCAAGGAGATCGTCGCGCGGTGCAACTGACCAAGCAGACCGACTATGCATTGCGCCTGCTCATCTATCTCGCCGCGGTCGGTCGCCGGGTGTCGATCGCGGAGGTGGCAGAAGCGCAGGGCATATCGCGCACCCACCTGATGAAGATCGCGAACCTGCTGACGGTCCGCGGGTTCATCGCAGCTGCACGTGGCCGCGGCGGCGGGATCTCGCTTGCGCGGACCGCTGAAACAATCAAGCTCAAGGATGTGATCCGCGCCACGGAGCCCTCGTGTCCGCTGGTCGATTGTTTAGGCTGCCGACTGATCGCCCGCTGCCGCCTCGAGCCGATCCTCGACGAGGCGATGGCGGCGTTCTGGAGCGTCCTCGGCGACTACTCGCTGGCGGACCTCGTGCACAGGAAAGTCGGCCGTCAACCGCGCAATGCGGCAGCTGGAAAGGCGCTTCCCTACGCTGACGTCAACGACAATCGCGCCTTCACCGACGTGAGCTCGAGAGAGCGTTTTGGCGCAGCCTAGACGGCCTGCCGCAGCCCCGCTGCTTGAGCCCGCGGAAACCGCGCGATCAGGGGCGCAAGACTGCCCTGCCCTCGATCCGGCCCTGACGTAAGCGGTCGAACACGTCGTTCACGGCCGCGAGCGGCTCCTCGATTACGGACGTACGGACCTTCCCATCGGCCACGAAAGATAGCGCCTCTGCCAGATCGCGGCGGGTGCCGACGATCGATCCTCTCACGGTGATCCGCTTCAGCACGACATCGAAGATCGGGGTCGGGAAGTCGCCCGGCGGCAGCCCCACCAAAGCGATCGTTCCGCGGCGGCGGGTGCACGCGATCGCCTGGCTGAACGCGGCTGGCGAGACTGCGGTCACGAGCACGCCGTGGGCGCCGCCTCCCGTTGCGCGCAACAGCTTTTCAACGCCGTCGCCTTCGGAGCAGTCGAACGCCAGATCGGCACCGAGCTCCCGCGCAAGCGCGAGCTTGTCGGCGGAGACATCGAGGGCCGCGACGTGAAACCCCATCGCCTTGGCATATTGCACGGCGACATGCCCGAGCCCGCCGACGCCCGAAATCACGACCCATTCCCCGGGTCGCGCCTCCGTCTCCTTGAGCCCTTTGTACGTCGTCACGCCCGCACACAAGATCGGCGCCAATGCGGCGAAATCCGGATCAGGCGGGAGGTGGCCGACGTACGGTGCGCTGGCGAGAGCATATTCGGCGTAGGTGCCATTCACGCTGTAGCCGCTGTTATGCTGGTGTTCGCACAACGTCTCCCAGCCGGTCTGACAATATTCGCACTGACCGCAGGCATCGTGTAGCCAAGGTATCCCGACAGCATCTCCTTCCTTGATGTCGGCGACGCCGGTGCCGACCGCGGCGACGTAGCCGACGCCTTCATGGCCAGGGATTAAAGGGAGGGTCGGCTTCACCGGCCAGTCGCCATCGACGGCATGGAGGTCGGTGTGGCAGACACCGGTCGCCTCAATCTTGACGAGCAGTTCACCGGGTCCGGGCGCCGGCACATCGACCTCTTCGATCAGGAGAGGCGCCTTGAAGGCGCGCGCTACGGCAGCTTTCATCTTGGTCATGAAAAACCTCTCATCGCGATCTCACTCGCAAGGTTAACGGTGGAGAAGACCTCCTAGTGGCTGAACAGGAGGTACCTCGAGAAACGGTCGATGAGACCCTGCGTGACGCCGCCCAAGACCCACTCGCGCAACCTGCTATGACCATAGGCGCCGAGGACGAGAAGATCAGCCGCATGCTCGTGCGCGACCTCTTCCAGGTCATCAGCCACGGTCCTTTGTCTGCGCGGCACCAGCTTCCCTTCCGCGCGCACCCCGTGTCGCTCGAGACGCCCGACGATCTCCTCCAGACCGGTGGCCTCGTCCGACCGGCCTTCCCTGCAGATCGCCGCCACGATGACCTGGTCTGCCGCAAGCAGGAACGGCAGCGCGTCGGTGACCGCACGACGTGTCTCGCGCGTGTCTTTCCACCCGACGATGATACGCTGGGCTTTGAGCTCCCGATGGTCATGACTCGGCGTGACCAGAACCGGCGTCGCCGTATCGAGGACCAAGGATGCGATCGACGGGAGTAGCGACGATCCGAAGCCGTCCGCAGGACGACTGGCGACGATGATGTCGGCGCCGCGCGCATGAAGCGCCATGACTCGGTCCGGCGCGCTGGGGATGGCAAGCCACTTCGTCTGCAACCCGCTCTCGGCGACGGCATCCTGGAAGCGTTGACCGGCGGTCGCGAGATCCGCTTCGACCTGTTCTCGAAGCGTCTGCAGGAGCAGACCGTCCTCGAACCCCGTCGCCGGCGGTTCGAGCGCTTCAGCCGCAACGCCGATAAGGGTCGCATCGAATTGTCGGGCAAGCTGCTCGGCTGCAGCAAGCGACGCCGCGCTCGGTGGCTCGGGACCCACGTGGACCAGGACGGACTTGTAGCTCATGCAGACCTCCGTGTCGTGTGGGGGCGAGCGACCGCCCATACCTCTTGCCCGACCTTGCTCAGCCGGCACGGGCCGACTCCCTCCTTGCGCGCTCAGGCCTCAGTCACGCGGCTCAGTTCCTCTTCCGCGGATGGCCCGTCGCGACTCCTCCGGAGAGCTCTGCCACTTTCGGGTGGATCGCTGCGACTTCCGCGGTGTAGCCGAGGTTAAAGACGGTCGGACTCTTTGCCGCGCGGTCAGCGCGCGTGTACAGCGTTCCGAACAGACGATCCCAAACGAAATTCGTGATGCCGAAGTTGCCGGTCTCGTCATGGAAATGATGTTCCATGTGCCGCACCTTCATTGTCGCCAGCCATTGCAGACGGGGCTTGTAGGCAAGATGCTGGATGCAGTGGAAGAATTCGTAGAAACAGGTGCACAGCAGACCCGTAGCAAACCCGGCAGCCGCACCGCCGGTACCGCCGATCAGCCATCCGGGAAGTGCCGACACGATCAGCAAAGTCGGCAGTGTCGTGTATAGCGCGCCGAACAGCACTTCGAGGTGGTTCGGATCCTGGTGGTGATCATAATGAATGCGCTTCCAGACCGCGGCCAGCGCCGGCACCTTGAACATCCAGTGGCAGTGCAGTACCCAACGATGGAGCCCGTACCACACCAGCGGATAGGCCAACGCGATCAGCACGACGATGCCCGCGGCCTGGATCGCTGACGCTGGATGCAGCACGAAAAGCATGATCGACCCGGCCAGGAGCGCCAGATAGGAAAGGATCGTGTAGTGCTGGAAGTATGCAGCCACGAGCTCGCGCAACGTCATGCGATCGAGATGGTGTGAACGCTTCCAGAATGACGGCTGTGCCGCTGCCGCTTTGCTCATTCTCGTTTGTCCGTCCAATTCGCAGCAAGTTCTAGCTGAGAAGACGGCCCGGTCGTTTGACGCCGGTCAAACCGGCACTTGCTGGCGAAAGCAGGGTATCAGCGCGGAATCATCGCGCCGGCCATTCGGAGAAAGGCTTGCTGCATCTGCGTACCGAGGGCGGGCTCGATCCGCGCTTCCGCCATCGCACGGCTCATCGCCTGAACCCACTGGGCCGCCGTCGTCTTCGACACGGCGATGTTACGATGCATAGACATGATGCAGGTGCCTGGGCGAGATTCGAACCAGGTGCGAGGGCCGCCGAGCCATGCCGACAGAAACTCGGTCAGCGAGATGCGCATGGGTAGCAGGTCCGCCTCGTGCATCGCACGCAGTTCGTCATAGGCCGGCTCATGCTCCATCAGATCGTAGAAGCGCTCCACGACGGCGCGCACGCCGTCCTCGCCGCCGATACGGTCGAAGAGCGAGGCCTTGTTCGCCTCGCCCGAGCCGGTTTCTTCGTCGCTCATGGCAGCATGGACCCCGTCTCGATGAACCGCTGATGCCAGCTCAGCGCCTCGCCCGGCAGCGAGGGCGATTGCTGGCCATAGGAGCCGGCCCGCGCCCGCGCATAATAATCCTCCAGCATCGGCCGGTAGCTTGGGTGGGCGCAGCGCTCGATGATCAGCTTCGCCCGCTGCTTGGGGCTGAGACCGCGCAGGTCGGCCAGGCCCTGCTCCGTCACGATCACCTGCACGTCCTGCGCGATATGATCGACATGCGCCGCCTGGGGCACGATGGCGGAGATCCTGCCCCCTTTCGCGGTGGACGGGGTCATGAAGATCGAAACATAGGCGTTGCGCGCGAAATCGCCCGAGCCCCCGATCCCGTTCTGAATTCGCGATCCCATGACGTGGGTCGAGTTCACATTGCCGTAGATGTCTGCCTCGATCAGCCCGTTCATGGCGATGCAGCCCAGCCGCCGGATCAGTTCGGGGTGGTTGCTGATCTCCTGCGGGCGCAGGATCATACGGCTGCGATAAGCGCCCATGTTCGCGTTGATCCGCGCGGCGGCTTCGGGCGACAGGGAGAAGGCGGTAGCCGAGGCCATGCGCAGCTTGCCCGCGTCGAGCAGGTCCAGCATCCCGTCCTGGATCACCTCGGTATAGGCGGTCAGGTCCTCGAACGGGCTGTCGACCAGCCCGGTCAGCACCGCGTTGGCGATGTTGCCGACACCCGACTGGATCGGCAGCAGCGAGGCCGGCAGCCGCCCGATGGCCACCTCATGGCGGAAGAACTCCATCAGGTGCCCCGCGATCGCCTGTGCGGACTCATCGGGCGCGGCAAAGGGCAGGTTCCGGTCCGGCGCGTCCGTCTCCACGATCGCGACGATCTTGTCGGGGTCGCAGGCGAGGTAAGACTGGCCGATCCGGTCATCCGGCCGAACCAGCGGGATCGGCACGCGATGGGGCGGCAGGCGGGTGCCATAATAGATGTCGTGCATCCCCTCCAGCGCCGCATTCTGCCAGCGGTTCACCTCCAGGATGACCTTGCTCGCCCGGTCCAGCCACGTCTTGTTGTTGCCGACCGACGAGGAGGGGATAAGCGATCCGTCCTCACGAACACCCGTCACTTCGATCACGGCCGTGTCGAGCGGCCCTAGGAACCCCTGCCACGCCATGGGCGCGACCTGGCTGAGGTGCATGTCGAAATATTCCATCTCGCCGCGATTGATCTTCTCGCGGGCGAGCGGATCGGAGTTGTAGGGAAGCCGGAACTCGATCCCGTCCGCCTTGGCCAGCGCCCCGTCCAGCTCGGGCCCGGTGGAGGCACCGGTCCAGACGCGGACGCGAAAGGCGCGGCCTGCGGCATGCTCCGCCTCGATCCGGGCAGCGAGCGCGAGCGGTACCGCCTTGGGATAGCCGGAGCCGATGAAGCCGCTCATCCCCACCGTGCTGCCCGACGTGATGAGCGCCGCGGCGTCCTCGGCGCTCATGATTCGGGAGCGAAGGGCAGCGGCGGCAATACGGCTGGTCGTCATGAAAGGTCTCGTCTCGTGGTCAGTGCTGCATCAGGAAGCGGCTGATGGTCTGGCGGACCATCGGCAAGCGGGCACCCGCCCTCAGCGTGGCGCGGCGTGCGATCCGCGCGGCGGGGCGTTCATCGGTGTAGAGGCCGACGAGCAGATTGGTCGCAGCGTAGATGGGCCGGCTCGCGAGCCGGTGCGTCGCTTCGAACCGCCGCAGCAGCAGCGAGGAGGCAATGTCGCCGCCCCTGGCCGCCGCGTCAGCTACCAGTCCCGCCAACGTCGTCGCGCCTTGCAGCCCCAGGTTGAAACCGTGCGCGGTGACCGGGTGCATGCCGACGGCCGCGTCACCGATCAGCGCGGCGCGGGTCGCGGCGAAGTGCCGGGCATAGGTGGTCGCGAGCGGATAGACATGCGGCCCCTCCACCACCTGCATCTCTCCCAGACGCGCATCGTAGCGGCGCGTAATTTCGGCCCCGAGCGCTCCGGGGTTCAGCGCCGCCAGCTGCTCGATCTGGCCTGAACTCAGGGTCAGCACGGCCGAGGACTGCCGGCCATTGAGCGGCAGCATGGCGATCGTCTGGCCATGGTCGAACCACTCGGTCGCAATGCTCCGGTGATCGCCCTCATGCGCGACGCGGCAGACCATCATCGACCGCCCGAGCCGATTGACCTCCGCGGCGATGCCGAGTTGCTCTCGGACCGCCGAGAAGCGCGAATCTGCCGCGACCAGCAGCCGCGCGTCGAGCACGCGCCCGTCAGCGAGCCTCACCCGTGCGCCGGCCCGATCCGTGCCGACTGACGCCACGCCCGTTCCGGTGATCAGGTCCAGCCCCGGCTGGCCGCCAATCGCGCGAAACAGCGCCTGACGGATGCGGTGGTTCGGAACCAGTTGGCCGAGCCGATCTTCTCCCGTCCCCGCCGTGTTGAAGGCGAGCGTAAAGCGCGATGCGCCGTTCAGCACCTGCGCCTCGCGCAAGGGGGAGATATCCTCGGGTCCGAGATGCGCCCAGGCGCCAAGCCGGGTCAGGGTCGCCACGGACCGATGCGTCAGCGCAATCTCCCGCCCGTCGACCGGCGGCGAGGCGAGCAGATCCGCCGGCTGCCGCTCGACCAGGCCGATGCTGAGCCCGGTGCCATCCAGCGCCCGCGCAAAGGCAAGTCCGGCAGGGCCGCCGCCCACGATCAGAATGTCATGAATCACGTGTTACAATCCTTAAACGAAGCAGATCGCACGGCTCCGCCACCCTCGAATTGACGCCCGTCAAAGTCATAGCCCTCCGGTCGGGCCATCAAGAGGGCGTTCGGATCTCGCGATCACGGACGTCGCCTGTATATCGGTGCTCGGTGTGCCTACCTGGCAAGCCGCTCGATGATCGGACATTCGGGCCGATCATCTCCGTGGCAGGTTCCCGCCAGATCGGTCAGCGTGCGCCGCATGGCTTCTAGGGCGCGCACTTTACGGCCGAGTTCAGCCGCCCGCGCTTCCGCCAGTGCCTTTACTTCGGCGCTGGACCGCTCCCGATCGGACCAGAGGCCAAGCAGCGTTCGAATTTCCTCGATCGGAAATCCGAGATCGCGCGCGTTAGCGATAAATCGCAGCCGGTGAACGTCACCGCCGCTATAGTCGCGGTAGCTCCCGCGTCGGGGCGGCGCGGGCACCAGGCCGATCTTCTCATAGTGCCGGATCATGCGTTGCGATACGCCGCTCGCATCCGAGGCCGCCCCGATGTTCACAGCTTCACGCCGTTGAGCCGCAGCGCGTTCAGGACGACGGTGAACGACGAGAGCGCCATCGCCGCGCCGGCGATCATCGGTGAGAGCAGGATGCCCGCTACGGGGTAGAGAACCCCCGCCGCGATCGGTACTCCGATCCCGTTGAACAGGAACGAGAAGAACAGATTCTGGCGGATGTTACGCATCGTGGCGTGCGCCAAGCGCCGCGCCCGCACGATCGCCGACAGATCGCCCCGCGTAAGCGTCATGCCAGCGCTCTCGATCGCCACGTCGGTTCCCGTGCCCATCGCCAAGCCTACGTCGGCAGCAGCGAGAGCAGGGGCATCGTTGATCCCGTCGCCGGCCATCGCGACCCGAGCGCCCTTCGCCTTCAGCTCCGCCACGATCCGGGCCTTGTCCTCTGGCCTCAGATCGGCGCGCACATCGTCCAAGCCGCCCACGGCGCGCGCGACCGCATCGGCCGTAGTGACATTGTCGCCGGTGAGCATGACGACCCGCAGCCCTTCGCGCCGGAGCGCCGCAATCGCGTCGCGGGCGGAAGGCCGCACCGGATCGGCCACCGCGATGAGACCGGCGAGCGTGCTGTCGATCGCCACCAGCATGACTCCGGCGCCTTCGCGCCGGCGACGATCGGCCAAGGCTTCGATCGGTACGGGATTGGCCCCTACTCGTCGCATTTGCGCGGCGTTGCCAATCACGACCTGGCGGCCGTTCACCGTGGCGCTGACACCAAGGCCGGTTTGCGAAGCGAAGCCCTCGACCCGGCCGAGCTGCAATCCCTTCGCGCTCGCGCCGGTCACGATCGCGTGGGCGAGCGGATGTTCCGATTGCGCCTCGACTGCGGCCGCGAGCGCCAGCAGCTCGCGTTCGTCGGCGCCGTTGACTACCTCGATCGCTACCAGCTTGGGCTTGCCTTCGGTGAGCGTGCCCGTCTTGTCGATCACCAGCGTCTCGACCTTCTCGAAAGCCTGTAAAGCTTCCGCGCTCTTGACCAGAACGCCGGCGTGCGCGCCGCGGCCCGTCGCCACCATGATCGACATGGGCGTGGCGAGCCCGAGCGCGCAGGGGCAGGCGATCACTAGGACCGCAATTGCATTGAGGAGGGCATGGCCCAGGCGGGGCTCGGGGCCGACAAGCATCCACACGAGGAAAGTGACGGCCGAGATCAGCAGCACCAGCGGCACGAACCAGCCCGAGACGCGATCCGCGAGCGCCTGAATAGGCGCGCGGCTACGCTGCGCTTCCGCCACCATGCGGACGATGCGCGCGAGCATCGTGTCGGAGCCGACTGCGTAGGCTTCCATGACCAGGCTTCCTGTGCCGTTGACGGTTCCCCCGGTGACGGCCGCACCGGTTTCCTTGGGGATCGGCGCGGGCTCCCCGGTGAGCATGGACTCATCGACCGAGGAGCGGCCCTCGACCACGACGCCATCAACCGGCAGCGCTTCGCCGGGGTGAACGCGCAGTCGATCGCCCACGGCCACATCGGCCAGCGGAACCTCTTCTTCCGAGCCGTCCGGGCGGAGGCGGCACGCGGTTTTGGGCGCGAGGTCCATTAGCGCGCGAATGGCGCGGCCTGTCGCAGCTCGGGCGCGCAGCTCCAAGACCTGCCCCACAAGCACAAGCCCAACGACGACGCCGGCCGCCTCATAATAGACCGGCACCATCCCGCCATGCGTGCGGAAGGCGGTGGGGAAGATACCCGGCGCGACCGTCGCGACCAAGCTGTAGAGGAAACCCGCGCCCACACCGATAGCGATGAGGGTGAACATATTGAGGTGGCGGGTGCGGATCGACTGCCACCCCCGGACGAAGAACGGCGATCCCGCCCACAGCACGATCGGCGCGGTGAGCGCGAACTGGACCCAGGGGGAAGCCGTGGCGCTGACGACGTGAACCCCGAGCATTTCGGCGAGCATCGAGACGACGAGCAGCGGGATCGTGAGCACGCCGGCGACCCACAGCCGGCGCGTGAAATCGACCAGCTCGGGGTTGGGAGCATCATCGAGCGACGGCTCTTCAGGTTCGAGCGCCATGCCGCAGATAGGACAGGTTCCCGGACCATCCTGGCGGATGTGCGGGTGCATCGGACACGTCCAGATCGCACCCGGCGTCACGTTCGGCTTAGGGGGCTCTGTGTCGCCGAGATAGGCTTGTGGGTTAGCGATGAACTTGGTCCGGCATCCGGCGCTGCAGAAGTGATAGGCGTGCCGTCCATGCTCGGCATGGTGGCGCGTCGTTGCGGGGTCGACCGTCATGCCGCAGACAAGATCTTTCGCTTTATCGCCGACCTCGGCAGCGGTGTCGCCGCTTCCGCAGCACGCATCACCCTTGACGTGTTGGTGACCGCGACGATCAGCAAGGGTCGTCTGTGCAGCCAGAAATGCCGAGCAGCAGGACGGAGTACCGAGCGCGACAGCGGGCTTGCCTGAGCAACCGCAGCCGCCCTCCGAGGTGTCAGAATGCGGGTCGTTCATCACGTGGCTCCATCGACCCGAGGACATGTAAGGTCTGACATTGTGTCAGGGTCAAGCTCTTACTGCGGTGTTCGCTCCCGGTCAGGAAAAGGATGAACGACTTCGCTGATGTGACACGGCCGGAACGCAGGACCAGCGTCGCATGCGTGGCGTTCTGGTGAGCCGGTGGGGCGCGCATTCCGGCAACGCACCCGACCTGCACCGGTTGATGCCCTTGTTCAGCGCTTGCCGAGGTTCGTCAGGCCATCCAACCCGCGGCCCGTCGCCTCCGCTTAATCACCCCTTCGGCAGGTATCTGTAAACCATCGTGGCCTAGTTTCTGGTCATGTCACGGTTCAGGGATCTTCTTCATCACTGGCGTATCGAGTTCCCCCAGGCCTTGCTGCTGGGACTGAGCTACTTCGCTGCCGCTCTGCTCGCCGTCCGCTATACGCGCCTCGATGGCGGGGTCGCCCTTCTATGGATCGCCACGCCGATTCTGGCGGTCGATCTTCGTTATCGACCGGAACGCTCCTGGACCCTGAGAATGGTTGTTTGCGCCGCAGCGAGCGCGCTTGCCACCTCGCTCCAGGGGCTGGGCGCTGCCGTGGCGCTGCCGATGGCCGCGATCAATGTTTTCGAGGGCAGCGCGATCGCATGGCTCATGCGGCGCCTCGAACCGGAGCCGGGTCATCTGACATCGGTGCGAGAGCTCGGCACGCTGATCGTGGTCGCAGGGATCCTCGTTCCCGGCCTGACGGCACTCCCCGCAGGCGCCCTGGCACACTACGCCGCTGGTGTTCCGATCACCCATAACATGATCGGCTGGTTCTGCGCCCATGCGCTCGGGACCTTGACCGTTATGCCGATCGTGAAGCTGGCGGTCGGAGGCGATATCAGCGGATGGGTACGCAAGGTTGATCGGCGCGAGTTGATCGAAGCGGGTGCGCTGACAGCTTTGATGGTCGCCGTCACGAGCTTCGTTTTTGCGAGCCGTTACCCTCTTTTGTACGTGCCGTTCGTTCCCCTGCTGCTGATGGTCTTTCGGATCGGTCGCCTCGGCGCGGCTATCTCTCTGCTGGTGTTGACGGTGGTCGGCACTGCCTGCACGGCGGAAGGGCTCGGGCCCATAACCCCGCCAGGCACCGGGATCGGAACCAAGCTCCAGCTCTTCCAACTCTATCTGGTTTTTGCGACGCTGATCGCTCTCCCGGTCGCCACCGAGTTGAAGCGGCGCAAGCTCCTTTTTTCTGCCGTGCAGGAGGGCGCAGCGCTGCATCGCATCATCGCGGACCGTAGCGGCGATATCATCATGGCCGTCGACGCCGATGGTACGATCCGTTTCGCCTCGCCGTCTCTCTCGGTGATCGCCGGCTTCTCTCCTGCAGCGGTGACCGGTCGTCTCGCGCGTGACGTGGTGGCGTTCGAGGATATCGACCGCGTTATCCGTGCGCACAGAAACGCCATGGCCGATCCGGCGGCGACGGTGATGTTCGAGTTCCGAGCCCACAAGGCGTCGGGCGAGCTCGCCTGGTTCGAAAGCCATGCCCGCGCCATCAGCGCCGAGGACGGCGAGGTCACCGGCACGGTCAACGTCGTGCGAGAGGTGTCCAGGCGCAAAGCGCGTGAGCTCAACCTGGCGCGTGCCGCGGCAACGGATCCGCTCACCGGCCTCTCGAATCGTCGTATCTTCACAGCCGCCTATGAGGACGCCATTGCCGACGTTACTGCATGCCATGGGCGAAGCTATCTCGCGCTGTTCGATCTTGATTTTTTCAAGAGAGTCAACGACCGCTTCGGCCACGCGACCGGCGACGATGTGCTCCGGGCATTCGCAGCCATTCTCAAGGCGAACGTGCGGTCCGCTGACACCGTCGCCAGATTGGGCGGAGAGGAGTTCGGCGTGCTCTTCGACGGCCTGAGCCAGGTCGAGGCCCAGGAGGCTTGCGAGCGTGTGAGAGCACAGTTCGCCGCCGCAACCGTCACCGCGCCCGACGGGAGCTCGGTGGCAACGACGGTAAGCGTCGGGCTCGCAGCCCTGCGTGAGGACCGAAGCCTCGCAGAGGCGCTGCGGGCGGCGGATGCGGCCCTCTACGCATCGAAAGGTGCGGGCCGCAATCGTCTCTCGATCGCCGCTTGAAGTCCGCGTTCGAGAGACACCTCAGCAATCGGTAGTGCGGCAAAGCCGTGCGCCCGCAGGCTTCGCGTTCAGGGCGTCGGGATTACAGGGTGGCCGCAGCGACAACGATCGACTGCCCTCCCTCTCGAAAGCTCAGTGGTGTTGCCCTTCATCCCTGCCCTACTGCTCGCAGCCGCACACCCCCTCCAGAACGTGGCTCCGGCACCGGTCGCCGGGCCTATCGAGAAGCTGAAGCCCGGCGAATACTTCTGGGCACCGCAGATTGCGCCTGACGGCCCTGTCACGATGATCGTCAGCCTCAAGGCACAGCGCGCGTTCGTCTATCGCAACGGCGTTCCAATCGGGGTGTCCACGATCTCATCAGGCATGCCCGGCCATGAAACGCCGACCGGAGTCTTCACGATCCTCCAGAAGGAAGTGGACCACAAATCCAACCTCTACAACGGCGCCCCGATGCCGTTCATGCAGAGGTTGACCTGGGATGGCGTCGCTCTCCACGCCGGCGCCCTGCCTGGCTATCCAGCGAGCCATGGGTGTGTGCGGCTTCCGCTCGCCTTTGCAAGCTCCTGTACGGTGCCACCAAGCCCGGTCTGACGGTCGTGATCACCGACGATGCTCTCGTGCCGGAAGTTGCACCCGCGGACATGCTCGCCGAGGTGCCGGAGGACGGTCATGCCGCGCCCAAGAGCTATCGCTGGATGCCCGAACGTTCTCCCACAGGCCCGCTTTCGATCGTCGTGAGCGGTCGCGACCGGCGGCTCGTCGTGTTGCGCAACGGCGTGGAAATCGGGTCGGCCACCATCCAGCTCGACGCGCCCGTCTCCAGGACAGAGGCGTTCACCCTGCGATCCGTTGATCAGGCAGGCCCGCATTGGCTTCGCCTGCCGCTGCCCGGCCAGGCGCTGGGGGAGGCTGGCGAGCTGACGGACTCGGAGCGTAGCCGCGGTCACCTTCCCGATGCGTTCCGCATCAAGCTCGAGGGGATCGTCCAGCCGGGAGCGACGTTGCTGGTCACGCGCGAGTCTTTAGCAAGCAGCGGGACCGGTACGCGCCTGTCGGTCTTGATCGCCGAGCCCTAGCTGAGGCTCTTTCGCACCAGGATCAGTGTCGGCTCGCCGTCGACGGGCTCGGTGACGAATCCCATCTCCTGCTCCAGCGCAATCGCGGCGCGGTTCTGTCGGTCTTCGATCGACTCGATGCTCGCGTAGCCCCGAGCACGAGCCGTGTCGACCAGATAGTCTAACAGCGTCCACCCGATCCCGCGGCCCTTGTGGTCGCTGCGGATGCTGACGGCGACCTCACCGCGGTCGCCGGCCTGATCGCCCGCCAGTATGGCGGTTGCGACGATCTCACCGTCCTCATTCTCGGCGATGACGCTGTCGGTCCGACCATCAGGATCGACCATCGTGACAAGCCGATCGTGAGAGACGTTCCGAACCGTGCTGAGGAAGCGAAACCGCAGATCCTCCGGGCCGACTTGCTGGAAAAAGTCCGCGAGCCTTGTTTCATCTTCGGCTGACGCCGTCCGCACGCTGAGGCGAAAGCCGGACCGTGTCTGTAGATGGGCGATCTCGTCAGAGGTCATGCAGCTGCTCCTGAGGGATGGCGGAAGGTGATGCCGGCAACGGCTTCGAGACCGCTTCGATTCAGCAGACGGACATGGCGGCGACGCGGAAGCGCAATCAGCCCCGCTTTCGCCAAAGCGTGGATCTGACGGCTGACCGTTTCGAGCGAGAGGCCGAGAAGCTCACCGATCCGGCCACGACTGAGCACGAGATCGAAGGTGTCGTGGCCGGAGGTTGGGAATCTTCCCGCAACCGAGACAAGAAAGGCGGCGACCCGTTCGCGCGCCCGCGGGCGGCTGATCACGAGCATCCACCGCCGCGTTTCGGCAAGGGTCTGAAATGCGCTGCGCAGGAGCAACCGCCTGATGCTCGGATAGTGCTCGGTGACGTGTTGCAGATCGCCGCGTGCATGAAGGCAGATGTTCGAGCGCGTCACGGCAACAACTGCCGTGCCGCACGGGTCGGCGTCGAAGGGATGAGCGACGATCTGTCCTGGGAAGATCAGCCCGACCGTTCGCGGCGCCGCGCCTTGCGACGCGTCGATGCGCAGGACACCGGTCGCTAAGCTGGCGCACCAGCTGTCGGTAGCCGCGATATCGCCGATGGCCTGACCCCTGCGCACCGCATAGCGCCGGCCGGCATCGCGCCGATCCTCACCGTTCTCAGGCTGGAAAGAAGCGCATAGGTCGCACGGCATGTTCTCGAACGCTCCTCCCACATCCTTCGCAGGGAGCGTTTCGCGGAAAGCTGGGGCAGCGTTAGATGGCATTGCTGAAGCGACCGGTGCTTTGGTCACGATAAGCGTCGATACGCGCCGCGACCGCTCGAGCATAGGGGAGCGCTCCGTCCGTCAGGACGATCCGGGCCCCTTCCCAGGCGAGCAGGCCGCGTCGCTCGAAGTCGAGCAGGGGCGCTCGGTAGCAGGCGCGGTCCAGCAAGGGCGTGAGGTCCGCCGATCCGCGCGTGAGGATCTGCTCGATAATGAGGCCACGGGCCTGATCGTCCGGGCTACGGTAGCTACCCCGCTCGACCGGCAGCCGTCCGGCCCCGACCGCCAGATGCCAACGCCCCGTGTTCTTTTCGTTCTGGAGAAGCCGGTCGGGAAGAGCGCTGATCGCGCTCGAGCCGAGGCCGAGCACATAATCCGCAGCGTCGTCCGTGAAGCCCTGAAAGTTCCGGCGCAGCCGCCCTTCTGCCGACGCTAGCGCGAGCGGATCCTCGGCGCGTGCGAAATGGTCGAAGCCCACAGCCCGGTAGTCGCGACCGAGCAGCAGCTCATAGGCGTACGCTGCTTGCTGGAACCGCTGTTCGGGTCCGGGCAGGCGCGAGGCGTCGATGCGGCGCTGACGGGGGATGAGTTGCGGCACATGCGCATAGCCGAACACGGCCAGTCGGTCGGGAGCGAACGCGAGCGCAGCCTCCAGCGTCCCGGCCAAGCTTGCGACATCCTGGCCGGGCAATCCGTACATGAGGTCGAAGTTGAGGCTGTCGATACCGGCCTGCCGCAGAAGCTCCACTGTCCGCCCGATATGTTCGTGGGGCTGCACGCGGCCGATCGCGGCCTGGATCGCCGGGTCGAATGTCTGAACGCCAAGGCTGGCCCGACGGACCCCGGCATCAGCCAGCGTCGACGCCCATCCCTCATCGAAACCGCGCGGATCGAGCTCTACCGAGACGATCGGCTCGAAACAATCGAAGGCGCGCTTGACGTGCTGGAGCAGAGCCGAAAACGCTTGCTGTGCTATGGCGTTAGGGCTCCCGCCGCCGAACGCGATACGCCGCACCTGTCCGCGTCCGCCGAGATGGGCAGCAACAAGGTCGACCTCGTCGTGCAAGCGGTCGATGTAGGCGGTCAGCCGCGCTTCTTTCGTCGCGGCTCCCGTATTGCACCCGCAATACCAGCAGATTTCCCGGCAGTATGGAATGTGCAGGTAAAGCGAGATGTCCTCATTCGGCCGCACGCCCGAAAGACCGCTCGCCAGATCCGAACCGTCGACGGTGCTGGTGAACTCGGCAGCCGTCGGATAGCTGGTATAGCGAGGCACCGGACGAGCCAGAAGATCGGGATGATAGGTCCACATACATGCCCGAGTGCAATGAACGCCCGCGATCGTCTTTGACGGTGGTCAAAGCTCGCCCGCTCAACCCTTCCTAGCCGTGGGTCATCACCACGGAGGTTTGTATGAAGCGAACAGTGTTCATCGGCGCAGCGGGCGCCCTCGCCCTTTCAGCGGTAGCCACTCCCGCGGCTGCGCAGACGAATGCGGACCAGCAGACCGGCGTGAGGTCGGGCGACGTCCTGTTGCGTGTGCGAGCCATCATGGTCGCACCCAACGAGCGCTCCGGAAGCGTGCTCCCCGCCTTCCCGGGCGAGAAGGTCCGGGTGGACAACAGCTTCATGCCCGAGGTGGATGCGACCTACATGGCGTCGGATCATGTCGGCTTCGAACTCATCGCCTCGACGACGAAGCACCACGCGGACGGTCGCACCGGAACGACAGGATCCATCGGTCGGCTCGCCTCGACCTGGGTGCTTCCGCCGACGCTGACGGCTCAGTACCATTTTGCGCCGGCAAGCCACGTCCGACCCTATGTCGGTGCCGGCCTCAACTACACGATCTTCTGGAACGAGAAGGCCTCTGCAGGGCTCGAGAAGGCGGTAGGAACCACCCGCGTTCACATGAATGACAGCTTCGGCTGGGCCGCGCAGGCGGGCGTGGATGTCGATCTCACCCGCAAGGTCTTCCTCAACCTCGACGTCAAATATATCGACATCGACACCACCGCCCGGCTGCAGACCACGGCCGTCGGAACGCAGCAGGTAAAGCTCCATCTCGATCCGTTCGTGGTCGGCGTCGGCCTCGGGTTCAGGCTCTAGGAGCGAGCGGGCCTGAGAGGAACTCCCCTCTCAGGCCTTCGGGCTCGCCTCTTTGTCCGTCGAACGGTAGCTTACCGGGTTTCTGGGAGGACAACGGGGAGAGTGATCGCTATATCGTTCCTATGGCAAGCTCGAACATTTGCTTGGATTGCGCGGTTCGCGACGCCGCTTTGTGCGGCAGCCTCGACGACGGTGAACTGCGGGCGCTCAATTCGATCGGGGAGCGGCGCCGCTACCCCCGCGGGTCCACCATCATCTGGGCCGGCGATGAAAGCGTCATCTGCGCCAACCTCCTGAGCGGCATGCTGAAGCTCGCGACCTCGACGCCGGATGGCCGCGAGCAGATCGTCGGGCTGCTCTATCCGGCCGACTTCGTCGGGCAGCCTTACGCCGACGAGGCCGATAATACGGTCGAGGCTCTGACCGACGTCGAGCTGTGTGTCTTTCCGCGACGACAGTTCGAGCACGTGCTCGAAGATCATGCCCGCATGGAGCGCTTGCTGCTCCAGCGAACCCTGACCGCGCTTCAGGAGGCGCGTTCGCGCATGCTGATGCTGGCACGCAAGTCGGCGAGCGAGAAGGTGGCGGACTTTCTTCTCGAAATGGCTGCGAAGGTCGGAGCGGGCGGTTGTCGCCCTGCGCCTGGCGGCCCCCTCACCTTCGATCTACCGCTCACCCGTGGCCAGATGGCCGATGTGCTCGGTCTTACGATCGAGACCGTGAGCCGGCAACTGACGCGCCTGAAAGCCTCGGGCATCATCACCTTGCCGGGCACGCGCGCGGTGACGATCTCCGACCGGGCAGCGCTCGAGGCGATTGCAGCAGCGGCCTAGGCAGCTGCGCCCGCGGCAGAAGTGTCCAGGACATGTTCCAGCGCTTCACGAGCGTCGCGCGACAGGCGCGGTCCGCCCAGCGACAGCAGCGCGAGTTCCTCGAAGTCCAGCGCACGCCGGCAACTATCGAACAGACAACGAAGCATGTAGCCGAGCGTCTCGACGCTTCCCGGATCGAGAACGTCGACGCGCAACGCCTCGATCACGTCCTCGGCGTGCACCCCGTCGGCGATCTGGTCGAGCAATATGCGGGTCAACAGCCCCCCGCCGAAGGCGAGGTCCTGGCCGGCGAACATGCGCTCGAGGAACGCGCTGGTGATGGTCACGTGATCGCGGATGCATCGCTCGATCTGGTCAGCGACGGCATACCGCTCCTCGGGCCCGGGCACGTCCGCAAGGCGATCGGCCAAAGCTTCGACCGAGCGACACATCCGCCTGACCGCCGCATGGTCGGCCAGGAGCGGTGCCAGATCGACTTCGGCGATGACGTGCCAGCGTCTGCGAAACGGAAGCACCTGTCGATCGATGGGCTTGTTGTCCACGGGGCGATCCTCCAGCCTGCTCCTTCCCACGGTTTTCCTCCGCTGCATTTGACGGGAATCAAAGTTGGTCGGAAGGTGAGCACTACGCTACCGGTTAACGCCACGCGCCTTGCTCTAAGTGTGCGTGGACCGGCAAGCGAGGAGAACGATGATCGGCCAGGATGGAGAAAAGGCGGCTGTAGAACTTGCGCGCCGGGCACTTGCGCTTCTCGACAAAGCACAAGTCGGCGACAGCGCCTTTGCGGCTCGTCTCTCGAGCGCGCTGGATGTGGTCGGAGTGAAGCCGCTCTCTTCAAATCGAGACGGCGTTGCCATCGAGCATCACGGCAAGCCTAGTTCAGCTTCTGCATCGGCCGGACAGGAGACGCCGGACCTACATGTGTTCACGACGCCGGACGGGCGCGCGCTCAGCGTCGCCCCGGCTGCAGTGTCGCACATCATCGCCGATGGCGACCAAACCGTTCTGCTGCTGCTCGACGGCACGGAAGAACGTCTCTGCGATCCGTTTCCCCTCGCCGCGGAGAAGCTCAGATTGAGCCGAGGGGACGCTCTTGCCGGCGCGACCGACGGGATTATCTCTATCGGTGCGGCGCGCCATCAGCTTCGCAATCTTCTCGCCATCGTATCGGCGTTGATCAGCCAAGCACTCGACGGCGATCGCCCGGCGCTTGAAGCAGGACGGGAGATCGCGGCACGGGTCGCTATGCTGACCCGGATTGCCGACCTGATGCTGCAACCGCATGCGCAGTTCAGCGACCTCGACACTCTGGTGCGCGTCGCGCTCGCAGAGGGCGGGACCGGTCGGATCCGGATCAAGGGCCCTCCCCTTCCGATCGCCTCGGCGAACGGCGCCGCCCTGGCGCTCGCCCTGCATGAACTTGAAGTCCATGCCCTCAGTTCGGGCGCGCTGACAGTTCGGGAGGGCTATGTAGAAGTACGCTGGGAGGTGAGCGCGCTGGATGAGCCTTACCTATGGCTGCAATGGGCTGAGCGCGACGGTCCGCGGCATCGGTCGCCCCTGCCCGACGGTCTCGGCAAGCGTCTGCTGCTCACCGCCACACCGCGCCGGCTGCGGGGTCAAGCCGACATCCAGGAATTGCCGTCCGGCCTGATCTGGTCGCTTCATGCACCCGTAGCGGCGCTGCGCGCCTGATTGCTCAGTGCGAGTCCTTGGCGTTCCGGCCGCTCTCACCGATCAGCGCTTCGACAGCCGCTGAACTGATCCGCTCGGCAGAGCGAAGCGCCGCCGCGGGCGTCATCGCGACATCAACCGAGTCGGGGCCGGTCACAACGACAACGCCCTGAACCTCTTCCGCCTTGGATGCCTCGTCGAAGACTTCTTTCATAGGATTCGCTCCTCACCGACAGAACGTCTTTCCGACCGGTCAGTTCAAAGCGCTTTGTCTCAAGCCTTCGCTCAGGACGCGTGATCCTGCTCCGAGGCGGCGCGGCGTCGAACCGCGGCCTCAGCCTGTTCGCGATACCGGCCCGAGGCGAGATTGGCGCAGGCTTTCTCGGCTGCTGCCCGGACACGCTCAAGCTGCTCGGCGGCATAGGCGGCGTTCATGCCGGGCACCACCGAGTCGATCCGCACATGGTCTGCCTGGCTCATGCCGAGCCCGCGCCAGAGATAGACGTCGAAGATGTCCTTGAGAGAGAGAACCTGCCCTTGCTCGTCGAGCCACGGCAACGATGCTCCCGACGTGCTGAACGACAGGAGGGGCTTGCCCGCCACAGGCGGCTGGCCCGCCGCGACCTGAAGATCGCGGAAGCTGTAGCCGGCACCGAGTACCCGTTCGACATAGCCCTTGAGCATGGCCGGAGGCAGGCCGAACCAGATCGGGTAGATGAAGACCACAATATCACACCGGCGGACCAGCTCGAGTTCTGCCGCCACGTCTGGCGATGGCGACCATCCGGGCTCAGTCGGCCGTTCATCCGCGCGCAGCACCGGATCGAAGCCGAGCGCGTAAAGGTCACGGACATGCACCGACTGGTGAAGTCGTTCGACCTCCTGCGAATAGGCGGTCGCGATCGCGTGGTCGAAGCCGTCAGCAGCCGGATTGGCAAGGATGACCAGATGATTGAACCCGGTGTCCGCTCGGCCGCGGGTTGTGCTTTCCATGGCATTTGCTCCGGTCATGCGCTTCGACGTCCCCACTCACGGTTCAGCGCGAGCGCACCCAGCGTGCAGGCGGCGCCGGAAAGGAGATAGGCACCTACGGAGATCAGGCCGAAGTTGCTGGCGAGCAGGAGGGCCGCCAAGGGCGCGAAGGCGGCGCCGATGAACCAGGAGGCCGTCGCCGTGGTCCCGGCGCCCGTATAGCGGTGCCGCGCCGAGAAGCTGCTGTTGGTCGCGCCCGACGACTGACCGAAGGATAGCCCCAGCAGAACGAAGCCGAGCAGCATATACACCCACTCGCCGGCGGGCCCGCGCCCGAGCAGTTGCGGCGCGAACCCGCTATAGGCGCCGATCATCGCCGCCGAGATGCCCAGAAGCGTTCGCCGGCCGATGCGATCGGCGACGATCCCCGAGGCTGCGACCGCCACGAGACCGACAGCTGCGCCGACCATCTCGATCACGAGAAAGTGTGTCGCCGTCTCGCCGGACGTGAGCACGACCCAGGAAAGCGGAAACACCGTAACCAGGTGAAAGAGCGCGAAGCTCGCAAGCGGCGCGAACGCGCCCAGGATGACCGTGCGTCCTTCCTCGCGGAACATCTGACCCACCGGCGAGGGCTGCAGCTCTCGGCTGTCGAAGAGCTCCTCGAACTCCGGCGTCGAAATTAGACGCAGCCTGGCGAACAGTGCGACGACGTTGATGACGAAGGCGACGAAGAACGGATAGCGCCAACCCCAATCGAGGAAGTCGGCAGGCTTGAGCGTCGTCAGCAGGAACGCGAACACCGCAGCCGCCACAAACAGCCCGATCGGCGCGCCGAGCTGCGGGATCATCGCAAACCAGCCACGACGATTGGCCGGCGCGTTGAGAGACAGGAGAGCGGGCAGGCCGTCCCAGGTGCCGCCCTGCGCGACGCCTTGTCCGATCCGGAAGAGGGCGAGGAGGACGGCAGCCATCCCTCCGACCTGTCCATAGCTCGGCAGGAAGGCCATGGCGGCGGTCGAGCCGCCGAGCAGGAACATCGCGATGGTCAGCTTCACACCGCGTCCGTGGCGCCGGTCAAGCCAGAGGAAGGCGAACGCGCCGAAGGGCCGGGCCACGAACGCAAGCGCGAAAATGGCGAAGGAGTAGATCGTCCCCTGGAGCGCGCTGACGTTGGGGAAGATCAGGCTCGGGAACACGAGTACCGAGGCGATGGCATAGACGAAGAAGTCGAAGAACTCCGTCGAGCGCCCGATGATCACGCCCACGGCAATATCCGCCGGCCGTACCTCGTGCTCGCGGGCGTTGATCAGGCGAGCGTCACGCTCCAGCGGCGTCGAATTCGCCCTGTCGAGAGTATTGGCTACCATCCGTCAACGTCCTCCATCCAGCCGCCCGCGGAGCGTTGCGCACGTGGCGCGCACCGATCCTGGTTGGTATAGCCTCCCCGTAACTGTAAGCAATCGACGGACCTTTGACCCCGGTCAAAGTCGGTCGAGGTGTGGAGGATTAGCGGGGACGCATGCTGAGACCAGGACCGAACCTCATCCGCTGGGCCAAGCGCCTGCCTATGCTCGCGCTGCCTGCGCTGCTCGGCGGCTGCGACATGGTCGTCATGAACCCGGCCGGCGACATCGCCGTCCAGCAGCGCGATCTTATCCTGTTCTCGACAGGCGTCATGCTGCTCATCATCGTGCCGGTCATGGTGCTGACGGTGGTGTTCGCCCGCAAGTACCGGCGCGGCAACACCAACAAGACATATGATCCCAAGTTCGACCACTCGACGACGCTCGAACTCGTGATCTGGGCCTGCCCGCTTCTGATCATCATCGCGCTGAGCGCGGTCACCTGGACCAGCACGCACCTGCTTGACCCGTTCCGGCCGCTCGAGCGGCTCGGTCCGGGACGCCCTGTTCCCGCCGGCACCAAGCCGCTCGAGGTTCAGGCGATCGCACTCGACTGGAAATGGCTGTTCATCTACCCAGACCTCGGCATCGCCACGGTGAACGAGCTGGCGCTCCCCGTCGACGTTCCGGTGCATTTCTCGATCACCTCGACCGACCAGTTCAACACGCTCTATGTGCCGACGCTGGCGGGCATGATCTATGCCATGCCGACGATGAAGTCCGAGCTGAACGCCGTCATCAACAAGCCGGTCACCAGCGAGGGATACTCCGGCAATTATACCGGGCGCGGCTATTCGGACATGCGATTCAAGTTCTACGGACGGAGTCCCGACGATTTCGCCCGCTGGGTGTCCGGCATCAAGGCAGGCGGCGGCGCGCTCCAGACGGCCAACTACATCGACCTGGCCAAGCCGAGTGAGAAGGTGCCCGTGATGCGCTTCGCCTCGGTCCAGTCCGGCCTCTTCGATCGGATTGTCAACCGCTGCGTCGAGCCGGGCAAGCCGTGCATGGTCGACGTGATGGCGCGCGACATGGCCCGCGCGGGCGGCAACCCCAACGATCATCGAATGGGAGCGGGCATGGCGCCTGGCCGTGGTGCAGCACCGATCATCGGCGAGAAGCCGGTTCCGGCGCTTCAGAAGGCTCCTGAGGACAAGGGCTCCGGTCCGAACGTGACCAAGCCCGAAAAACCCGGCGCGCCGGGCCAGACCAAACCAGGCGACCAGCGCAACCGCGACATGTCTGCGGTCTCTCCCATCCTCGTCCCCGGCGCCGCGCGCGCCGTGCGGGCCTGACCCCCCGCGAACGGAAGCACGATGTCTGAATCCATCCTCAAATCCGTCTTAGGTCGGCTGACCTGGGAATCCTTCCCGATCCATGAGCCGATCCTGCTCACCACCTTCATCGTCGTGTCCCTGCTCGGGCTCGGCATCGTCGGGGCCGTCACGAAGTTCCGCCTCTGGGGCTATCTTTGGTCGGAATGGTTCACGAGCGTCGATCACAAGAAGATCGGTATCATGTACATCATTCTCGGCATCATCATGCTGCTGCGGGGGTTCTCCGACGCCATCATGATGCGGCTGCAGCAGGCGATCGCCTTCGGGCCGAACGAGGGCTATCTCAACGCTCACCACTATGATCAGATCTTCACCGCGCACGGTACGATCATGATCTTCTTCGTCGCGATCCCGCTAGTCGTGGGGATCATCAACTACGTCATGCCGCTCCAAATCGGCGCGCGCGACGTCGCGTTCCCGTTCCTCAACAACCTGAGCTTCTGGCTTACCGCAGCAGGCGCGGTGCTGGTGATGATCTCGCTATTCGTCGGTGAGTTCGCCCGGACCGGGTGGTTGTCCTATGCGCCGCTGGCCGGGCTCGCCTACAGTCCCGACACCGGCGTCGACTATTACCTATGGTCGCTCCAGATAGCGGGTGTCGGCACAACCTTATCGGCCATCAACATGGTCGCGACAGTCATCAAGATGCGTGCCCCGGGCATGACGATGATGAAGATGCCGGTCTTCTGCTGGACGGCGCTGTGCAGCAACGTGCTCGCCATCGCCATCTTCCCAGCGCTGACCGCCGCCTTCTTCCTGCTGATGCTCGACCGTTACGTCGGGACGAACTTCTTCACCAACGAGCTCGGCGGCGCGCCGATGATGTACTGGAACATGGTCTGGATCTGGGGTCACCCGGAGGTCTATGTTCTCGTTCTTCCGGCTTTCGGCATTTACTCGGAGATCACCGCGACCTTCTCGGGCAAGCCGCTCTTCGGCTACTCGTCGATGGTCTACGCGACGGTGGTCATCACCATCCTGTCCTATCTGGTCTGGCTGCACCACTTCTTCACCATGGGCGCTGGCCCCACGGTCAACAGCTTCTTCGGTATCGCCACGATGGTGATCTCGATCCCCACGGGGGCCAAGATTTTCAACTGGCTGTTCACAATGTACAAGGGTGATATCCGCTTCGAGCTGCCGATGCAGTGGGTCGTTGCGTTCATGCTGACCTTCGTGGTCGGCGGCATGACGGGCGTGCTCCTCGCCATTCCGCCTGCCGACTTCGTGTTCCACAACTCGCTGTTCCTCGTCGCCCACTTCCACAACGTCATCATCGGCGGCGTCGTCTTCGCGCTGTTCGCCGGCATGACGTACTGGTTCCCTAAGGCGTTCGGCTTCAAGCTCGACGAGTTCTGGGGCAAGGTCGCCTTCTGGGGCTGGGTGATCGGCTACTGGGTGGCCTGGACGCCGATCTATGTCGTCGGCCTGATGGGCGAGCCGCGGCGCGTCCACCACTTCGACGATCCGAGCATCCAACCGTACTTCATCATCGCCGCGATCGGCGCCGTCATCATTCTGGTCGGCATCCTCGGTTTCGTGATGAGCATCGTCATGGGCTTCGTGAAGCGCAAAGCGCTTGCAGACACGACCGGTGATCCCTGGAACGGCCGTACGCTCGAGTGGTCGACCAGCTCGCCGCCGCCAGCCTACAACTTCGCGATCACGCCTGTCGTCCACGACCTGGATGCCTGGTACGACATGAAGTCGCGCGGCTATGAGCGGCCCGCGGAAGGGTTCCGCCCAATCCATATGCCGCGCAACACCGGGACAGGCGTGATCCTGTCCGGTCTGGCCCTCGCGCTCGGCTTCGGGATGGTCTGGTACATGTGGTGGCTCGCTGCGCTCAGCTTCGCCGGCCTGCTGGTCGTCGCTGTCGGCCATACCTTCAACTTCAAGCGCGACTACTTCATCCCCCAGGAAGAAGTGACCCGCACGGAAAGCGAGCGGCGGCAGCTGCTGGCTGCTGGAGCCTGAGATGACCGACCACGCACTGAGCGCCCCGGAGACGGGCACCACCTGGCACCTTGCCGAACAGGAAGACCATGATCACGGCGGCAACGGCGCCACCGTGCTGGGCTTCTGGATCTACCTGATGAGCGACGCGCTCATCTTCGCCTCGCTGTTCGCGATGTTCGGGGTGGTGAGCACCAGCTATGCGGGCGGTCCGGTGCCGCGCGAGATCTTCGACCTGAAGCTCGTCGCGCTCAACACCGCTTTCCTGCTCGCCTCTTCCATCACTTTCGGCGAGGCCATGCCGCACATGGAGGCTGGTCGGGTTGGCCCCACCCGCTTCTGGCTGGCGATCACGGGCCTGCTCGGGCTCGCTTTCGTCGTAGTCGAGCTTTACGAGTTCTCGCACCTGATTGCCGAAGGAGCCGGGCCGCAGCGCAGCGCCTTCCTGTCGGCCTTCTTCACCCTGGTGGGAACGCACGGCGCCCATGTGACGGTGGGCCTGATCTGGATCGCCGCCTCGCTGGTCCAGATCGGTCAGCACGGTCTGATCCAGCCCATGAAGCGACGGCTGATCTGCCTGTCGATGTTCTGGCACTTCCTCGACATCATTTGGATCGGGGTCTTCACCTTCGTCTATCTGTATGGAGTGATCCGTTGAGTACCGAACCCTACGACGCCGCGCTCCACGCGCACGGCGACACGCACGGGCATGGCAGCCGGCTCGGCTATCGCATCGGGTCGCTCCTCGCGATCGTCCTCACGGTGGTACCGTTCTGGCTGGTCATGTCGCAGGATGGCCCTGCCCCGGGCTGGATCGCAGCTGTCATCTTCGCGCTCGCGCTCGTCCAGATCGTCGTTCACGTCGTCTGCTTCCTGCACCTCGACACGAGATCGGAAGGTGGCTGGACGCTCTTGGCGTTCCTATTCACCGCCGTGATCGTGGTGATAACGATCGGCGGTTCGATTTGGGTCATGTTCCATCTGAACACCAACATGATGCCGATGCCGGGCGGCGGCCACATAGGACCGGTGCGCTAACCTTCACCTGCGACATGGGCGAGGAACGTCAGTCTCGTAAGCGATGGCTTCTCGCCGGTCTGGCACTCGCCGGCATCGCCTTGTTCACCTCGCTCGGCATCTGGCAGGTCGAACGTCGCACCTGGAAGCTGGCCTTGATCGAGGCTGTGGACCAGCGGGTCCATGCGCCACCGATTGCAGCGCCTGCGCGGTCCGAATGGCAACGCTACTCACCGGCCGACTGGCAGTATCGCCGAGTCGTCGCAGTCGGTCGCTTCCGCCATGACCGGGAGACACTGGTCCAGGCCGTGACGGAGCAGGGCAACGGCTATTGGGTGATGACGCCTCTGGTCACCGACAAGGGAGGAACAATCCTTGTCAATCGGGGCTTCGTGCCGCCCGAGCGCTCGGTCCGTACCGCCCGCTCCGACGGACTGCCCGACGATGTCGTCCGGGTCAGCGGGTTGTTACGCATCAGCGAGCCCGGCGGCCGAGTCTTGCGCCCGAACCGGCCCGAGCAGGACCGTTGGTTCTCTCGTGACGTCGTCGCGATCGCCGCGGCTCGGGACCTTTCAAATACCCTCCCCTACTTCATCGATGCTGACGCAGGTGCGCCGGGCGAGTGGCCGGCGGGCGGTCTGACCGTGATCACTTTCCCGAACAACCATCTTGTCTACGCATTGACCTGGTTCGGTCTCGCGCTGCTCTGCGCCTATGCGGTCCGCCTCGTTCTGCGCCGCCAGCGCTGACGTGCCCGCCTAGCGTCTGTGCCCCGCTTAGGACCGTTCGTGCGGGTGCGCCGACGGCGTCCCCCGCTCTTCTTGAGGAACACACCATGCTCGACAAGGTCTTCACCCGCCTCGCGGGACGGACGGCGCAATTCGCCGGACAACCGCTCGCTTTTGTCGTGGCAGTCGGCCTGATCGTCCTATGGCTTGTCACCGGTCCGCTGTTCCACTTCTCCGATACGTGGCAGCTGGTGGTGAACACGGCCACCACCATCGTCACGTTCATCATGGTGTTCCTGATCCAGAATTCACAAAACAGGGACGCGGCTGCGATGCAGGCCAAGCTCGATGAGGTCATCCGTGCCCTGACCGATGCGCGCAACGAATTCATCGGGATCGAGCATCGAACCGATCGCGAGATCGAGGGAATACGATCACGGCTTGAGGATGAGTGCGCCGTAGCGAACCCGGCGCATTCACCCGCGCTCGCGGTTTCCAGGCTGCGAGAGCGCTATTGAACGCAGATCAAGAAGGCATTCCAGGTTGGTGCGGGATCGCCCCTATCTCACTTGGCGTTGACCGCGGCGATCGCATGCAGGAGCACGGCGGGTGGCAGCAAGGAGACCGGCCTTGATGTTGCTGAGCGTATAGGGCTTCGACACGACCGGAACATGGGCCAAAACAGAGGGGATCGGCTCGGCGGCGAAGCCGGTGACGAAGATGAAAGGAATCGCGCGCTTGTTCAGCTCCTCGGCTGCCGGGTAGCTCATCTCACCGAGAAGGTTGATGTCGAGCACAGCAGCGTCGAGCTCGGAGCATCTGGCTGCCTGCTGTGCCTCCGCCAATGTTCCGGCGGCTTGAACGACATGCGCGCCCAGCTCGCTGATCATGTCGTCGAGCAGCGCCGAGATGATCGGCTCGTCTTCAACAATGAGCACTCGTGCACCTTGTAGCCCCATTGCCGTCTCCATGGCGTCGTGCCGGGCGACACAGCGAAAGGCAACCTGAGCACCATATGGTTAACGCGTCGTTGAAGACCGGTCGCAGAGCGCCCGGGTAGCACAGGTTTCGACCACGGAAAGTCGAGCTCGCCGGGCACGTTCGAGGTTTACGCTGGTCGCGTTCGTGAAGGGCGATCGGACCGATTCGGGCCCGATAGAACCTTGTCTCATGAGCGCAATCGGAGGAGTCCTAACCCGGGTTACAAGTTCGATGAGGTTCCGATGCCAGAACGCAGGAAGTGTTGACCGCTGCAATCGAGCTTGTCCGTGAGGCGCTGGACCGTCTCGACAGCATCGATGCGCGAACCCCGGCGATCCACCTTCAGCATGCCATCGCGTTGATGACCAACGAGCCGGTGCCGCTGACCGAGGAAGACGCCGAACGAGCTCTCCAAGGCGAGGAATGTCAGGCGTTGATGCGGCGCTTGGGGTGGTCCCCCGGTGACCCCGATGCCGTTCTCGCGCTTGAAACTCGGTGAAGCGTTCAGACCGCGAGATTTTGCTTACGCGCCGATGGGCAGCACCAGAAGCTTGAAAGCCAATTCTAAGCTGTTCCGGTGAGCGATGAACCGGGCGTGAGCATCCGGATCTTCAACTGACCGTGCGTGCCGAGCTGTTCGAGCAGCGCAGCGCTGTGTTCCTTGAGATCGTCGAGATGCTCGAAGACCTCCATCGTGTAGCAATCGCGCGCCATGTCGCAGCCGGGGCTGTCCGAAGCGATGCGCGCGTACGGCTCGGGCCATCGGCAGACGAGCACCCAAGGCCATCCGTCTGCGGGTGGCTCATAGCGCGAGATGATGACGTGATCCGACACCACGGACGATGGACGCGTGTCGAGGAGGTCGGGCGCGATGACCGCGGGGCGCGGCTCGTCGAGGAACCGGTCGAGTTCGCCCCGCTCCTCGTCCGTCTCCAGGATGATCGCATAGTAGCGGCCGAGTGCCAGTCCCTCCCCGCGGTGTCGGACGGGCATGTCGATCAACATCACGCTCGGCGCGGCGATCATCGGCGAGGCGTAGAGCATGCGCTCGCGCGCGAGGGTCTGCGAAAGGGGGTACATGGTGCTTGTCGGCCATTTCCAATTTACCTGTGCGGTCGGTGAGATATGGTCGCATGATGACCGACACCGAGCAACTCTCCGCGGAGCAAGGGCGCGAACGGATCCAATCGCTTGGCGATCGTGAGGTGATCGCGCTGTACGAGGGGGAGGAAGGACGCGGGCCGATCGCCGACTTTCCCGCGGATGAGATGGAGCGCCGCAATCTCGATTATTGACGCTCGGCCGACCCGCGCTGCCACAACCTTGCTCGTGATCTTCAACACATGGCGCTGACGTTCAATGCCCTGCTGGACGACGCCGGCGTTGCGCCGGCTGAGGTGCGGCTCCTCCGGCATCAGACCCAGGCGGGCGCTGGTCGCACTCCCTATTCCCTGTGGCGCGACGATCGAGCGGGCTTCCTGACCTACCAGAGCCTGCAGACGGCGCAGAATCGGCCGCGCCTCGCCGGCAGCTATTGGGCGAGCTTCGTCGTGACGCCCGCGGCCGCGACGCTGTTCGTCGGTCTTTACGAGGTATCCCTGATCGGGGACGCTCCTGACGATCTGGTCGACCCCTTACGTCACAAGCTCGCCACCGAAGGCGGCGCGCGGCCGCTTGATCTCTATGCGCAGCGCTCGATTGCCGCCCTAGAGGACCTGGTCGGTCGCGTGACGATCGACTGGGGTGCCGGCACCCGCAGCTGGATCCAGCGCGCTGGTAGTCAGTCCAAGCCGATCCTCGAACTGAGCCGGTCCTTCCAAGAGGAGGCCTTCCCCGGCTACGTGCGGTTCCTCGGCAATTTGTCGACGCTCGAGGCGCTACCGAAAGGGTGGATCGCGGCGCTGATGGCCGCGCGCGGTGTGTACCTGCTGACCTGCCCCCGCACCCGCGAGCAGTATGTGGGCTCGGCAACCGGCGAGACCGGGTTCTTCGGCCGCTGGCTGACCTATGCCGGCGACGGTCACGGCGGGAACGTCGGATTGAAGAGCCGCGACCCGAGCGATTATCAGGTGAGCATCCTCGAGGTGAGCGGATCGACCGCCACGGTCGAGCAGATCATCGGCGCCGAGCAGCTCTGGAAGGCCAAGCTGCAAAGCCGCGAGATGGGCCTCAACCGGAACTGAGCGCCGGCCATCAACGCCCGGGGTGAAGCGCGCGACGCGCCTCGTCCGTGATGGTGTAGACCGCCTGGCGTTGGGCGCCGCGGTTGTGATGATCGACCCTGTAGCCCTGATAGTGTCGGCGGACCAACCCGGCCCTGACGAGCTCGGAGACAGCACGGCTGACGTTCGTCCGGCCGGACTGGCGGACCCGCTTGCGGACCTGCGCGTCGACGATCCGCTCCGCCGCGTCGGGGTCCAGCGGGAGCGCGCGCTTCGCTTCGAGCTCCTGGCGCACCTTGTCCGCGATCGCGCGTCGGCGGGGATCGCGCTGCGCGACCGGCACCAGCGCGTCGCAGAGCCAGTCGCGCACCGGAATGCGCCGGCTTCCCTCTCGGATGTACGGACCGGCCGAGCCCGTTTGCGCGCTCGCCTGGGCGATTAGGTTCAGCACCATGAAGCTGTAGCGCGGCCGCTCGCAGACAACGGTCAACCGTTCGAGGATCGCCGGCAAGTCCAGCGGACGCTCCTGCACCTCCGCTTCGACTGGCCGAGCGCGCTCCTCAAGGGAGAAGAGGTCAGGCTGAAACATGGAACATTAAGAGCACAGACGGCCCATCAAGTGAATCCCGCACGGCACACCGGGATGAACTTTGACCGCTCGCGGCACTTCACCGGGAGGCAAAGTGCCGCTGGCGATCCTGTGTTTGGCACATCGTCACGCCGTTGAGGCGTTGCTGCTTTCCGCGCCGTTAGAGTTGGACGACTGACGACGGCGAGGCGGAGTGCCGCCTCTGGCAACGTCGACTAGCGGCCAGAAGCCGTGCCAGGCTTTGCGCGCCCGGCGGCGCTGAACGTGGGCGCGGTACTTGGCCGGTGACAGAGCGGGTGTTGCGCGGCCCCGTCGGTGCCGGTGATGGTTGCAGTAGGAGCACGCGGCGGCGATGTTCGCCGCGACGTCTCGTCCTCCATCGCTTTTCGGTCGGAGGTGCTCGGCGGTTGCCTGATGGCGGGCGGCTTGCCTTCGCGACAGGCCCCATCGCGCTGCAAAAGCCGTCGGATCGGCCAGCCACATCGGCTGATCGCAGTAGAGGCACCGTCCTTCTTGCGTGTGAAAACTGGCTGAGCGGTGGTTATTGATACTCGGCATGACCGGGCTCCTTGATGTTGATCAAGGTGGTGCGCCGCGGCTTACGCCGGTTGGGAGATGAGCTGCTGCTCGCGCACAGACGGCCTTCGGCTCGTCCCACGATCCCATGAACGTGGCTGTTGCCTCCATTCCGGTGCAGAATGTCACGCCGGAGCGGCGGCCGCAAGCCACCGCTTTGCGCTAGTCCGATCCGCTACCCCGTTCCCAAAATGTTCTCATGCGCGTTATGACGGGTCGATTGCCCGCACGAGACCCGATTCATGTATGCCGTTCGCCTGACAGAGATCCCCTATGAGATGGTCCCGCGCGAGGTCCGCATCCTGCTGTGCCGGACGCCCGCCGGCTTTCCCTCCCCTGCGCAGGACGATCTCGAGGAGCCGATCGACCTGGGCGAGTGGCTGATCGAGCAGCCGGCCGCGAGCTACGTCATGCGGGTGGACGGTCACTCCATGACCGGCGCCGGCATCAACGATGGCGATCTGATCGTCGTCAGCCGCGCCAAGGCGCCCCGGCCGGGGCATATCGTCGTCGCCCTGGTCCATGGCGACCGCACCCTGAAGCGGCTGAAGCGGATGGATGGTCGCCTCTGGCTGGTCCCCGAAGCGGAATGCTATCCGCACACCGTTGTTGACGAGTACGTCGAGATTTGGGGCGTCGTCGTCGGTCTCGCGCGTCGGTATGTATGAGCACCCCGATCGCGCTTATCGACTGCAACTCCTATTACTGCTCGGCCGAACGCGCCTTTGATCCAAGGTTGAAGGGCGTGCCCGTGGTTGTCGCCTCTAACAACGACGGCTGTGCTATTGCTCGTTCCGACGAGGCCAAGGCACTCGGCATTAAGATGGGTGATCCCATCCACAAGATCAAAGATAAGATCAAAGCGCACGGCATCCATGTTCTTTCGTCAAACTACACCCTCTACGGCGACATGCAGCGTCGGGTGCTTGCAGCGGTCGAGCCGTTCGCTCGGGACATAGAGGTGTATAGTATTGACGAGAGCTTCTTGGATCTTGCGGGCTTCGAGGATCGTGATCTTGTGGCGCACGCGCAGGCGATGCGCGCCCAGGTGCTGCGGTGGACCACCATCCCGACCTGCGTGGGCATCGGTCCGACGAAGACGCTAGCGAAGCTCGGCAATGCGGCTGCCAAAAAGAACCCGCTGTTCGACGGTGTCGCCGACCTCCGTGACGAGCCGATCCGCGATTGGGTGCTGGAGCGGTTTCCTGTGGAGGACGTCTGGGGCGTGGGCAGCGCAACGGCGCGCAAGGTGAAGGATCTCGGCATCCACACCGCGGCGGCGCTTCGCGACATGCCGGTCAAGCAGGCCAGGAGCATGGGGACGGTCGTGTTGGAGCGCCTGGTGGCTGAGCTGCGCGGCGTGCGGGCAGCGGTGGTCGAGACGATCGAGCCCCAGCGGAAGGGGATGGCGGTGACGCGATCGTTCGGTCAGCCGGTTACGGAATTCGACGTACTGATGGGCGCGATTGCCCAGTACGCAATGCGCGCCGGCGAGAAGCTGCGGTCGCATGGCCTGGTCGCTGGTCGACTCACGGTCCTGTTCCACACCAACCGCTTCGCCGATCGCCCGCAATATGGAGCGTCGAGGACGCTGGGCCTCCACCCGATGACGGCCGACGGGCTGGAGCTGGTCCGTGTAGCGCGGAAGGGAGCCGAGCATGCCTGGCGCGATGGCTACGCATACACCAAGGCCGGCGTGATGTTGGAGGATCTCGTCTCGGCCGAGCTACGCCCGCGCACGCTGTTCGAGGGCGATATCGACACAGGGCGGCGCGAGCGGCTTATGGCGGCACTGGACGACATCAACGGCAAGTTCGGTCGCTTTACCGCCGTTCCGGGCACCCAGGGGTTCAAGCGGGAGTGGCGGATGCGGGCGGCCGCGAAGTCGCCGGCGTACACAACGCGGATCTCCGACGTGCCGGTGGTGCGCGCTTAGCGACCGGGCGCGAGTCCGACCGGCGCTTGATCCCGCCCGGTGAAGCGCCTCGCATCGCCGCTAAAGCAGGCCGCGTCGGCCCAGTTCGTCACGGCCGACAAGTCGCGCCAAAAGATCGATGTGTCCGGCTTTGAGTTCAAACGCTTCCTGCGTCGGATCGGCACCTGGGATCAGCGTAGCCATTTGTGCTTTCACCAGATCGCGTGCGACGCCATTTTCAATGATCGCGACAATGCCCTGATAGGAGAAGACCCGAGGGACCCTTCGTCGGGCTTCTCCGGGTCAGCGAACCGCACGGCCGCTTTCTGCGCACCAATCAGCCGAGCGAAGATCGTTGGTACTCCCGCGATGTTCTGGCGATCGCAAGGGCGCGCGGTCTCACCTTTGTGGCTCCGTTCTTCATCGATGCGGACTCCACACTCAATGCCGGCGGTTGGCCGGTAGGAGGACTGACGGTCATCTCCTTCCCGAACAACCATTTGCCTATGCCCTCACTTGGTTCGGGCTTTCGCTGCTCTGTGGATATGCCTTCTTGATGGTTTGGCGCCGCACACTTTGATTTGGCGGCACGGTTCCGGTGACAACGTCGAAGCGGTCCAATCCGCTACTGTCTCCAGCTCGACCTTTTGCCGCTTTCCAAGACACTCGACCCGGCGCACATGCGCGACAACGCTGCAGCAGACTTCACCATCTCCGATGACGACATGGCCGCACTGCACAGCACCCGCGAGAGCACCGACTATGGCGAGGCGAGCGTGTTCTCCGTCTTCGGCAAGAAGCGGCAGCCCGGGCCTGCTAGGCCGGATGGCTGAAACATGAATGACGGGATCTGAGCCACGTGAGGAACAGGCGCGCGGCATGGTACGAACCTGGCGGAGCATTTCCAGCCCGGCGCCGCTCCGCTAACCAGGAATGGCATAACATCGACCGCGACGTCCGGCGTTCCGGCGGCGCTGTCATCGGTAAGAGTGGGTCCTGTCACAGGCCGCATCACCCTCGTTCCGCACGCGACCGGAGCGAAAGCGGCTCAATTTGGGGAGTTCCACAGACCGGCGGCATCACACTCCGCCGACCACACTCATGCCACGCAGCATAACGCCCACCGCATAGGCCAGCGTTGCGGCTGAGCCGCCGATCAGGGCGGTGATCGCTGCCGACCAGAACCAGTTCTGGCTCAACGCCAGTCCCTTCCCCGCCCCGAGCGCGAAGAAAGACGCCAAGGCCAGCGCCGCACTGACCCCGAGCGGGTAGGCCTTGCCGCCGAGAAGGAAGGGCAGCAAGGGCATCAGCCCGCAAAGCACGAACGCGCCGAGCGTTGCCGTCGCGGCGCGGAGAGGACGCACCACGGCATCGTTGAGCCGCAGCTCCTCCGACATCATGGTGTCGATCCAGACGTGCCGATCGGCCGTGATGCGGGCCACGACGTCGTCCAGCAAGTCCCCACTCAGCCCCTTATGCGCGAAGATCTCCCGTACCTCGCGGCGCTCCCCTTCGGGAAAGGCGTCGATCTGGCGGGCCTCGTCGAGCCGCGCCCGCTCGATCGCCTGTTGGCGACTGCGCGTGCCCAGATAGCTGCTTGCCGCCATGCTGAACCCGTCCGCGAGCAGGTTGGCGACGCCGAGGACGATGATTGTCGCGGCCGGCAGCCGACCTCCCGCGCTTCCGGCGATCACTGCAAAGGTGGTAACCACGCCGTCGACGCCGCCCAGCATCAGGTCGCCGAGGATGCTCTCCGCCGGCGGGTTCGCCAACCGAGAGCGAACGTTCTCCGGCTCATGCGCCACTCGAGGATCAGGCGTTCGCGCCGCCACCACGACCCTCCGCAATATGCTCCACGACCTTATTCCATTCTCGAGAGCAGATCACGCACCGCGATCGGTACGACCGCGGCATAGCTGTCGGCGACGCCATAGGCCAGAACCAGCCAATTTCCGTGGACCAGCCCTTCGCAGCTATAGACGGCGTTGGGCACATAGCCGCGTCCGTCGGCACTAGGATCAGTTCACGGTTGCGGGCGAGCAGTCTCGTGGGGTCGCGCTTGTCAAGCAGGCACGCGCCCAGGCGGTAGCTGCGGATCGCACCGACGCCGTGTGTAATGACCAGCGATCCCTGGTCCAGCTCGATGGGCGGGCCGCAATTGCCGATCTGGATGAACTCGTACGGCCAGCGCGGCGCGACCGCCGCACCTGCTTCCCAGCGATACAAGTCGTTGGAGGTGAGCAGCCAGATATTTTCATGGTTCTGCCGCCCCAGCATCGCGAACCAACCCCCGATCCGGCGCGGAAACAACGCCATCCCCTTGGTCGGCGCATAGCGGCCTTGCAAGCCCACGAGGTCAAAGCTGTCGAAGTGCGTGGTACGCAGCAGCTCCCGGCCGACACCGGTATAGGCGCCGAGATAGACGGCGTGCCCGCCCTCCTCGACGAAGCGCGTCAGGCGCGGGTCCTCAGGGCCATGGCGATGGCGGTAGGCGACTGGAAACAGCACGAGCGAGGACAGGTGGCCGTCCGGCCCGCAGCTGAGGGGCGCGCCCGGATCGTCAGGCGCGCCGCCCGGTATCCGTTCGACGGTAGGGGAGATCACCATGCGGCCGGGCTCGGCGATCGTCACGTGGCCGGCCGCGCCCACCATGCCGACGCGGAAGATGGTAGACGAGATATGTCCCTCTCCCACCGCGCGCAGGGACATCAGCACGCGAAGCTCGCCCGCGCCGACGCCGTCTGGTCGGGGTGCCGCGCTATACTGGGATTGAACAGCGCCGCGCCAGGAACGCATGTTCGATGAGGAGATACCCGAGCGAAACGGATCGACCAAGGCACGAGCCGGCTTCACGACGCGGTCGTGCCGCGCACCCAAGCCAGCGCCTCGTCGCGCTGGTCGGGCGTGAAGGTCCGGTAGCTGATGAAGGGAAGCAGCAAGCTCTCGACGCGCGCCGCTATCCGAACCCAGGTCTGGTCGGCGACGATCGCCACGCGGCCGAAGCGCGGCAGCCGGGTGAGGATCGGCACGGCGCGGGCAAGATAGGAAGGCAGGCCCGACACCTCGATCCCGTCGATCGTCCGTGTTTCGACGAAGACATGCGTCTTCTCGTTCTTCGCGAGGGCCGGCTCCAGGCGGTCCATGATCGCGTCAAGTTCCGCCGTCGTGATCTTACCCGAGATGCTCAGGGCGATCACGTCGTCGGCGCTGTCGATGAATTCGAACATCTGGTTACTCCACCTGTGTTGTTCGTCCCGTCGGAGCTCCCTTTCAGCCGATAGCCGTTCAGGGCTCCAGGACGATCCGGCCCTCGACCTTGCCTGCGCGGAGCCGGTCCAGCACCTCGTTGACCGCGGAGAGCGGCTCCACCGCGACGGTGGTCCGCACCTTGCCTTCGGCAGCGAACGCCAGCGCCTCGGCGAGATCCCGGCGCGTGCCGACGATCGATCCGCGGACGGTGATGCGCTTCAGCACCACGTCGAAGATCGGCGTCGGGAAGTCGCCCGGTGGAAGGCCGACCAGTGCGACGGTGCCGCGGCGGCGAGCACAGCCGATGGCCTGCGCGAAGGCGGCGCGCGACACCGCGGTGACGAGCACGCCATGGGCGCCACCGCCGGTTGCCGCGACGACCTTGGCGACCGCGTCTTCGGTCGCACAACTGGCGACGAGATCGGCGCCGAGCTCGGTCGCGAGGTCCAGCTTGTCCTGCGCGACGTCGAGCGCGGCGACGTGCAGCCCCATCGCCTTGGCGTACTGGATGGCGACGTGACCAAGTCCGCCGATGCCGGAGATGACGACCCATTCGCCCGGCTTCGCTTCGGTTTCCTTCAGGCCCTTGTAGGTGGTGACGCCGGCGCACAGGATCGGCGCCAGTGCGGGGAAGTCGGGGTTCGGCGGCAGGTGGCCGACATAGGGTGCGCTGGCGATCGCATATTCCGCATAGGTGCCGTTGACCGAATAGCCGCTGTTGTTCTGCCGCTCGCACAGCGTCTCCCAGCCGGTCTGGCAATATTCGCAGGCCCCGCAAGCGTCGTGCAGCCACGGTATGCCGACGGCATCGCCTTCCTTCAGGCCGACGATGCCCGCACCGAGCGCCGCGACATGCCCGACGCCTTCGTGGCCCGGGATCAGCGGCATGATCGGCTTGACCGGCCAGTCCCCGTCAACCGCGTGGAGATCGGTATGGCAGACGCCCGTCGCCGCGATCTTGACCAGCACCTCGCCGGGGCCGGGATCCGGGATCGGAAGTTCGTCGATGCTGAGCGGCTGGCGGAAGCCGTGGGCCACGGCCGCCTTCATCATGGGCATGTTATCTTCTCCTCTTGCTGCGGGGCGGCGGGTGTCGAGGCTGCCGCATCGGGATGGGTGCGCGCCGATCGGGCTCGGGAGCGCGCACCGGCCGCGAGTTCGACGATCTCGGCGGTGATCTCCTCCTGCCGGGTCTGGCGTTCCTCCGCCTGGAGCGCGGCGAGGCGGGATTCGACGTTCGCCTCCGCCGCCGCCATGGCTTGCAGCCGCGCCTCGTTCTCCGCGGTGAACGCCTCCGCGGCGGCTTCGCAGAGCTGGGCGAAGACATGCTCTTCCCCGAACTGCGCGAGCAACTGGCCGACGGACAAGTTGATGAGCGGCGGCTCGGCAGGCGCTTGCGGCAGCGTGGCGGCGAGATCGAGCGGAAGCAGGCCGCGCCGCGTCATCGTCGTGCCCCGTTCGGCCGTGGAGATCGGGTAGATCATGCCGATCGGCACGGCCCCGGTCCGGTCCAGATAATCCTCGATCGCAGCGGCGATCAGGATGGCGGTGGCCGGCAGCGCCTCGGCCCGGCTCGGCATCGGTGCCGTCCAGGCGACGGCATAGCCATGCTCCCCGGCCAGTATCGCCGCACGTGTCCCCAGCAGGAAGAGGTCGGCGCCGTCCAGTTCGGGCGCGGCCGCATCGAGCGCCTGCTCGACGAACGCGCCGGCGAAGCCCTGCTCGGCCCCGAACACGATCAGGCCGCGCCTGCCCGCCGTCCTGAGATCCGCCATCGCGGCACCCCCCGCAAGCCGCTGCGCCTCTCGGATCGCACGCGCCGTCGTCTCGGCATAGGCTTGGATCGCCGGGAGCAGCGCACGGCCCTGTCGCGCACGCGCCGCCGCGATCCCGCGCATCGCGTTCACCACTGCGCCGAGCTGGCCGATGGCAGCGATACGCTGGCCGATCTCCGCCAGCCGTTCGCTCATGCAGCCGCTCCCGTCGCATTGCGGGGAAGGCGGCCGACCGTCGCGACCAGCTCCGCGCGTTGCGCCTCGTCGAGCCGCCCGCCCGCTTCCACCTGCCGCACGAGGCCGGCGGCCTGGGCATCGAGCCAGGCCGGCAGGGCAGCGCGGACCTCGCCGATCTCGGCCACGGGCGCGGCGTCAAACACTCCAGCGTTCAAGGCGAGCGCGAGCGCCACCTGATCCGCCACGCGAAGTGGCTGGAACTGCGGCTGCCCGAGCAGCGCGCGCAGCCGGCGACCACGCTCGATCTGAGCCTTGACGCGCGGCTCCGGCTGTTCCCCGAAGCGGGTGAACATCTCGAGCTCCAGGAATTGCGCATAATCGAGCCGGATCGTCCCCGTCGCGTCGCGAAGCTCACGCGCCTGCGTCTTGCCGCCGACTCTGCTGACGCTGGTGCCGGCATCGACCGCAGGCTTCTGCCCCTCGGCGAACAGCCTGGCGTCGAGCACGATCTGCCCGTCGGTGATCGAGATCAGGTTGGTCGGGATGTAGGCGCTGAGATTGCCCGCGTCGGTCTCGGCGACCGGCAGCGCGGTGAGCGACCCGCCGCCCCTTTCCGGCGAGAGCTTGGCCGCGCGCTCCAGCAGCCGCGAATGGAGGTAGAAGACATCGCCCGGATAGGCCTCGCGGCCCGGAGGCTGGCCGGTGAGCAGCGCGATCTCGCGGTGGGTGGCGGCATGCTTGGTAAGATCGTCGAGAACCACCAGCGCATGGCCGCCACGGTCGCGGAAATATTCGGCGATGGTGAAAGCGGCGAATGGCGCGACCCACTGCAGGCCCGGGGCGGCGGCGGGACTGGCGACGACGAAGATGCACCGCTCCGGGGCGCCATGGCGGCGGACCTGATCGATCACCCGCGCCACGCTCGACGACTTCTGCCCGATCGCGACATAGACACAGACCATGTCGCTCGATCGCTGGTTGATGATCGTGTCGACGGCGAGCGCGGTCTTGCCGGTCGCGCGGTCGCCGAGGATCAGCTCGCGCTGGCCGCGTCCGAGCGCGAACATCGCATCGACGACAAGGATGCCGGTCTGGACCGGCTGGGTGACCAGATCGCGGTCGATGATCGCCGGCGCCGGGCGCTCGACGGGGTCGAAGCGCGCGGGCCGGATCGCCGCACCGCCGTCCAGCGGGCGGCCGAGCGGATCGATGACGCGGCCGAGCAGCGCCTCGCCCACGGGCACGCGGACCACCTCGCGCGTGCCGGTGACGAGGTCGCCCGCCTTCACGCCGTCCGCATCGTCGAGGAGCACGCAGCCGATCGCGTCGTGATCGAGCGTCTGAACGAACCCGGCCTGTCCGCCCGCGAAATGCAGCAGCTCTTCCAGCCGCGCGTCGGCGAGACCCGAGACGAGCGCCACGCCGTCACCGATCGATTCGACGCGACCGACCTGATGCACGCTCGCACCGATCGCCGTTGCCGCCACCGCCGCGCCGGCCCGCGCCAGCCAGTCCTCAGCCGCCGGCATGATCGGCCTCCTGCCGCACATGGCCGAGGAGATCGTCCAGGTCCGCCCGCCAGCTGTTGCGGACCAGAGCATGCCCGCCGCGAAGCTCGAATCCGGCGATCAAGTCCGGTTCCACGCGGAAACCATCGAGGCGAAGTTCCGGCAATGTCTCGGCGAGCGACGCCACATATCGCGCCTGGTCCTCTTCGCTCAGCGGCTGCGGGGTGACGGCTTGCAGCTCACCCTGAGCGAGCTTGCGACGATCCTCCTCCGGCAGGGACCGGAGCCGGTCGAGCAGCGTATCGAACATCGGTCGCGTCGTGCTGTCGGCGGGCAGCCGCCCGAGCAGCTTGCCCGCCATCGCCGCCGCCAGAACGGCCGCCTCATCTTCCAGCACCCGCTGCTGCCGCGCCCGTTCCGCTTTGGCGGCCGCCTCGGCCTGCACGGCCAATGCTGCCGCCTCTTCGCGTGCCTTGTCGACCAGGCGGACCCGGTCGGCCTCCGCGCCGGCGCGAACCTCGGCCCGCAGTCGCTCGGCTTCTTGCGCGAAAGCCTCGTCGCGGGCGAAGAGTGCCGCCTGCTGCGCTTCCGCCGCCGCCTTTGCCTGGGCAGCGTCGGCCAGCAGCGCTTCCGCCGCCGCCTGCCGGGCTGCGATCGCATCCGTCACCGGCCGGAACAGGAAGCGCTTGAGCAGCCAAACGAGGATGAGGACGTTGATCGCCTGAAGCGCCAGCGTCCACCCGTCGATGCGCATCGCGTCAGGCGAACGGGTTGGCGAAAAGGAGCAGCAGCGCGATGACGAGACAGTAGATCGCCATCGTCTCGATCATCGCGAGGCCAACGAACAGCGTCCGCGACACGGTATTCGCCGCTTCCGGCTGGCGCGCGATCGCGTCCATCGCCGCGGCCACGGCGCGCCCCTGCGCCAGTGCCGGCCCAATTGCCCCGAACGCGACCGCGAGCGCGGCGCCGAGAATGCTGGCGAGCTGTATCCAGTTCATGTCGTGGCCTCTCGGCTGGGTTCGTGGGCTTCGGAGAGGGCACCCCCGATGAACACCATCGCGAGCGCGCCGAAGATGTAGGCCTGGACGGCGCCTGTTAGCAGTTCGAGCGCCATCAGCGGGATCGGCACGAGCAGCCCGGCGAGGCTGAGCACGACGCCAATCATGAACACGCCGCTCATCACGTTGCCGAAAAGGCGGATCATCAGCGAGAAGCTGCGCGTGAACAGCTCGATGAGGTTGAGCGGCGCGAGCAGGATCGAGGGCCGCGCGAAGCTGCGCAGATAGCCGGCCGCCCCCAGCTCGCGCACGCCGAACCAGATCGTTGCGCCGAACACGATCAGCGCAAGGGCTGCATCGGTCTCCAGTGCGGCCGTGGGCGGCTCCACGCCCGGGATCAGCGAGGACCAGTTGGCCACCAGCACGAACAGGAACAATGTCCCGATGAGCGGCAGATAGCGCGCCGGCGGCACCTCCATCGTTTCCTGGATCTGGAGGCGGATCGTATCGACGACCAGTTCCAGCGCCGCCTGCGCGCGGGAGGGGTGCAGCGACGGCTGCCGAGTGACGCCCCAGAAACCGAGCGCCAGCACTGCCATGATAGCCCAGGTCGTCACGACCGGCTGCGCGATCGGCACAGGCCCGATCGAGAACAACACATGGCTTTCAAGCGGCGAGGCGATCATCCGACCACCCCTCCGATGCGACGGATCACCAGCGTGCGCGCGACCGCGAAGCCGAGCGCCGCGGCGAGCAGCGTCGGCCAGCCCTGCCTGGTGGCCAGCACCAGTACCACGACGATGAGCGCGATCCGCGCGAGGCGCAGCGCCATTGCCAACGTCGGCGATTCACCCCGCACCAGCAGGTCGGTGTCGCGGGCGAGCGCCACGAAATGCACCGCGCCCGCCACAACGCCGAGCGTGAGGAAGAGAGGGATCGCGATCATTGCCGCCGCACCCACCGCCACGCCGACCAGCAGCCCGCCGCCAGCCCCAGCAGCATCAGCGGCGCGGTCCAGAAGATCCCGCCTCCGAATCTGCCATCAAGCCAGCGCCCGAGCGCCATCCCGACCAGCGCCGGCACGACCACCTGCCAGCCGAGCACCCCGATCTGGCCGAGGTTGCGTGCCACCGACGGCAGCCCCCGTGCCCGGCGCCGGCGTTCCGCCCGCACCTCGACGGCTTCGGCGAGCTTCTTCGCGCTCGGTGGAAGCTTCCCGGTCACAACCCGATCTCCGCGGGGCCGCCCTGCAACGCCTCCACCATACGCCGGATCGCCTGCATCCGGAGCCTGGCCGAGGCTGTGCGGCCGGTGCGTTCGGCCTCAACATGCGCGCGATAGCCGGCAAGCACGACGCTCTGAAGCGCGTCCAGATCGTCGCCGACATGGGCCTCGCGCGTCGCTACGGCGACATCCTCGCCGCCGCTGACGGTCAGGATGCCGCCGCGCACGGCGCAGTAACCGGCCCGGCCGTCCGCCTCGCGCCACGACACGACCGAAATGGCAAGCGCGGTGAGGAAGTCGGCATGGCCGCGCAGGATGCCGAAGCTGCCACTGGCATCCTCGGCACGGACCGACACGACCTCACGATCGACGACGATGGCCATGGGATCGGTGATGCGCAGCCTCATGCGGCCACCCCCGCCTTGACGCGCGCCTCCTCGATGTCGCCGACCATGTAGAGCGCGCTCTCCGGCCAGTCGTCGGTCTCGCCAGCCAGGATCGCCCGCACGCCCGCCAGCGTCGCCCCCAGCGACACCGATCGGCCGGGCTGGCCGGTGAAGGCCTCCGTCACCACGAACGGCTGGGTGAGGAAGCGTTGCAGCCGGCGGGCACGGGAGACGATCAGCCGGTCCTCCTGCCCCAGCTCTTCAAGCCCTAGCAGCGAGATGATGTCCTGGAGCTCGCGGTTGTGGGCGATCGTCTCGCGAACCTTCTGCGCCAGCGCATAATGCTCCTCCCCAACCACCAGCGGATCGAGCAGGATCGAGGAGGAGCCGAGCGGATCGACCGCCGGATACATGCCCTCCGCCGCCATCGCCCGCGAGAGCAGGACATTGCTGTCGAGGTGCGCCGAGATCGCGGTTACGGCCGGATCGGTGAAGTCGTCGGCGGGCACGTACACCGCCTCGATCGCGGTGACCGAGGCGCCCTCGACCGAGGCGGTCCGTTCCTGCAGCGCCGCCACCTCGCTCGCCAGTGTAGGCTGGTAGCCGACGCGCGACGGAAGGCGGCCGAGCAGCCCGGACACCTCGCTGCCCGCCTGGACGAAGCGGAAGACGTTATCCATGAGCAGGAGGACGTTGCGCTTCTGCTCGTCGCGGAAATGCTCGGCGATGGTGAGCGCGGTCATGCCTACGCGCCAGCGCGCGCCGGGCGGCTCGTTCATCTGGCCGAAGACGAGCACCGTCTTGTCGATCACGCCCGATCCGCGCATGTCGGTGAGCAGTTCATGCCCTTCGCGCGACCGTTCGCCGATCCCGGCGAAGACCGAAACGCCCTCGTAGCGGGCGACCATCGCGCGGATCAGTTCCATCACCAGCACGGTCTTGCCGACCCCGGCACCCCCGAACATCGCCGCCTTGCCGCCCTGGGCCAGCGGGCTGAGTAGATCGATCACCTTGATGCCGGTCTCGAACATGCGGGTGGCGGCGCTCTGCGCCTCCAGCGGCGGGGGCGCGCGGTGGATCGGGCGGCACGGCACGTCGGCGGGCAAGGCCCCGCCGCCATCGCCCACCTCGCCGGTCGCGGTCAGCAGCCGGCCCAGTACCGCATCGCCCACCGGCACCGCGATCGGCCCCGCCGTCGCCTCGGCGGCAATTCCGCGGGCGAGACCGTTCGTCGCCTGCAGGGCGACGGCGCGCACGGTCTCCTCGTTGACATGGCTCTGCACCTCGGCGATCAGCGGGGCCGCCCCGGCACGGATGCGGATCGCCTCGTTGACCGGCGGCAGCGCACCCGCGGCGAAGCGGATGTCGATCACCGGCCCGCGCACGGCGACGACACTGCCCATCCGCAACGCGACGTCCGCCTGTCCCATCCAGCCTTAGGACCAGCATCGCCGTTCCCTTTCCATGCGGAAAATCCCGTATGGCGCGGGCCCGAGGAATCGCTACGCCAAGGGCGTCGGCGATCCGGACCGGGGGTGAAGCCATCCATGCCCGCATCTGACGATGCCTATGGCCGTGCGCTCGATCTGCTGGAGGCGATCGCGCGGGCGGGTGCAGATTTCGAACGGATCGACACTCACGCCGCCACCATCCTGCTCCACGGGAAGAGCGCCTGGAAGCTGAAGCGTCCGATACGGTTCGGCTATCTCGACTTTTCGACGGCGGACCGTCGCCATGCCGCCGTTCAACGCGAATTGGAGCTCAACCGGCGGACTGCACCCGGGCTCTACCATGGCCTGCGCTGTGTCCGACGCGACGAGGACGGAACCCTCTCGCTGGACGGCGCCGGCACAGCGGTCGAGTGGCTTCTGGAGATGGAGCGCTTCCCGGATCGGGCGCTTCTCGCCCACCTCGCCGATGCGGGAATGCTGGACGACCGGCTGCTGACCCGGCTCGCCGACACGCTTCATTCCTTCCACGAGCACGCGCAGATCGTGCCCGGCGGCCGCGGAGCCGAGCGCCTGGCGCGGGTGGTCGAAGGGAATGCGGCCAGCATCGCGGCCTGTCCCGAGGTGCTCGACACTCGCCAGGCACAGGCGTTGATCGAGCGGCAGCGGAGCCTGATCCGCCGCTTCGCCCCGCTGCTGGACGCGCGCGCCGAAGCGGCACGCGTCCGCGTTGGACACGGCGATCTCCACCTCGCCAATATCGCTCTGATCGCCGGCGAGCCCGTACCGTTCGACTGCCTGGAATTCGATGAGGCGCTGGCCTCGATCGATGTGCTCTACGACCTCGCCTTCCTGCTGTTCGACCTGTGGCGCCGCGACCTGCGGCACGAGGCGAACCTGGTGTTCAACCGCTACCTGGACCTGTCTCCTGCCGACGAAACGGGCGCGGCGTTGATCCCGCTATTCGTATCGATCCGGGCAGCGATTCGGGCGCACGTGGCCGCCGCGACCCCCTGCCAGGCGGTTGAGGCGCGCAACCTGCTGGCACTCGCAGGGGCGGTGTTGATGCCGTCCTGTCCCGTGCTGCTGGCGATCGGCGGTTTGTCCGGGACGGGCAAGTCGAGTCTGGCCCGCGCGCTAGGGGATCTCGGCGGCGTGCCGGGCGCGCGCATCCTGCGCAGCGATGTGCTCCGCAAACGGCTGGCGGGCGTCCAGCCCGAAACCCGCCTTCCGCCCGCCAGCTACACCCCGGAGGCGAGTGCGGCCGTTTACCACGCACTCGGCAAGGGCGTGGCCGGTGCGCTCGCCGAGGAGCGGAGCGTGATCGCCGATGCGGTCTTCGCGAAGGAGGACGAGCGCAGGGCTATGGCGGTACTGGCGGAGCGAGCCGGCGTCCCCTTCCGCGGGATCTGGCTAGAGGCGCCGGAGACCGTCCGCCTGGCCCGCGTCGACGGCCGGATCGGCGATGCGTCGGATGCAGGTCGTGCCGTGGCCGCGGCGCAATCCGGCCAGACCCCGGACGGCGTCGAGGGATGGACCGTGCTCGACGCAGCCCGCCCGCTCGCGGCGCTCCTGACTGACGCCCGTGCCCTCCTTCGCTGACCGGCTCCAATGCACGAGCAGCGGCACCGGCACCACTCCTCCTCGACGCGCATGGAAACGACTGCCTACGTACATCCACGCATGGGGACCGTTTTCGCGGCCTCCTACTCTACCTGGCGATGAGCTTGATCGCGCAGCTCGGGATTGCAACCGCCATGGTACTGGCGACCACGCTCGTCCATCTCGCGGGGCTCTCCAGCCTCCTGCTGCTGCTGTCGCGGCAACCGTCGGGCGAGTCGCCCAATCGCGCGTTGCGCTATGAGGTTCTGGCGATCATCGGCGCCGCACTGGGATTGTTCGCGCTGCACGGTCTCGAGATCTGGGCCTATGCTGCCTTGTTTGATCTGCTCGGCGCCGTTACCAGCTTCGAGGCGGCGCTCTATTATTCCACCTCGACCTATACCACGGTCGGTTACGGCGACGTTGTGCTTGGCAGGGCATGGCGGTTGATCGGCGCCATCGAGGGTGCAAACGGGATGATATTGCTCGGATGGTCCACCGCGTTCTTCGTGGCGCTCGTCGGTCGTATCCGTCTGATAGAGCGAATCCTGGAACGCAGGCGCTGAAGACATCGCAGCCGGATCGATCTGACTACCAGGGGCTCGCCTCGTCTCGCGACGACCGAGTCCTCGCCGCGTAAGCGGCTCCGTACAATCCCGGATGCCGAACAGTAGATCGAGAGCATAACAACGTAGCGCCCACGATATGCTGGATGGCAACCGATGAAAAACGTTCTCCTTCTCGTCCATGACGATGGCGGGCAAGAGGCGCGCTTCCAAGCTGCGCTGGACCTCAGCCGCGCGGTCGATGGCCACCTCACCTGTCTGGACGTGACCTATACTCCGACGTTCGCCGGCGGCGATCCCTTCTACAACGACGCCTATCTGACCGCGGACCTGGTGACGGAGGAGGCAGCACGCGAAGCCTCCAACAAGAACAAGCTTCAGCAGCGCCTCGCCGCTGAGGACGTGGCCTGGGACTGGGTTGATGCGAAGGGCGATATCGCCGGCTGCCTGAAGAATGCCAGTGAACTGGCCGATGTCATCGTGACCAATCGCGAGCTCGAAGCATACGGGGCTCCCGACATGCGCGCGGCGACCGGCGATCTGGTGGTGCGCTCGGGCAAGCCGGTGCTGGCTGTCCCCGCCGACCTCAATCGTCTGGACCTCAGCAACGTTCTCGTCGCCTGGGATGGCTCGCTATGTGCGGCTTGCGCCCTGCGAGCCGCCGTGCCGCTCCTCAAAGCGGCAAGCGGGGTCACGATCCTGGAAATACAGGACGGTTCGGTGGCGGCTCCCGCCGAGGAGGCGGCGGCGTACCTTTCGCGCCATGATATCCACCCGACGGTTCGCCGGCTTCCAGTTGGCGCGCATGGTGCTGGCAAGGTGCTGACCGAGGAACTGTCGCGCGGGGAACATGGCCTACTGGTCATGGGCGGCTTCAGCCATCTCCGCTTCGTCGAGGCGCTCTTCGGCGGTGTCACTCGCGAGATGCTGACGAACAGCCCGGTTCCGCTGTTCCTCGCTCATTGAGCAGGCCACACATCCGGTCGGCAGCCGATGAGACCTCCGCCAACGCCCGCTCGGCGTGGGCGGTGCTCATGTTGGAGAAGATCTCGTCGAAGCTGACGTGGCCGGCATCGCGCAAGCCGAAACCACGCTCGATATAGACGTCGAAGCCCTCGCGCAGCGCGCGCCGCTGGCCCCGCTCCTCCAGCCAGCCGGCCGGGGTCCCGGACGTCGTGATGCTGAGCAAGAATCGTCCTCTCAGCGGCGGCTGGGCGCCGCCGTCGCGGAAGGAACGAAAGCCGCAATGGGCACCCATGACCCGGTCGACATAACCCTTCAGGATCGCGGGAGGCCCGCCGAACCAGATCGGATAGATGAGCACCAGCGCACCACTCGCCGCGAGCCGTTCGAGCTCAGCAGCGATCCAGGGATGGTGCCGGTCGCCATGGTCGAAGCGCTCCGAGTCCCGCAGGACCGGATCGAAGGCCATCGCGCACAGATCGCAGATCGTTGCGGTGTGCCCAAGACGCTCGACCGTCGCCGCATATCTGCGAGAGAGAGCGTGACAAAAGCTCTGCGGCGAGGGGTTCGCGAGGACGATGTAGTGCTGAGGTGCGGACGGCTGTTGCATGGTTCGACCATCACCCTCGGAGAAATGGAGGGAATGCGTAATGTCCCGGAGCCCCGGATCGCGGCAGCGAGACGAACGCTGCCGGCTTCAACCACTCCGTCCCGTCGGAACATCCGCGACCATTCACGGGCACCAGCGCCACTCGGCCACTTCGGGCATGTCCTCGCCGTGCTCGACGATGTAGCGCCGATGGCGATCGAGTGCCCCCGTCAGGTGCTGGCGGGTGTGAGAAGCCCGTTCCGCCAACCCCGGCACAAGGTCGATCGCGGCGATGGCAAGATGGAAGCGGTCGACCCGGTTGCGCACCACCATGTCGAACGGGGTGGTCGTCGTCCCCTCCTCCGTATAGCCGCGCACGTGGAGGTTGGCGTGGCCCCGGCGTGAGTAGGTCAGCCGGTGGATCAGGTGCGGATAGCCGTGGAAGGCGAAGACCACCGGGCGATCCGTGGTGAACAGCGCGTCGAAGGCAGCGTCGGAGAGACCGTGCGGGTGCTCGCGCTCCGATTGCAGCACCATGAGGTCGACCACGTTGACGACGCGGATCGCGAGCGTCGGGCAATGGCGCCGAAGCAGATCGACCGCCGCCAGCGCCTCCATCGTCGGCACGTCGCCGCAGCATGCCATCACCACATCGGGCAGCGCCCCGTCGCGATCGCTGCCCGCCCATTCCCAGATGCCAGCACCCGCCGCGCAATGCGCCTCGGCCGCCTCGGCGTCGAGCCATTGCGGCATCGGGGCCTTGCCGGCGACGACCACGTTGATCCGGTCCCAGGTGCCCATGCAGTGATCCATCGTGCGCAGCAGGCAATTGGTGTCGGGCGGCAGATAGACGCGCACCACGTCGGCCTTCTTGTTAGCGCCGTGATCGATGAAGCCGGGGTCCTGATGGCTGAAGCCGTTATGGTCCTGCTGCCAGACATGGCTGCTCAGCAGCGTGTTGAGCGAAGGGATGGGCCGGCGCCAGTCGAGGCCCCGCGTCACCTTCAGCCACTTGGCGTGCTGGTTGACCATCGAATCGACGATCGGCGCAAAGCCTTCGTAACAGTTGAAGAGGCCATGCCGGCCGGTGAGGACATAGCCTTCCAGCCATCCCTGGCAGCAGTGCTCGGACAATATTTCCATGACGCGGCCGCCGGGCGCCAGATGCTCGTCATAGGGTTCGACCGCCTCCAGCCACGCGCGGTCGGTCTGGTCGAGCACGGCACCGAGACGGTTCGAGACGGTCTCGTCAGGGCCGAAGATGCGGAAGTTGCGCGAGCGCGCGCTCATCCGCATCGTCTCGGCGAGCCAGGAGCCGAGCGTGCGGGTCGCCTCGCCCGTGACACCGCCGGGCTGCGGCACCGCGATGGCATGGCTGCGCCAGTCAGGCCGGGCAAGAGGCGAATGGCGGCTGCCGTCGCTATAGGCGCTCTTGCTCATCGGACGATCTGGAGCGAGATCGAGCAGATCCTGCCTCGGGCTGCCATCGATGTCGAACAGTTCGTCGGGACGATAGCTGCGCAACCATCCCTCCAGCTGGTCCAGGTGGGCCGCGTCGCCCCTTGCGTTGGCGATCGGCACCTGATGGGCGCGCCAGAACCCCTCTACGCGAAGGTCATCGACACGCTCGGGGCCGGTCCATCCCTTCGGGCTGCGCAGCACGACGATCGGCCACCGGGGAACGCCTTCGGGTGCCGTACCCGCGCGCGCCGCAGCGCGGATCGCGTCGATCGTCGCGAATGCCTCGTCCATCGCTTCCGCCATACGGCGGTGCATCGGTGCCGGATCGTCGCCCACGACAAAAATCGGCCGGTAGCCGAGGCCGGTGAAGAACTGCTCCAGCTGCGCATCGGGCATCCGCCCGAGGATCGTCGGATTGGCGATCTTGTAGCCGTTCAGGTGCAGGATCGGCAGCACCGCGCCATCGCGTGCCGGATCGAGAAACGCGATCGAGTGCCACGCCGCGGCGAGCGGTCCAGTTTCCGCCTCCCCGTCCCCGACGACGCAGGCGACCGTCAGGTCCGGATTGTCGAAGGCCGCGCCGAAGGCATGGGACAGAGCATAGCCGAGTTCGCCGCCCTCGTGGATCGAGCCCGGCGTCTCTGCCCCGGCATGACTCGGCACCCCGCCGGGAAAGGAGAAGCGGCGGAACAGTCGTGCCATGCCGGCCTCGTCGCGGGTCACCTCCGGGAAGACGCGCTCGTAGCCACCATCCAGCCAGGCACAGGCGAGCACCGCCGGGCCTCCATGGCCGGGTCCGCAGACGAACAGCACATCGCGATCGTCGCGCCGGATGATCCGGTTGAGGTGTGCCTGGATGAAGGTCAGTCCGGGGCTCGTTCCCCAGTGGCCAAGTAGCCGCGGCTTGATGTCCGCCGGTGCCAAAGGCCGACGGAGCAAGGGATTGTCGAGCAGATAGATCTGGCCGACCGACAGGTAGTTGGCGGCGCGCCACCAGCGGTCGATCGCGGCGAGTTCCTCGTCGGCGCTGACCTGGGTGGGCAGTTCGACCAGCGCACTCATCGACACGACCTCGTCGGCAGAGCTCTTACGGCTTGCTTCGGTCCGGTCGCGATCAGATGGCGGGACTGGAATAAGGGAGCGGCTGCAACGATCGACCGGAACATGAGGGACACCCCTTGTGAAGCGATGGCACTGACCACGCTAGGACGACAGCTTGGCGCGCTTCTCGCGCTTGTGCGCCTCGCTCAGCAGCACGCTGCAGGTCGCCCGCGCACGATCTGCTGCCCGGCCCAGGCATTCCGCGGCGTAGGAGGGCAGCAGCGGAGAGACGATCGATTCAAAATGCTCATGCTCGCAGTTCGCAAACGAGAAGATCGATTCGAGGTAGAAGTCGAATGCTTCGCGCAGTCCGTGCCACTGCCCGCGTTCCGCGAGCCACGGCAGTGTCGAGCCCGAAGTCGTCAGCAGCACCAGTTGCTTGCCGGTCAGCAACGGATTGTCCTCGCCCGCCCGGATCTGCCGGGCGCTGAACCCCGCGCCCAGCACACGGTCCACATAGCCTGTGATGACGGCCGGCGGCATCCCGAACCAGATCGGATAGACGAGGACGATCGCGCTCGCCCGCTCGACTTGGGCCAGTTCCTCCACCACATCAGGCGACAGGCGAAATTCTGGGGTTTCTGGCCGTTCGTCCGCTCTGAGCAGCGGATCGAAGCCGGCAACGTAGAGATCGCGCAGAACCGCCGCCTGCCCGGTTGCCTGGACGGCGTCGCAATAGGCCGCGGCGAGTGCATGATTGAAGCTCCCCGGGGCGGGGTGCCCGACGATGACGAGATGACGGAGGTGAGCGGGGTCCGCATCGGTGCCGAAGGAGGGAGTGGAGTGGTGGCACGCAAGCGCCGGCGCCTGGTCTGCCTCACGCCGCTCGCTTTGATCGACGTCGTCCATATTACCTCCTCTTGCCCCCGGCGGGGTGGGCTAAGTCTGCGACCCGCCGTCCCCATCGCGTCAGTGTTCCCCGTGCTGAGCGCCATCCGGCTGCCGCACGCGCCTAAGTTTATCAGGCTCCCCCTTATCAGTGGGCGAGGAGCAGCGGCACGGACGCCTCATCGATCAGGTCGCGGGTGATGCCGCCGAGGATCATCTCGCGCCAGCGCGAATGGCCATAGGCGCCAATCACGAGCAGGTCCGCGGAGCGACGTCGCGCGTGCGAGACCAAGACCTCGGAGACAGGCGCCCCGTCCGAGGAGATGCCGAACACCTCGACCTCGTGGCCGAGCCGCACCAGGTGACGGGCAATGTCGGCACCCGGCTCGGAGCCGTGGGTCTTGCCGGACGGCTCGGCATCCACCGCGACGATGTCGACGCGTGCCGCGGGCGCGATCAGCGGCAGCGCGTCGTTGAGCGCCCGCGAGGATTCCCGCGTCGCGTTCCAGCCGACAGTGATGTGATCGAATGCGCGTGGCGTCACGCCCGCGGGAAGAACCAGAGCCGGCCGCCCCGACGTCAGAGCGACTGCCTCCAGCGCCTGTCGCCTGAGGCCCTCCGAACCATAGGCATCGGCCGGCCCGAACAGCACGGCGTCGAAGTAGCGCGCCTGCACGACCAGTGTCTCGATCATGGCCGCCATTTCGTCGCTCAGCGTGCGGACTTCGACAGCCGCCTTGCCGGCCGGCTTCGCCAGTCTGGCCTCCTTCTCCTCGCTGAGCCGGACGAACTCGTCGAGGATGATATAGGGCGAGCCGAAGGCGAGTGCGTAATCAGGGGTGGGAATAGGCGAGAGGATGGCAATGCTCAGATGCGCACAGTGAAATTCAGCGAACGCGATCACATCCTTGATGAACTGATCGTCCTTGTCCGCGGTGTCGACAACTGCCAGCAGGTCCTTGAGCATCGCTACCTCCTTGTTGCCCAGGAACGTAGCAGCGGCCCGAAATCGGCTCGCTTGGGACATATACGTAGATCAGGGTAGCGAGCGGGCGCACAGGCGCTTGGTCCCCTCGATCACCACGGCCAGCCCGATCGCGGCCGCTGCGCTGAGGGCGTAGAGAGGTGCCCCGAGCGGCTTCGTGCCCAGGATCAACGCACCCACGGCGAGGTGCTGGACCAGGATCTGGAGCAGCAGGGCGCCCGCTACCCCGGCGACCAGCCAAGGGTTCGACAGCAGCGGGATACGCGTCACCGGCCGCGTCTCGGACCGCATGCAGAGCACATAGACGTTCTGGAACAGGACGGTCGTGAACAGCACCAGGTTGCGCGCCACCTCCACCGTGTCGCCCGCCCCCAAACGCCAGTGGAAGAGCAGGATGGCCGCGGTCGCCATGTAGAGCGCGGGCGGCGCCATCAGGCGCAGCGCGCGGCCGTCGATCAGACGTGAGCCGGGGGATCGAGGCCGACGGGAGAGCGCGTCGCCAGCCCCGCGCTCGAATCCCAAGGTCACATCCTGCAGCCCGTTCGTCACCACGTTGAGCCAGAGCAATTGCACCGCGGTCAGCGGCATCGGGAGCCCGACGAGCAGCGCCAGCAGGAACATCGCGATCTCGCTGAAGCCGGTCGCGAGCATGATCATCACGATCCGCCGGACATTGTCCTGCGTAACCCGTCCTTCCTCGATGCCGGCGACGATCGAGGCGAAATTATCGTCGGCGAGCACCAGATCCGCCACGCCGCGCGCGACGTCGGTGCCGCCGCGCCCCATCGCGATGCCGATGTGGGCAGCCTTAAGCGCCGGGGCGTCGTTCACGCCATCGCCGGTCACCGCGACCAGCTCGCCCTGAGCCTGCAATGCCTCGACCAGCGCCAGCTTCTGCGCCGGGGCGAAGCGGGCGAGGACGGTCGCGTGCTTCAGCCGCTCCCGGCCCGCCGCACCGCCCGACGTTTCCAGCTCCGCTCCCGTGACGACGATCGCGCCGTCATCGGCAATCCCAAGCCGGCGGGCGATGGAGAGCGCGGTCGCGGGATGATCGCCGGTGACCATCCGCACGCCCACACCCGCGCTGCGGCAGGCGGCGACCGCAGCCGGCACTTCCGGTCGCAACGGATCGGCGAGGCAGACGACGCCGAGCAGGGTCAAGCCTTGCGGGTCGGCGACGTCCGCCTCCGCTGCTGACGGGCCCGACGCGAGGGCGAGCACGCGATAGCCCTCTCTGGCGAGCCGCGCAGCAGCGGAGAGGGCATCCTGTGGGGGAGCGTCGCACATCGGCAGGACGACCTCCGCCGCGCCCTTCACGTGGAGGCATGCGCTGCCGTCGGCGCCGATCAAGGCGGCAGCGAACTTCAGGGCGGGCTCGTAGGGGCGGCGCGCGCGGCAGACTTCATGGGTGCGTGCAGCGTCCACATCGATGCCGGCCTCCCCGGCAAAGCGCAGCAGGGCCACGTCGACTGCATCGCCGGTGAAGGTGTCACCGCTGCCGCTCGCCTCGTTGCACAGCACCGCGGAGCGGGCGAGCGCGACGAGAGCCGGGACGGCCGGTCCGCTTCTCCAGTTCTCAGGCGCGTATTCGCGCCCGTCGCCGAGCCACACGCGCTCCACCGTCAGCCGGTTCATGGTCAGCGTGCCCGTCTTGTCCGTCGCGATCAGGGTGCAGGCGCCGAGCCCTTCGACCGCCGGCAGGTTGCGCACGATGACGTTGCGGCGCGCCATGCGCCAGGACGCCGCGGACAGCGCCACCGTCACGGCAATCGGCAAGCCCTCCGGGATCGCGGAGACCGCCAGCGCGACCGCGAGCAGGAACACCTCCTGCACCGGCGTGCCGCGAAGCAGCAGCAGCCCGGAAACCGCTGCGATCAGCAGCATCACCCCTATAGCGATCTGACGGCTGAGCTGCGCAATCCGCAGCGTCAGCGGCGATGGTGCGTCGGCGGCGCGGGACAGCGATCCCGCGATCGCTCCGAGCGCCGTGTCCGCTCCCGTAGCGACCACCACGCCATGCGCCCGTCCTTGCGCGACGACCGTGCCGGCGTGGAGCAGGGTCACCCGGTCTGCCACCGGCGTGTCGACGGCAATCACCGCCCCTGCGTCCTTGGCGACCGCCACCGACTCGCCGGTCAGCAGGCTCTCGTCGGCAGAGAGTCCTAGTGCATCAAGGAGGCGGAGGTCGGCCGGCACGTTCATGCCGCCTTCCACTTCCACCACGTCCCCGGGGATCAGCTTCTCCGCCGCGATCTCGGTTACCTGCCCGTCCCGCCGCACGCGGGCCACATCCCGGATCAGCTTACGCAGCGCCGCGGCGCTCGAATCCGCCTTCTTCTCCTGAACGGCGCCGACCGCAGCGTTGAGTAACAACACGCCCAGGATGAAGGCCGCATCGACCTCGTCGCCGACGAGCAGCGCGACCAATCCCGCGGCGAGCAGGAGATAGATGAGCGGGTTGACGAACTGCCGCGCAAAGAGCCGGCCGAAACTCGCTGCCGCTGGCTGCGGCAGGATGTTGGGGCCTGTCCGGAGCAGCCGGGCTTCCGCCTGCGCGGCATCCAGCCCTTCGTGCCCGCTGCGGAGCATATCCAGACACTGCCCGGCCGTCCTGGAATGCCACGGCTCGGCCCCAGCCGAGATGGTTCGGTCGCTGCCCAAAATCACTCGTCCGCCGGCAGGAGAACGGCAGCACCGTCCAGTGCGCCCGCCCGCACCGCGTCCAGCGCCTCGTTGGCGCGGGCGAGCGGAAACGTCGTGACGAACGTCCGCACCGGCACCCGGGCGGCGATGTCGAGGAAGGCATGGCCGTCGGCACGGGTCAAATTGGCTACGGAGAGGATCGCACGCTCGCCCCAAAGCTCGGCATAAGGAAAGCTCGGGATGTCGCTCATATGGATTCCGGCGCAGACGACTCTGCCGCCCTTGCCGACTGCTCTCAGCGCGGCTGGGACGAGGGCTCCGACCGCCGCAAAGATGATGGCGGCGTCGAGCGGAACCGGCGGGGGCTGGTCCGATCCCCCCGCCCAGACGCAGCCAAGGGATCGGGCGAACGCCTGACCGGCATTGTCTCCCGGCTTGGTGAAGGCGAACACTTCGCGTCCTTGCCAGGCGGCGACCTGAGCGACGATGTGCGCGGCCGCGCCAAAGCCGTAGAGGCCGAGCCGACGTCCCTCTCCAGCCATCACCAGCGATCGATAGCCGATCAGGCCGGCGCAGAGCAAAGGCGCCGCCTCCGCGTCGTTGAAGGAGTCAGGAATGGGAAGGCAGTAGCGGGCATCCGCCACGACATGCGTCGCATAGCCGCCGTCGCGGCTGGCGCCCGTGAAGACCGGCCTGTCACACAGATTCTCACGGCCAGCATGACAATAGCTACATAGGCCGCACGTCCCGCCGAGCCATGGCACGCCCACGCGATCCCCGACGTGAAAGCCACGCGCAGCCGAGCCAATCGCCGCCACCACCCCGACGATCTCATGCCCTGGCACGATCGGTCTCTTCGCCGCCACTTCGCCGTCGACGATGTGTAAATCGGTTCTGCATACGCCGCATGCCTTGACCCGCAGCAGCAATTCGCCGGAAGCAGGCTCGGGCATCACCCTGGTCGATCGCACCAGCTTTTCGCCGGTTGCCCGCAGTTCCATGGCGATCATCGGGTCACGATCGCTCCGCTAGGCCGTCGCCGGGTCCGATCCTCCCGGTCACGTCGCCTAGTCATCCGGAGCGGCGTTCGCGTTGAGCACGCGCCGCACCATGACCAGCGTCGGATCGCCGGGATAGTCGCTGACCGAGAAGCCCATTTCGCGCTCGAGTTCGATCGCCTCGCGATTGGCGCGGCTCTCGATCGAGATCAGCGACCCGACGCCGAGCGCCTCGTCGAAGCGCGCTGCATGATCGAGGAGCGTCCAGGCGACACCTTTGTGCTTGTAGTCCGCGCGCACGCTGATCGCGACCTCGGCGGTAGACAGCTCCCGATCGCCTGCCAGCATAGCGACGGCGACCAATGTTTCGGTGGCCGCCTCGAAGGCGACGAAGGTCTCCGCCTGCCTGTGGTCGACCGACAGCATGGCGACGAGTTGCTCGTGCCGCACCTTTGCCAGACCCGTCAGGAAGCGGAACCTGAGATCGTCGGGCGCGACATGCGAGAAGAAGTCAGCAAGCTCGGGCTCATCTTTCGGGCTCGCCGGGCGCACGCGAAGCCGAACCCCGCCTCTGGTGGTCAGTTCGGTGCTCTCACTCATTGCGGCACTCCTCGTTCGAGGAGGTCCTGCCCCGAATCCGCCTGTCGGCTCCATCCGTATCAACCCGTATTTCGGCGGCTCGCATCAACCGGCAACGATGCCTGGTGCGGCACAGCAGGGAGGAAATGCCATGGCAGGGAGGCGACCACCGAAGCATGTCGTGATCCTCTGCCATCCGGAGGAGGGCAGCTTCAATGCGAGCGTGGCGGAACGCTACTGTGCCACGGTCCGCACTATCGGGCATGAGGTGGTTCTCCGTGATCTCTATGCAATGGGCTTCGATCCCGTGCTTCGGGCGCGTGAACAGCCGGGCAGGGCCGACTTCGAGCTGAGCTCGGATGTGGCCGAGGAATTGACACTGCTCTCCGGCGCCTCGGTTTTCGTGCTGGTCTACCCGATCTGGTTCGGCGCGCCGCCCGCGATGCTGAAAGGCTATGTCGAGCGGGTTCTCGGCGCCGGTTTCACGCACCGGAACGTTCGTGACCGTGCCTTCCACCCGATCGCCGAGGGCGCGCACCTGCTGAGTTTCACCTCGTCCGGCACGACATCGCAATGGCTATCCGAGCAGGGCGCAATGCTCTCGCTCCGTCAGGTATTCGACGAGTATATCAAGAACGCCTTCTCCTTTGCCTCGACCGATCACGTGCACTTTTCGGCGATCGTGAAGGGCACGCGAGCCAACTATATCCGCGAGTGCCTCGCTGAGGTCGAGCAGAAGGCACGTACGATCGCAAGCATCGCTGCCCGCGATGGGTGGCGCAGTGCGCGTGTGTCGGTGCCCGCCGCTGACGATCCGTCCCCACATTCTGGCTGAAACCGCAGCATGATGACCCATCGCTTGTTTCATCTTCTCCTGTCCGGCCTGGCTCTGGCCACGGCGCCTGCCGTGCCGGTATCGGCGCAGGCTGTGCTTCCGGCGAACGTTTCCGACGCGGTCGCGCGATTGAAGCCGGGCGAGTATCTCTGGGCGCCGCAACTCGCCCCCACCGGACCACTGCTGATCGTTGTCAGCCTGGAGCGCCAGCGGGCCTATGTCTACCGCAACGGGGTGATGATCGGCGTGACGACCGTGTCCACAGGGGTCGAGGGGAAGGAGACGCCGACGGGCGTGTTCACGATCCTGCAGAAGCATGTCGAGCACAAGTCCAACCTGTACGACGATGCCCCCATGCCATTCATGCAGCGGCTGACCTGGGACGGGATCGCGATGCACGCGGGCAAGCTGCCGGGCTATCCTGCCTCGCATGGTTGCATCCGCTTGCCCAATGCCTTTGCCAAGTTGCTGTTCGAGGCGACCAGCAGAGGCACGACGGTCGTCATCACGAAAGATGCGCCCATCCCGCGGGTGGCGCCCACCCCAGACCTGCTGCAACGAGGGACAGTCACGGTGCCGATACAAGCGGAGCAGCCACCACGCTGGCAGCCCGAGCTTGCCCCCGAAGGTCCGGTCTCGATCATCATCAGCGGCGCGGACAAGCGGCTTGTTGTCCTGAGGAACGGGGTCGAGATCGGCGCTGCCGCGGTTACCATCGCCGGCGGCATCCCTGCGCCCGCGGCTTACGTCTTGCGCAACACCGATGCTTCGGGCCCACACTGGCTCTCGCTCGCCCTCCCTTGGAGCCCCGCGGCCGGTGGCGAGGAGATCGTCGCTGCCGATCGCGCGCGGCTCGGATTGGCCGAGCCCTTCCGCCGGAAGCTCCTTGCGATCCTCGTTCCCGGCACGACTGTCGTCGCCACGCCCGATTCCCTGAGCAGTGGCGGCACCGGAGCGCCGATCACGGTGCTGAGCGACAGGTAGGCAGGTCCTGGCGAACGATGATTTCCCAGAAAACTTCAGGATCTACCGTGAGCCAAGTCCTTCGCGTAACCACCCCTGGCACAGAGGCGCCCGACCCTACCGACGGCATCGCCGAAACGCTGAACCGCGCCGCGACCGCGGCGGTGGCACAAGCAACACATGGCCTTTCGCCAAGCACGCTCATCCAGTCTTTCGCAGATTGGTGGACGCATCTCGCTGCGGCTCCCGGCAAGCAGTTCCAGCTCGGCGTGAAGGCGGCAAGAAAAGTCGCCCGAATGACGGGCTATGCGACGCGCACCGCCACCGGGGAGGATGCCGAGCCCGCCATCACGCCGCTGCCGCAGGATCATCGCTTCGACGATCCCGCCTGGCGCCAGCCGCCGTTCGACCTCATCGCGCAAGGCTTCCTGCTCCAGCAGCAATGGTGGCACGCCGCCACGACCGGCCTGCACGGCGTGACGCGGCACCACGAGGCGGTGGTCGAATTCGCCACCCGGCAGCTGCTCGACACGATCGCGCCAACCAATTTCATCGCGACCAATCCGGCGCTGCAGCAGCGGCTGCTCGAAAGCGGAGGGCTCTGCCTCTGGCAGGGCGCACGCAACCTCATCGAGGATGCGGGACGCACGATGCGCGGCCAACCGCCGGCCGGAGCAGAGGATTTCCCGGTCGGCGGGAAGGTCGCCGTCACGCCCGGCGAGGTGGTCTATCGCAATGCGTTGATCGAGCTGATCCAATATGCGCCGACCACCGAGCGGGTTCGGCCCGAGCCGGTGCTGATCGTGCCGGCCTGGATCATGAAATATTACATCCTCGACCTGTCGCCGGAAAATTCACTGATCCGCTGGCTGGTCGGGCAAGGCTACACCGTCTTCGCCATCTCGTGGCGCAATCCCGGCCCGGCCGACCGCAATCTCGACATGGAGGATTATCGTCGCCTCGGGCCGATGGCGGCGCTGGACGCGGTGACGGCAATCACCGGCGCCGGCAAGGTCCACGCCGCCGGCTATTGCCTGGGCGGCACGCTGCTCGCGATCACGGCGGCGGCAATGGCGCGCGACGGCGACGACCGGCTCGCCTCGGTCACGCTCTTCGCGGCCCAGACGGAGTTCAGCGAGCCCGGCGAGCTCGGCCTGTTTATCGACGAGGCGCAGCTCGATCTGCTGGACGGCATGATGTGGAGCCGGGGCTATCTGGATTCGTCGCAGATGGCCGGCGCCTTCCAGTTGTTGCGCTCGAACGACCTCATCTGGTCGCGCCTGCTCTCGACCTATCTGATGGGCGAACGGGAGCCGATGAACGACCTGATGGCGTGGAACGCCGATGGCACGCGGATGCCATACGCGATGCACAGCGAGTATCTTCGCCGGCTCTTCCTCAACAACGACCTCGCGGAGGGCAGCTTCGCCGCCGACGGGCACCCGATCAGTCTATCCGCGCTCCGCGCGCCCATGTTCGTGGTCGCCACGGAGCGCGACCATGTCGCGCCGTGGCGCTCGGTCCACAAGCTGCACATGCTGACCGGGGCCGAAATCAGCTTCGCGCTCACCAGCGGCGGACACAATGCGGGCATCGTCTCGGAGCCTGGCCATCCCCACCGCAGCTTCCGCCTGCTCACGCGCCCACTCGACGGTCCCGCCCTCGACCCCGACGAGTGGCTCGCACGCGCCGAGCGGCGGGAAGGATCGTGGTGGATCGCCTGGGGCGAGTGGCTGGACCGGCAGTCGGGCGAGCCGGTGCCGCCGCCGCCGACGGGTGCGCCGGACAAGGACTACGCGCCGCTTGGGCCGGCCCCGGGTCGCTACGTTCTGGAGCGCTGAAGCGATGGCCGATCCGGAGATGATCGAGAACCGGACCTTCGACGAGATCGAGGTCGGCGCCACGGCCCGCGTCTCCCGCACCCTGACCGAAGAGGACATCCAGCTCTTCGCGCGCGTCTCCGGCGACGTAAACCCCGCACACCTCGACGCGGCCTATGCCGCGACCGACATGTTCCACCGCGTCATCGCCCACGGCATGTGGGGCGGCGGCCTGATCTCAGCGGTGCTGGGCACCGAACTTCCCGGTCCCGGCGCCATCTATCTCGGCCAGAGCCTGCGCTTCGTGCGGCCGGTCAGCCTTGGCGATACCGTCACCGCGACCGTGACCGTGGTCGAGAAGCGGCCGGAACATCGGGTCGTGATCCTCGATTGCGCCTGCACCAACCAGAAGGGCGAGGAGGTCATCACCGGCCGCGCCGAGGTGAAGGCGCCGACCGAGAAGGTGCGCCGGCCGCGCATCCCCGTTCCGGAAGTGCGGATCGCCGGCCATGGCCGCTACCGCCGGCTGATCGAGCGCGCGCAGGCGGCGGAGGCACCGCTCACCGCGGTCGCCCATCCCTGCACCGCGGCGGCGCTGGACGCGGCGCTCGAGGCGGCCGAGGCAGGCCTGATCCGGCCGATCCTCGTCGGCCCTGAGGCGAAGATCCGCGCGGCGGCCGAGGCAGCGGGCAAGGACATTTCCGGCTACCGCCTCGTCGCGGCCCCGCACAGCCACGCTGCGGCCGCGGCTGCGGTGGCGCTGGTCCGCTCCGGCGGGGCGGCGCTGCTGATGAAGGGGTCGCTCCATACCGATGAGCTCATGTCGGCGGTGGTCGCAAGCGACGGCGGCCTGCGGACCGAACGGCGGATCAGCCACGCCTACCTGATGGACGTGCCCGGCCACCCCACACCGCTCATCATCACCGATGCGGCGATAAACATCGAACCGACGCTGGAGCAGAAGGCGGATATCGTCCGCAACGGCATCGATCTCGCCCATGCGATCGGCATCGACGCGCCAAAGGTGGCGATCCTGGCGGCGGTGGAGACGGTCAACCCCGGCATGCGATCGACCCTGGATGCCGCTGCCCTGTGCAAGATGGCCGATCGCGGCCAGATCGCCGGCGGCGTGCTCGACGGGCCGCTCGCCTTCGACAACGCCGTCAGCGAGGCCGCCGCGCGCGAGAAGGGCATCGTCTCGCCCGTCGCCGGCCGCGCGGATATCCTGGTGGTGCCGAACCTGGAGGCCGGGAACATGCTGGCCAAGCAGCTTACCTTCCTCTCCGGCGCGGACGCCGCCGGCGTGGTGCTGGGCGCGCGCGTGCCAATCATCCTCACCAGTCGCGCCGACAACTTGCGCACCCGCCTCGCCTCCTGCGCCATCGCCGCCCTGCTGGTCCGCGCCGCGTCCGAGACGGCGCTTGGGACGATCAAAGAATGAGCCAGGCCGTCGCCTGCATCAACGCCGGTTCGTCCAGCATCAAGTTCGCTCTCTTCATGCTTGGGAAGGACGGGGTGGAGCCCGCCGGCGCCGGCAAGATCGAGGGGATCGGCACCGCACCGCACCTGATCGCGCGCGAGCCGGACGGCAGGATTTCCACCGAGCGGCGCTGGCCCCAGGGGGCGGCGCTTTCGCACGAAGCCCTGTTCGGCGATCTCCTCGGCTGGATGCGCGAGCATCTCACCGGCCAGGAGGTGATCGGGATCGGCCACCGCGTCGTGCATGGCGGCACGCACTTCTTCGCGCCCGCGATCGTCGACGATGCTCTACTGGAGGCGCTCGACGCGCTCTCGCCGCTGGCCCCGCTGCACCAGCCGCACAACCTCGCCGCGATCCGCGCCATCCGTGCAGTTGCGCCCGACCTGCCACAGGTCGCCTGCTTCGACACCGCCTTCCACCATGGTCATGCCGACCTCGCCACGCGCTTCGCCCTGCCGCGCGCGCTCCACGATGAGGGCGTTCGCCGCTACGGCTTCCACGGCCTCTCCTATGATTATGTAAGCCGCAGACTCCGCGAGCTGGATCCCGGCCTCGCCGCCGGCCGGGTGATCGCGGCGCATCTCGGCAACGGTGCCAGCCTCTGTGCGATGCTGGCCGGGACCAGCGTCGACAGCTCGATGGGCTTCACAGCCCTGGAGGGATTGATGATGGGCACGCGCTGCGGCACGCTCGATCCCGGCGTGATCCTCTATCTGCTTCAGCAGAAGGGCGTGAGCGCCGCCGAGGTCGAGGATCTGCTCTACCACCGCTCCGGCCTGCTCGGTGTCTCGGGAATCTCCGGCGACATGCGCGACCTCCTCGCCAGCGCCGATCCGCATGCCCGCGAGGCGATCGATCTCTTCACCTGGCGGATCGCCCGCGAGGCTGGCGCGCTCGTGTCGACGCTGGGCGGGCTCGACGGGATCGTCTTCACCGCCGGCATCGGCGAGAACGCGCCGCAGGTGCGCGCTCTGGTCTGCGAACGGCTGGCCTGGCTCGGCATCGAGCTCGATCACGCTGCCAATCGCGGGCATGCCCCGCTCATCAACACCAGTGCGAGCCGCGTCGCCGTGCGCGTAATCCCGACCGACGAGGAACGTATGATCGCGCTGCACATGATTAATCTGCTCTTGCCCACGCGGGAGGAGGTGGCATGACGCCCCTTGTCGATCTGGCCGGCAAGCGCGGCCTCGTCGTCGGCATCGCGAACGAGCACAGCATTGCCACCGGTTGCGCCGAAGCCTTCGCTCATTGCGGTGCGCGCCTTGCCGCCACCTACCTCAACGCCAAGGCCGAACCGTTCGTGGCGCCGGTCGCCGAGCGGCTCGGCATCGAATGGACAGCGCCCTGCGACGTACGCGTACCCGGCGAGCTCGATGCGCTGTTCGACCGCGTCCAGAACGAATGGGGCGGGCTCGACTTCCTCCTCCATTCGATCGCCTTCGCGCCCAAGGAGGATCTGCACGGGCGCGTCGTCGACAGCTCGGCCGAAGGCTTTGCGCTGGCGATGGACGTCTCGTGCCACAGCTTCCTGCGGATGGCGAAGCGCGCCGAGCCGCTGATGGCGAACGGCGGCTGCCTCCTCTGCGTGACGTTCTACGGCTCGGAGAGAGTGGTGGAGCACTATAATCTCATGGGACCAGTCAAGGCGGCGCTGGAGAGCGCCACCCGGTATGTCGCAGCGGAACTGGGGTCCAAGGGCATACGCGCCCACGCAATCTCGCCCGGCCCGATCGCGACGCGCGCAGCGAGCGGTATCGACCGGTTCGACGAACTGCTCGACCGCGCGGCAGCCGCCGCTCCCGAGGGGCGGCTGGTCGACATCGCCGATGTCGGATCGCTTGCCGCGTTCCTCGTCAGCGACGCTGCGAAGCGGATCACTGGAACCGTGATCCCTGTCGACAGCGGCCAGCACCTACTCGGCTGACGATATCTCAGACTCCCGCGCCCGTCGCTTGTTCCGGCTCGGCTCCGCCTGATCGGGCATCCCGCCACGCCCAGGCCGTGTAGCGCGCGAAGTCGCCCGGACTGCCGTCGGTAGTTCCCGTCAGGGACGCGACGCAGTTCGACTGCCACTCGGCGAAGGCGCCCCCTACTTCCTCGAGGCTGTCCGAGATGGTGCGGGCGAGCTGCGCGATCCCTTCGTCTTGCTGCTGGGGAGCCTCGGCTGCCATCGCCGCCGCCGGCTTTGCCTGGGAGAGCAAACGCTCGACCGAGCGCGCATTCGCCTTCATCCAGTCCTGGTTTGCCGCTTGGGCTACCTGTGAAAGGCGCGCCGCGAGTCTGCAATTTGCCCGCATCATCATCGCGGCCTGATCAAATGGAAATGTCACAAGCGCTCCTCCATCTTCAGGATGAGTGGATAGCTATCCGCTCGCATGCGGATCGTGACATACGGGGAGTCCCGTAGCGTGCCATTGACGAACGAACGCCGTTACATTCGGGATAGCGAGCGGCGTACCACCTCTATCAAGCTATGCTCGTCGACCGGCTTTTCGATGACCAGCTCGAAGCCGACACTTCCCGCATCCGCCGGTTCCAGGCTTGCGTGCGTTGCGGTGAGAAGGATTGCGACACCACTCCAGCCCAATGCCCGCAAGGCACGCAGCAGCGAGATGCCGTCGATGCTCGCCATTTGGTGGTCAGTTATCAGGCACATGACCTCCTGCGCCGCCGGATCCACCAACACGCGACGACCATCGGCATAAGCGCGAACATCATAGCCGCAGCCGCGTAAGAGCAGCTGAAGCGATCGTCTGACCGGAGCGTCGTCTTCAACCAGAAGCAGCCTAACACCCGACGGAGCCCGATCACCTCGCAAATGCTCCCCCATTGCACCCTCCAACGCAGGCGCAACGGCGCGCGGAAGAGGGCGATCATGGCAGGGCCGTCGATCCTGATCGCTACGTAGAGCTACTACGCTCCTCCGGCGGCAGTCCTGCGGCGAAGGCGATGCGAAGCGCGTCGGATAAGCTGGTCACGCGAAGCTTGTTCATGAGGTTCGCGCGATGAACCTCGACCGTTCGAGGGCTGATCGCGAGATCATAGGCAATGGTTTTGTTCGGATGGCCTTTCGCCAGCCCCTCCAGCACCTCGCGCTCGCGCGCCGTCAGCGCGGCGATCCGGGTTTCCGCTTCCGTCCGATCCTTAAGGTGGCGGTCGACATCCACGAGTCGCCCTATAGCCGCTGCCACGGCGCGCAGCATCGCGCCCTTCTCGACCGGCTTTTCGAGGAAGTCGATCGCACCCGCCTTCATCGCCTGCACTGCCAGCGACACGTCACCATGGCCCGTCATCACCACAACTGGCATGATGATGCCGCGCTCGCGAAGCCTGGTCTGCACCTCCAGTCCGTCGATGCCTGGCATCCGGACGTCGAGCAGCACGCAGCCTGGGTCCAGCGACGGCACAGCCTTCAGAAACGCGTCGCCGGACTCGTACGTGCGTACGGCATAGCCCGAGGTGCGCAGCATGAATGACGCCGACCTGCGAATGGATGGCTCGTCGTCGACGATGTAGATCGAGCACTCAGGCGCCAAGATCTGCCTCCCCTGCTGCCTGCATCAAGGTGAACCGGAAGCAGGTGCCCCCACCCGGCGGCGTCTCCGTCCAGATGCGGCCGCCATGCGCCTCGATGATCGTGCGACAGATCGACAGGCCGAGCCCCATGCCTTCCTGCTTGGTGCTGAGGAAGGCCCGGAACAGCTCGGCCAGCACCTCGGGCGCGAGCCCGGGCCCCGTGTCCGCCACAGACACCTCGACCCACCCGCCGGCGCCTTGAGCGGTCGCCACGGTCACTCGCCGGACCGCACTTTCCGCCATCGCCTCGACGGCATTGCGCAGGAGATTGATGATCACCTGCTGGATCTGCACGCGATCAACCAGCACCGGCGTCGCGGCCGGATCGAGCGCCACCACGACCTCCACCCCCTCGGTGCGCGTGCCGACGAGTCCCAGCGCGCAAGCCTCTTCGACGAGCGCCGGCAGGTCTTCGATCCGCTTCTCGACCTCGCCGCGGGCGACGAAGGCGCGCAGGCGACGGACGATCTGCCCGGCGCGAACCGCCTCGGAGGCCGCTTCTGCGAGCACCTCGCGAACCTCGGCCACATTGGCTTCGGTCGGATTGCCGAGAAGGTCACGCGCGCCCTCGGCATAGTTGACGACCGCGCCGATCGGCTGGTTGAGCTCATGCGCAAGCGTCGAAGCCATCGCTCCCATGGCGCTCACGCGCGAGACGTGGATGAGTTCGGCCTGCAGCGCATTGAGGCGGGACTGGGTCGCCTCACGCTCGGTCAGGTCCCGGATGAAACCGGTGAACAGGCGCCGCCCGCCGCCGATCGCCTCGCCGATCGCAAGCTCGTGCGGGAAGGTCGTGCCATCCTTGCGCTGGCCGATCACCCGCCGGGTCGTGCCGATGATACGTGCTTCGCCGGTTGCAAGATAGCGCGCGATATATGCGGAATGCCGCTCGCGGTCCGGCGACGGCATCAGCATGCCGATGTCACGACCGAGCACCTCGCTCTCGGTGAAACCGAACAATCGCTCAGCGGCCGCGCTGAACGACTGGACGGCGCCCCGATCGTCGATGACGATCATCGCGTCGGGAACGGTGCCCAGGATCGAACTCAGCTGCGATTCCCGCGCTTCCAGTGCCCGTTCCGCCGCCCGCTCATCCGTGATGTCGCGCAACACCTTTCCGAAGCCGATCAAGCTTCCTGCGTCATCGGCAAGGGCGGTGATGGTGACGTTGGCGAGGAACTCCGATCCGTCCTTGCGGACGCGCCAGCCTTCCTCCTCGACGCGGCCAAGTTCGCGCGCGCGAGAGAGATCGCTTTCCCATTTGCCATCCGCCTGTTCCTCGGGCGGATAGAAGATTGAGCAGTGCCGGCCGACGATCTCCTCCTCAGTCCAGCCTTTGATCCGCTCCGCACCCTTGTTCCAGACCGCGACGTTGCCAGCCACGTCCAGCATGTAGATGGCGTAGTTCGTCGCCCCGTCGATCAGGAGGCCAAGCTCGGCTGCGAGCATCTCGGCGCGCGTCGCGGGGTCGATGCTCCGGCTATCCGGGCGCATACGGCCGGCACGCGATCGGGCACCCATAGTGCCGGACTCCAGGCTTGATGGTTCGTCAGACATTGCGCTGATCTAGTATAAATTGCTGTCGTTGTGCAGGCAGCGACGCCGGGAGAGGCTGCATGCGGCAAGCCCATTGGCCCAAGGCCTACCGGCGACGAGCGGCTAGTGTGTCGAGCTTTTCAGCCGGCGGATGGACCGCCGCTGAGACCAGTCGAGCAGATCGGGATCAATCTCCCCGTCAGGTCATAGAAGCTTTGCCCCGCTCGCAGCGCCGATCGTCGATTAGCTCCAGCCGTCGCGGCGCCCCTCGCCGCTGTCCTTGAGTTCGCGGTCGCCCAGGCTCGATCGGCGGATTTCCAGCTCCACGCCATCGCCCTTGTCGCGGGTACGGATGTCCCGAGGATCCACGTTGTTGCGTTTGGCGAAGTCCTCAGCAGACTGCTTGCTGCCGAACTTGCCCACCTCATCGAAGTCCCATCCACTCATCGTCGTCTCCATCGTCATTCCGGCGGTCCGGCCGGTCGGTCGTCACAGGTCGAGCCCCAGGCTGCGCTCCGGCAGCGGCGGCAGGATATCGCCGCGGTCGGGCTTGAGGTCGGGCGGTGATTTCAGGTCATCGACCCGCGGCAGCGGCGGCAGGTCCTTGGGGTCGAGCGGGCCGGGGTCGAACTTCTCGCGCGGGCCCGCGCCCGGCACCCGCGTGCGCTCGCGGTCCACGTCGAGCCGGCCGATGGTCTCCAGCGCGGAGGTCTTGTTGCCGGCATTGTTGTCGAGCTGGCGCTCCAGCTTCTCCTTGTCGTCGACGACCATCGTCAGCTCGTCGCGGACGCGGGTGACACCGACGTTGAACAGCCGCTGGTTGGAGAGATTGCGCTCCTGGCTCGACATGACGGTGATCGCCTTGTCGGTCGTGATGCCCTGAGCCATGTGCATGTTGAGCGAGTAGGCGAGGTCGAGGCGCGACAGCATCGGGTCGCCCAGGTCGAGGGTCAGCCGCTCCTTGCCGGCGGTCTCGACCGTGACGCCGTTCGCGTCGATCGTGAGGACGCGCGCGAGCGCCGAGTTGTGGAGGCCGCGGTCTTTGTCGTTGGCGGTCCAGCGGATGCGATCCCCCTCGCGGAGATGGAGATCCTTCTTCTCGCTGAGCTGCAGGCGGTCGCGCTTCTCGGTCGGCGACAGCTTCTGCGGGTCGAAACGGATGCGCTTGGTGCCGAGTTTGAGGTCGACCCTGCCGTTGGGGTGGACCTTGTCGACGTCGTAGCGGCCCGCGACCAGGCCGACGTCCTGGCCGCCGCCCCTGCCCACCTCGAGCGTCTGCCCGGGCTGGTAGGTCGAGGCGTAGCGCAGTTCCTCGCGGGTCGTGTTGACGCGCTCGTAGACGGTCAGGTGGATGCCCTCGCCGCGAACGCTGCCCTCGCTGGCAAGCCCGTCCTGGATGCGCTGGTTGATGATCGCGCGCGAGGAGCGGCCGGACGCGAACACCGCGGTCGCCTCACGCTCCTCCGGCGAGAGACCAAGCCACATCTCGGCCGCGTGGAGCGCCGGGCTCTGATGCTCGATGACGCTGTCGCCAAGCACCTTCATCGCCTGGCCCGCCTCGCCGACGTTGGCGAGGGCAGCGACCGTGCGCAGCTGGTCGGTGCGCTGGCGGATGTTCTCGTCCATCCGCGCCATCATCCCGCCGCCAGCCTGGATGAGCGCGAACGACTTGCCGGCGTCGATCGAGGAGAGCTGCTGCCGATCGCCAACGAGGACGAGCTTGTCGACGCCTAGCGCGGCCGAGATCTGGTGCAGCTTCAGCATGTCGTCGCTCGACACCATCGAGGTCTCGTCGACGACGAGCATCTGGCCGGCGAAGGTGGCGCGGGCCTGGTCGTAGGCGTCGGTCTGCCGGTTGGTGAGGTGGCGCTCGTTGGCGAGGATGAAGGAGGCGATCGTCTGCGACTTGATCCCGGCACCCTCGGCCAGGTCGGCGACCATCTTGTTCTGGAAAGCGAGGCCGGTAACGGTGCGGCCTTCGGCTTCCGCGACGCGCGCGACCGAGTGAAGCATGGTCGACTTGCCGGCGCCGGCGATGCCCTGCACCACCACGGTCCGATCCTCGGACGAGACGATCAGCGTCGCGGCCGCGAGCTGGCCGGGGTTCAGTTCGCGGGTCGCGACCGCCTGAAGGCGCTCAGGAGCCGTGCTGGCGTCGATCATGGGGGTGGCCTGCCCCCTGCCCTGCTCGACCGCCTTGAGAATGCTCTCCTCGGTCCTGAGCGCCTCGTGCGTCGTCACCATCAGCGGGCGCGTGTCGCCTTCTCGCACCTGCCCCGCGACAAGCTGTCCGCGTTCCACAAGTTGCCCGATACGGCGCTCGACATGGTCGATCGTGACGCCCTTCAAGCCGAGATCGAGGGCGGTCTTCCCGAGCAGATTGACGTTGAACGCCGCTTCACGCTCCGAAAGCACGCGGACGGCAGAAGCGACGGCGAGCTGGGCGCGTGCGTCTGTTGGCGATCGGGTGAGCCGATCAAGACCCCTGCTGACCAGCGGATCGCGAGGCTGTAGGTAAGCCCCGAGCTTGTCCCAGGCACCCGCGATCGCTTCCGTTACGGCCTTGTAGCCCCGCTCGACGGCGCTGTCCGGAAACGCGGGGTCCGAGCGACCGAGCGCGGCCGCCATGACCGCTCTACCGTCAAATCCCAGCGCCGCGGCCTTCTCGATCCATGACTTGCCGAGCGCGTCTCGATCCTCGACGTTGAGCTTGGGATCGCGGGTCCGGGCGGTGACGTCCCGGAGGCCCTGGGTGCTCTTGATGCCGAGCTCCGCCGCCTTCGCCAGGATGTCTGTCCGGCGCTGGCTGAATGCCTCGATGACCGCCTTTGGCACGCCCGCGATCTCGAAGGTGCCGTGCTTGCCTTTGAGCTCCACCTGGTAGCCCAGCTTTTCCATCTCCTCGCGCAGGAAGGCGTGGTAGATCGAGCCGATCACGGAGTTGTTGCTCCAGATCTTGTCGGCATGCAGCGCCTGCCACTTGCCGTCGGGCATCTTGGTCAGGTTGGCTATGACCGCATGGATGTGGGCCTGCGGATCGAGCGACCGGCTCGTGTCGTGCTGGAATAGCGCATAGACGAGGTTGCCGCTCTGGACGGGCTTACCCTGTAGGTCCTTACGCCCTTCGGCGAGGCTCTTCTCGACCCAGGCCATCGCCTTCGCGACGGCCTTCATGTTGGCGCCGTTCTCGCCGAGTATGCGCTTGTCGCCGGTGACGTAGGCGAGGACCGAAACCGTCTTCGGGGCCGAGAACGTCAGGTCGTAGCCGGACCGCCGATTCTCGACCTGCCGGATGGTGTCGTCGCCGGGCAGGATGCCGTTGAGGATGCCCTCGAACGCATCCTTCGTGACCTCGCCCGACAGCCCCAGATCGGCCGCGCCCTCCCCGCCCCACGCGCTGATCTCCGAGCTGCCCTCGGCGGTGTAATAGTCGTCCTTCGCGAAGTAGTTCGCGGCACCGGAAGCGGAGCGGACGCCGGCCATGGAGAGCATGGGCTAGATCCCCATGTCCATGCCGTCAGAGTCGCGGCCGGCGGAGAAGTCCTGGCGCAGCTCGACGATGGTCTGGTCCTCGACCTGGGGGGCGGCGTGGTGGCTCCGGGCGTCCCGCCGATCGTCGCGATCGCGGGCTTGCGCGGTCTCCTGATCCGGCCCGCCACGCGCCGCCTGGGCACGATCGGCGGCATGCTCGCGGGGCATGTCCCCTTCGTTCCGATCGCTGTTGTTGTCGCGGGTCCGGACGGTGCCTTCCTTCTCCTCCTCGACATCGCTCAAGAGGATCCGGGCGGCCATGTCTTTCGCCACGTTGACGGGGTCGGAAGCCTCCTCGATCACCTGCAGCGAGCCGTCACGGCCGCCGGCTTCTTCCCCCTCCTCCCCATCGAACACCGCATCTCCGCGCTTGGACCGCACAGGCTTCATGTCGGGGCGCGGCAGGAAGCCGTCGGCGACCTGCGGGTAGTCCTTCCAAACGAGCTTGATGCGGGCGGCGGGGAAGCCGTCGGGGAACTTCACAAACCCGTTCATCGACGGCAGGTTCGTGATGTCGTCGGCGATGACGAGCGGCTCGACCTGCTTTCTCGGGGTCAGGGTCGAGGCGTCGCGGGTGTTGTTGTAGCCGTAGCTGTAGGCCTCATCCATCTGGCGGACCTCGCGGTTGCCGATGTACCGGGCACACTGCTCGGCCGTGTCGAGATCGGCGGTCGCGAGGATGAGCTTGGAGCGGGCGAGCGAGGCGAGGTTCCGAGCGCCTTGCTCGCCGTAAACCTCGACCAGTTTCTCGAAGCTGTGGATGCCGAGGATCATGGCTCCGCCGAAGGCGCGGGCGGTCTGGAGGCCGTTCTCGATCGCGGGCAGGCGGTGGAGCGCGCCCAGCTCGTCGAACATGAACCAGGTCCGCAAGGAACGGGTTCGGGGCATCGTCATCAGGCGGTTGATCGCGAGGTCCATCCAGAGCGTCAGCAGCGCCCGGTTCATCGGCAGGTCGACGTAGTTGGAGGTGATGAACAGGATCGAGCCGGGCTTCTTCTCGCCGGTGATCCACTCCCGGATCGAGAAGCGCGGACCTTCGTCGGGGAGGAAGCGGAGGACCTGCGCGTTGGTGTTGAAGACGGCGCGGATCGACTCCGCCATGCGGGCCGCTTCGGGGGCCGTCAGCGGGTCCGCGATCGTGTTCTGGAGGTAGCGGTGGACTCGCTTCAGGTCGGCCGTCATCAGGTGCTCGGAGAGCGCCAGATTGGTGGTCTCGCCCTTCTCGATCAGCTTGACGCACATCTCGATGAAGAGGGTGCGGGCGGCCAGCGCCCAGAAGGGTTCCGACGAACCGCCATCGGACGGAATCAGCGCCGCTGCGGCGGCCGTGAATTCGCTGTGGGTCTGGCAGTCGTTGAAGATGGACCAGGCGGGACAGCGCCGGTCCATGGGGTTCAGGATCGTGTCCCGCTCAGGGTCGTAGAAAGCCTCGACATAGGCACCGGTCAGATCGAAGATGACGGCGCTGTCGTGGCGGTCGCGCATCTGCTTGACGAGGCTGCGCAGCTCGGTGGTCTTGCCCGAGCCGGTCGTGCCGATCAGCATCGTGTGCGACTGCTCCATCCGGTGCGGGAAGGGCACGCCGGCGAGCGTGTAGGGGTGGTGGAGTCCGCCCGCCTTCCGTTCCACGAACGGCAGTTGCAGGACCCGCTTCGGTGGCACGCCTGGGAAGCACTCGCGGGCTTCCATTTCGAAGGCCGCGTAGTTGTGCTGGCAGACCTCGGCGAGGAGCACGTCGCGCTCAACCAGCATGGCTCCGCGCTCGTGCCGCTCCTGCAGAATCGACTTGCCCCGTCGCCGCGAAATATCGACGAACCAGATGGTCAGCGGAATGGTCAGGAAGATGCTGACCAGGAACGCGCCGAGCAGCCCGCGCATGGCGACGCTCCACGCCCGCTGGACGTCGGGAATCTCCTGCACGACGGCCATGATCGTGTGCCGGATTTCACCGCTCGGGAGGGTCACGTTGACCTTCTTGGTCGGGTCGAAGCCGATCCAGTCCCAGAGCATCGCGTAGAGCTTCATGCAGATGAGCTGGAAGCCGTGCTCGTCGAGCTTCAGCCCCATGATGACGAACCATGCCGCGGCGAAGGCAAAGAACCACACGACGACGGGCATTTTCGCGCCCGAGAACCACATCAGAAGCTCGTGGGTGAGCAGCTGGCTTCCCCGGGTGAAATTGCCCGAGTTGCGCTGGACCTTGCCCCTGGCGGAGTGGTGGTGAAGCGGGATCGCCCGGCCGTCGGTGCGGATGTCGCTACGCGCCATGGTACTGCTCCAGGCGCTTGTCGGCGTTGGCGATGATCCGTTCGCGGAACTCGGGATATTGCTCGCTGATGATGACGTCGAGCGCGAGCTGCATGAACTCGCTGATGCGCGCCATTCGGCGGCTGCTCAGGGCGGTCATGTTCGACGTCGCTAGGTAGGCGTTGACGGCCGCTCGGATCACGTCCGAAGGGTTGCAATCCTGGTTGCGCGCGAGGCCTTCGATCCGTTCGCAGACCCTTGGGTCGAACCGGATGGTGTACCGTCGAGAAGAGGTATTCAAACCAACCTCCTAGCAGGGAGGCTGGTGGGGATCGAAGAAAGCGGTTGCATCTATATGCCATTGCGGCCAACCCCGCAAAGGAAATCGGCAGGGTGCCGGTCGGCGGTGCCAACGTCCGACACCTAACCCACTGACACTGAGGCACTTCCCGCCATCCGGGACAGCGGCGGACATCGTCCGACACCCGAACTCCGCGCTAACCTGTTGCAAACAGGGCGTATTGGTCCAGCAGCCACTGCGTTCGGTGTGCATCTCTTATAGGACTGATCAGTTGGTCCTGGGTCGTGTCGGTCGTCCATTCATGAGGGTCGTTCCGGGGTCCGGCTGGGCATCGTCCGCCCTGCGGGCGGAAGGGCTCGCATCGCGATTCCGGTCGCGGAAACGGTGGCGGAGTGACCCCGTCCCGCGCGCCTGGTCGCCAGACCAAGCGCGCTCATCGAGCCCGGAGCAAAGCGACGGGATCGGCTCGGCAGGGATCGTCACCCGAAGGGCGAAGACGGCGCAAGGCGACGGCTTCGTGAGCGGGCCAGCGGCCCGCGAATAGAGCCCGTGCGGCGGACCCGGAGGGGCCGCCGAGCCGCCCGCAACCTTCTTCTTCCTGACCGGCATCTCAACCGCTACAACAGCCTCGTTCGCAGCCCGATCAGCTATGAACAGCGAGGCCATTATGGCGCGTACATTGGAACAGGAACGGCAGGCGCTCGAAGAGGAAGAGCGGCGCCTTGCGGACAAGCGAAAGCTACTCGTGAAACGAGAGCGTGAAGAGGCGATCAAGGCCGTCGAGAAGGCGGGATTGTTGAAGCTCGGATCGAAGCGTCTGGAGGAGCTGACGGGGCGGATCGAGACCCTCGGAATCGAGGAAGTCGAGAAGCGCCTCGCGGCATGAACCGGGTCCGCCGCGACGTCAGTCGCGGCACGGGCATGGGGGGCTCGATGCCCCTCATGCCCGTGTGCCTCGACAGCAAAAAAAGGGAGAGGCGTTGCCGCCCCTCCCTGTCGTTCAGAACTCGTCGGACATGCCGCCCGGAACCGTGTGGACCACCCGGTCGATGATCCCCATCGGGAGGGCGTCGTAGTCCCCTTCGTCGATGGCGATGAACCCGTCGTTGTCGTCCTCGATGACATGCTGGTCGAAGAAGCTGTGGAGTGCCCGGCGCTCCGCGCAGGCGACCGCGGCGAGATAGTTGGCGTGGTCGTTCATGGCGGTGTTCGTGGTGATCTGCATGGAAGCCTCCTGCTGTCTTGAGTGACAGCGGAGCGGGCGTCGGGCGTCCGAGATCGGGTCAAGGACCGCCGGCTACGCCGGCGGCCGCGAAGCGGGCGACGGGGGAGCCGATTTTGTCGGGGTTGCCGTGGAGCGTAGCGGAGCGGCGGCCGCGGCAAAATTGGGGGAACCGTCGATCCTTGAGGCGGTCTCGGACGCCTGACAGAATTGGACGTCAGTGAGAGATATTCATTCCTCCGGCCCGGCCGATGCGTAGCGACGTGCGGCCCGTCGGGGCCGTGCGGAAGCGAGCGAGCCGGGCCGGACGCCGGACCCCGGATCGCAAGCCCTGCTGGCAGAAAAAGGGGGCGCCACGCCGATGCGCAGCGCCCCTCCGCGGTGTCGAGCGAGGGAGGCTCAGGCCCACTCGAACCGCGAGCTGTCGTCCGTCTCCGCGGTTGCGATCAGTCGCTCCAGGCGGTCGGCATAATGGTCGATGTTCTGTTCGCGCATCCGGCGTCGAACGGCGGGATTGTCGAGGCGTTTGCGGACCTCCGCGACGGGCAGTTCACCGACGCTGTCGGGGCGCAGTCCGAGGCTTTCCAGCAAGGTATAGGCATTGCCTCTGGCGAGGTCCATTTCGACCCCGAGATCGGACGTGATGGACGGTCGCATCGCGACCGGACCATCCGGCCGGCTGCGGTAGAACGAGACGCGCCGGCTGCGGAACTGAGCCTCGTCGAGGACCGCGATCACGTCGGCGGCGAAGTCGAACACGCGCGCCATGCTGGCGAGAGCCAGCGGGCAGACGCGAGCCTCGAAGGTGTAGGCGAGAGGCGTCTCCTCGTCGTTGTCGGGGTCGATCAGCGCGAGCCCGAGACGGCATCCCTCCGCGCGAAGCAAGGAGCGGAAGGCGGCGAGCTGGCGGGCGTTGATCGTGGCGGTCGGACCGTCCCGATCATCGGCGGCGGTGGCAATGCGAAATACGATGGACATCTCGACCTCCCTTGGTTCGATCACATCCCTCGTTCCCCCTCCCCTTTTGCTTCCCCGGGGCCGTCGCGCTGCGGGGGCGGCGACGGGCGGGCGAGGCTGAGCCAAGCGGGCAATCCGAAGGGATCGCCGCGGCGCGTGCGAGCTCGGCTGTCGGCGGGTCAGCCTCGCTGGGCGTCGGGTGTCGCCGGGCTCTCGTCGCGAATTTCGATGGTCTCGCTATCGCCGTCGTCGCGCACGAGGGCGGGCTTGCCGAAACGAGCTGCGTCGACCGCGGCGTCCTGCGGCCAGTCGCCATTTACGCGCAGCACCTGGATCATGTGCGCCTCGGCGCTGAGGCGGTTCCGATGATCGGTGATGATGGTGTCGAACGAGAGCGACTGGTGGACGGTCCGGATCGGCATGACAGGCTCCGACTGGAAGTGCGGAAAGGATCGTCGGCGAGGCGTAGCGAGTGGCAGGCGTCGGCCTGCCGCGACGCGAGCGAGCCGTGCGATCGTGGGTGAAGCGGAAGCGCAGTCTCAGGCGGCGCGATGGGCGGAGCCGCCCCAAGGTTCCACCGGCGCGAAGCGCCGGTGGAAAGGGCGGTGGAGGGCTCGATGCCCCGGAGCGCCGCACCGGCATGACGTAAAAGGATGGGAGGAACGCCGGCCGAAGCCGACGCCCCTCCCGGGTCGTTCAGGCGCGCTTGGCAGTTGCCTGATGGGCGAGCTTCACGATGTGCAGCGGCACCCCGGCCTGACGCAGCTTCTGCGCGAGATTGGCCTGGATCCCCGTGCCCTCGCAGACGACGGCTTCGACAGGCTTCAGCCCGAGGATGCGTTCGTTGCGGATGAACGCTGACCGGTTGCCCGCGCTGCGGTCCAGCATGAACTTGATGATCTTGACACCCCGCGATGCGGCCCATGCGTGCGCGATGGCGTCGGCACCCTTGGACTGCGCGGTGGTCGCGAGGATCATCTCCGGGATGCGCGCCTTGATGTTGTCGAGGCCGCGGTAGAGAAGGTCGGCGTCGTTCCAGTCCTTCTGGCCGCCCGAGAAGGCAACCACCGGACCTTCTGGTGCGAACTGCTCCCGGCGTTCCCGGCTGCGCGCGGCGAGATAGTCCCGCGCGTCGATCATCGAGGCGGTCAGGCCGCTCGAGACCCGGCTCCCACGGACCGGCGAGAAGGGCTTGCCGATCTCGACACGGTATACCTCGGCGGCGTGGTCGCGCATGCACTCCATCGCCTCGCGGCAACCCTGCAGCGTCTGGCAAAGCGTCTGCGTCTCCTCCAGCTCGGTCGCGTAGATCTCGCTGGGGTCGAAGGCGCGTGCGAGATCCCGCAGCTTGTTCGCGGCGTCGTCCTCGCGTCCCTCGATGCGCTTCGCAACGACGTGGAAGCTGTTGGCGAAGCCCCACGCGAGGTCTGCCGCGAAGGGCTCCATCCGGGTGTCGCGCAGCACGTCGAACATCGTCGCCATCATCATCTCGACGGCGGCCCGCACCTGCTCCGGATCCGGCATGTCCAGCTGCTCCGGCGCGTCGACGACGCTGAGCTTGGCCATCTCGCTGTGCTCGATGAAAGCGCCCTCGTAGGTCTGCGTCAGGGCGTCGTTGCGGCGCTCGTCGGCAACGAAGCTGGCGAGATCGGCGAAGTTCGTGAAAGTGGTCATTTGAGCCTCCAAGGTGTGATGTTCTCATCTTCTTGATGAGGCTCCTCCCCCGGCATTCGGTGGTCAGGTCGGTCAGGGACGTTAACCGGGAAGCCGGCGAGCCTCGTGCTCGCCGGACCCCGGTTAACGCCGCGAAGCGGAGCGTGGGGGAGCCGATTTTCTCGTGGGCGGCCCGGCACGGGTCGGCCGCGTGAAAATTGGGGGAACCGCGCATCCTTGACCGGCCTGAATCCCCGGATGCCAAACTAGGAGGTCAGAGAGAGAGAGTTATTGGTTTGAGGTGGAGTACGACGACCGCCCAGGGGACCCGGCCGCACCAGCGGCCGGTGCCACGATGGCGTCGTCGGATGCGGTTGGCAGTTGAAGCGCTGACCGATCGCCGCCCGACGGCGAGCGGGGTGGCAGTCGCTATCGCCCCGCAAGGGGATCGTCACCCGAATGGGCGGAAACCCGCGTGCGGGGTTCCGGTCGGCGCAGCCGACTAGAGCCCCGGTCCCGGCAACGCCGGGATGCGCCGCTCCACCCCTCTTGCCCTCATCTCTCCTCGACCTGGCAGCCTCGAATGGCCCCGATCCTCCTCCCCTCTCAACCCAGGGGCGGGACCCGTCCGGAGAGGTCAGACCGTTCGTGCCGGGCTGTCCTGGCGGCGACGGAGGAGGGTTCGCACGCGGAGGTAGCGGAGCAGGAGGTGGACCCCCATCCAGCCGAAGAAGGCGACGACGGCGGGCGGGCGGGCGGCGCTCTCCGGGTCGACACGCGTGATCGCGATGACGGCGAGGCAACCGAGGAACAGCATGCGGCCCGAGCTGGCGTCGCGCTGGAACAGGGTGGTGGCGAGAACCTCCAACGTGCGTCGCATGGCGAGCTCCTCCGCTTGGGACCTGTTGGCGGTAGCATCAGCGCGAAAGAGCAGCCAGCGGGTGTCTTTGCATGGCGCGAGCAAGCGGAAAGGGGCGGCTCTCGCCGCCCCCGCGGGTCAGTAGAACTCGACCCGGTCGGCGATGATCTCGCAGCCGTAGCGGTCGACGCCGTTGTCCTGCCACTTCGTGTAGTGGAGCCGACCCTCGACGGCGACCAGGTCGCCCTTCTTGCGGTTGTTGGCGATCGCCTCGGCGAGGCCGTTGAAGGTCGTGACCTTATGGAACTCGACCTCCTTCGCGGTGAAGCCGGTCTGCGGATCCTTGTAAGTCTTGCCCTCCTTGTCGAGCTTGGGGCGGTCCGTCGCGACGATGATGGTGGTGATGTCGGTGCGGCCTGCGGTGCGCAGCTCGGGGTCCTTGGCGATCCGGCCGACCAGGTTCACGTTGTTCATGTAAGCCTCCTTGGGTGCCGGCGGCCTCCCCGCCGGTGCCACTGATGGGCGGCGGCCGGGATCGCGTCGCACCGCGCGGGCGCAGCCCGCGCGGGGAACCTCCGGAGCGAGCTGGCGCGGGCAGGCGCGCCGAAGGCGCGACAACACGGGCTCGCGGAGGGGGTTGCGACGCGGTCGCGGTCGCCGCAGGTGGCACTGCGAGGCGGGGCGGCTTCGCCGGCGCCTCAGAAGAGGCTGGAACGGGCAACGTGGACCGATCAGGGCGGTTCTGTCGCCAAGAGTCTCCCGGGCGATCAGCGCAGCGCGGGTCGCGCCGGCATTGCCATCTGCGCGCCGGACCAGCGAGACGAGGCAAGTCCTACAAGGAGCCGCGATCGGCCGCGAGGGAGGTCGTGGGCCACTCCGGTCGCGGCACGGCCCGCCGGCGAATGCCGGCAATCGCAAGCGGGGCGCTTGCGTCGAGGGTGGCGCTCGCGGGGTGGCGACGCCAGCGCCGACTGCCCGGCGAGAGCGCCTTCGGGTCGTTGCTGATCCGCAAGGGGCGTCTGCTGTCCCGATTGTGCAGGCGAGCGTCATCACCGCAAGGGGATCGTCACCCGTATGGGCGGAAACCCGCGGGCGGGGTTCCGGTCGGCATGGCCGACTAGAGCCCCGGTCCCGCCCGGGCTGAGCGAGGCGAAGGACCGGGCGGGATGCGCCGATCAATGCGGCGTGTAGTCCCGCGGCTGGCGCGCGATGCGGAGGATCGAGTCCGGGCCAGGCGCGTCTGGACCGGCGTCGGCGGACCAGCGGCCGAGATGGTCGATGTAGAGCCAGAGGCTCGCCAGGTCGTCGTTGATGAGGTCGTCGGTCATCGACGCTTCGCGGGCGAATTGATCCTCGAGGGCGGTCCAATCAAGCGCGTCGAGGAACCGCTCGCGTCGAACCGCGAAGCGGGAGAGCGCGGCGTAGTCGCGTATCGCGATGGCGCGGTGGTGTTCGAGGGAGATCGGCACGGCGGCGGCTCCTGTCGGTGAGCCCGTAAGGGCGAACAAAGACAGGGCCCGCCTCGCCGGGGGAGCGAAGCGAACCCTGTAGGTCCGCGCGCGGGGGCTTGGACGCGCGGTGGGGAGGAGAAAGCCGGGGTGGGAAGCACCCCGGTCGATCGGTCAGACCGTCTCGGGTTCGGCCGGCTGCGCGGCGCGGCGGCGGCCGCCCTTGGCGGGCGTCTCCGGCGCGGCGCCGAAGGCGTCGCCGGCGGTGGATTCGCCGAG
>NZ_LXVY01000008.1 GCF_001650735.1 Sphingomonas sp. TDK1 | reverse complement strand
TCATGGAAAACCGAAGGAAACCTGCGCCTCCCGCCACCACGCTCGACATAAACTGCGACTGCAAAGAATACGTCATCGATTACCTGCAGCGGGCTTTCCCGACCCGGCAGATGAAGGTCTTCACCGACGACACCGGCACCGCGCGCTCGATGCCGATGGTCGATGACGACGGCAACGCGGTCTACAACCCGGAGGCCGAAGCGGCGCGCGAGCGCCTGATCGAGCACCTCTGCGCGCTGCCCCCGATCATGTCGGCGCTGGACGCCATGCTGGAGCATTTCGGGCACGACAACGTCGCAGAGATCACGGGCCGCACCAAGCGCCTCGTCAGCCGCGGCGATGGCGGCCAGAAGCTCGAGTCGCGCTCGACGCGGACCAGCCAGGTCGAGGCATCGGCGTTCATGGAAGGGCGCAAGCGCGTCCTCGTCTTCTCGGACGCGGGTGGCACCGGCCGGTCTTACCACGCCTCGCTCGATGCCAAGAACCAGCAGCAGCGCGTCCACCTCCTGCTGGAGCCGGGCTGGCGCGCCGACCGGGCCATCCAGGGCCTCGGGCGCACCCACCGCACGCATCAGGCCTGCTCGCCGCTGTTCCGGCCCGTCACGACCGACTGCAAGGGCGAGCTGCGCTTCACCAGCACCATCGCCCGCCGCCTCGACAGCCTCGGCGCGCTGACCCGCGGCCAGCGGCAGACAGGCGGGCAGAACCTGTTCGACCCGGCCGACAACCTCGAAAGCGAGTACGCCTGCGCCGCGCTCATCAGCTGGTTCCACCTGCTCCACGCGGGCAAGCTGACCAGCACCACGCTCGGCGAGTTCCAGGATCGCACCGGCCTCGAGCTCTGCGACCAGGATGGCGTGCTGAAGGAAGAGCTGCCCCCGATCCAGCGCTGGTTGAACCGCCTCCTCGCCCTGCCGATCGACCTGCAGAACCGCATCTTCGACGAGTTCCTGGCGCTTGTCGAAACCCGCATCGCCGCGGCGCGGGATGCCGGCACGCTCGACGTCGGTGTTGAGACGATCATGGTAGACCGGGCGACGGTCCGCGACGACACGCTGCTCCGCACCGACCCCGTGAGCGGGGCCACGTCCCACCTCCTGACGATCGAGATCGAGCGACGCCGCAACCCCGTGACGCTCGAGCGGATCCTCCGCATCGTCGAGGCGGACGGGACGGCCATCCCGATGAAGAACGCTAAGTCGGGAAAGGTCGCCGTCCAGACCCGTGCCCGTGCCGGCATGAGCGAGGACGGCGCACCCATACCCCGCGTCGAACTTCTCCGCCCTACCCGAAAGGAGTATTTCCGGGAGGAAGACCTATTCGAATCCGCATGGGAGGCGATCAGCCATGACGAGCTGGTGGACCTATGGACTGCCGAGGTTGCGGAGGCGCTCGACACGGTCGACACCGAGACGATCCGGCTCGCGACCGGGCTTCTCCTGCCGATCTGGTCCTCGCTCCCCTCCGATCACCTCGTCGTGAACCGCATCGTCGACGGCGAAGGCAATTCCTGGCTCGGACGCCTCGTCTTCGACTCCCACGTCGTCTCGCTCTTCACCAAGCTCGGGATCGACAAGGCGGACAACATGCCGCCCGCCGACATCGCCGGGTCCGTCCTGGGTGGGAGCAGCGTCGACCTCACCCGCCCGTTCCCGATGACGGTCAAGCGCGCGATCGTGAACGGCAAGCCTCGCGTCGAGATCAGCGGCGCCCCGGCCGAGCAGATCGCATGGCTCAAGGCGCAGGGCTGCTTCACCGAGATCATCCAGTACCGCACGCGCGTCTTCGTGCCCGTCGACCGGGCGGCCGACGTCCTCTCCGCGGTGCTCAAGGACGCCTGAGGGAAAGGGGAGGGGGGTCGAGGAGGGTGTCCGGGATGGACCGGATGCCAGAAGGAGTTGCCCCAATGTTTCAGACCGTCAAGCTGGCGAAGCTCCGGCTTTCGCCGATCAACGTCCGTACCGTTTCCGATGACCAGCTGCGCATCCCCGAGATGGCGGCCGACATCGGCGCGCGCGGCGTTCTCCAGAACCTCCTCGTCACCCCCGTCACCAAGCCCCGCGGCATGTTCGAGGTGTTCGATGGCGGCCGCCGCTGGCGCGCGCTGTCGATGCTCGCCGAGAGCGGCGCTATCAACCCGGAGGAGTACGACGTTCCGGTCCTCGTCGTGAAGGCCGATGTCGCGGCGCTCAGCGAGACCTCCCTCGCGGCCAACTTCCACCAGCTCAAGCTGACGCCGGCGGAGGAGTGCCGCGCGTTCCAGCACTTCCTCGGGGTCGACGGCGACATCGACGCGGTCGCCAAGCGGTTCGGACAGACCCGCCGCTTCATTGAGGGCCGTCTCCGGCTCGCCACGCTCGCGCAGCCGATTTTCGACGCCCTCGCGGCCGGGGAGATCAGCCTGGAGATCGCGAAGGCCTACGCCTCGACCGACAGCCAGGACAAGCAGCTGCTCGTCTGGAACAGCTACAGCGGCCACAGCTACGTGAACGCCGACACGATCCGGCGCGCGATCGTCCACCAGACGATGAAGGCGACCGATCCGGTCGCGCTGCTCGTCGGTGACGCCGCCTATCTCGCAGCCGGCGGCAAGATCGTCGCGGACCTGTTCTCCGAGGACGGCGACCGCTGGGTCGACCCCGAGATCGCCGAACGCCTCGCCGCGGCGAAGCTGGAGGCCGAGGCGACCCGCATCGGCGAGGAGACCGGCCTGGCCTGGATCCGTCCGATCGCGACGCACCACACCTACAATGCCGCTTCTGGCCTGTATCGGGTGATCCTCCCGACCGTCCCCATGACGGAGGAGGAAGACGCGCGCGTCACCGAGATCGAGGACCGCCTCGAGGCGATCCAGTCCGAGATGGAGGACGAGGACATCACGCAGGAGGCCTATGCCGAGCTGGATGCTGAGTTCGACCGCCTCGACGAGGAGCGCAACACGCTCAACAGTCGCCCGAGCATCCTCACCGACGAGCTGCGGCCGCTGGTCGGCGCCTTCCTGACCCTCAGCCAGCGCGGCGAGATGGTGCTCGACACCACCTACTACAGCGAGAAGCCGATCCGGCTCGGCGCCGACGGCAACGTCGCGCCCGACGGGGAGGCAGGCGGCGCCGGAGGAGGCGATCCCACGGCGACCGTCACCGGCGGGAGCGGCGCTGTTGGCAGCGACCCGGCACCCCGTCCCGAGACCATCGCCCCGGGCGGGAAGCCGCTGACCGCCCGCCTCCAGGACGAGCTTGCGGTGCAGCGCCGCGACGTGCTCGCCGCGAACCTCGTCCAGCATCCGGGACTCGCGCTCGATTACGCGATCTTCGTGATGATCGACGCGCGCAACAACGGCTCGACCTACTACGGCACCACCGTCCGCGCCCGCGGGCCGATGGACCCGTCGGTGGGCGAGATGCCGTCGACCCGCGCGCGCGAGTATCTGGCCGAGTGCCACGACGGGCTGGTCAGCGATTGGATGGGCCACGCGACCGCGGTCGAGCGGTTCGAGGCCTTCCGCGAGCTCGACGACGACAGCAAGGCGGCGTGGCTCGCCTATGTGGTCGCGGTCTCGCTGGAGGCGAAGGACGGCTTCTCCGGCCCGTCGCAGAACCCGCTCCAGAACCGGCTCGCTTCGATCATGGAGGTCGATGTCGCAGCCTGGTGGCGGCCCACGTCGCAGAACTTCTTCGACCGGGTGCCTAAGGGCTCGCTGCTCACCCTCCTGCACGACGTCGGCGGTCCCGCGCTCTCGGGTCGGTACGCCGCCTCGAAGAAGCCCGACATCTCGGCGTCGTGCCACAAGCTGTTCGCCGGCGAGGCGCTGGTGGAGGCCGACGTGAAGGAGGCGGCGCTCGCCTGGGTGCCGGCGACGATGCGCTTCCTCGACGATGCCACCGACGACACCCTCGCCATCGCCGATGACGAGGATCTCGACCAGCCCGGTGCCGGCGACGACGCCGACGGTGAGAGCGTACCGCTCGAGCCCGTCGAGCGCTCGGACATGCCCGACGCCGGCGACGGCGAAGACCTGCTCGAGGGCGAGACCGCCGAAGCGGCCTGACGACCCACCTACCTCCTCCTGGGCGACTGAGCCGCCGGCGCTTTCCCGCGTCGGCGGCTCTTTTTTGCCCTCAGATCGGACAACAGACCATGCCCGGGCACAACAAACCGAGCCGCGACGTGGCGGCCGAAATCACGAACCTCATCATCGAGAAGCTGGAAGCCGGCGTCGCCCCCTGGAATCGTCCCTGGCGCTCGCGCGGGGGCAGCGGCGGCCTCCGCCCGCTGCGTCACTGCGGCACCCCGTACACGGGGATCAACACGCTTTACCTGTGGGCGCTGGGCGACGTTCGCGGCTACTGCTCGCGCTTCTGGATGACCTTCCGCCAGGCCGAGGAGCTCGGCGCGCACGTCCGCAAGGGCGAACGCGGAGCGGTCTCGGTCTACTATTCCTCGTTCAAAAAGACCGAGACGAACATCGTCACCGGCCAGGAGAGCGAGAAGAACATCCGCTTCCTGCGCCATTACATCGTGTTCAACGCGGACCAGATCGACGGCCTGCCAGCCTACTTCTACGCTCCCCCGCCGATCGAGACGCCGATCTCGCCGTCGGAGCGCCAGGCGGCGATCGACGCCTTTGTCGATCCCATCCCGGCCGATGTACGCCACGGCGGTAACGAGGCGTTCTTCTCGCCCACCTTCGACTACATCCAGATGCCGTCGCCAAGCGCGTTTCGCTCGATGGACCATTATGCCAGCACCCGACTCCACGAGACGGTCCATTGGTCGGGGCACGCTTCGCGGCTCGGCCGCAAGTTCGGCAAGCGGTTCGGCGACAAGGCTTACGCCTTCGAGGAGCTTGTCGCGGAGATCGGTGCTGGCCTCGCATGCGCCGAGGTCGGGCTCCCCAACGAGCTTCACGACAATCACGCCAGCTACGTCGCGCACTGGCTCGGCATCCTCCGGGCCGACAAGACCGCCATCATCCACGCGGCCTCGAAGGCGGAACAGGCCTACAACTATCTCCGCGCCTTCGGCGAGCCTGCCGCGATCGTGACCGACGAGGCCGAAGACCTCGAGGTGCCGGCTCTTCTGGAGGCGGCATGATGGACACGATCGAGATCCAGCGGCTCGCGTGTCTGTCGACCGCCCACCTTTCCGCCGATGTCGCCCGCCAGCTGGACGCCGTGGTTGCCGGCATCGTGCCGATCGCCGGAGGCGACGCGACCTGGCATAGCCTCATCGTCGCCGAGCGCTGGCGCGACTATGGCTGGTGGATCTTGGTCGGGTCGGACGGCCGCGACCGGATGCCCGACACCCTGCGCGCCTGCCTCGATGCGGCCGAGGCCGCGGGCGCCGATTGGCTGCAACTCGACCGGGACTGCGAGCCCATCGCCGCGCTCCCGACGCACGACTGGTAATCCGATCCTGCAGGAGACCCGACATGGGATGGTTATACATGCCGCGTTGCTCGATGGCCGGGCACGCCTCGCCGACGGCCTATCTCGACGACCAGTTCACCTACACCCGCGACCAGGACGACGGCTCGACCCAGGGGCTGAAGGTGATTGCCTCGTCCTGCCCAGGCAACCGCGTCTACTACGCCGCTGCGCAGGTCCTCGCGAACGGCATCGGCGGAGAAATCTTCGCGATCGTCTGCCTTGTCCGCTGGAACCTCAACGACAAGGAGGGGATGATCTTCGGCTACAAGGACAGTGCGCCGTTGCGGCGCTGAAATGGAGTATCAGTGATGATGAGGTAAGTTGAGAATGCCTCTGCTCGCCGGACTAACCTCGGGCCTCACAAGGTCTGAAATCCCGAAAGGGACGGGGAACAATAGCATGTTCGGAAAAGGCCAGATGCGTCTTAGTCGCAAATGGAGGCGATGACGGTCAGGGCAAGGTGCGTATGGTGAAGGCTACACTGCTTAAATCCCAGTCTGCAGCAATCTATATAGCGATACTGGCGAAAGCGACTGTCACGCCAGGTCCGGATGATGACAGCGGTCTCATGTCTTGGCCGCCTGTTTCTCAGCCCATCCGGTGCGCCTCTCGTCGAGGGGTTTAGTGGACGAACGGGACACCTAACCGCGCCGCATCTCCATTCAGCGTAACTACGGGATGCCCTAAACAGGCGGCTTCTGCCGGCCTGCATGGGTACGGAGCCGCCATATTACTCAAATGCCCGGGGTAATGCCCGGGACATCGACCTCTTCGGAGGCGGCGGTGCAACTGTATAAGGTCTCGAGCGATCGGGCCGAAAGCGGGGAAGACCGGGGGAAGGGCGGCAGCTGTGATTCTTCAACCACCGATCATGGGGTGTGCTGATGCTGCCAGAAACTGTGAAAGGCCGGTTGGAGGCCATTCCGGCGCTCGTTGCGTCGGGCAAAAGGGTGAATGGACTCTATCGTCTGATGGGGTCTCGCCTCCTTTGGGAGGAGGGGCTCCAGAAGATCGGATCCAACAAGGGTGCGATGACGCCGGGTATTGACGGCGAGACCTTCGCGGACTTCGGACCGGAAGACCTCGACCCGATTATCGCCAGCGTGACGGCAGGGACCTATGATCCCAAACCAGTGCGTCGGGTGTTTATCCCGAAAGGCAAGGGCAAACGGCGTCCGCTGGGCATTCCCACGCGCGACGACCGCCTCGTTCAGGAAGTGGCGCGGCAACTGCTCGAACGGATCTATGAACCGGTGTTCTCGAACGCCTCCCATGGATTCCGGCCGGGCCGGTCGTGTCATACGGCGCTTGAACACGTCAAAGCCGTATGGACGGGGGTGAAATGGCTCGTAGATGTGGATGTCGCGGGGTTCTTCGAGAACATCGACCACGACATCCTCCTGCGGCTGTTGCGGAAAAGGATCGATGACGAGAAATTCATCGGCTTGATCGGCGGCATGCTTAAGGCGGGTGTTATGGAAGACCGGGTTCACACCCGGACCTACAGCGGCACTCCGCAGGGCGGTATCGTCTCTCCAATCTTGGCCAACATCTACCTCCATGAACTCGATATGTTCATGGCGGAACGGATCGCGGCTTTCGAGAGGGGGAAGGTCCGTGCCACGAACCCGGAATATGGGCGACTGGCTGGGCGCATCCAGAAACAACGGAAGCGCGTCACCATGCTGCGGGCCAAAGACAATGTCGACGAGGTGAAGGTTGCGGCCTCCTTGGCCAAAATCCAAACCTTACTGCCGCAAAAGCGGTCCATCCCGTCGAGAGACGCGATGGACCCCGGTTATCGCCGACTTCGTTACTGTCGCTACGCGGACGACTTCATGATTGGGGTTATCGGTAGCAAGGAGGATGCACGAAGCGTGTTCGCCGAAGTCAGGGCATTCCTGACCGAGGCGCTGGCGCTCACGGTGTCCGAGGAGAAAAGCGGTATCCGCAAGGCGAGCGATGGAGCCGCCTTCCTTGGATATGAGGTCCGCACATATACGACACGCCAACGGGTTGTCCGGAGCCGACAAGGTTCCGTCAGCTTCCTTCGTAGGCCGCCGTCGGAAGTGATGCAGCTGCATGTCCCTTGGGAGAAGGTCCACGCGTTCGCTTCTGCAAAAGGTTATGGTGATCTGTCGGTGTTGAAGCCGCGTCATCGTAGCCTGCTGCTCAGCTGCAGCGACGTTGAGATCGTCCTAGCTTACAACGCCGAATTGCGGGGTTTTGCGAACTACTATGCTCTCGCCAAGGATGTGAGCTTCAAGCTGAACAGGCTTGAGTTTCTCCAGCGGTGGAGCTTGTTCAAGACCTTGGCCAGCAAGCACAAAACCAATGTGCGAGCGGTCGTGGCCCGCATGAGGACGGGGCAGGAATTCACCATCGGCTACGACGTCGATGGCCAGCCCCGATCGGTCAAAGTCTGGAAACTGGCTCATCTGAAACGTGATCCGGCCACCTCGTCCAGGATTGATATCCAGCCTTGGACGCAGGTGTTCACCCACTCACGTACGGACTGGGTTGATCGTCAGAATGCCAAGCAATGCGAGGCTTGCGGTCGATCCGATGTTCCGTGTCAGGTGCACCATATCCGGGGGATGGCCGATGTTTCGCACCGCGGTTTTGTCGTGAGAATGAAGGTGGCACGCGCCCGCAGGACGGTGGTCCTGTGCGAGCAATGCCACTGGGATACTCACAGAGGCCGCCTGCCCGATCTACGGCAAAGTGATGGTTCGTCACAGTGGAGAGCCGCATGCGGTGAAAGCTGCACGTGCGGTTCGGCGGGGGGATCAGGGCTGACTCCATGAGCAGCACCAATCCTACCCGACCTGGACGAGACGATGGGTCCGAACGAGGCATCGTGCCCCGAGGCGATCCTCAAGCTGCTCACACCGACCCAGAACGAACATGCTCTCGACTGGCGCAAACGCTGCCTCGCCAACCTGCAGCGCCGGTCGCGCAAGCTCCAGGATGGGGACCGGATCAAGCTGGCCTCGCCGATGAAGTTCACCGACGGCCATGAGGGCGACGAGTTCATCGTCGAGAAGCGCGGCCGCCGGGTCGTGCTCCGCGATCCGACGAGCCGTCTTGGCTATCGCATCAGCGGCTTCATGGAACGCGCGTGGACCGTCGTGCCCCAGACCAAGGTCCACAAGACGATCTTCGCCTGACGCTCACCATCTGCGACAACCCCCGGCTATGAGACCCGCCATGACCCAGCTCGCTTCGCTACCGATCTTCTCGACCAAGCGCCTGCTGCTCTGCAGCCGCGAGAACGCCGCTCGCGTCGCCGCGCAGATCTTCGATCAGAACCGCCGTGCCTGCGTCGTGCGGACCGGCCATCCGCTCCAGCCCTATCGCGCCGTCGAGGTGCCGACCCGGAGCGACGAGGTGGAGATGGTCCTGTGCGCCTGACCCCGCTTCTCCTGCTTGGGATGCTGGCGTCGTGCGGCGCAGCGGACAGCCGCGGTGCGGCCCGTGGCGATGCCGACCAGCGGGCGCCCCGGTTCGAGGCCGAAGCGCGGGCGCTGGATGGCGACACGGTGAGCGTCGACTTCCGCCTGCTCGGGGTCGATGCTTTCGAGCGCAAGCAGCTCTGCCAGCGCGACGGCGCGTGCTGGGCGTGCGGGAAAGCCGCGCAGGACCTTGCCGCCCGGCAGGTCCGCAACGCCTCGGCCGCGTTCACACTGACCCCCAACGAGACCTACGGGCGCCCCGTCGCCACCGTCACGGTCGACGGCAAAGATCTTGGCGAGTCCATGATCCGCGCCGGTCTGGCAATCCCCGCGTTGAAGTACCTCCGCCACGACCCCGAGCGGGCCTCATCCTATGCGGCCGCCTACGATGCGGCCGAGCGCGGCCATGTCGGTGTCCATGCCGGAACCTGGCTCGATCCCGCGAAGTGGCGGCGCGGCGAACGACTGGAGTGCGAGCGATGACTCTCGCCGACATCCTCAGCCAGATCAGGCACGGCGCCCGGGCGCGCCGTCGCGCTTGGCTTAGCGGCGCATTGTTCGAACCGCCGCTCTTCCGATCCGGAGGAAGGCTGGTAAGACCTGCATCAAAGGGGGAAGCGATGCGGGCATTTGTAACGGGGTTGATGATTTGCGCGGTTTCAGTTGGGACCGCTGCGGCGCGGGACCGGAAGCCGAGCAAAGAAGAGCGACGTGTAGAGCAGCTTCGAATCTCCTTAGAAAGCAAGTCGCCAGCGGCTTACTGCGAGGCCGCTATGACGTTCCGGCCCAACGGGTTCTATCCCTATTGCTCGCCTATCACCTATCCACAAACCCAACACTCGTTCACGCTCAACGCTGGCGTTCAGGCGCAGAAGAGCGTTCTTGTCGAGATGCGCCAAGAGGGAGACCGCTCGATCTCCGCCAAGGCAACGTCCGTCGAAAAGGCACTGATCGATGAGAGTAAGGCGACCAACGGCGAAGGGTGTCTAGGACAAAGCCCAGCTGCCTGTATCTCCTATCTAGCTGCAAACCTTTTCGTGACGACCGCGGCCGACATTCCGTTTTACGATTGGAGCAGCCAAGCGAGCTTCGATCCGGAGAAAACCCGGCGCCGGAACCTCACTCTTCAGATCGTTCTTCCGCATACGGATTCTCGATCATACGTGAAGGATTTCGGGTTTAGAGACACGTCACCACCTCTGGATGTTGTGGGGATCAGCGCGTCGGTCGTCGAAGACAAGGTCGAGTCAATCTCGTTTTCGGGTCGTTTTCCGATCCTGTCCGACAACCCTGCCGATTACCAAGGCTCCGGCTTTGCAAACTTTATGGCGACGGTGCTGCCATCATGCCGATCGGCCGATGAAGGCGAGTTCTACCGTGCCTTTTGGGTAGCTCTTGTCAAACCGAGGGAGTTTGCCGCGAACAGCGGAAAGTGGCGCTTCACTGACAACGGAGTGAGCAAGTCATATTCCAGCTCGGCCTACGGAAACCTGTGCGGTCTGAAGGTTTCCTCCTTCAGTTCTACCGGGCGGACGATTACCGACACCGGGCAGGATTTGTCGGGATCGTCGCAGGAAGTGACCTTCCGTCTCCCCAATAAGCAGTAGGTTCGAATGAGACTTCTCGTCATTGCGGCGCTGGCAGTTGCCGGTTGTCAGGCGGCCTCCGACGATTCCCAAAAGAACGCCGTTGAACAGGCACCCAAACGTCCTTGGAGGAAGCTCCCTGATGGGAGCTGGGGATGGCTGGAGGCGTCGCCGAGCGAGAAGTTTGCCAATGAACAGGCTGAGCGATGCTGGCCCAGCAAAGGCCGGTGGGATTGCCTAAGCGCGTCGACCCTGGTCCAGGTCGGCGACATCGAGCCCCCTACGGTCTTTGCCAGTCGGTACATCAAAGCCCGCTATACCGATCCGGCGATCGGGATCGGTGATGATGCCGTTCGAGGCGGCTACTCGTGTCAATTCATTAATGGGAAAATGATCCGGGAAAGCATTTTCCAGAATGGCGAGGGCGGCGCATCTCACTCCCTTCAGACCAATGACGTTTTAGTCGGACAGCAGAGCGGCGGGGCGGTCTGGTCGCCTGACTTCGTGGTCCGTTATATGAGGGAGAACAAAATCGAGCCCACCCTTCGCTACGTCGACTGTCTCCACGTTACGACGATGGTCGTCGAGAACAGCCTGGCGACGATCAACACGACCTCCCTCGCATATGGCATGATGACGGGCCGTGACGATGCGATGCTCTATGACATGGATGGGCGCAAGGAAGAGCCCTAGGCGTCACGTCGTTCTGCGGCTGCCTACAAGTCCTTGCCTAAGTTAGTCACCGCCTGGTCACGGTTGCTTTGGTTCTGCTTGGCCGCCGCCTCGAAATCACTTTTGTCCATATAACTGAGCGTAGTGGACCCGCGTAGATTTCCTTGGCGACCACACAAGCCGACCGTGAGGAAGGCGAAGCGTACTCGATTGATGATCTGCACCTTACCATCGGTGTAGCCAGCCGCCATGCTGTCCACCGGCACATTATACCGCTCCTTGCTCAATGACGCGAGGTTCGCACGTGCAATCATCACATCGATCTGAGAGTCATCGATATTCGGTGTCGGATCATAATTCCGCTGATACTTCGTCTGCAAGAGCTGGTCATAATAGCGGAACGCTTGCACCCCGCCCTGAATACAGCCCGGCGTTCCGAATTCATAGGGTTCAGGCGAAATATCTACCGCAAACAGCTTCTCGTTGCGGAAGGTGAAGCTAAGCCTGCTCTTTTTACCGGCCACCTCAAACTTGGAATACATCCCGTGGCTAACATCGACCTCAACGCGGTCCTTCTTCTGCTTGATCTTGGCGCCGCTGACACCTGGGATTTTGGCGGCCACCTCAACCACCTGCTGCGGCGTCATCCCGGACTCGAAGTCGCCCCAGAGCTTCGTTCCAGCGATCGCTGGCGTCGAAAAGCTGATGGTCGCCAGGACGACGACAAGACTGTGTTTCATGCTACCCCCAATTCTCTGACCCTCGGCATAGCAGCATGAAGTTGGCTCGTCAGGCGGAAAGGGCTTGGACAGAATGCCCGCTGCGCAGTAGCCGGCAACACGTCTTCACCGCCCCACATCACCGAACAGAACCGAAGACCTGCCGGCGCTCGAGGCGCAGGTCACTCCGCCAGCGTCGGATCCATCCACCACGACGGACCCTGCCTGAAATCGTCCGACACGACCCCGACCGGGCCGTCCGGCTCGGCCGACACGTAAGGATCCGTGGTTGGCATCTGCCGCACCTTGGCGCGCATCAGCTTGCCGGCGACAATGCCTCGCGCCTCCAGCAGGTCCTCGAGCCACATGAGATCGTCCAGCATCGCGACCACCCCGCGGCCCGCGAGGCAGTAGTAGATGCACCGCTGGTAATCGTCGGTCCCGTCGTTGCTGAGGATGCTCGCCAGGCGCGGCTTGCCGTCGGGATCGCCCTCATGCACCCAGACGGCCGCCTCCCGCAGCTCGCGCACCGAATAATAGGCGTCCTCCACCGGCTTACCGATCGACGCACCCGCGATCATCCGCTGCGTCGGCGTCAGATGCTCGTCGCACGACGCATCGCGCAGCGTCACGTCGAGATCGAAGCGGTCGTGGAAACGCGTAGCCTTCAACTTACCCATGGCGGATCTCCTGGCGCGCAGAACATAACGTGAACACCTCCGACCGTCAAGCGATCCGACAGAGGAGAGGGGGGAGGGCGGCTGTGAACCTGGAAGGGAGAGCAGAGATGCCGTTCGCCACGTCACCACAGCCACGCGAGAGCCTCTGGGGCGTCATCGAGACCGCCGAGCAGGTCCTGCCCGGTATCTGGCGCGTCGAGACCTCAACGCATGGGGAGCTGGTCCTCTCCGACGATCGGCAAGCCGCGATGCCCGACGCACTCCGGCACGACGCCCCGCAGTATGAGGAAGACGTGCTCTGGTCGCTCCCGGTTCTCGCGTTCGAGGCGGAGTTTGCCAACGCCGCCGCGGTCGGCACGAGCACCATGCTCCAGCTTGCCCATGACATCGCCCGCAACTGGCGGCCGGATGCCTATGCTGCCTTCACCGGCACGGCCATCGAACCGCGGGACAGCCACGTCATGCGCAGGCGCGCCGCCTACGAGGCCTTGATCGGTAGCGTCGTCGTTACTTCGGCATCCGGCTCATGGGCGGAATGGGTGCCGGAGGGTAAAGTCGGCGTGGTCGGCCGCAAGGTCGCCTCCGTCGATTATCTCGGATGGCCGACCTACGAAGGTCCGGAGCATCGCGGTCTCGTAGCAGCCGATCGCTACGACAGCGGCAAGAGCCCCAACGCATTCGCCGCGCTCGACGTCGAACCGCTCCCATGACGATCGAGATCGTCGTCGGGCTCCCGCATCTCAACGAGGGGCCAATCCTGCAGCATGCGCGCCTGCTTCAGCAGCCGGTGCTCATCTCCGCGAACTGCCTGTCCCGCTGGTCCCGCGCGCGGGGCTGGCCCGATTGGCAGGGCTTCCAGACGAAGATGCTCCGCAACGCGCACGGACTGCCGAGCCTAGACCTCGACAGTGGGGGCTATGTCTGCGCCGTCCGGTATGGCGGGATGCCGTGGACCGTCGATCAATACATGGCGCTCGCGGCTTCCTATCCATTCCGCCGTTTCGCCAGCATCGATTGGTGCGTCGAACCCGAGCTCGCCGGCGACCGCGAGGCCGTCCTCGACCGCATGTCGCGCACCATCCGGGCGAACCGCGACTGCCGCGATCGCGCGCTCGACCTCGGCATCATCGACCGCTTCATGCCGGTGATCCAGGGCCGTCGCCCCGAGGATTACATCCGCTGCGCGGACGCGCTGAGCTGGTCGCTCGTCCCCAACACGGTGATCGGGGTCGGGAGCATGTGCCGGCGTGAGATCAGCGGACCGGAGGGCCTCGTTGCCGTGATCGAGCATCTCGACCGGCATCTACCGGCAACGATCCGGCTGCACGCCTTCGGCGTGAAGGGCTCCGCGCTTCCGTATCTGACACCCTTTGCGCACCGGCTCGCCTCGATCGACTCCCAGGCCTACGGCATCGCCGCCCGTCACGACGCGCGGCGTCGGCGGGTCTCCAAGAGCGATGCGCTCGTCGCGACCCATCTGGAGCGCTGGACCCGCACCCAGCTCGCGCGCCTCCGCGAGCCTGCGAAACGGCTCCCCCTCGTCGCACCGTCGCTCGACGTGCAAGCGACAAGCGATCCTTGGGAGGCCGCCATCGTTGCGGCTCGGGCGGAGATCCGCGCGCTGATCGAGAGCGGGGACCTCGAGCACGACGAGGTCACGGAAGCCTGGGTCGAGCAATGGGCGGCCGATCTCTATCGGGACCGCCGGTTGGCGGCCTGAGCGAGGCGAGGGGGAGGGGGGGAGGGCGGCCGAGCAAGCGGCGAAGAGCCCGCGCCGGACCCCAAGGAGACCCCCATGCACTTCTCTCCCGTCACCGAGCGCGTATTCCGGCACGCGCACATGGCTTGCGGCATCGGCTCCGGCGCCCGCGGCTTCAACGGCGCGCAGCCGCGCGTCGGCCATCTTCGCGCGCGCTTCGAGTGCGCCGGCGGCATCGACGTCGATCCCGGGGCGATCCGCAACTTCGAGCGCCTGACCGGGGTCAAGGGCACGGTCATGGACCTGTTCAACCGGGAGCAGTACCGCGCCTTTCACGGCCGCGGACCCGGCGCAGACTGGCGGGAGGCGATCCCCGCCGACGTCCGCGGCGTGTTCGGCCACGTCGACGTCTGTCTCGCATCCTACCCCTGCAAGGGGTTCAGCTCCCTCCTGTCCCAAGCGGCCAGCCTCACCGCCAAGTACCAGGCGCTGAACGCACTGACCCTGCGGGGCATGTGGCTCACGCTCGAGGCGTACAAGGACGACCCGATCCCGATCCTGCTGTTCGAGAACGTGCCCCGGATCGCCACACGCGGGCGCTGGCTCCTTGACCAGATCGTCGCCCTGCTCCACGCCTACGGCTACAGCGTGAACGAGGATGTTCACGACTGCGGCCTGATCGGCAACCTTGCGCAGAGCCGCAAACGCTTCCTCCTCATCGCGCGGCATCCCGACAAGGTGCCACCCTTCATCTACCAACCCCGGCTATACCCGCTGCGCGGCGTCGGCGAGGTGATCGGCGAGCTGCCCCTCCCGGGCGACCCCCGCGCAGGCTCGATGCACCGCGTTCCCGCGCTGCAGTGGAAGACCTGGGTGCGCCTCGCCTTCGTCGAGGCCGGCTCCGACTGGCGGTCGCTCAACCGGCTTCGCGTCGAGAACGGCGTGCTCGCCGATTACGGCATCGTCCCCGAGCCCGACATGCGCGAGAACGCCTATGGCGTCTGTCGCTGGGAGGACCGCGGCCCGCTTGTGACCAGCGCGCGCGCTCCAGGGCAGGGCCGCTTCTCGGTCGCGGACCCCCGGCCGTTCACGACGCGCGAAGGTTCGGGCTTCCTCGGCGTGAACAGCTGGATCGGCCACGTCGGAACGATCAGCAGCCGAGGGGGACCGACCAACGGCAGCTATTCCATCGCCGACCCGCGTCCGGGCTACGGCCCCGCCACGCACACCAACCTCCTGTCGGTGACGTCGTTCGATCAGTCGACCCGCGTCGTCAGCGGCGCGGTCCACGTCGCGGGTGGCGCGCTCAGTGTCGCCGATCCGCGCTATGGCGAGAAGCTGGACTGTACCCTCGGCGTCCTCTCCTGGTCGATGCCGACCGGCGTCGTTCAGGGCAAGAGCGGGCCGACCAACGGCACCTTCTCGATCGCGGACCCTCGCCCGGCTTACGGGCCGGACACCCACCGCCATGTTCTCGGGGTTCATGCCTGGTCGGCCGCGAGCGGCGTCCTTACGGGCAATCCCAAGCCGACGAGCGGCGCGCACTGCGTCGCCGACCCCCGGATCGACGGACATCCGTCGAGCGTCCAATGCGGGATTCGCGAGTGGTCGAAGCCTGCCGGCGTCGTCACCGGTAATATGTGGGTCGGCTCAGGCCCGAACGCGATCGCGGACCCGCGCATTGAAGGCAAGCCGCGCTTCAACAACACCTTTCGCATTGTTCCCTTCGACGGCGCTTCCGCGGCCGTCGCCGGACCCGGCGGACCCGGTGGAGGCCTTGCCGTCGCCGACCCGCGCGCGCCGGAGGGTCGCCACGTCAACGGCAAGTACCGGGTCACGGGCTATTGCTCCGCCGCGAACGCCGTCATCGGCGCGAGCACCACCGGCATGGGTGCCTTCGTCGTCGCCGATCCCAAGTACCCCGGCGTCTCGCTCGGCGCACACGCCAACAAGATGCGCGTCGTATCTGCCGCCGCCGCTTGCCCGACCGTTACGGGATCGGACCGGGTCGGCTCCGGCGCGCTCTCCGTCGCGGACCCGAGGCCAACGTGCCTGATGCGCGCCGACCGCGACAAGTACCTGACACAGGGCCACTACGGCGTGGTCGACTGGAGCGGGTCGACCGGCGCGGTGCCCGCGTCCGCGAAGGACAACTCCGGCCCATGGTCGATCGCGGACCCGCGCGAACCGATCCTCGAGGAGGCGCCCGTCGCGCTTCCACAGCCGGACGATCGACTGGTCGCCCGCATCGTCGCGATGGATCAGACCTGGCATCGTCCGTTCACCACGCTCGAGCTCGCGGCCCTGCAGGCGATCGTCAGCGCGCGCGACTTCTTCGACCTGCTCGGCGGGTCGGATGCTCAGCGGCGCGAGTGGATAGGCAACGCCATTCCTGCGGATTCCGCGCGCGGCATGGCGGAGACGATCGGCGAGACGCTGCTCCTCGCCGGGACCGGCAAGACCTTCACGCTGTCGGCGCGCGACATCTGGGTGAAGCCGGGGGCGCTCGCCCTGACCATCGACAGCCGCCAACCCGCTTTCGAGATGGATGGGTTCGACACCAGCGCGCTCGCGGGAACGCTTCAATGAACGCCCGCAGCAACCGCGCCGAGGTCCGCAACCCGGTTCTCCTGCTGCCTGCGGTCCAGGCACTCCGTCGCCTCGATCCCGAGGCCAGGGTCGCCCTGCAGCGGCTTCTCCTGGAGATCCGCGACGAAGCGCGCCTGAAGGCGGGCAAGAGCTGGCGCACGCGCAAGCCCCCCGTCGCCGCCTACTGGGCCGCGTGCGCGGTCTACGCCGGCCACATCGCCCGAAGCATCGGTCCGGCCCCACGCCGCCGGTGATCCGCCACCCCGAGGAGTCCACCATGCACATCGAACTGCGCAAGCTGCGCGTCGTCGCCGCCCTATCCGAAGAGACCGCCTGCTATACCGCCGAAATCTGGATCGACGGCGTCCGGAGCTTTGCCGCCAGCAACCGCGGCCATGGCGGCGCCGACGACTATCATCAGCTCGGGTCCGTCACCGAGGCCGAGGTCAATGAATGGCTGCGGGGGAACAAGACCGCCCGCTTCTACCGCGGCGTGACGCTCGAGCCGAACCTCGAGCACGAGGTCGCGCACCTGATGGACGTCGCCGAGCAAACCAAGTCCATGAAGCGACGGCTGCGGACCAGCGTCATCACCATCGAGAGCGACGCTGTCTACACCTATCCCCTGAAAGGCAGGCCCGCCGCCGCCGTGATCGCAGCGATTCGTAAGGGCAAACCGGGCGCCGAAATCCTCAACGACGGGGCAGACGCTGTCATCACGCGCGCCGTCGAGCTGCTCCTAGCCCAGGACGACGCCGCGGACGCGAACTAGAGCCCGACCACCTTGAAGCAAGGGCAGAACCCCTGGCTTACAACCCCGTACTGGCTCTCCGGATAGACAGCGCAGCCCAGCGCCGCGAGAACGTGGATCACGTCGCGCGACAAACGTGCCGCTTCGCGGCTAACCGGCCGCGCCGCGGACCCCGAGGGTGATACCGGAAACGTGCCGTCGCACGTACAGCGCATCAGCGTATCACCCACGACGCAGAACTGCTCGGGAGCGACGTGGAGCGTCGCCGTGACCATCGCGTCGATGACCAGGTCGCCACGCTGACGGGCTGCAAAACTCCGATGCACGCCCTCACCGACGATGTAGTGGTCGGGCAGGTTGGGGATCACCACCCGGCTTACCCTGATCGGCCCCGCCGCGATCTCCCGCTGGCGAAGCTGGACGGCCCGGATCATCCTGTCGTGGTTCCAGGGCTGCGCGAGGACGAACTTCGCCTCGATCGACACCGCGTCGGTGCGCAACGGCACGATCCTTTCCACGACCAGCGCCTGCAGCGCGTCGGCCACCACCTCGACGTGGAACGGTCCCACGACCGTCAGGATTCCCGTGGCGGCAGGTCCAAGACTTCGCGCCGTCTCGCCTTCTGCGGTGATCCCAGGCAGGCGGACGTCCATGACGCCTCCGTGCCAGCACGACATCAGGCTCAGCGCGGCCAATCCTTTCCCCCTAAGAATAGCATCCGATCTGGATGTAACTTTCTAACGCGCGTCAATCCACTGACAATAGCTTCATCTTCTCTCCACCTTCACGGTCCCGGACGGACCGTGCCGAAAAGGGGAGGAGGGCCAGGCCGATCGAGCTCGTGAGGAGCTCGAGGAGCTTCGGTATGACCTACGACGTTGCGTTCCGCCACCAGCAGGCGCTCGATCCCAGCGCCCTGACCACGATCACGACAGCGCTGCACGCCATCCAGGCAGCGATCACCGACTGCCGGAACGCCGGCAAGGATGTCGAGACGGATAGCGCCGTCATCCTGCTGACCCGTCATCTGGCCGCCATCTCCGCCGATCGCGCCGATGACGCCATGCTGCGCCAACACTGCATGACCGAGATCGCCGAGTTGCGCCGCTTCCCGGCGCTCCGGACGCTCGCCTATCGCGGGGTCGCCTACGACGAAGCGGCAAAGCGCGCCTTCCATGCCGAGGGGCGTACCGCGATGCGACGCCTCGCGGAGGCGCTCTGCCTCGACGAGGGCGGCTACGACATCCGCTCGAACAAGGCCGGTCCCGCCGTTTCGGGCGAGATCACGCTCCACGGCGAGGAAGTCTGGGTGCAGCTGTCGCTCAGCGCGCTCGGGCCGGACAACGAGATCATCTACCGGCGCGTGCGCGGGCGCAGCGACCATCTGGGGGATCGGAACCGACGGGCCTCTGTCCGGGACCTGCTCGCCCCCGACAGTTTCGCGGCTCGCATCCGCACCGAGCTCGCCCTCACCCCGCCGGTCGCCGAGCCGGCACGCCTCTTCGCCTGACGGAGGTCCCCATGCAGATCGTCTGCACGCGCACCCGCTCCGCGGGTGCCGAACCCCTGTACCAGTACCTGCTCCTCGTTCCCTTCGACCAGCTCTCCTACGAGCGGCAGGATCGCGTCCACTACCGGACAGACTTCGGGGGCAAGCGCCACGGCGGTCCGCATGCCCGTCTGCCCGAAGTCATTGCGCCGATCGACTATCTCCGCCTGCCGCCGGGCCTAGAGAAGCACCGCCTGGGCGGCGAGATCTACCGCGTGGGGCGCCGCATCGAGGCCCTGCTGGTGACGGGCCTCTATCCCGAAATGATCTACCCCGTCGTGCCGCCGCTGTTCCGCGCGCTGGACGAACTCGACGACGGGCAGATCTTCACGCGCACCGACGACCTGACGGGCCGCTTCGCCGAACTCGCCACGCGCCTCGACACCCTCACCGCAGCCGACCTTGGCCTGGACCGGCTGCGAAAGGTCGCGGCATGACTCCGCCCGACGCCAAGGCGCAGATCACGGCCGACTTCTGCGAGATGGTCCGCCTGCTCCGCCAAATCGACCCGCCCGAGCGGCACCGCTGGGAGGTCGATCCGCTCGCCCTCCATTGGAATCGAGGCGACGCGATCGCGTCGGTCGCTCACGGCGCCCCAATCAAGCTGCGGCTGCACCCCCGCAGCGACGACAGCCCCGCGCAGCTGCGCGTCGAACTCCGCCTGTTCTGGCGCATCGCATCCGGCCCCGAGGCCGAGACCGAGGGCGCACCACTGCGCGCCGTCCTTCGCGCGGAGCATGGGCGGCAGATCGGCCACCAGGCCACGTCGCTACTCGACGCCTCGCAGCTGCAGCTCGCCGGCGACGCTCCCGCCATGCTTTACGCGCGCGCCGCGCCTCACCTCGATCGTGCCCTAGCGCGCTACCGCGCCTTCGAGGCGCGTCGGTTCAGCCGAGATTGACCATGGACGACCACTTCGACCCGAGCGACGCCGCGATCTGGATCGCGCGCGGCCGCTCGCCCGAGCACGCCGAGGCCCTGGCGCAGGCATGGCGCGACTTCCCCGACCTGCCGCCGACTGCCGCCCTCGAGGACCGCATGGCCCAGACCCGCGCGCGCGTGGTCGCGATGCGCCCGGTCAACGACGCCATCCAGCTGGCATCCGAAGCCGAACGCCAGCGGCGGAACTTCCTCCACGTCGAAGGCAAGTCCGCCACCGGCTCGATCGATGACAGCGATCTCGCGATCCTGCGCGGCCGCGACGCCTATGGCTACGACTGGGATACGGCCGTCTGCTACAGCCGCGGATGGTACGCGGCCCACGCCGGATGGACCTATGGCGGACCGGACATCAGCAACCGGCTGCCCGCGCACCGCGCCGCCTACGACCGCGGCTTCTCCGATGGCGGAGGGGATACGGACGACCTGTTCGACGCCGCGCGCCGGAGCAATATAGCCGCCGAACGGATCGGCAACCAGCCGCGCCAGCCGCGCCAGCCGCGCCAGCTCGCGCCCGCACTCGCCGCACGGCCACTTCCGAGCAGCTGGCCCAAGCCATCCGACGAACCGCGCCCGGTCCGCTGGACCCGCCGCCTCCTGATCCTCGCTGACCATCCCGCGCTCGGGAACGGGCCGACCGCGGCGCTAGTCGACCAGATCCGCGCACCGCCCGAGGCCGAGGGATTGAACATCATCGTGCTGAGCGCCGCCGACGGCTTCAGCGCGACGATCACGCCGGACGCGCCACCACTGACCACCGGCCAGTGTGAGGCCCTCGCGCGCGACCCGCAACAGACGGCACGGCTCCGGACGCTCGTCGCCGACTTGACGATCGACGACATCCTGATCGCCGCCCCCGACAATACGATGGCGGCCTTCGACGCCCACGCCGCCGCGCTGCCGCTGTGCCGGACGATGGAGCGGACCCGGAACACGATCCTGCAGCAGCGCGCCCACCTGCGAACGTGGCTCGATCGCGCCGCGACAGGCGATGGCAATGTCGGCGCGGGCCACATCCGCTGGAGCAAGCTCGCCAAGGGCCTGAGCGGCAAGCTCGGCGAGTTCACCGTCCGCTACGCCGGCAAGGCCCAGGACAGCCCCGGCCACATCATCGTTGTCGAAACATCGGGAACGCCGGCGAGCGGCTTCGTCACAGCGGATGGCCGCCCGCTCGATCCGCACATCACCTTCGGCAACAAGTCGCGGATGCGACAGGAAATGGCGACGGCGCTGCGCGCCTTCGGTGGTGCGACGAGACTCGCGCCGACGCTCTTCGCGACCGCCGCCTGAGGACATCCCCATGGAGACCAGCCGTAGCCAGCGCTGGCGCGAGCGCCGGGCGCTCTGGACCGATGACGAGACCGTCATCGATCCACGCGCCTACAGCGTGGACCTGATCGCGCACGACGTCGCCAGCACCTTCATCAGCGCGCACCATTACCTGCCGAACTATCCCGCGGCGCAGGTCGCCGTGGGACTGTTCGGCCCACGCGGGACGCTCGCCGGCGTCGCCGTGTTCGCGCGCCCCGCCGTCGACGCCGTTATCACGGCGCATACCGGCTTCACCGACCCGGCCAAGGGCACCGTCCTTGCGCGCCTCCTGCTCCTCGACGGCGTTCCGCAGAACGGCGAGAGCTTCTTCGTCGCCCGCGCCTTCGACGTGCTGCGCCGGGAACGCCCGGCCGTCGAGGCGGTCGTCTCTTATAGCGACCCCCAGGCGGGTCACATCGGCCGTGTCTATGCCGCCCTCAGCGGTGCGCACCGCGGCGTCACGAAGCCCCGGATCGTCCTCCGACTGAACGGCACGACGGTCTCGGGCCGCACGCTGTCGAAGATCCGCACCGGCGAACGCGGCGCTGCCGGAGGAGTCGATCAACTCGTCCGTCTCGGGGCGCCCAGACCGCGCCCCCACGAGACGCCCGCCGCATGGCTCGCCCGCCTTCAGCGCGAACGGGTGCTGCTCCGCCATCGGCAGGACGGGCTCTACGCCTATTGCTTCGAGCTGACGCGGAACGCGCGCCGCGAGGGCCGCGACCTTCCCCGGCTACCCTATCCCAAGGTCCTGCCACGGCCGCATCCGATGCTCCCGATCTTCTCGGGCGCGCCAGCCGAGATCGACAAAGGAATCGCCGCATGAGACTCGACCTCATGGCGCTGCTCGCACCCGCGCCGCGTAACCCCGAGTGGGAGGCCGAGAAGCTCGGATGGCGCTGCTTCGTGTTCGGCAACGCGAACCCGAGCTACCGCCGCGGCTCTCGCCTCCGGGCGGCTTGGCAGCGTGGCTATGACGCCGCCGCACGATCGGAGCGGCCCGACCTCTACATGCTCTGAGACCCGACGAAAGAGGAGGGGGATCGGAGGTTCGGACTCGCCTGGAGTCCGAGAATGCCAAGGAGCCTCGCCATGGCCACCGTCCACACCCTTCATCCCCAGGAACCCGACAATCGCGTGCCGATCGGAAGCCATTCCACTGGCACTCTCAGCCTGGATCTCGATCGCCTCCTCGCGGGCCGTCTGCTCATCCAGGGCAGCTCGGGCGCGGGCAAGAGCCGGACCCTGCGCCGCATCATCGAGGAGGCCTTCGACTTCGTGACGACGATGATCGTCGATCCCGAGGGCGAGTTCGGCAACCTCGCCGAACATATCGGCGCCACCACGCTCCGCGCTGCCGAGCTGACCGCCGACGGGCTGACCGCCGCCGCCACGCGCGGCCGCCGCCACCGGCTCCCCCTCCACCTCGACCTGACCGACCTTGATCCGGATCAGCGGATCATCAAGGCTGCCGCCTTCTTCGCCGGCCTGATCGGCGCGCCGCGCGAGGACTGGGCGCACACCGTCCTCGTCTGCATCGACGAAGGTCATCTCCTTGCACCGCATCACGCGGGATCGGCCCGCGACGCCGAGACCCGCCGTCTGGGCGTCGCCACCCTGACCGATCTCGCGGCCCGAGGCCGCAAGCGCGGCATCGCGCCGATCATCGCCACCCAGCGCCTCGCCAAGCTGTCGTCGTCGGTGGTGTCCGAACTGCAGAACTTCCTTGTCGGCCTCAACGTGTTCGACCGCGACATCGCGCGCGCGGCCGACCTGCTTGGCTTCTCGGCCAAGGACGCCGACCAGCTGCGCAAGCTCGCGCCGGGCGAGTTCTTCGCCATGGGCCCGGCGCTCGCCCCGCTGCCGCTCCTCGCCAAGATAGACCCGACAATCACCGAGCACCTCGGGGCGACGCCGGAGCTGAAGGGCGCGGCCGACGTGGACGGCGACGAGGCCGCGCGCCTCCTCGACCTGGCTGCCCTGAAGGAGGTGCAATCGGGAGCCCGCGATTCCAGTCTCACCATGAAGGGCCTGCGTGCGCTCGATGCCTTCCTGCTCGAACCTGCAGCACCGACCGCAACCGCCATCGTCGGCGTCCTCCGTCGCATCGCGCCGAACGCCACCACCGCCGCGGATCTCGCCTCGCACCTCGGCGCCGAGCGCGACGCGGTTGACGCCGGCCTGGACATCCTCGCCGCCGTATCCGCGGTCGATACCATGCCCCGCGGCGACGACCGTATCGCTCGCCTCCATGCCCGCCTTCGCGCGAAGATCAGCGACGTCGCCGTCGTGGGACTGGCGTGACATGCTCGACCTTGACGCCACCATCGTCGAGCTGGAGCCCTGCCCGAGGCCCAGGACCGCATCAGCGCCGCTCCGCGAGATCGCCTTCCGGGCGAACGCCTGGACCCCGTCCGAAATCGAGCGCCTTGTCACCCTGTTTCGGCAGGACGTCTCGCTCGATGAAATCGCCGAAGTCATCGGGCGCGGCCGTGCCGGCGTCGCCGACAAGGTCGCGACGCTCGGCCTCCGCCGCAACTCCACAAGGCCGTGGACCGACCTCGAGGACGACGAACTGCGCCGCCGCTACGGCGCCGAAGCGACCGCCACCCTCGCGCTCGACTTCGGCCGATCGTGCAGCGCGATCTACGCGCGCGCTGGTTGTCTCGAGCTGACCGAAGGCAACCCCCCGGAATGGACGGAGTGGGAGGACGCTCAACTGCGCGCCGGCTACGCCCGCAGCGTCCCGCTTCTCCAGCTCGCCGCACTGATCGGCAGACCGCTGAGCGGTCTCTCCGGACGCGCCGGACTGCTCGGCATCACCCACGCCAGCCACCCACCGGACTGGGGGCAGGCCGAGATGGCGCGCGCGCTCGACCTCGCGACCGAGGGCTATCGCTACTCCCAGATCATCGCGATGATGGCCGCGGAAGGCTTCCCCGCCCGAACCCTCTCCGGCTTCGGGCAGATCATTCGCAAGCTCGGCTACGGTCGTGGCTGGGGCCGCGCGTGGACGCCGGACGAGGATGCGCTGTTGCGCCACGCCTACGAGGCGGCCGCCAGCCTGACGCCGCTGCGCGCGAGGCTCGGCCGTACCGCCTGTTCGCTTCGCTGGCGCGCCGAATATCTCGGGCTGCGCGGCACCCACGCCAATCGGAACGGTTGGCGCATGGGTCCGGACTGGACCGAGGCCCAGGAGGCGCTCCTGCGGGAGCGCTATGGCAAGATGCCGAACGACGCGCTTGCGGCGCAGCTCGGCCGCACCAAGGCTGCCATGTTCAGCCGAGCCAACCTGCTCGGGCTCGTCCACGGCTATATCCGCCCGTTCAGCGCCGACGAGACCCGGGCGCTCGATCTCGCGTTCCGCCACGGCATCGCGATCGCCGATCTTGCCGCCGCCCTCGACCGCAAGGCGTGCTCGGTCAGCAAGTACGCGACCAACCACGGCATCCGCTTCGGCCGACGTCCGCTTCGCACGCCCACACCGACGCTGGGAGACATCCTGGCGCTCGACGCGCCAACGGAAAGGGGAGGGGGCGCGTGCTTGATCGATCATGTGATCGAACAGAGCCCGGAGCGCCCCCATGCCGACGATCAGCACGACGCCCGCGATGCGCGCCGCGAACGACGCACCCGCCGCATTGGCCGTCGACGCCCGCTCCGGCACGAGGCCCGACGCCAGGAACGACGGCTCAACCGCCGCCCGTAACCCCGACATCATCATGGTCGCCGCGCCGCCGCCCGTCGTGCTCGCCTACGGGGTCGGCGTCGACAGCACCGCGCTGCTGGTCGAGAAGGTCGCCCGCGGCGAGGCTCCCGACCTGGTGCTGACCGCAGATACCGGCGTCGAGAAGCCAGAGACCTACGCCTATCTCGATGTGATCGGACCCTGGCTCCGCTCGCATGGCATCCGGCACGAGATCGTTTCGTACACTCCCAAGCGGTTCAAGCACTGGCCACCGTACTATTCGCTGCTCGAAATGGCGCTCACGAACGCCACGCTGCCGAGCAAGTCTCTGGGCGGTTCGAGCTGCAGCCTCAAATACAAGAAGGCCCCGCAAGACGCCTTCCTGCGCACCTGGCAGCCGGCGATCGACGCATGGGCGCGCGGCCAGCGCGTCGTCCGGCTGATCGGGTTCGACGCGGGAAAGCGCGATACGATCCGCTACAGCCACGCCGCGACGATCGACGATCCGCTCTACGACTGCCAGTACCCCCTTCGCGAATGGGGCTGGGACCGCGTCGCGTGCGAGCGCCGGATCGAGGCCGAGGGCCTCCCGGTGCCGCCGAAATCGAGCTGCTGGTTCTGCATCGGCATGACGCCCGACGAGGTCCGCGCGCTCCCGAGCTGGTGCCTGCGCCTGATCGTCCTCGTGGAGGCTCGCGCCGCCCCGCGGCTCCGCACGGTAGAGGGACTCTGGCGCAAGACGACCCGGGCGCGTCCCGGCCGCATGAGCGACTTCATCCGCTGGGAGGTGCTGCTCCCCGCCGCCGAGATCGACGCGATCGAGCGCGACGCGCCGCTCGACCTGATCCGGTTCCAGGACGTCGCCGCCTCGATCCCGCTCGAGGAGCGCCCGACGATGCGGGACTGGCTCGACCGCTTCAACGCCGGACTGAAGGAGGCCGCATAATGGCAACGCTCGCACCGCCCAACACCCGCATCGCCGACCTCAACGACCGTTGCAGGATGGGGCTGGACCGCACGGCGCGCATCGTCGCCACGCGCGACTGCCTCGCCACCATCGCCAAGGGCGACCGGAACATGGACATGATCATCGCCCAGGCCCGCGTCCTGAAGGCGGTCCGCGACTACCGCTTCGCGCCGGACGACCGCTCCGAACGGGACTTCGGCTCGCTCGAGCTCGACGGCGAGACGATCTTCTTCAAGATCGACTATTACGACGCGGCGATGGAGTTCGGCTCCGAGGACCCGGCCGACGCCTCGATCACGACGCGCGTCCTCACCATCATGCTCGCCCGGGATTACTGACTCCAGGCCACGGACCTCAGCCCGCCGCGACCGACAGATACCACAACCCGAACGCATTGCTCACCACATGGACGATCATCCCGGGCAGCAGGGATTGGGTCCGCAGCGCACACCATCCGGTCGCGAGCCCCAGGCAGAGCGCTGCGACGAGGTTCGCCGGCTCGAAGTGGAGCACGAAGACGAACAGCAGCGCCGACAACAGCACCGCGGCGAACCCAGGCATCCGCTCGCGCAGCGCGCCGAGCAGGTAGCCGCGGTAGAGCAGCTCCTCGACCACCGGCGCGACGACCACGGTCGCAGCCACCAGCGCGATCGACGACGCGCCCCCCGAGGCCGCGAGCGCCTTCCCGATCGCCAGTTTCTCGGCCGTGCCCATCTGCCAGATCGTGTTGCCCTGGAGCGCGAGGATCGCGAGCGGGATCTGACTGATCGCCAGTCCCCCGACCGTCGTTAGGACGGTCCTACCGTCCGGACTTGGCAGCACGGCCAGGATCCGCCGCCGGCGATCGGCAGCGCCAAGGTCGCGAGAGACGAGCGCCAGGACGACAGCCGCGCCGATGACGATCGTCGCCGCGATCAGATCGGGCGATGCCGGCGAGAGGCCGAGCATCGGCCCGGCGACATAATGGACCACCGTCAACGTGGCGAGATGCAGCACCAGAAGCCCTGCGACGATCCACCCCGAGAACAGCTTCGCGCGGCCGGTCCCCGGCACGCTCATCGCATTGGTCGCCATGACCACCCTCCTGAGACGCGCAGCCTATCACCGGCGCGCGCATCGGCAATGTCCCATCACGAAAGGAGCAGCCATGTCCGCGATACGACCCGCCACCGAGCAGGACGCGACCGCGATCCTGACCTCGATCGACTGCCTGCGCGAAGCTCGCAACCTCCTCCGCCAGGCCGGCGCGTCCAAGGCCGCGCGCGCGGTCGCGACCGCGATGAAGAGTGCCGAAGGGGCCGAGCGCCACGTCCGCCACCGCATCCGCCGGACCCAGGCAGCATGAGCCGCCACACGCTGCAGCCGCGCGCCGACCGCCCCGACGTCGCCGAAGCCGCGATCGGATGGGACCGCCCGCTCGCAACCTTCTTCTTTCAGGCGTTCGCGACCGCAGACGGCGATGGCGAGGACCGCGTCCTCGAATGGCGCGGCACCGCGCCCGGCGAGCTTCCCACGCCCGAGGCCGCGATCGCGGTTGCGGCGGGCTATGCCGAGATCCCCGAGCACATGGCAGCGACGCTCGACGCCGATCGAGCCGCGACCGCGGACCAGGTCGACAGCCCTTGGCAGACCCGCCTGAAACAGCGGCTCTTCGGCCCCTGACGCCTCCGTGACGACGGCCATCGCCGCGCGAAG
>NZ_LXVY01000007.1 GCF_001650735.1 Sphingomonas sp. TDK1 | reverse complement strand
AAATGAAACTTTCTGTCTTTTTTGAAAATTGGGTCCAGAAACCCTCGGAAAACCGTGCTTTACGGCTTCTCAATCGACGCGTGCGATAGCGTGTGGGTGACCGAATCAACCCTCGAATCGCCGAATCAGGCCCCGGAATCGCTCCGAAACCAGGTTCGGAAGGCTGTGATCTGGAGATCGGGCACCCAGATACTGGGGCAGCTGCTAACCTGGTCGTCGACCTTCCTTGTCATCCGCATTCTCGCGCCCGCCGACTACGGTCTGTTCGCGATGACGCAGGTGGTGCTCGTGCTGCTCAACATGCTCAACGGTTATGGGCTGGCGAGCGCGCTGATCCAGCGTAAGGATGCCGGGCACCATGCGCAGCGCCAGCTGTTCGGCATGCTGCTTCTCCTGAACGGCGGACTGGCAACGATGCAGTTCGCGGCAGCGCCGCTCGCCGCGGCCTATTATCGCCAGCCGATGGTGGCGGAACTGCTGCGGGTGCAGGCGCTGCTCTACCTCTGCACGCCCTTTATCGCGCTGCCCTATGCGCTGCTCGCGCGCTCCATGGATTTCGCCAAACAGGCGCAGGTCAATTTCGTCTCGGCGCTCGCCGGCGCGATCACCGCGCTGACCGGGGCCTATAACGGTTGGGGGGTCTGGACGCTGGTCGCAGCGCCCATCGTATTGTTCGCCGCCCGGGCGATCGGCATGACGGTAGCGGCGCGCGCGCTCGTCTGGCCGAGCTTCGATTTCCGCGGCGCGGGTGACATGGCGCGTTATGGCGGCATTATGGCGGCGGGGCAGGTCTTCTGGTTCCTGCAGAGCCAGGCGGATGTATTCATCGCCGGCCGCATGTTTGATCCGCACCTGCTCGGCATCTACACGACCAGCCTGTTCCTTACCCAGATCTTCGTCTCGAAGTTCGTGCCGCCGCTCAACGAAGTCGCCTTCTCTGCCTACGCGAAGATGCGTGACGACGCAGGCGCGGTCGCTGCAGCCTTTGTGCGCGGGGCGCAGCTTATTTTACTTGCTGCCATGCCCTTCTATATCGGGCTCGCCGCAACAGCCGAGCCGCTCGTCGCGGTGGTGCTAGGCCCGAAATGGGCGGAGGTCGCGCCTGTCGTCCATGGGCTGGCGCTGGTGATGCCGCTAATGACGCTGCAGGTGCTGTTCGCCCCCGCCAGCGATGCGCGCGGCCGGCCCGGAATCAGCGCACGCAACGGTGCTACCGGGGCGCTGTTCCTCCCGATCGCTTTCCTGATCGGCGTACATTGGGGAATCATGGGCCTCGTCGCGGCCTGGTACGTCGCCTATCCTCTATATCTCGCACTTTCGGCGCACCGCACGCTGCCAGCGATCGGCGTGACCTATGGGCGGCTGGGCCAGGCGATTGCGGCGCCGGTGTTTGCGGCGGTGGCTATGGGTCTGATTGTCACCCTCGTCGACCGGGAGCTGCCGCCGCTTGCGCCCCTGCCCCGGCTTGCGCTGCTCGTCGGCGTGGGTGGCGCGAGCTATACCGCGCTGCTGTTCGCCTTCGCCCGGGAGACGCTCGCCGGAGCGATCGCGCTGGTCCGCAACCGCGCCGGCTGAGCCGCTTCAGGCTGCCTGTATATACGCGCGCATCGCCTCGGCTTCGGACTCGATGCGGTCGATCCGGTACTTCACCAGATCGCCGATCGAGATGAAGCCGATCACCGCCTGCCCGTCGATCACCGGCAGATGACGGATGCGCCGCCGCGTCATCAGCGCCAGCGCGCCGAGCACCGTCTCTTCCGGGCCGACCGTGATCGCCGGCGCGGTCATCACCCGCGACACCGGCAGTTCAAGGCCGATCGCCCCTTCGCGCTCGATGCAGTGGATCACGTCGCGTTCGGAAAAGATCCCGACCACCTGCCCGTTGTCGAGGACCGGCACCGCCCCGATCCGGCGTGCCGCAAGCAGCGCCACCGCCTCCGCAACGGTGCTGGTAGAGGCGATGGAGACGACATCGTGCCCCTTGCCTTCGAGGATTCCCGCGATGGTCATCGCATTCTCTCCTTGGCTTTCATTTTTTAGGCGTTGTGTATCCCACGATTCGGCCCAACTTGCAAAACATGGAGCAGCCTGACGGACTCGACGATCCCGCTTATGCCGCCTTCGCCTGGCGACGCTTTCGCCGCATCCTTTGGGGCATGGCGGCGGTGGCCGTGCTTGCCGCGATCGTGGCCGAATATTGGCTGTGGGCGACGATGGGCGAGCTGCACATCGTCACCGCCATCGCCACCTTTCTGGGCGTGTTCTTCACCGTCATGATGGCGGCGGCACTGATGGGCCTGATGTTCCTGAGCTCCGGCAGCGGCCATGATGCGCAGGTGGAAGATCCGCTGAAGGACGAAGTCGACCTGGACTGAGCGATCAACGATCGCGCTTCAAGGTGAGGTCGAGCGCCGCCGTTCCATTGGCCGGCACGGTCACCCGCCAGGTGGGGACGCCCTTGCGCAGGGCCAGCCGGGTGCTGGACTTGGTGTCGCGAAACGGGATCGGCATTTCGAAGACGACCGGCACCGCCAGCGCGTTGGTCGCCGCGATCCGGAAGTTCCAGCGACGTTTTGATCCCGGCCTGGCGGTGACGGTGGCCCGTACCTCGCTGCTCTCGCCCGGCCGCAGTTCGAGCTCGTCGCCAACCGCGCGGTCAGCCAGCGGCGATTCGCCGAGCAGCACCCGCCGCCCGCCGCGCGTGTCGAACAGCGCGACCGACCCCGCGGGCAGCGGCAGGCCCAACCCCGCAGCGGTCCGATTCTCGGCGCGGAGTACGATCTCGGTCGGTTCGCTCTCGGACTCGCGCGCCGGATCATAGGCGAAGGGCGTGAACCGGCCGCGATAGATCCGCGCGAACTGCACGCGCTCGCGGTGCAGCAGGGCAATCTGCTTGGTCGCCCGCGCCGCGACGGTCACCGGCTCGGGCACCCGGTACAGCTTGAGATCGCCCAGTTCCTCCTGCTCGGCCATCATTGCCGGCGCGAAGGCAACCCGCGCGCCGGTGACGACGATCTCCATGGCCGGCGCGGGTGGTGGCGGCGGCGGCGGGGCGGGCTCTGCAACAGGCCCGGGCGGAAATCCCATGCCGTCGCTTGTCCTGCCCATCGGCCAGCATTGCAGCCGCAATTCGGTATCGGGTCCGCGCGGCAGCCGGGCTGCCCTTTCCCGATTGGGCTTTCCCGCCACGGCGCTGGCGCGGGCATCGGCAAAGCCCTGGCTGCCGCCGTTCACCACCGTCATCCAGCCGAACAGGTCGAGCACATCGCCCTCCCCCAGCTGTGCAACATAATTGGCCGACCAGTCTAACCCTTGGGCCAGATAGGAGAGCTGTACGGTGACCGTTTCGGCGCGGGCGCTCGCGGTAGAGACGGACAGGGTGGGCTTGGCAGCGAGATCGGCAGGGATGCCCGGATAGACCAGCGCCTCGGGCAGCCCGGAGCACCCCAGCGCCTCCACCCCCTGTTCGGTGCTGAGCAGCACGCCGCCCCTGGGGCCGGACTGGATCACCCCCTCGCTTTCGCTGACCTTGCCGGTTGCCGGATCGGTTCGCCGCACCGTGACGCGCCGTTTGAGATAGGCGTCGACGAGCGTGGCGGGGCCGAGCAGGCGGGCATCCCGATTCTTCTCCCCCACGCCATGCGGCAGGCCGGTGACGATCGCGGTTTCCGGCATCATCCCTTCGGACACGCCGACGAAGCGGATCACTGCGGGCCCGGCCGGCAGCCGCAGCGTGCGCGTCTCGGTGACCAGCGCATAGCCGGCGGGCCAGCCGCGACCAAGGGCGCCCTCGTTTCGGTTGGGATCGCGATAAAGCGTCACCGCGACCGAATCAGGCTTGTCCGAGACGACCAGAGTCTGCGCCGCCGCCGGCAGGCCGGCAAGCAGCGCAAGGATGGCGAAGACGATCCGCGCCAGCATGGGATCAGAAGCGCGTATCGAACACCACGGTCACCGATGCCTTGCCATTGGCGGGCACCGGTACCTTCCATTCCATGCGATCGGCGGAGACGCGCTCGCCGGCGAGGCTCTGCTCGACGATGCGAACGTCCCCCCACAGCCCGGTCTGGGCCAGATCCACCGTCACGCCATCGGCGCGTGCATTGGTGAAATCATAGCGCATCGTCGTCTTCCAGCGCCGCGTGCCTTCCTTCTTGCGCTCGACCACGACCGCCGCGCCCTTCACATCGAACGCCTCGCCGGTGCGGATCGACATGGCCGATCCCATCGGCGCCGCGTCCACGCGGCTTTCGCCGATGAACTGCGGCTCGCCCTTGCGATCGCGCAGATAGACGCGGATCGTGCCGCTCGGCAGCTGGTCGCCCAGGCCACCATTCTTCGAGGTCGAGAATTTGAGCACCGCCGACGCACTGCGCGGGTCGGCATTGGCGCCCAGCCAGCCATTGATCCATTCATAGGTCTTGCGCGCCGGCGCGGCTTTCACGTCAAGGAAGCTGACCTGCTTCTGCTGCGCGTTGGCGATCGTGGTGCGCTGGGGCAGCGGATAGAAGATATAGTCGCCCAGCCGTTCACGCGGGCCGGTTTCGGTACCGGGCGCGTCGATCGTCGCCTCATTGCCGAGCCGGCCGAAGGCACGGGCGCCGTTGGGCGCTCCCGCGACCAGCGTCACCGCGGCGTCGCGATAGGATGTTCCCGTTTCGTTGGTAAGGGTAATCCAGCCCTGCACGTCGATGGCGCCCTTCGCTTCGTCGAACAGCAACACATAGTCGCTGGTCCAGCCCAGGCCGGGGGTCAGGTAGCTGAGCGTCGCGGGCAACCGGCCGCCAGTGGCTGCCTGCAGCGTCACCGACAAAGTGGGCCGCGCGCGCAGATTCTCGGGCACCTTGTCGAAGATCACGCGGACCGGCAACTGGTCGTCGCGCAGCACTTCGATGCGCGATCCGATCTGGAGGACGACGCCGCCATTGGCGGCCAGCACCCGCGCCTGTTCGCGCGTTTCGGCGCCGGTGGCAGGATTCGTGCGCACCAGCGTGACGACCGAGCCAACGGCCTTTTCCATCAGCTTGGTGGGGGTAAGCAGGTCGAAATCGAAATTCTGCTCGACAATGCCGATGCCGGGGCCGGACAGCGTCACCGTCTCCGGCCGGATCTGCGCGGAGACGTCGGCGAACTCCTGGCGGGTGCGCCCGGCGGCAAGATCGAGCGTGCGCACGTCCTGCACCAGCGACTGGCCGTTCTGATAGATGGTGACGGCAAGGTCGCCCTGCGCGGTCTTGTCCGGCGTCGGGAGCTGCTGCGCCTGCGCCGCGCAAGGCCACATCGCCGCGAAAAGCCACACCGCACGCCGCATCGCAGATCCTCCCCCTAAACGGGTGGGATCCTAGCAGATTGTCATGGTCCGGCTAGTCGCTTCCCGCATATCAGTGCCCGCCGCTTGCCAATCGCAGTCCCGCGATGCAGCCGACCAGCCCGAGGATCAGCAGGATGCGCATCGGGCTGACCGGCTCGTCGAACCACAGCATGCCGACGATCACCGTGCCCAGCGCGCCGATCCCGCCCCACACCGCATAGGCGGTGCCCAGCGGCACGGTGCGCGAGGCCATCTCCAGCAGCGCCATCGACACCGCGATGAAGCCGAGAAAGGCCAGCGTCCAGGGGATATTCCGGAAGCCGTCGGTGAAGCGCATGCAGGTGGTGAAGCCCACTTCGCACAGTCCGCCGAGCAGCAGATAGATCCAGCCCATCAGCGCCCGGCAAGCTTGGCGAGGGCATCGCCGGTCACCCGCTGCACCGTCCATTCGTCCATACCTGTGGCCCCCATCGCGCGGTAGAAATCGATCGCCGGCTGGTTCCAGTCGAGCACCGACCATTCGAACCTGGCATAGCCGCGCGTGACGGCGATATCGGCCAAATGGCGCAGAACCGCCTTGCCGACCCCCGCCCCGCGCGCGGCAGGGGTGACGTACAGGTCTTCCAGATACATGCCGGGCAGCCCGGTCCAGGTGGAGAAGTTCTGGAAGAACAGCGCGAAGCCGAGCGGGATCCCTTCCGCGCTCTGCGCGATCACCGCTTCGGCGGCGGGGCGCGGGCCGAACAATGCGGCCTCGAGCATCGGCTCGGTCGCGCGAACGGCGTCGGGCTCGCGCTCGAATTCGGCAAGTTCGCGGACAAAGGCGAGGATCTGGGGGACGTCGGCGGGGGTAGCGAAGCGGATCTGAGTCATGCACCGGCCTCGGTCTGGGGCGCGGGGGCCACGGGGCCGCGGATGGCGGCGAGGCACCCGAGGATGATGAGCAGCGCGCCCGCGACCGTCCAGGCCGAGACGCGCTCGTCGAACACGACATAGCCGAGCAGTGCCGCCCAGACGAACGCGGTATACTCCACCGGCGCCAGCACCTGCGCCTCGGCATGGCCATAGGCCCAGGCGAGCAGCACGGCGGAGATCGAGCCGACCAGCGCGGCGCCGAGGACCCAGGGCCACAGCGCGACCTGCGGCATGGCCGAGAACCAGGGGGCCCCCGGCAGCATCACCAGGGCAAGGACGAGGCTGGTGAACAGCGCGACTTCGATCGGGTCGGCGATCTGCGCCTGTTGCCGCAGCAGGATGAGGCTGCCGGCATAGAGAATCGAGGCGGCGAACACCGCGATCGAGCCCAGCACCACCTCGGTCGAGGCATGCGCCTGCGCCTGGCCGGCGGCGATGGTCAGCACGCCGAGGCTGGCGATGACGGAGCCGCCGATCGCCGCGCGGCGGATGCGTTCGCCGAGAAACGCGGCGGCAAGGAACATCGCGATCAGCGGCGCCAGGAAGGTCAGCGCGATTCCTTGCGCCATCGTCACGCGGGCAAGCCCCCAGAAGAACAGCACCACCGAACTGCCGGCGAGCACGCCGCGGGCGAAATGCAGCTTGAGGGCGTTGGGGCTCGGCCAGGGCGTCCGGCGCAGCAGGAAGATCGGCCCGAGCAGCACGATCGCGCCGACCGAGCGCCACAGCACCGCGCTATAGGCGCCATGCGCGATCGACATCCCCTTCATCACCGCGTCCATCACCGAATAATTGGCGATTCCGAGTGCGGCGACGAGGAAGGCAAGGTGGGGCGAACGGGACATGGCGGGTCGGGTAGCGGGCGGGCCCGCGGATTGCGAGCCCCTTCCAGCCCTTCCGCTTCAGGCCTCGCCGTGCGCGTACGCCTGCGTTCCCCGCGTGATCACCCCATCCTCGGGCAGGATTGCCGCGATCGGGATATCCGGCTGGGCCAGGATCTCGGCATAGAGCGGGGCGAAATCGGTCTCCACTGTCTCGCGGAGGAGCGCCTCGAAGCTGGGAATCACGAAGTAATTTTGCTGGAAATCGTCGATCCGATATTCCGTCCGCATCACCCGCTGCATGTCGAAGCGGATGCGGTTGGGGCTGTCGCTCTCCAGCGCGAACACGCTCTCGGCCGAGCTCGACACGATGCCCGAGCCATAGATGCGCAGGCCCTCCGCCTCCTCGACCAGTCCGAACTCCACCGTGTACCAGTAGAGCCGCCCAAGCTGCTTGAGCGCCCCCAGCTCCAGCGCGCGCATGCCACCGCGACCATAGGCCTCCAGATAAGCGGCGAACACCGGGTCCGCGAGCATCGGCACATGGCCGAACACGTCGTGGAACACGTCCGGCTCCTGGATATAGTCGAGCTGGTCGGGCCGGCGGATGAAGTTGCCCGCGACGAAGCGGCGGTTGGCCATATGGTCGAAGAACACGTCGTCGGGCACCAGCCCCGGCACCGCCACGACCTGCCAGCCGGTGAGCCGCATCAGCCGCTCGGACAGTTCCTCGAAATTGGGGATGCCCGAGTCGGAGAGCCGCAGCGCCTCCAGCCCCTTGAGATAGGCCGAGGAGGCGCGCCCCGGCAGTAATTTCGCCTGGCGCGCGAACAGCTTGTCCCAGGTGGCGTGTTCCTCCGCGGTATAGGCGGCCCAGTCCTGCGGGATCGTCCAGTCCGCCGCCGCACCCTCGGGCGGCCTCTCCAGCACATGCGTTTCCTTCTTCATGGACGGGGTATAGCAGCCCGCCCGAAGGAGCGAAACGTCAGCCCAGCGCTTCGTCGAGCAGCTTGGCCAGCCGCAGCCCGCCGCGCACCACCTGTTCGCGCGCGACCGGCACCAGCTTGGCGATGGTCGCCTCGTCGAGATGCGCGGGATGGTCGCCGGGCGTGCACACCGCCGCGCCCGCCGCGCTGGGATAGACCAGGTCACGCGCGACCTGCCAGCTTTCGCGGCTCCAGTCCTCGACATTGCCGCTCCACACCGCGTTCCGCTCGGCCGCCGAATAGGCGCGCACCGGCGAGGGCGGCTGCGAGATCGCGCGCTCGGCCAGATAGCCGTCCCACACCGAATGGAGGTTGAGCTTGGCGCTGCGATACGCGCCGTAATTGGTCTTCACCTGGTTGCCGCCAAGGTCGCTGTGGTCGCCTGCATGGAGCGGCTGGTGGAGATCGCCGACGAAGTGGACGAGGAACACCAGCGCCATCACCCGCTCGCGCACCGGCACCTTGGGATCCTTGAGCAGCTTCACGTCGCGCTCGATCTGCGCGGACACGCAATTGCCGTCGCGGCAGGGCGGCTTGAGGTCGAACGGCTTGCAGATGTCGATATTCTGATAGTGCCACGAATAGGCATAGCTGAAGCGCGGCCCCAGCGTCTTGACGCAATCCGCCCACACCGCCGCCTGCTCGATGGTGTTCGCCGGGCAGGTCGGCGTCTCGAGCAGCGCCTGCCGCCTGAGCAGCGCATCGATCTTCGCGCGCACCTGCGGCGTCACGTTGCGATAGGCGATCGCGCCCACCGTTTCGTGGCCATATTCCCAATAGGCGGAAGCGGGCGCAGCGGCGCCGAAACCGAGCAGCGCGGCGAGGATACACAGGATACGACTCATGGAAGCGGCCCTAGGCCGGGCAGCGTCCGGCTTCAACGGCGCAGAGGAACTTGGACCTTCCCCTTGCCCACATTGCGGCCCGGCCGAAACCGGCCTAATAGCCGCGCCCAAATGGCACGTATCCAGACCCCCCAGCGCATCCGGGGCACCCAGGACATTTTCGGTGAAGACCAGCGGCGTTTCGCCGCGGTGCTCGAGAAGTTCGACCAGGTGCGCAAGCTCTACTGCTTCCAGCGGCTCGAGATCCCGATCTTCGAGGCGACCGGCGTGTTCGCCCGCTCGATGGGCGAGACCTCGGACGTCGTCTCCAAGGAGATGTACACCTTCGAGGATCGCGGCGGCGATTCGATCACGCTGCGCCCGGAGTTCACCGCCGGCATCGCCCGCGCCTATATCAGCGAGGGCTGGCAGCAGTTCGCGCCGCTGAAGGTCGCGACCTCGGGCCCGGTGTTCCGCTACGAGCGCCCGCAAAAGGGCCGCTACCGCCAGTTCCACCAGATCGACGCCGAGATCCTCGGCGCGCCCGAACCCGCCGCCGATGTCGAGCTGCTGGTGCTGGCCGACCAGCTGCTCAAGGAGCTCGGCATCGCGGAGGGCGTGACGCTGCAGCTCAACACGCTGGGCGATGCCGCGACGCGCGACGCCTGGCGCACCGCCCTGGTCGCGCATTTCGAGGCGCACAAGGGCGAATTGTCCGAGGACAGCCTTGCGCGGCTTGAGAAGAACCCGCTGCGCATCCTCGATTCGAAGGATCCGCGCGACCGCCCGATCGCCGACAGCGCGCCGGACATCGACGCCTATCTGACCGACGAGGCCGCCGCCTTCTTCAAGGCGGTGACCGACGGGCTGGATGCGGCCGGCGTTGCCTGGACGCGCAATGCGCGGCTGGTGCGCGGGCTCGATTACTATCGCCACACCGCGTTCGAGTTCGTCACCGATCGGCTGGGCGCACAGGGCACGGTGCTGGCCGGCGGCCGCTATGACGGGCTGATCGGCTCGCTCGGCGGCCCCGAGACGGCGGGCGTGGGCTGGGCGGCGGGCGTCGAGCGGCTGGCGATGCTGATTGACGAGCCCAAGGCAGCGGCGATCCAGGTCTATGTCGTGGTCGAGGACGATCGTGTGCAGGCGGACGGCGTGCGCGCCGTATCCGCACTGCGTCGCGTCGGGCTGGCGGCCGAGCTCCTCGCCACCGGCTCGCCGCGCAAGCGCTTCGACAAGGCGGTGAAGAGCAACCCCGATGCGCTGCTCTCGCTGGGCGTCGCCGACGGCGCGACCTCGAAGCGGCTCAAGGTCAATGTCGGCGATGCCGCTGCGATCGAAGCGGTGCTGTCCGGCATCCCCTGGGGTGGCCCGACCGAATGACCCGCATCCCGCCGGATCGCATCGCCGCCATCGAGGCGCGGCGCGACGAGTTGCAAGCGCTGATGGCGTCGGGTGAGCTCGGCGGCGATCGCTTCGTCCAGGTCTCGAAGGAATATGCCGAGATCGAGCCGGTCGCGGTCGCGGCGGGCAAGGTCCGGCAGTTGCGCGCCGAGGGGCAGTCGCTCCAGCAGATGACGCAGGACGCCGATGACGAGTTGCGCGCGATGGCGGTGGAGGAACTCCGCACCAACGAAGCCACGCTCGCCGACGCCGAGCGCAAGCTTGCGCTCGCGCTGCTCCCGAGGGATTCGGCCGACGAGCGCCCGGCGCTGCTCGAAATCCGTGCCGGCGTAGGCGGCGACGAAGCCGCGCTGTTCGCGGGCGACCTGCTGCGCATGTATCAGCGCTATGCCGATCGTGTCGGCTGGCGCACCGAGCTGATCGGGGCCAGCACCTCGGAGGCCGGCGGCTACAAGGAAGTGGTGATCGGCATTACCGGCACCGGCGTGTTCGCCAAGCTCAAGTTCGAAAGCGGCGTGCACCGCGTCCAGCGCGTGCCCGCCACCGAGGCGGGCGGGCGCATCCACACCTCCGCCGCCACCGTCGCGGTGCTGCCCGAGGCGGAAGAGGCCGATGTGCAGATCGACGACAAGGATCTGCGCATCGACATCTATCGCGCCTCCGGCCCCGGCGGGCAGGGGGTCAACACGACCGACAGCGCGGTGCGGATCACCCATTTGCCCACCGGCATCGTCGTGATCCAGCAGGACGAACGTTCGCAGCACAAGAACAAGGCCAAGGCGATGAAGGTGCTTCGCACCCGTTTGTACGAGGCCGAGCGCGAGCGACTTGCGGCCGAGCGCGTGGGTGCGCGGCGCTCGATGGTGGGCTCAGGCGACCGGTCCGAGCGGATCCGGACCTACAATTTCCCGCAAGGGCGGGTGACCGATCACCGCATCAACCTGACGCTGCATCGCCTGCCCGAGATTCTGGAGGGCGAGCTCGACGAACTGGTCGGCGCGCTGGTCGCGCAAGACGAGGCCGATCGGCTTGCGCAGCTGGATGGCTGAAACTCCTCCCCGGTACGGGGAGGAATTTGGGGGCAACCTGCCGTGAGCATCCGCGCCGCCCTTGCGGAGGCCGCCCGCCAGCTCGAAGCGGTCTCCGACACCCCGCGTCTCGACGCGGAGCTGCTAATGGCGCACGCCCTGGGCACCACCCGCGACCGGCTGTTGCTCGGCCGGCTGGACGATCCCGCACCCGAGACCTTCGCCGCGTTTGTCGCGCGCCGCCTGAGCCACGAGCCGATCGCCTATATCACCGGCACCCGCGCCTTCTGGACGATCGACCTCACGGTCGGCCCCGGCGTGCTGATCCCGCGCCCGGACAGCGAGACGCTGATCGAAACCGCGCTCGCCTGGTTCGGCGACCGTGCGCCGTCGCGCATCCTGGATCTCGGCACCGGCCCCGGCACGCTGCTGCTCGCCGCGCTGGCCGAGTGGCCACAGGCGCAGGGGCTCGGCATCGATGCCTCGACAACCGCGCTCGATTATGCCCGCCGCAACGCGGAAGCGCTCGGCATGGCAGATCGCACCGAATTCCGACTGGGCGACTGGACCGCGGGTATCGAAGGCAGGTTCGACCTGATCCTCGCCAACCCGCCCTATATCGGGACGGACGAACCCCTTCCCCCGCAGGTGCTCGACCACGAACCGGCCGAAGCCCTGTTCGCTGGCGCCGACGGGCTGGACGACTATCGCCGCATCGTCCCCGCGCTTCCCGCCCTGCTCGCCCCCCGCGGCGTGGCATTGCTCGAAATCGGATGGACGCAAGGCGATGCGGTTTCTTTGCTCGGTCAGGAACAGGGCCTGTCTTCAAGCGTCTATAAGGACATGGGTGGACGCCCGCGCGTGGTCCGGCTGAATTGAAACTACGCGCAAACGTCACATATTTCTGCTTGGAGATTGGTACGCCAGCGGCTAGAAGAAGGCCGGGGCGAGGCACCTTCAACCAAGTTGTTGAGATAAAGGGCTGAGGCCCGACTCCATGGTCATGTGTGCCGCTGCAGTCCGGCGGCCGTGGCAAGCGGAAGGTTCTGGGCACGCCCGGCACCCCCCGCGAATGTAACCCTGCATCCGGAACCTCGATGGATCGACGGACGGCTTTGTAAAGACAGGACAACGAGACCTTGATGAACAATCGTCAGGCCGGCCGCCGTCGCGGTCGGGGCGGCCAGCAACAGCGCCAGGGCGGAAGCTCGAATAATCAGGGCAATGGTAGTCGGATCGATAACCGTGCCCGTGGTAATGCCGCCCAGTTGCTTGAGAAATACAAGAACCTGGCGCGCGATGCACAAATGCAGGGCGATCGCGTCAACGCCGAATATTATCTGCAGTTCGCGGATCATTATTTCCGCGTATTGAACGAGAATCGCTCGCGCTTCGAAGAACAGAACCAGCAGCGCCGCCAGCGCGAGGAATTCGACGGCGACGAGGAAGAGTTCGAGATGGAAGGCGAAGCCGGCCGCGAGGACGAGGGCGACGCGCCCCGCCAGCAGCAGCAGCCCCGTCGCGAGCGCGAGCCCCGCTATGAGCGTGAAGCCCGTGAGCCGCGTGGTGACCGCGAGCCGCGCGAGGCCCGCGAGCCGCGCGAAGCCCGTGGGGAGCGCGAACCGCGCGAGGCCCGTGAGCCCCGTGAAGCCCGTGAGCAGCGCAGCTATCGCGAAGACCGTCGCGAGCGCACCAACGGCGCGTCGAACGGCCACGCCAACGGCCATGCGGTCGAGGCCGCGCCGGTAGAAGCGCCCGTCGCCGTCCAGGCGCCGGTTGCCGAAGAGGCGCCCGAGGCAGCAGCGCCGCGTCGTCGCGGTCGTCCGCGTCGCGAAGCGCCGGTCGAGGCCGAAGCAACGCATGGCATCGATGCCGCCGTCCTCCCGCCCGCGATCGGCAGCGATGCTGCGCCGGCAGTGGAAGAGGAAGCACCGAAGAAGCCGCGCCGTCGTCGCACGACCAAGAGCGACGAGGCCGAGGCCCCCGCCGCCTGAGGCGACCGGAACCCGATACCGAAAACAGGCCCGCTTCCGGCAAGGAGGCGGGCCTTTTTCGCGGCCGTCCGGATCGACGCGACGGCTCGACCCGCACCGTTGCCGCGCATGCGACGGAACCCCTTGAAAGCGCGACCGTTCGATGGACCTGCCTCGTCTGGGGAGACGTTCCGTGCCCGATCCCGTCCCGCTTCGTACCCGCGCCTATGGCCTGCCGCTGCATCCGATCGTGCTCGGCCTGCCCTTTGTCTGCTTCCTAGCCGCGATGGTGACGGACATTGCCTATGTCCGCACCTATGACATCGCCTGGAAGAACTTCTCGGACTGGCTCCTCGCCGGCGGGATGGTGCTGGGCGCGCTCGGCGCGATTGTCGGCCTGGTCGACCTCGCCCGGCCGGCGGTGCGGGCCAATCGCCTGCTCACGCCGTATGCGATCGCCTATGCCGTCGCCATGGTCTTGGCGTTGATCAACAATTTTATCCATAGCCGCGATGCGTACGGCGCGATGCCGACAGGCTTGATCCTCTCCGTGCTGACCGTATTGGTGCTGACAGGGGCCGCCGGGCTGGGTGCGATCCTGCTGCGTCAAAGCCGTTTCGGAGGCCTTCGCTGATGCGCGCCATGCTTTTCGCCGCGGGCGCCACGCTCGCACTCGCCGGTTGCGCCAGCAAGGGCGACGATCCCCAGCAGCAGATCGGGGCCGATCCGAAGCTGCCGGCCGTCCAGCAATATCTGGTGCCGCCGATGCATGTGGTGCCGCCCAGCCCCTGGGGGAGCGGCGCGCCCAAGGTGCCGGCCGGGCTGGAGGTCCAGGCCTTTGCCACCGGCCTCGCCAAGCCGCGCTCGGTCTATACCCTGCCCAATGGCGACGTGCTGGTGGTGGAGACCGATGGCCCGTCCGAGCCGATCCACCGGCCCAAGGACGTGGTGATGAACCTCATCCAGGCGCATGCCCATGGCGGCGGCAAGGCGGGGATGGACATCCTTCTGCTCCGCGACGCGAATGGCGACGGGGTGCCGGAGCTGAAGACCAAGTTCATCACCGGGCTCAACTCGCCGTTCGGCGTCGCACTGGTCGGCGGCGACCTGTACGTCGCCAATACCGACGCGATTCTACGCTTCCCGTACCAGACCGGCCAGACGCGCATCACCGCACCGGGCACCAAATTGCTCGACCTGCCCGGCGGCCCGATCGATCACCACTGGACGAAGAGCCTCGTCGCCAGCCCGGACGGCACCAAGCTCTATGTCGGCGTCGGCTCGAACAGCAACATCACCGAGAACGGCATGGACGCGGAACGCGGTCGCGCCGCGATCTGGGAAGTCGATCGCGCGAGTGGCGCCTATCGGCTCTACGGCACCGGCCTGCGCAATCCGAACGGCCTGCAGTTCGAGCCGCTTACCAACACCTTGTGGACGGTGGTCAACGAGCGCGACGAGCTGGGGCCGGACCTGGTGCCGGACTATCTCACCTCGGTCCGCGACGGCGGCTTCTATGGCTGGCCGTACAGCTATTGGGGCCAGCATGTCGACCCGCGGGTCAAGCCGCAGCGGCCGGACCTCGTCGCCAAGGCGATCAAGCCGGATTACGGCCTCAGCAGCCATGTCGCGCCGCTGGGCATGGTGTTCTCGGCCAATGCAGCGGGGCTACCCGCCCAGTGGCGCTCGGGTGCGTTCATCGGCGAGCATGGCAGCTGGGATCGTGGCCATCTCAACGGCTACAAGGTCATCTATGTGCCGTTCGCCGAAGGGCGTCCTTCCGGCACGGCGGTCGACGTGGTCACAGGCTTTGTCGACGGCGAAAAGGCGCATGGGCGCCCGGTCGGCCTCGGCCTCGACAAGACGGGTGCGTTGCTCATCGCGGACGATCTCGGCAACACCGTCTGGCGGGTCAGCGGCAGCTGAGCGCTACGCCATCAACGCCCTTCTTCCGGTGGAAGCCGGAGGACGGCGTTGGAAGGGGGCGTCCTCAGCTCTTGGCCGAGGCGATCAGCAGGATCAGCGCGGCGAGGCCGATCGCGACCGCCTGGAACAGGATGCGCTTCTGCATCAGCTTGTTCGACCGCAACGCGCGTTCGCTGGGGCCGTCGCCTTCCAGGTCCTGCGTGGTCGTGCCGGCCATGTTGACCAGCCCCTTGATGAGGAAGAACAGCGTCGCCAGGACCGCTGCGAGGAACAGGATCGCGAGGAACAACATCGCGATACCCTACGCCTCGATCGCCCCGAAGCCAATCGGTACTTCCCCTTTGCGCAGTTTGTCGGCCAGCGCCCGCCCGTCTTCCCCCGCCAGTCGCAGCGCCTCCAGCGTCGGTGCGCCGTGGCGCTTGGCAAGGCGCGTGCCGTCGGGCCCCGCGAGCAGCGCGTGGTGGCGATAGCAGGGCGTCGGCAGATCCAGCAGCGCCTGGAGGAGCCGATGGACATGGGTGGCGGCGAACAGATCCGCGCCCCGCACGACATGGGTGATGCCCTGCGCTGCATCGTCCACCGTCACGGCGAGATGATAGCTTGCGGGCGCATCCTTGCGGGCCAGGATCACGTCGCCGTGGCTCCGCGGATCCGCGATCACCACGCCGACCTGCGCATCGTGCCAGCTGAGCGGTCCCGTACGGGCGACCGCCGACCCCATGTCCAGCCGCCAGCTATGAGGGCGGGTCAGATCGGGATCGGTGCGCCCGCGGCAGGTACCCGGGTAGAGGGGGCCGTCGGGACCGTGCGGCGCGGAGAGGCTCGCAGCGATGTCGGCGCGGGTGCAGAAACAGGGATAGAGCAGGCCCATGTCGCGCAGCCGATCGAGCGCGGCCTGGTACAGGCCCAGCCGCTGCGACTGGAAGGTCGGCGGTTCGTCCCATCCCAGCCCCAGCCAGTCGAGATCCGCCAGAATGGCTGCCACATGTTCAGGCCGCGATCTCGTGCCGTCGATATCCTCGACGCGCAGGGTAAAAACGCCGCCCTTCGCTCGCGCAAAATCGTGCGCCTGGAGGGCGGAGAAGGCGTGGCCGAGATGGAGGCGGCCGGTAGGACTCGGAGCAAATCGGGTGTGGATATTCATGAATCCCGCTCTTGACCGCGAGTCGCGGCATATGCTGTCATGCGGGCGTCACGCTTCTGCGCAAGAGGCGAGGCACCGAAATCGAGGGTGAGGTTCTGCATGTACCATCCCGATCTGATCCGCCATCCGGATGGGTGCCCGGCGCTCGTGCTGAACGCCGACTACACGCCGCTCAGCTATTACCCCCTGAGCGTGTGGCCCTGGCAGACGGCGATTAAAGCGATCTTTCTCGAACGCGTGGACGTGGTCTCCTATTACGAACGCGAGGTTCGAAGTCCCAGCGCGGTGCTGAAGCTCCCTTCGGTCATCGCGCTCAAACAATATGTGAAGCCTTCGCAGTTCCCCGCCTTCACCCGGTTCAATCTGTTTCTCCGCGACAAGTTCGCCTGCCAATATTGCGGATCGCACCGCGATCTCACTTTCGACCACGTCATTCCCCGCGCCCAGGGCGGCCGCACCACCTGGGAAAATGTCGCCACCGCCTGCGCGCCCTGCAATCTCAAAAAAGGCGGCCGCACCCCCCAGCAAGCCAGCATGCCGCTCTACATCCAGCCGATCCGGCCGACGAGCTGGCAGCTTCAGGAGCACGGCAGGCGCTTCCCCCCCAACCACCTGCATGAAACCTGGCGCGACTGGCTCTACTGGGACATCGAGCTGGAGGCCTGAACAAACTTCCCTCCGCAAAAACCCTGTGTGTTATTGCGATAACACAGATAGTCGGCTAAGGCGTGGGAATGGCGCGCGAGCCCGGTTCCCCCGATAGTCGATTCCCGTTGCGGCGCGATGGCGCCGACGACGATGTGGCACAACCCACGGGCTGGCGCCCGCAAGGCAGGCGCGACCGGCGTGAGCCGATCTGGCGACCCGGCATGACGACGGGCGCAGACACCATGCCGCACGAGCCGTTCCGGCCCGGCCATGGCGGTGCCGGCGGCGGGTTCGACAGCGGGGACGATCTTCCCCCCGCCGCTTCCCCGCGGCGGCGTATCCGCTGGGGTCGATGGATCGTCCGCGGCCTCGCCGTGTGCATCCTGCTGTTCATCGCTGCGGTCGCTTGGCTGGCGATCACCGCGCCGCTCTCCAAGTCGCTGCGGCCGCCCGCGCCGCCCTCGATCACCCTGCTCGCAGCCGATGGCACGCCGATCGCACGGCGCGGCGCGGTGATCGGCAAGCCGGTAGACGTCGCCAAGCTGCCCGATCATGTCGCCCAGGCGTTCATCGCGATCGAGGACCGGCGCTTCTACAGCCATTGGGGCGTCGATCCCCGCGGCATCGCACGTGCGGCGTTCCATAATGTCAGCTCGGGCGGCGGCTCGCAGGGCGGCAGCACCATCACCCAGCAGCTGGCGAAGAACGCCTTCCTCAATTCGCGCCGCACCTTCGGGCGCAAGGCGCAGGAAGTGCTGATTGCCTTCTGGCTGGAGGGCTGGCTGAGCAAGGACGAGATTCTCTCGCGCTACCTCTCGAACGTCTATTTCGGCGACAACGTGTACGGCCTGCGCGCCGCCGCCCAGCATTATTTCTCGACCACGCCCGAGCATCTGACGCTGAGCCAGGCGGCGCTGCTCGCCGGCCTCGTCAAGGCGCCGAGCCGGCTGGCGCCGACCGGCAATCTCGACGGTGCGCGCGAGCGACAGCGGCTGGTGATCGGCGCGATGCAGGAAGCCGGCTTCATCACCGAGGCCGAGGCGCGCCGCGTGCGGCCGGCGGTGCTGCACGTCCAGGACAGCGACGAGACCCTGCCCAACGGTACCTATTTCGCCGATTGGGTACTGCCCGAAGCGCGGGACCGCGCGGGCGGCGTGGCGACCGAACAGACGGTGACGACCACGCTCGACACCCGGCTGCAGAGCGCTGCCGAGCGCGTGATCAAGGCCTCGGGCCTCGGCAAGACGCAGGTGGCGTTGGTGGCGATGCGCCCCGACGGGCGGGTCGTCGCGATGGTCGGCGGGCGCAACTACGCCGCCAGCCCGTTCAACCGCGCGACTCAGGCCCGTCGCCAGCCGGGTTCGGCGTTCAAGCTGTTCGTATACCTTGCCGCACTCCGCTCGGGTATGACGCCGGATACGATGGTCGACGATACGCCGGTGCAGATCGGTGACTGGAAGCCCTCGAACAGCGATGGTCGCTATGCGGGCCGTATCACGCTGCGCCAGGCGATGGCCAAGTCGAGCAACGTCGTCGCCGCCCGTCTGATCCAGAAGCTTGGCGTAGGACGGGTAACCCAGGCGGCCCGCGACCTCGGCATCTCGACGCCGCTCGGCAACGATGCCTCTATCGCGCTGGGCACTTCGACCGGTTCGCTGCTGGAGCTGACCGCGGCCTATGCGGCCGTGGCGAACGGCAGCTATCCGGTGCGCCCGCGCGGGCTGGATGCCGAGGAGTCGGCCGACGACTGGCTGGCGCGGCGGCTGGGCGGCCCGAGCCGATTCGACGAGCGGCTGCTCGACGATCTGCGCTCGATGCTGGGCACAGTGGTGCAATCGGGCACCGCGCGCGCCGCGGCGTTGCCGGTCCCGGCATTCGGCAAAACCGGCACGACCCAGGATGGGCGCGACGCGCTGTTCGTTGGCTGGGCGGGCGATCTCGTGGTCGGCGTGTGGATTGGCAATGACGATAACAGCCCGGTATCGGGTGCCTATGGCGGGGGCCTGCCTGCGCATATCTGGCGCGACTTCATGGTCCGCGCACTCGGCCTGACCCTGCCGGTCGCGCCGGTGGAGGATGACAATGCGATCGACGAGAACGCCATCGGCCTGGACGAGGTACTGAACGACGCGGGCGTCCAGGTCGACCAGGACGGCGTGCAGCTCGATCTCGGCCGCGTGCGCGAGCTGGTGCCCGAAGGCGAAGCGCGTGACGTGATTCCGCGCAACGTGCGAATCCCGGTGCCTGGAAGCGACGCCGATCGGCGCCGCCGCGATCCCCCGCGCGACGATCCTGACGGCGAGGAATGATCGGGTCGCTGGCCCTTGCCCACGCGACTGGCTAGGAGGACGCCAACAACGTTTCAGGAGACGGACATGAAGACGGTTGGCGTGATCGGTGCGGGCCAGATGGGGGCGGGCATCGCCCAGGTTGCGGCGCAGGCGGGCTATGCCGTGCTGCTGTCCGACGTCGACCAGGCGCGCGCCGAGGCCGGCAAGGCGGGCATCGCCAAGCAGTTCGCCCGTGCGGTGGAGAAGGAAAAGGTCACCGCCGCCGATGCCGAGGCCGCGTTGGGCCGGATCACCCCGATCGGCGATCTCGCGGGGATGGCGCCGTGCGACCTGGTAATCGAGGCGGCGACCGAGCGCGAAGCCATCAAGCGCCAGATCTTCGAGACGGTCGGCAAGGCGCTGGGCGGCGAGGCGATCCTTGCCAGCAACACCTCGTCGATCCCGATCACCCGGCTTGCCCAGGCGGCGCCCGATCCGGCGCGCTTCATGGGCGTGCATTTCTTCAATCCGGTGCCGGTGATGGGCCTGATCGAGCTGATCCGCGGCCTCGCCACCAGCGATGCGACGGTCGCCGCGGTGGAGGCGTTCGGCCAGTCGCTGGGCAAGCGGATCGTCCATGCCAACGACGCGCCGGGCTTCATCGTAAACCGCGTGCTGATGCCGATGCTCAACGAGGCGTGCTTCGCGCTCGGCGAGGGCGTGGCGACGATTCCGGATATCGACGCGGCCTGCCAGCTGGGGCTCAATCACCCGATGGGGCCGTTCACCCTCGCCGATTTCATCGGGCTGGATACCTGCCTGGAGATTACCCGCGTGCTGTTCGAAGGTACCGGCGACCCCAAGTTCCGCCCGGCCCCGCTGCTGGTGAAATATGTCGAAGCCGGCTGGTATGGCCGCAAGACCAAGCGCGGCTTCTACGACTATAGCGGTGCGGAGCCCGTGCCGACGCGGTGACGCGCTGCGGCGTCAGCTGGTCCGGCTGGGCTGGCTGGCGCCGTCGGGCTGGACCTGAAGCACGCCCGGCACGCGGCGCAGCGCCCGTGCGAACCGGGTGGAACGGGTGCGCTTGTTCGGTGCCACAGCCATGCCGCCGATCTGTTCATAGTGATAGAGGACATGGCCGCCCAACTTGCGAACCCGCGCGTCGATCCGCTGGCGTTTGGCCGGTGTGCCGCAGTCGCACGTCACGATCCAGGCACCAGGCTGGTCTGTTTGCGCGACATGGGCGGTTGCCGACGGGCCGGCCAGGGCCAGCAACGGCGCGGCGATCCCGATCAGGGCGATCTTGGCGGGGACTCGGTGGATCTGGACCATGCGCATCTGCCTGTTTGCGATAGAAGGTTGCCCCATCTTGCAGGCGGGTGATGAACGCGAGATGAGGGCGCGCCCTTCCGTTCGGCGCAGGAGATTGGGTTTGTCACGGTCCCGGCTCGTCCCGCTTCTTTGCCTGCTGCTCGGCGCTGCCGGCCCCGTGGCCGGACAATCGGCGCCCACGGCCCTGCCGAAGAACGAGCAGGTCGGGGTCTGGCAGCCGCGCGACGCCGGGGTCCAGATGCCGCTCTGGCCCGCGAGCACACCGCTCGCCAAGCCCGATTCCGGCGACCGGCCGGAAGGAACCGGCAACGGCACGGCGCTGGTCGGCGGGCGCACATGGCATTGGGCGAGCTATGTCACCCGCCCGACCATGACCCTGTACCGGCCGAAGATCCGCAATAACGGTACGGCCATGCTGGTCCTGCCGGGCGGCGGCTTCGAAGTCGTCGCCATGGATCTGGAAGGCACCGAAATCTGCGATTGGGTGGTGCAGCAGGGAATGACCTGCGCGGTGCTGAAATATCGTGTCCCGCAACTTTGGCCGCGCGAAAACGGCAAGCAGCAGCGACCCAAGGTGCTGCTGGGCCTGGAGGACGCCCAGCGTGCAATCGGGCTGCTGCGGCAACAGGCTGCGGCCTATGGGATCGATCCGCACAAGATCGGGGTGATCGGCTTTTCGGCGGGGGCCTATCTCGCGGCAAACATAGCAACACCGAAAACCGCACCTATCCGCTCGTGGATGCCGCGGATCGCCAGTCGCCGCGGCCCGATTTCGCCGTCATCGCCTATACCGCCCGGATGCTCGACGACAGCAAGGGCCGCAACAGCCTCGAGCTCAAGCCCTGGGTCACCATCAGTCCCAAGGCACCGCCCACGCTGATCCTGCACGCCATGAACGACCCTACCGATGCGATTCGTCAGCCCCTGGCCTATGCCCTGGCGCTCAACGATGCCGGGGTCCCGGTCGATATGCGGCTGTACGCCAAGGGGGGACACGCGTTCGGCATGCGGCCGACAGCCGATCCGATCTCGCGCGAATGGCCGGGGCAGCTCAAACAGTGGCTGGCGAATATCGGCATGCTGTGACGGCAGCGGCCATGTCGATCGCCTTGGGCACAAAGCGCCCCTCTTGGCCCGTTGTGGCAGCAGGGAGCGTGACGATGGCGGTTCTAGCGCCTTCGGGGCGTGGCAAGCGCTTCGGCCAGCATCGTGTCGACCAGCGCGAGCAGCGCGCCGGTCGCGAGCAGTGCGATCATCGCCGCGATCATCAGCGGCGCGCGCTCGCCGCCCGCACCGGCAAGCGTGCCCAGCCGCAGCGCCGGCACCAGCAGCGCTGCCCAGATCCCCCGCCGCAACCAGCGCGCCGCCCAGCCGCGCCAGCCGGTGCCGTCGCTTCGCCAAAGCAGCGCCAGCCGCACGGCGAACAGCGCCGCCACCAGCGCGCCCGCGTCGATCAGCGCGGCGTTGGGTTCGGGGGTCACTCGGCCGCTTGCGCGGGCTCTGCGTTCGCGGCTTCGATCTCGGCGGCCTTGGCCTCGACGAGCTGGACGATGTGATCGAGCATGTCCGCATCCTCGACCGTATGGTCGGTCAGGCCCGACAGATAGACCATGTGCTTGCCGTTGCCGCCGCCGGTGAGGCCGATATCGGTCTCGCGCGCCTCGCCGGGGCCGTTGACCACGCAGCCCAGCACCGAGAGCGACAGCGGCGTGCGGATGTGCTGGAGCCGTTCCTCCAGCGCCTGCACGGTGCGGATCACGTCGAAGCCCTGGCGCGCGCAGCTGGGGCAGGAGACGACGCGGACGCCCCGATTGCGGATACCGAGCGACTTGAGGATCTCGAAGCCGACACGGACTTCCTCCTCCGGCTCGGCCGAGAGGCTGACGCGGATGGTGTCGCCGATGCCGAACCAGAGCAGCGAACCGATGCCGATCGCCGACTTGACCGTGCCGCCGACGAAGCCGCCCGCCTCGGTGATGCCGAGGTGCAGCGGGCAATCGACCGCATCGGCCAGCTGCTGATAGGCGGCGACGGCGAGGAACACGTCGCTCGCCTTCACCGCCACCTTGAATTCGTGGAAGTCGCGGTCCTGCAGCAGCTTGATGTGATCGAGCGCGGATTCGACCAGCGCCTCGGGGCAGGGCTCGCCGTATTTCTCCAGCAGGTCCTTCTCGAGGCTGCCGGCATTGACGCCGATGCGGATCGACGCGCCGTTCGCCTTGGCGGCGTTGACCACCTCGTTCACCCGGTCGGCCGAGCCGATGTTACCGGGGTTGATGCGCAGGCAGGCGGCGCCGGCGTCGGCGGCTTCCAAGGCACGCTTGTAGTGGAAATGGATGTCCGCGACGATCGGCACGCGGGCGGCGCGCACGATCTGCTTGAGCGCGGTGGTGCTCTCGACGTCCGGGCAGGAGACGCGGATGATGTCCGCGCCGGCCTCCTCGCAGCGGCGGATCTGGTCGATCGTCGCCTTCACGTCGGAGGTGGCGGTGTTGGTCATCGTCTGCACCGTCACCGGCGCATCGCCGCCAACGGGCACGTTGCCCACCATGATCTGACGGCTTTGCCGCCGGACGATATCGCGCCAGGGTCGTACGGACATGGCCGCCATATAGGCGCATCGGCGCGGCGGGGCTAGGGCGGATGCTCGGGCATCGCGCGCACTTGGCCAGAGCGTATCCTCCCCCGCCAGGGGGAGGTGGCCCGCGATAGCGGGTCGGAGGGGGAGGAAGCACGAGGTCGAGAGGTTCTGGCATCCTCCCCCTCCGTCAGGCCTTCGGCCTGCCACCTCCCCCTGGCGGGGGAGGAAACGGCTTTGAAGAGTCGGCCCTGACTTGGACCCGTTGTTCTATCTGCTAGGGACGGCCCAAACCCTATCCCCAGGAGCCCGTCGCCATGTCCACCGCCACCCCCAAGCCCCGCTGGACGCTGATGATCCATGGCGGTGCCGGCAGCATGCGACGCGGCGAGCTGCCGGTTGCCCAGGAGTCGGGCGCCGAGGCCGGCCTCAACGCCGCCCTCGATGCGGGTGCAGCGGTTCTGGCGGCGGGCGGCTCGGCGGTCGACGCGGTGCAGGCGGCGGTGCAGGTGCTGGAGGACGATCCGCACTTTAATGCCGGGCGCGGATCGGTGTTTACCTGGGACGGCGGGCACACGCTCGACGCGGCGATCATGGACGGCACCACCCGCGCCGCCGGTGCGGTGGCGGGATCGACCACCACGCGCCACCCGGTCGCGCTCGCCCGTGCGGTGATGGAGAAGAGCCGGCACGTCCTGCTCGCGGGCGAGGGGGCGGACGCGTTCGCGCGCGAACAGGCGCTGGAGCAGGTCGACAATAGCTGGTTCGGCACGGAAGAGCGCCGACAGCAGCTCGGCGCGATGAAGGGCGACACCGCCCGGGGCGGCTTCGACGTCGACATGAAGTACGGCACGGTCGGCGCGGTGGCGATGGATGCCAAGGGCCATGTCGCTGCCGCTACTTCCACCGGTGGGCTCACCGGCAAGCGCTGGGGTCGGGTGGGCGATTCGCCGCTGATCGGCGCGGGCACCTATGCCGATGATCGCGCCTGCGCGGTTTCCGCCACCGGCTCAGGCGAGTTCTTCATCCGCGAGGGCGTCGCGCACGAGATCTGCGCGCGGATGCGGTTCAAGGGCGAAACGGCCAAGCAAGCGGCGGACGTCGTGATGGCAGACGTGAAGGCGATGGGGGGCGTCGGCGGGGTGATCCTGGTCGCGCCCTCGGGTGAGCTTGACTGGAGCTTCACCACGCCCGGCATGTATCGCGGCAAGGTATCGGCGGGCAGCGAGAAGCTGGTGGCGATCTACGAGGATCGGCGCGACTGAACCCGCTTGCCCTTCGGAAATTCGCGAGCAACAATATTGCCCGATCCGCGCCGTTTCGCGTTCGCGAAGATCCATCAAAAGGGGCCGTCACTTCATGGTTCGTGCATTCTCGCTTGCCAGCCTGTTGCTGGCCACCACCGCGCCTGCGCTCGCGCAGAATTCGATGCCGCAGCCGGTGCCGATCGTCGACACCATTCCGGCGGCGCGCGACGTGGCCTATCCCGGCACGCTCAAGATCGATGTGGACGCGACCGATACGCTGCGCGGCATCTTCCGGGTGCGCGAGACCATTCCCGTCGCCAAGGCCGGCCGTCTGACGCTGCTCTTCCCTGAATGGCTGCCGGGCAAGCACGGCCCGCGCGGCGAGATCGAGAAGCTGGCCGGCCTGCAGATCAAGGCGAACGGCAAGCGCATCCCCTGGACGCGTGACAATGTCGACGTGTTCGCCTTCCATGTGGACGTACCGGCCGGCGCCAAGACGATCGAGGCCGAGTTCCAGTTCGTCTCGGCGACCGACGGCAACCAAGGCCGCATCGTGATGACGCCCGAGATGATGAGCGTGCAGTTCAACTCGCTCAGCCTCTACCCGGCCGGCTATTTCACCCGCCGTATCCCGATCCAGGCGACGGTGAAGTATCCGGAGGGCTGGACCGCCGCCGGCGCGGTCCCCGCCAAGGTGACGGGGTCGACCTATGCCTATGAAACCACCAGCTACGAGATCCTGATGGATTCGCCGGTGATCGCGGGCCGCTATTATCGCAAGTTCCCGCTCAGCGAGCGCGTGACGCTGGACGTGGTGGCGGACAGCGCCGACGAGCTGGAGGCCAAGCCCGAGCAGATCGAGGCGCACAAGCGACTGGTCGAACAGGCGGTGAAGACCTTCGGCGCCCAGCACTACGACCATTACCACTTCCTCCTGTCGATCAGCGACAAGATGGGCGGCATCGGCCTCGAGCATCATCGCAGTTCGGAAGACGGCGTGCAGCCCGGCTATTTCACGAAATGGGCCGAGCAGCCGGGCGCGCGCAACCTGCTGCCCCACGAATATACCCATAGCTGGGACGGCAAATATCGCCGCGGCGCCGAGTTGTGGACACCCGACTTCCGCATGCCGATGCGCGACCAGTCGCTGTGGGTGTACGAGGGCCAGACCCAGTTCTGGGGCTATGTGTTCCAGGCGCGCTCGGGCCTGGTCTCCAAGGAAGAGACGCTGGAAGGCTATGCCAACATCATGGCCAGCCTCGACAACCGCGCCGGTCGCCAATGGCGCCCGATGATCGACACCACCAACGATCCGATCATCACCGCCCGCGCGCCCAAGGGCTGGACCAGCTGGCAGCGCAGCGAAGACTATTACAACGAGGGCCTGCTGGTGTGGATGGAAGTCGATTCGATCCTCCGCGAGCAGAGCAAGGGCGCCAAGTCGATCGACGATTTCGCCCGCGTCTTCTTCGGCGGCCGCGACGGCGATTATGGCGAGGTGACCTACACCTTCGACGACGTGGTGAAGACGCTGGAGGGCATCCAGCCCTATGACTGGCGCAAGCTGCTCACCGCGCGCCTGCACGACGTTTCCGAACGCGCGCCGCTCAAGGGCTTCGAACGCAACGGCTACAAGCTCGTCTACACCGAGGTGCCGAACAAGCTCAGCCGCCCGGGCACTGCCGATCTCAGCTATTCGCTGGGCCTGGCGGTCGGCAAGAAGGGGATCGCGGGCGTGATGTGGGACGGCCCGGCATTCAGGGCGGGAATCACCGTCGCCGACGAGATCGTCGCGGTGAATGGACGCGCCTACGCCACCGACGCCCTGATCGAGGCGGTGAAGGCCGCCAAGGGCACCAAGTCCCCGATTCGCCTGACCCTAAAACGGGACGATAGTTACCGAGAGGTTGCCATCGACTATCATGATGGGCTGCGCTATCCGCATCTGGTCAAGTCGGTTGAAGGAGAGGCTGGCCTAGACAAGCTGCTGCAAGCCCGCTGAGACGGGCAAAGCTGCCAACCAAGGTTTAGAGAAACATGCGCATCGATCTGATTCCCATTGGCGATGATCCGCCGAACAACCTGAACGTCATCATCGAAGTGCCGGTCGGCGGCGAACCGGTGAAGTATGAGTTCGACAAGGCGAGCGGCGCGCTGTTCGTCGATCGCATCCTGCACACGCCGATGCGCTATCCGGCGAATTATGGCTTCGTGCCGCACACGCTGTCGCCCGACGGCGATCCGCTCGACGCGCTCGTCATCGCGCGTTCGCCCTTCGTGCCGGGCTGCGTGGTGCGTGCGCGCCCGATCGCGGTACTGAAGCTGGAAGACGAAGCCGGCGGCGACGAGAAGCTGGTCTGCGTGCCGGTCGACAGCACCTTCCCTTATTATGCGGACGTGGGCGAGCGCACCGACCTGCCGACCATCGTGCTCCAGCAGATCGAGCATTTCTTCACCCACTATAAGGACCTGGAGTCCGAGAAGTGGGTGCGGATCGGCAATTGGGGCGATGCCGCCGAAGCGCGCCGTATCGTGCTCGAGGCAATCGAGGCCGCAAAGAAGGCCAAGGCAGCCTGAGCCAGAAATCGCTGCGGCGCGGGGCCCGACCCCGAGGGGTCGGCAATGTCCTCGCGCCGCCGCGTTTCCTTGCCTTCGCCGCGACGACGATCGCGGCAGGCTTGTTCCTGGTGCCGCATTTCGGCATCCGGGCGGGCGCGATGCTCGCCTTCGACATCGGCGCGGCGCTGTTCTTGGCGCTGTGCATTCCGATGCTTCGGCACCAGTCCGATGCGATGCGGCGATCGGCCTGCAACAACGATGCGAACCGGCTGGTGCTGCTCGGCATTACCGGCGCCGTCACCATCATCATCCTGATCGCGATCGCCAGCGAGCTGATGGAGCGCAAGGCCCCGCAGCCCGCGCAACTCGGCCTGATCATCGGCACGCTCGCGCTCAGCTGGACGTTCAGCAATGGCGTCTACGCGCTGCACTATGCCCACCTCTTCTACAGCGAGGCACCGGGCGGACGCGACAAGGGCGGGCTGGAATTCCCCAAGACGCCCGAACCCAATTACTGGGACTTCATCTACTTCGCCTTCTGCCTCGGCATGACCTTCCAGACGAGCGACGTCTCGGTCACCACGCGGCAGCTGCGCCGGGTGGTGACGCTGCACTGCCTGGCCGCGTTCGTATTTAACCTGGGCGTGGTGGCGTTTACGATCAACGTTCTCGGCGGTAGTTGAACGACCGGGCGTCCGCCCGCCGTCAGCCTGCCGGAGAAACCATGTTCCGTGTTGCCGCCCTCGCGCTTGCCGCGCTGCTCGCGCCTGCCGCCGCGTCCGCCCAGACCAACGACAAGTTCGTCGTCGCCAGCCTGGACGAGGGCTCGTGGATGAAGGGCGACCTCCACGTCCATTCCCGCCACAGCAAGGACTCGACCAACCACAGCGAGGCGCGGATCATCGCCGATGCAGAGCGGGCGGGCTTCGACTTCCTGCTGATCAGCGACCACGACAACCATGTGAACGGCGACACCGCGCACAACAGCTGGAGCGACCCCGACTTCCACTCGGACAAGCTGCTGCTGCTCTACGGCGCCGAATGGACCACGGTGCGCGGCCATGCGGTGATCCTGTCGGCCAGGCCCTATGACCATCAGAAGCTGTACGACATCCGCGATGCGCGGGACGTTCAGGTGCAGAAGGTGAAGGACTGGCTGGGCGTCCACCTTTCGGCCAACCACCCCACCAACAAGGATCATTTCGGCTATTCCTACGACCTCGTCGATTCGATCGAGGTCTGGAACACCGTCCGTTGGGCGCCGAACAAGACCAACCTGATGGTATGGGACGACATGCTGAGTTCGGGTCGCAAGATCGCGGCGCGAGGGGGCAGCGACTCGCATCACGGCACAGTAGCCGGCGGGACCGCGCCCCAGGCGCTGGAGGCGACCGCCAACAATGTCGGCACACCCACTACCTGGGTTTTCGCCCCTGCCCGCACCCGCGAAGCGGTGATCGCCGCGATCGGACGCGGCCGCGCTTCGATCAGCGCCAACCCCTACGCCCCCCGAGTCGAGCTGACCGCCGATGTAGACGGCGACGGCAAGGCGGACATGCTGATGGGCGACAGTGCCAAGGCGCCAGCGGGGCCGGTGCGCTTCACCGTTCGGCTGGCGGGCAAACGCGAAGAGGGCACGTATCACGTCCGCGTGGTGAAGAATGGCGATGTCTTCGCGACGCTCGACATCGGCGCGGACGGCAGCACCGGCTTCACCGATGCGCCGGATACGAAGGGCCGCAGCTCTTATCGCGTCGAGGTGGAAGGCCCGCAGACCCCATACCCCGGCGTGGACAATTTCACCACGGTGGCCGGACCGATGGTCGCGATTTCCAACCCGATCTTCTTCAACTTCGATCCGGCATTCTGATCCCTACCTCCCGCCACAGCGGGAGCGGACGGCAGTTTAGCCCAGCCAGAGCGCCGCGGCGATCAACGCGGTGCCGGCCAGAAGCGCCGATGCGATCCAGCGACCGGCCCGCACCATAGCATCGGCCGTGCGATTGTCCGCCGGCGGGGCCTCCAGCCGGGCAGCGGCCGCGCGCAGCAGGCGCGGTGCGTCCTCGCCCAATTCCGCGAGCGCAAGCGCCAGCGCCGCCGAGCTCGCGGCCATCCGCGCGGGCCCGAACCGATTGGCCACCAGCGCAACCTGCGCGCGCCGGATCGCGCCCGACAGGTCGAAGCCCGGCGCGATGCGGTCGAGCACGCCGTCCATCGTCACCATCGCCTTGAACACCAGCAGCAGGTCGGGCGGCAGCACCAGCCCTTCCTCGCGCAGCAGTCGCAGGAAATCGGGCATCATCGCCGACAGGACCAGCTTGCCGCCGCCATGGCGCTGGATGATCGCCTCGGCCGCGCGGTCGATCGTCCGTCGGGGCACGTCATATCCGTCGCCCCACAGCGCCAGTGTGTCGGCGAGCGCGCGGGCATTGCCGCCAGTCAGCGCCAGCACAAAAGCGACGAACTCGTCGCGGCGCTTGGGCCCGACATGACCGATCGAGCCAAGATCGAGCAGCGCCAGCCGATCGCCGGGCAGGCACAGCAGATTGCCGGGATGCGGATCGGCATGAAAACGACCGTTGACCAGCACCATCGCGATCACGGTATCGGCCCCCAGTTCGGCGATTGCTTCGGGATCGATTCCTGCGGCACGCAGGGCCTCACCCGAAGCCGGCTTCACGCCCTCGATGAAATCCATCACCAGCAGCGTCTCCGAGGTCCATTGCCAATGGATCTCGGGCACCACGACGCGCGGGGTGTCCGCCATGTCGGCGCGGAGCCGATCGGCGTTGCACCCCTCGTTGGTGAAATCGAGTTCCTCCAGCAGCGCCTGGCGAAGCTGGCGGGCGAGCGCCACCGGCTCGAACCGGCGCGCCTCGGCGCTGCTCTTTGCGACCAGTGTGGCCAGCTCGCCGATCAGCCGCAGGTCCGCCTCCATCGCCGCGCGGATCCCGGGGCGGCGCACCTTCAGCACCACCTCGCGGCCGTCCGCCAGCCGCGCACGATGCACCTGCGCCATCGAGGCGGCGGCCAGCGGCTGAGGATCGAACCAGGCGAATGCGTCTTCCGGCGGCATACCGAGCGCCGTTTCCACCTCGCCGCGGATCGCCTCGAAGGGCAGCGTCGGCGCGGCGCTCTGGAGCAGCTCCAGCTCGGCGATCCATTCGGGCGGCAGCAAGTCGCCGCGCGTGGCGAGAATCTGGCCGATCTTCACATAGGTCGGCCCCAGCGCCTCCAATGCAAGCCGGGTGCGGCGGGGCAGCGGCAGGGCGCCGGTCTCGGGATCGGCCGCATCCGCCTCGCCCGCAAAGCCGAGCTTCTCCAGCAGCACGCCCAGCCCGAAGCGCGCTGCCACGGCCGCGACGGTCCGCACGCGCGCGGAGTCACGAACCGTGGCGGTGAGCAGCCGAAGCATCAGTCGAGCGACTTGGTAGCCTGCTCGAACATGTCCTTGCTGAGGCCGGGGCTGGCGACGATCCGCTCGAGCTCGCCGCGCATCAATGCCGCGCGATCGGCGTCGAAACGTTTCCACCGGCCGAGCGGCGGCACCAGCTTGGCGGCGGTCTGCGGGTTGAGCTTGTCGAGCGCGATCAGCTGGTCGGCCACGAACCGATAGCCGCGGCCCGAAGGATCATGGAAGGCCCGTTGGTTGATGCTGAACGCACCGACCAGCGCCCGCGCCCGATTGGGGTTGGCGAGGGTGAAGTCCGGATGCGTGGCCAGCTTCTCCACGGCGGCGAGGGCATCGTCGCGCGAGGAGAGCGCCTGGGTCTGAAACCACTTGTCCAGCACCAGCGCGTTGCCGGCATAGCGCTGGTAGAATGCCTCCAACGCCTTCTCCCGCAACGTCGACGTGCCGTTGACCAGGGTGGCGAGGCCGCCTTGGCGATCGGTCATGTTGTCGGCCGCGTCGAACTGGGCGTAGGCCAGCGCCGCCGCATCAGCGGCACCACTGGCTGCGATATAGCCCAGCGCCACGTTCTTCAGGCGGCGCGCACCCTTGGCAGCCGGCGAATATTCGAAGCGATTGGCACGGGCGCCTTCATACGCCGCCCGCCATTCGGCCTCGAGCGCCTTGCCGAGATCGGCCCGCAGCGATTCCCGCGCATGGAAGATCGCCTCGGGATCGACGATCGCCATCTGGTCGCCGATGAAGCTGTCCGAGGGAAGCAGCACCGCCTCGGCGATGAATGCCCGATCGAGCGCGGGATCTGTGAGCGTGTTGCGGACGGCATCGATCAACGCGGCATGGTCGCCCCGGCCGGTGGTCACCGCAGCGACCAGCGTGTCGAGCATCAACTGCTGCATCGCCTCGTAGCGGGCAAAGGGATCGTCGTCATGCGCCGAGAGGAAGGCGAGGTCCGCGGCGCTGCGATTGGCGTCGACGATCACGGGCGCGGAGAAGCCGCGATTGATCGACAACACCGCGCGCTCGGGCAGATTCTCGAAGCGAAGCTCCTGCTCGGGCTTGTCGAGCAGCACCAACTGTTCGTCGATCAGCGGGGCGCCGCTCTTTTCCCCGAACAGGCGGACCTTGAGCGGCAGGACCATCGGCTCCTTGACCGGCTGGCCGGGCGTCGGCGGCACGGTCTGGGCGAGGGCGAGCCGGGTGATCGCCCCGTCCTGCACCAGATTGGCCGAAACGCGCGGGGTGCCCGCCTGACTGTACCAGCGGCGGAACTGACCGAGATCGACGCCCCCGGCCTCCTCCATGCTCGCCACGAAATCCTCGCAGGTGGCAGCGGTACCGTCGAAGCGATCGAAATAGAGGTCGGTCGCGGCGCGGAACTTCTGTGGGCCGAGGATGGTGGCCATCATCCGAATCAGCTCGGCGCCCTTGTTGTAGATGGTCGCCGTGTAGAAGTTGGAGATCTCGATATATTCGTCCGGGCGCACCGGGTGGGCGAGCGGGCCGGCATCCTCGGGAAACTGGCTGGCGCGCAGGCTGCGCACATCCTCGATCCGCTTGACCGCCGCCGAGCCCTGGTCGGCCGAGAAGCTCTGGTCGCGGAAAACGGTGAAGCCTTCCTTCAGGCTCAGCTGGAACCAGTCGCGGCAGGTAACGCGATTACCCGACCAGTTATGGAAATATTCGTGCGCGACCACTGCGGCGATCGCATCATAGTCCCAGTCGGTGGCAGTGTCGGGGTCGGCGAGGATGTAGCGGCTGTTGAAAACGTTCAGCCCCTTGTTTTCCATCGCGCCGAAATTGAAGTCGTCGACCGCGACGATGTTGAACACGTCGAGATCATATTCGCGACCATAGACCTCCTCGTCCCACTGCATGCTGAGCTTCAGCGCGTGCAGGGCATGGTCGGTCTTGGCCAGGTCCGGCGCACGGACATAGATGCCCAGCTGCACCTCGCGGCCCGACATGGTCGTGAAGGTGCCGGTGTTGGCGACGAGGTCGCCCGCGACCAGCGCGAACAGATAACTCGGCTTCAGGAACGGATCATGCCACTCCGCCCAGTGGCGGCCGCCCTCGGCATCGCCCTGCGCGATCGGATCGCCATTGGCGAGCAGCACCGGGAAGCGCGCCTTGTCCGCCTCCAGACGCACCTTGTACTTGGAGAGCACGTCCGGCCGATCGGGGAAGAAGGTGATGCGGCGGAAGCCCTCCGCCTCGCACTGGGTGCACAGCATGCCTGACGAGGCGTAAAGGCCCTGGAGCTGGGTGTTGCGCTCCGGCGCGATCACCACCTCGGTCTCAACCATGTGGCTGTCGCCGGTCAGCGGGATCACCAGATCCTGCCCGTCCATCCGCCAGTTCTGCGCCGCCGCGCCGTCGACCTTGACCGAAGCGGCTTCCAGCCCATCCCCGTTCAGCACCAGCGGACGATCATGGGCGCCGTTGCGCGCGACATGCAGCGTCGTGCGTACGCGGGTCACCGCCGGATCGAGGTCGAAGTCGAGCGCGATCTCCGGCACCAGCCAATCGGGTGGACGATAGTCCTCGCGGCGAATGGCCTGGGGAACTGCGGCGGCGATACGGGCGTCACTCATACAGGCTTCGATATAGGACATGCGGGGGCGGCTGCTACTCTATTCTCTCGATCAGCTTTGCGGGAAATTCGATCGATGCTTGGGGCCTCTGTTCGCCGCCGGAAATGTTGTCCGCCCGCGCATCGGGAGGAATTGACCATCAAACCAGCGCTGCTAGGCTTGAAATATTGTTGCGACTACCAGGGAAACCCGATGTTCCGATCGACTGCGCCGCTTGCCCTTCTCCTTGCCGCGGCGTCGCCCGCCCTCGCCCAGACCGCCGCCGAGCGGAACGCCGTCATCAATGCCCCCCTGCCCGCCGACCAGGCGGCGCTGAAGAGCCATGTGATGTTCCTCGCTTCGGACGCGCTGAAGGGCCGGGATGCGGGCAGCCCTGAATTCGAAATCGCGGCCAATTACGTCGCATCGCAATTCTATGCTGCCGGACTGAAGCCGGCGGGGGATGACGGCGGCTATCTGCAGAAGGTGCCGCTGATCAGCTACAAGCTGGACGGCGCCGGCGCGATGTCGATCGGCCGCGCAAAGGCAGCGACAGTCGCGCTGGAGGCAGGCAAGGACTTCATCGTCGGCGCCAACCCGGAAAAGCCAGAATTCAGCGTTACGGCACCGGTAGTGTTCGTCGGATACGGCATCGTCGGCCTGGGGCGCGACGACTATAAGGGCGTCGATACCAAGGGGAAGATCGTCGCCTTCTTCGGTGGCGCCCCCTCGCGTTTCCCGAGCGAGGAAGGCGCACACTTCCAGAACCCCGCCGCCAAGGCCGAGATCGCCAGGAAACATGGGGCGATCGGCTATATCACGCTGGAATCGCCGCTCACCGCCAAGAGCCGGCCTTTCTCGATGTACGCGGCCTATGCGAACCGCGCGCGCGTGACGTGGGGCAATGCCGACGGCACCGGTCATATCGCGGCCCCCGGCACGCCCGGCCTGGGCATGCTGAGCCTCGCCGGCGCGGAGAAGCTGTTCGCCGGCAGCAAGACCCCCTGGGCAGCGATCGCCAAGGCGGCGGCCGTGGACGGCGCGACCTTCAAGGCGTTCCAGCTGCCGAGCACGCTGACCGTCGCGGCGAAGACCACGCTGACGCCGATGCCGAGCTTCAATGTCGCCGGCCTGATCGAAGGCAGCGATCCCAAGCTGGCCGGCGAGGTCGTCGTGCTCTCCGCGCACCTCGACCATATCGGCGTGGGGCGCCCCGATGCGAAGGGCGACACGATCAACAACGGCGCGCTGGACGACGCGATCGGCACGGCCTCGCTGATCGAGGAGGCCAAGCGCTTCAAGGCCGCGGGCACCAAGCCGCGCCGCTCCATCCTGTTCCTGGCGGTCACGGCGGAGGAGAAGGGCCTGGTCGGCTCCGATTATTTCGCCAACAACCCGACGATCAAGAACCGGATCGTCGCGGACGTGAACCTCGACATGCCGATCATCACCTATCCGTTTGAGGATATCGTGGTCTACGGCGCCAACCACTCGACGCTAGGGCCGATCGTCGCCAAGGCAGCGGCGGAGATCGGTGTGAAGATGTCAGACGATCCGCTGCCGGGCGAGAACATCTTCGTTCGCAGCGACCATTATAATTTCGTGCGCAAGGGTGTGCCCTCCGTCTTCCTGTGGCCGGGTGCCGGCGGACCGGGTCGCGCGGCGATCGATCATTTCATGAAGAACCACTATCACCAGCCATCCGACCAGATCGATCAGCAGCCGGCGATCAACTGGCAGTCGGGCGTGCGCTTCGTCGACGTGAACTTCCGCATCGCCAGCGCGATTGCGAATGGTGACGAGAAGCCGGTGTGGAACAAGGGTGACTTTTTCGGCCTGACCTATGACGGCCCGGGGGCGAAGTAAGCGCGGATGACGCTTCGGCCGCTGCTCGCGCTGTTCCTGCTGGCCAGCCCGGTGCTGGCGCAGCAGGCGCCGCTCACCCCGGAGCAGGCGGCGCTGAAGGCGCATGTCCAGTTCCTCGCCTCCGATGCACTGCGCGGGCGCGAGGCAGGGACGCGCGACTTCGACGTCGCCGCCGAATATGTCGCCGCCCGGATGCTGGCGATGGGCCTCAAGCCCGGCGCGAACGGCGGATGGTTCCAGCAGGTGAAGCTCGTCACCTATCGTCCGGCGGAAAAGGCAGCATGGACGCTCATGCGGGGCGGCAAGAGCGTGGCGTTGGCCTTCGGCAAGGACTTCGTCAACGAGCCCGTCGCCTCGCGCCCCGACTTCAGGGCGGAGGGCGAGGTCGTGTTCGCCGGCTATGGCATCGTGTATCCGGATGGCCAGCGCGACGATTACAAGGGCCTGGACGTGCGGGGTAAGATCGTCGCGATCCTCGCCGGCGCACCCAAGGGTCTGCCCAGCGACGTCACCGCCCATTTCGGTGATGACGGGCAGAAGGCCCGGCTGGCGGCAGCGCGTGGCGCAAAGGCCGTGCTGGTGATCGAGACGATGGCGCGTCGCCGCGAGATGACGGTCGAGGGCTTTGCGCCCTATTTCGCCTATCCGCGCACCGGTTGGGCAGGCCCGGACGGCGTTGCCAACGACGTTTCGCCCGATGCGCCGATGGTCGGCCAGGTCAGTCAGGCCGGGGCCGCCAAGCTGTTCGAAGGCGCCCGGATCCGCTGGGCCGATGTGCTCGCCGCCGAAACGCGCGGCCGCCGCATCCCGACCGGTCCGCTTGTTGGCACACTCGGCGTGGCCACCAAGACCCGCCTTTCTACGCGCGAGAGCCGCAACGTGGTAGGGATGATCGAAGGGAGCGATCCGGCGCTGAAGAGCCAGGCGGTCGTGCTTTCCGCGCATCTCGACCATGTCGGTGTCGGCGAGCCCGTGAAGGGCGACACGATCTATAACGGCGCGATGGACAATGCGATCGGCGTGTCGATGCTGCTCGAAATCGCCAAGGCGATCGAGCAAGGCAAGCGCCCACGCCGCACGCTGCTGTTCGTCGCGCTGACCGCCGAGGAAAAGGGCCTGATCGGGTCCGACTATTTCGCCCATTTCCCGACCGTACCCAAGGGCACGATTGTCGCCGACGTCAATTTCGACATGCCGATCCTCACCTACCCGCTGGTCGATCTGGTAGTGCTGGGCGGCGAGCGATCGAGCATCGGCACCGTGGTGACGGCGGCGGCCAGAGCGGAGGGGCTGGGCGTGGTGCCCGATCCCGCACCCGAGGAAATGTTCTTCGTCCGATCGGATCATTACAGCTTCGTCCAGGCCGGCATTCCGTCGGTATCGATCGACACCGGCCCCGGCGGCACGGGCGCGGCGGTCGCGCGCAAGTTCCTCGACGAGAATTACCACAAGCCCTCCGACCAGATCGACCTCCCGTTCGACTGGAATTCGGCGGTGAAGTACAAGCATGTCGGACTCGCCACTGTGCAGGCGCTCGCCAATGGCGATGCGCAGCCCAGCTGGAACAAGGGCGATTTCTTCGGCATTCTGTTCAGCGGCACCGGCGCGCGATGAGCACCGTGCGCCTGCTGGTCTTCGGCCCCGGCTATACCGCCGCGCGACTGATGGCAGCGGTGGAGGCGGCTGGAGGATCGACCGCGACGGTGACCCGCGCCACCTTCGGCGATGCGGCTCGAACACGCTCCGAAATAGCCCGCGCCACCCATATCCTTTCCAGCATTCCACCGGGCGAAGCCGATCCGGTGCTGGTGGCTTATGGTGCGGATCTGGCGGCGGGCGGGAAATGGCTCGGCTATCTTTCGTCCACCGGCGTCTATGGGGACACCGGCGGCGGATGGGTCGACGAGAGCGCGCCATTGCGGGGCCGGCGCGGCGGCCGTCTCGATGCCGATCGCGCCTGGGGTCTTCTGCCCAACGCGCATGTCTTCCGCCTGCCCGGGATCTATGGCCCGGAGCGCTCGGCGCTGGAGCGCATGGCGGCCGGTGCAACGCGCGTGTTTTTCCCCGGACAAGTGTTCAGTCGCGTGCATGTGGATGATCTCATCGCCGGCGTGATCGCTGCGTTCGAGGGGCCGCCGGGGGCCTACAACCTGTCCGATGACCTGCCCGCCCCCCAGGCGGAGGTGCTCGCCTATGCAGCCGAACTGCTGGGGATCGACGCCGGTCCGGCGGTTTCGCCGGACGCGGTGGACCTTAGCCCCGCCTCGCGCGCCTTCTATGCAGAAAATCGCCGTGTCGCGAACGGCAAGGCGAAGCGGCTGCTGGGCTGGCGGCCGCGCTACGCCGATTACCGGTTGGGCCTTCGCGCCCTCAAGGCAAGCACCAGCCCGACAAGCACCAGTACGCCGCCGGCCACCGCCAGCAGCGACCAACGATAGCCTTCGAACAACGTCGAGAGCAGCATTGCGATCACGGGGATCAGCACGCTGGTATAGGCGGCCTTGGCGGGGCCGATGGTACGGATCAGCTGGAAGTAGATGGTGAAGGTGATCGAGGAGCCGATCACGCCGAGATAGAGAATCCCGAGCAGATAGGCGGGCCGCGTCTCGATCACGGGCGGGCCGACCGTTACGAGGGCGAAGCCCGCGTCGAGTGCCGATCCGATCAGCATCGCCCAGCCGAGCGTGGTCGCCATCGGATAGGCCTTGGCGGTGCCGGTCGCCTGCATCACGTTCGCGACCGAGGCGGACAGCACGCCCAACAGCGCGATGCCGATGCCGATCAGCGCCTCATGCGGGCCGACGGGGTTCAGCCGAGCCTCGTGGAGGAAGAGCAACGCCACGCCCGCCATTGCCACGACCGATCCGATCAGCAGCTGTCGTCCCATCTTCTGGCCGAGGAAGAGGCGCGCGAGGATCGCGTTGGGAACCAGCAGCAGCGCATAGACCACTGCGACCACACCAGAGGTGACGTGCGATTCTGCCCGATAGACGAAGTTGAAATTGAGCACGAACTGGGCGAGCCCGAGGCACGCCGCAAACGCCAGCCCGCGCGCGTCGAGCCACAGCCGATCGCGCCGTGCCGCCGCCCAGAGCAACGTCGTCACCCCGGCGACGAGAAAGCGATAGCTCACCGACCAGCTCGGCGGCACCACTGCCAGCTGGTCCTTGATGACGAGCCAGGTGGAGCCCCAGATCAGCGTTACCAGCAGAAACGGAATCAGAACCGTCAGCCGGGAGGAACGAGGGGGTTGCGCGCCGATCACAGCGCGGCGATCGCCTCGGCGAGCGGGCGGATCGCGTCCTCCGTCTGGTCCCAGCTGGTGACGAGGCGCACTTCGCCTTCGGCCCAGTCATAGAAGTCGAAGCCGAGCGCGCGCAAGGCATTGGCCTCCGCCGGACTCGCTTTCAGAAACACTTCATTAGCCTGTACCGGGTGCACCAGCCGGTCGCCCGCTGCCTCTGCGAGCAGCCGCGCGCCGGCATTGGCCGCGCGGGCATTGGCGAGCCAGACCCCGTCCTTGAGCATCGCCAGCAGCTGCGCGGCGAGATAGCGGCCCTTGGAGAAGAGCAGCCCGGCGCGCTTGCGGCGATAGAGCGTCACGTCGGCCAGTTCGGGCCGGAAGAAAATCAGCGCCTCGGCGCTCATGCCCCCGTTCTTGACGAAGCCGAAACTCAGCGCGTCGACACCGGCACGCCAGGTCACCTCGCCCGGATGGCAGCCAAGGTGCGCGACGGCGTTCGCGAAGCGGGCCCCATCCATGTGCAGGCCCAGCCTGCGGGCCTTGGCGGACTCGCCGATCGCCGCCACCTCGTCCGGCGTATAGACCAAGCCATATTCGGTGGCGTTGGTGATCGAGATCGCGTGCGGCTGCACCTGGTGCACGTCGTTGCGGATCGGGTCGATCACGGCATGGATCGCTTCGGGCGTCAGCTTGGCGCCGGGCCCGGCGGCAGTGAGCAGCTTGGCGCCGTGCGTGTAGAATTCGGGCGCGCCGCCCTCGTCGCAATTGATGTGCGCGTCGCGGTGGCAGATGATGCCGCCATGCGGCGGACAGAGCGCAGTCAGCGCAAGGCAGTTCGCGGCGGTGCCGGTCGGCACCCACAGCGCGCGAGCCCGGGTGCCGAACAGGTCGGAAAAGGCGCCGTCAAGCTGCTTCGACCAGGCGTCGCCGTCATAGGCGGTGTCGAGCGTGTTGGCCTCGACCAGCGCTTGGAGCACGGGCGAGCAGACGGCGGCGGCATTGTCCGAAAAGAAGCGCATGGCCAGACCCTTGCGGCCTGGCACACGCCCGGTCAACGGTCTGTTACGGCGCCCGGCGCAGCGGCTGAGCCTCACACAGGATCAGCGCGAACCAGTCCTTCTCGTCGGTCCATTGCTCGATCGGCGTCCAGCCCCCCGCCCGGAGCAGCTGGCGGGCGCCGTTGGGGCCGTATTTGTGGCTGTTCTCGGTGTGGATCGTCTCGCCTGCCGCCATCGCAAAGGGCCGGCCGTCGACGGTGAAGTCGACATCGCGCTGCGTCTCAAGATGCATTTCGATCCGCGCATAATCGGCGTTCCAGATCGCGCGGTGGCGGAAGGCGTCGATCGGGATCGTGCCGTCCAGCTCGCGGTTGATCCGCTCGAGCAGATTGAGGTTGAACGCCGCCGTCACGCCCGCCGCATCGTCATAGGCGGGGACTAGGATGTCGGGTGACTTCACCCGATCCATGCCGATCAGCAGCCGGGCGCCCTCGCCCAGCCATTCGCGCATCGCGCGCAGCAGGTCGACCGCGTGCCAGGCGTTCATGTTGCCGATCGTCGAGCCGGGGAAGAAGCCGAGCTTGGGCATCTTGGCTACCTGTTCGGGCAGCGGCACGGGGCGGAGGAAATCGGCCTCGACGGGATAGACCGGCAGACCGGGGAACGCCTGGGAGAGCTGGGCGGCGGAGTGGCGCAGGAACTCGCCCGAAATGTCGATCGGTACATAGGCTGCGGGCTCGATCGCGCGGAGCAACCGCGGCGTCTTCACCGAGGAGCCGGAGCCGAATTCCACCACCGCCGCATTGGGGGCCGCCAGACTACCCAGATCGGCGGAGATCGACTCAAGCAACGCTGTCTCGGTACGGGTCGGATAATATTCGGGGAGTTCGGTGATCTCTTCGAACAGCTCCGAACCCCGACGGTCGTAGAACCAGCGTGCAGGGATCGCACGCGGGCTGGCGGCAAGGCCGGTCAGCACGTCGGCGCGGAAATGGGGGTCGGCAAGGCTGGCCTGGCCGTCTTCGAGTTCCTGCTTGAGCATCAGAGGTCCTTCGCCAGACGTACGCCGGTGAACTGCCAGCGCTGGTGGGGATAAAAGAAATTGCGGTAGCTGGCGCGGACATGTCCGCGCGGGGTCGCGCAACTGCCGCCGCGCAGCACGAACTGCCCGCTCATGAACTTGCCGTTATATTCACCGACCGCGCCCTCGGCGGCACGGAAGCCGGGATAGGGGCGGTAGGCGCTGCCGGTCCATTCCCAGACATCGCCGAACCACGCAGGGCCGCTGGTCGACGGGCGCGGCTCGACCGGCCCGGCTGCGTCGAGCTGGTTGCCCGACAAGGGATCGGCGTTCGCCGCCGCGGCTTCCCACTCGAATTCCGTCGGCAGCCGGGCACCAGCCCAGCCGGCATAGGCGTCAGCCTCGAAAAAGCTGACATGGGTGACGGGCGCGGCCGGGTCGATCGGGCGGCGGCCGTCGAGCCCGAACCGGGTCCAGACGCCGTCGATATGCTGCCAATAAAGCGGGGCCGCGACCTGATTCGCCTGCGCCCAGGCCCAGCCGTCCGACAACCAATGGCGCGGATCGGCATAGCCGCCGTCGGCGATGAAGGCCGCCCATTCCCCGTTGGTGATCGTGCGGTCCGCCAGCGCGTGCGGCGCAAGCAGCGTCTGATGGCGGGGGCCTTCGCAGTCGAAGGCGAAATCCTCATGCGCGCGCGACGCGCGCACGTCGATCCCGACCTCAGTCACCCCCTGCTTTCCCGAGATCCAGCCGATCGGGGCAGGCATCGCCACCGGCACCTTGGCAGCACCAGGCCAGACCGCCGGTTCGAGCGGATTGACCGAGAAATGGTGGAGAATGTCGGTAAGCAGCAGCTCCTGATGCTGCTGTTCGTGCTGGCAACCGAGCACGATCAGCGCCAGAATATCCGGAGCGAGCGTTGGGATCGCATCGCAAATCGCTGCATCGACCGCAGCGCGATAGGCGTGGACTTCGTCCAGCGTGGGGCGCGAGAGCATGCCCCGGCGCGGACGCGCATGGCGCTGGCCTTCGGCCTCATAATAGCTGTTGAACAGGAACGGCCAGCGATCGTCGAACAGGCGATAGCCGGCAACATGATCGCGCAGCACGAACGTCTCGAAGAACCAGGTCGTATGGGCGAGGTGCCATTTCGCCGGGGACGCGTCGTCCATCGACTGGATCGTCGCATCCGCATCCGACAGCGACCCGACGAGCGCGGTGCTGAGCGCCCGCACCGCCGAGAAATGGCGGACGAGCGCATCGGGAGCAGCGAATATGGCCGGTTCCGTTCGCACTCTGTTCTCCTACCGCAAGCATGCCCGCCGGGCAACCCATACGGAGGGATGCGCGAGGCCGGAGGGCTATTGGTCGCTAGGCCCCCCAGGCACCCACAGAACGTCTGCTTCTCCCTTTTGGTTCATGGTGCGCGCTGCCACGAACAAAAAATCCGAAAGTCTATTGAGATAGATGAGTGCGTTAGCGCTGAGACCGCCCTGGTCGTTCGCGGCGACGGCAGCGCGTTCGGCCCGGCGGGTGATCGCGCGTGCGAGGTGGATCGCCGCTGCCGCCGGACTACCGCCGGGCAGCACGAAACTGTTCAACGGCGCGAGGTCTTCGTTGCATGCGTCGATCGCAGATTCCAGCCATGCGATCTGCTCGGCCGTGATCCGCAGCGCGCCTTCGCGATCCCCCGGCGTGGCGAGATCGGCCCCGAGATCGAACAGATCGTTCTGGACACGCGCGAGTGTGGCGTCGAGCGGATCGCCGTCTGCAAGCGTGGTCCGCGCGACGCCGATCGCGCTGTTCGCCTCGTCGACATCGCCGATCGTCTCCATCCGCGCGGAAGCCTTGGAGACGCGCGAGCCGTCGGCGAGGCCGGTGGTGCCGGCGTCGCCGGTGCGGGTGTAGATCTTATTGAGCTTGACCATGGCGGCGGAGCGTAAGGCGGATGGGCCTTCGCGGCTAGAGGGCGAAGGGACAGGGTGCGGGTCCCGGGCGGCGGCGGATGCCACGCAAATGCGGGCGGTCTCCGCTCCCGGCCCCAGCCCGCCCCCTTCCCCCTAGGTCGCACTACTCGCGCCGAGGCGGCCCTCTGGGAGCGGGCGAGTGTTACGCCATTACGTTGCGGCCGCGCTGCACGGTGGCGCTGTGCCCGATGCTTGCCTTGAGGCTGCGCTCGGCGACCGTCTCCACGAACACCCAGTCGTTGCGGGCCTGATCGGGCGTCAGCGTCAGCGCCATGTAGCCGCGGCGGCTGGTGTCGCACCATTTCAGCTCGGGATTCGCCCTCACCATGGCGGCTGCAACCACCTTCGGATCGGTCTTGAGCGCGCTTTCGAACCCCGGGGAGGTCACCGCGTGACCGGCAAACTCGACGCCTGCCGCCTTGCCGTCCTGCGCGAGGTCGAATGCCCAGGCATTGTGGCTGTCGCCACACACCACCAGCAGGTTGGCGCCCATTGCCTGCGAGGATTTGAGGAACCGCGCACGCGCCGCCGGATAACCGCCCCAGCTGTCATAGCCGAGCGGCAGCCCCAGCGTGCCCGCGGTCACGCCGGCCTGGACATAAGCCTTGGCGCGCGGATCCGCGTCCGGCGCCAGCCAGCCCAGCGCCTCGGCCGGCGTCGTCAGGTTGCCCATGATCGTCCCGAAGCCGACCACCTGCCAGCGCTGCCCTGCCTTCACCGAACGACGCATGGCATGATCCAGCCACACTTCCTGCTCGCTGCCGAGCATGGTCACCGCCGGATCCTGCCAGGCACCGTCGCGGAAGGCGGTGAGCGCCTTGACCGGATCGGCCTCCTTGAACAGCGGCGCGACATCGGGCTGCTGGCTGCGCGCGAGCAGCCGGCTCTCGGTGCGGAAGAAGGTCGCCAGCGTACCGATCTCATAGGTGCCCCAGGGCGTTTCGGAGACAGGCATCCACTCGCGGAACACCTGCATCGCCGCCGCCTTGCGGGCGCTCCAATCGCCTTCCTGGTCCGGCTGGTGGTTTTCGGCACCGCCTTCCCAGCTGTCGTTCGCGCTTTCATGGTCATCCCACTGCACCAGCATCGGCTTGGCGGCATGCAGCGCCTGGAGGTCGGGATCGGCGCGGTAGCTGGCATAGCGCAGACGATAGTCGGCGAGATGGATCATCTCGCCCGCCGGCTCGGGCCAGCGCCCGCCGATCGCGCCGCCGGTCGGCGCATAGCCGCCCCTGGCATATTCGTAGAGATAGTCGCCCAAGTGCACCCACACGTCGATGTCGTCGCGTGCGGCCGCATGGCCATAGGCGTTGAAATAGCCGAACGGCAGGTTCGAGCAGGAGAAGATAGCGATTCCGAAGCGACGCGCGTCGCCCAGCGGCAGGGTCTTGGTGCGGCCGATGGGCGAGAAGCTGCCGTCCGGCCCAACGAACCGGTAGAAATAGCGGGTGTCGGGCGACAAACCGGCGACCGTCACCTTGGCGGTATGGTCGCGCCATGGGCCGGTGATCTGCTCGCCCTCCGCGACGATCCGGGTGAAGTCGGCACTGGTAGCGATCTGCGCGCGCAGCTTCACCGCGCCGCCATCGGCGGGGATGTAGCGCGTCCAGAGCAGCATCGTGTCCGGACCGGGCTCCCCGCTCGCCACCGAGTGGGTAAAGCCCCGCGCGGCGGCTTGCGCCAGCGCAAAGCCGGGCAGCGCAAGCGCTCCCAAACCAAAGGTGCCGGTAAGCATCAACGAGCGGCGGTCTATACGGAGGTTCATCTTGTCGCGTCCCTTTGTCGGTCGGTCGCTCCGTGCCGCCGCTTGGTGTCGTGTTCGTGACAGCCGCGCAAAGCTGGGCTAGGCAAAATGACGAATCAGTGTTCGGGGCGTTGAATGATGGGGTCCGCACCCTGCTGGATGGGAAGTCCGCCGGCAGCACAGAGACGAAGGCACACGTGAACCTAACCCGAATCGTGCCGGTTCTTCCCCGGCCTCAACGCCGTGGCAGCACGGCTGCATCCCTCGTCGAGCCTACCGAGGCCGTCTGATGGCGACTCGCATCGACACGCTCGGTATGGCCGCGCCCAGGGCCGGGCTCGGTGCCGTCGTGGCTGCTCTTCCCCGCTGGCTGATGCTGCTCGCCACTGCGATCGCGGTGCGCGCCGTCACCTTCGGCAACCCGCTGATCGCGGTGGACGAGCAATTCTACTGGGTGACCGCACAGCGGATGCTGCACGGCGCCCTGCCCTTCGTCGACATCTGGGACCGCAAGCCGATCGGGCTGTTCCTGCTCTACCTGCCCGCAGCAGCTCTAGGCATGCCCTGGGGCATCCTGGCGTATCAGCTGTCGGCACTTGCGTGCGTCGTACTGACCGCTGGCCTGATCGCCCGCATCGCGGACCGCGTTGGCTGGGGCGCGGGGGCCATGCCGGCGGCACTCCTCTACATTCTGATGCTCAACGTGGCGGACGGCCAGGGCGGGCAGGCGCCGGTCTTCTACAATCTTCTGACCATTGCCGCGGTCGCGCTGATGCTGCCGCGCGCGGACGATCGCGACGGGTGTCCGGTACGGGTAGGCCGCAACCTGCTCGCGATGCTGCTGATCGGCCTTGCCCTGCAGGTGAAATATACCGTCCTGTTCGAGGGGCTGTTCCTAGGCCTGTGGCTGCTATGGCGCGAAGCGCGGCTGGGCGCGGGCGCCCTCCATGTCGTGCGACGCGGAATCGGCTATGCTGGCATGGCGATGCTGCCCACGCTCCTCGCCGCGGCCGTCTATGTCGGGCTGGGGCATTTCGACGCTTGGTTCTACGCCAATTTCGGCTCGATCCTCGACCGGCGGAGCGACCCCTTCATCGATCTGGTCGGCGCGTTCTTCGAAGTGATGGTGCCGCTGGCGCCGCTGCTCGTGCTGAGTACGCTCGGCTGGATGCGGCTGCAACGGGCAGGCGCGGTCAGTCCGGCGGACCGGCTGCTGATCGGCTGGCTGATCGCCGCGATGGTGGGGCTGATCGTGTTCGGTTCCTGGTACCCGCATTATGCGCTGCCCGCGATGGTGCCGGCCAGCCTGTGCTGCGCCGCCTTTTTCGCGCAGGACTCGGTCGGCCGCCGGATCGTTGCCCCGGTGTTGCTGGGCGTTGCGCTGATCGCCGGCACTGCCTGCGTCGTCGTCGCCCAAGCCAAGCGCGGCAGCGCGGCACAGCTTGCGACGCTTTCCGATGCGATCGGACGGGACAGCGGCTGCCTCTACGTCCATTCGGGGGACTCGATGTTGTATGGCGCGACCGGCCGCTGTGCGCTCAGCCCTTGGCTGTTCCCAAGCCACCTGTCGCGCGAGCGGGAGAACGGCGCGCTGGGCGTCGACCAGATCGCCGAGGTAGACCGGATCTTCGCAAAACGCCCGGCGGTGGTGGTGATGCGTACCCCCTTCCGCGGCGAGCGCATTGCAGTGCGAACCCGGGTGCAGCGCTATCTTCATCGCCTGGGCTATGTGGTGCGCGGCACCTATCTGATGGGCACGGTGCCGACCACCGTCTATGCCGCGCCCGACAACGCCCCGGCCGCCACGCCCGGGCGTCTGGCGAGCAGACCGGCATAATAGTCCATCAACGCCGCAGCGTGATCGGCGTCGCTACGCACCTTCGCCGCGCCGTTGCGCGCGGCGTGACGCAGAATCGCCTGGTCTCGGCGAAATAGGCGCCGGATGGCGTCCGCTGCAGACAGCGTATCTCGCGCGGCATAGGTTTCGGCGAAGGGCGGTTCGGCGATCTCGGCAAAACCGCCCTCGTCCGGCCCGATCAGCGGCAAGCCGGAGGCCAGCGCCTCCCATGCGACCAGCCCGAACGGCTCCGCGTCCGATCCGTGGATCAGCGCGTCCGAGCTCGCCAGAATGCGGGACAGGTGCAGGCGATCATAGACGGGCCGGAAGATTCGGATATGCGGGCTGCCCGCGATGAGCGCTTCCAGCTGGTGGCGCTGCGGCCCGTCGCCAAGCAGCATCAGCCCCACCGGCAGATCGTTCGCCGCCGCCTCCACCGCCTCGATCACCAGCGGCCAGCGCTTTTCCTTGTGATGGCGCCCGAGCCCGAGCAGCAGGTGCCCCTCCGGCGGCAGGCCCAGCTGAGCGAGCATGGCGATGCGCAGCTTCTCGTCGCGCAGATCGGGGGAGAACCAGCCGCGATCGATGCCGAGCGGCACGGACGCATCCACCTTCAGGCCGCGCCGTTCGAACCGTTTCGCCAGCGCAGGGCCGTTGGTCACGAAGGCATCATAGCTTTCGAGGAAGCGCGCCATGTAGCGGGTGTACCAGCCAAACGCCTGCTCGACCTGGAGCGGCGTCGCGACGCTGTCCAGCCAGCGTTGCGGATAGGTGCCCACCAGATCGCCATGCGCGAAATAGACCTTCAGCGCATCTCCCCGCCACCGGGCCACCGTCCAGGCCGGAAGCCAGGGCGAGCTGTTCTCTACGATGTCGGGCTGGAGCCGATCGAGCACGGCCCAGACGGGCTCGTCCTTCACGAAGATCCGGTAGTTGCGATCGAGCAGCAGCGGGGGGGCCTTCACCCAATGGATCGCCCCGCCGCCGGGCCGCTCTTCCACTGCATCTTCCACGCCGGGGGCGACGACGATCAGTTCATGCCCCAGATCGGCCATCAGGCCCATCTTGCGATCAAGATAGGTGCGCACCCCGCCGCCGGTAGGCGAGTAGAACTCGTTGACGTCGACGATGCGCATCGGCCCCCTCAGTCGAGCGGGCCAAAGCCTCCCAGCCCGCGCAGATACTGCGCACGAATGTTCACGCGCGTCACTCCGTTCCCGACATGGACGATCGCCTGACGCAATTTGGGACGGCTGCGCCCCAGGCGCTGGTTCGAGGGAAAGCCCGCGCCATCGGTCCAGAAGTCAAACTTGTTCTTGCCGTCACGATCATGGGTGAACAGCACGGCATAGGTACCCGGCGCAGGAACGCGGATGCACATCGTCACCGGATCCGAGGGCGGGGTATTCGCCCAGATGCGACGGAAGGTCTTGCCTTCCTTAACGAGATCACGATCGTCCTTTAGGAAATCCTCCTCGGACGCGGGATAGAGCTCCAGCTTCAGCCGGCCGCTATGATCCTTGAGGCCGGTGATCTCCGCCTGGATGGCGGGGCCGCGGCCGCCGGTGCAGGCGCCGGCATCCTCGCCCAGCACCTGTGCCTGCGCGCCATGCGCGGCGGTGGCGGCAAGCATCGACGCGGCCAGAAGCGCAGTGCGGTTCATGCGGTTTTCCTCGTGAGCAATGCGTGCAGGCCGAAACCCGCGATCAAGACCATATGGGCAACCAGCGAGAGGCCGGCGATCAGCGCCATCAACTCGGAAAGCGCCTCGCCCTGGCCGATCACCATGATCGCGAAGCTGGCGAACAGCAATTCCTTGTTGGGCACGAGCGGCAGGCGCCAGGCGAGCAGCCGCCCTGCCGACAGCAGCAGCCAGATGCCGATCGAAACCTGCGGCATCGCGAAATGCCAGGCAAAGGCGATCAGCACCGAACTGGTAACGATGCGCAGGCAGTGGATGCCGAACACCCACCAGAGCTGTCCGCGCGGCAGCGAGAAGACGCGCTTGGAGAACACCAGGAAGGGCAGCGACATCGCGAAGATCACCGCGATCGAGCCCATCAGCGTGTTGAATTCGGCGGGCTTGAGCAGATCGATTCCGAAGGGCAACGCGAGCGCTACCACCGCCAGGGTCATCGCGTTGCCGGCGATCGCCGACAGGATCGTCACGTCCTTCACCGCGCCGAACGGGGCCGCCACCATCTGGGTGCGCTGGCGGGCCCATGCGTAGAAATAGGCCTCGCCCGAATAGCCGAGCAGCACCTCGTTCGCGATCCGCTTCTTGTGAAGCGCGATCATGCCGTCGATCGGGATCCGCCAGAGCTTGCGGAAGATGATGTAGTCGAAGGTCGGCGAGCCCAGATAATAGAGCACGAAGACCAAATAGAAGAGCGGATTGGTGGGCATCGCCCGCTTCAGGCTATCCACCCCGCCGCCGAACAGCTCGCGCGCGAGGCCCGCGACCATGAGCAGCGTCAGCGCCGCGCCCAGCCACATGGGCCAGCGCCGCTTGATCTTTTCGACGGGCTCCAGCCCCGCCAGGTCCGGTGCAGCGGGAATCGCCGCCGCTTCGACCACGCGGGCGTCCATCGAAGCCTCTCCAGCCTGCCTGTTCAATCCGTTCAAAAGCGCCACCGACAAGCCCGAAACAATCTCAATCTTCCCGCGTTCTGGCGTTTCCCCGGCTCTCCGGCGCCTCGCGCGACGTTGGGCTAATCCCAACACATTGCGGTTTATTCCGGCAGCGATTTGGGCTTTAGAAAGGCAAACCGCAAGTAGATGCTGTATCGCTCGCCCCCCTCCACGCCGCTGCATGTCATGGCCTTCGCAGAGACTCTGCAGGGCGGTGGCGTCGAACGGGCACTGCTGCGCATGGCGACGGGGTGGCTCGAAAGGGGGCATCGGGTAACGCTGGTGCTCGGCGCCTGCGAAGGGCCGCTCGAAGCCGAACTGCCGCCAGGCATCGAGGTGATCGAGCTGGGCAGCCCGCATTACCCCATCCTGCTGCGGCTGCCGGGCGTGGTGCGGAACGTGGATCCGGACGTGATCTTCTGCCCCGGCAACTATTATACCGCGCCCACCGCGATGATCCGCATGCAGCTGGGCAAGCGGTGCCCGCCGATCGTCGCCAAGGTATCGAACGCGCTGGTCCGACCGGAAATGTGGCGGGTCGTCGCCTGGGGCTATCACCGCTGGCTGCGCTGGCACCCCTGGTTTCTCGATCATGTGGTGGCGATGACGCCGGCCATGGCGCGTGAGGCGATCGCCGAAATGGCTATCCCGGCCGATCGGGTGAGCGTGATCGCAAACCCGCCGGCCGAGCGGATCGCCGATGCGGAGGCCATGGCCCTCCCGGTTGGCCGCTATATCGTCGGCGTCGGGCGTCTTGAGCCGCAGAAGCGCTGGGATCGGCTGATCGCCGCGCTTCCGCGGCTTGCGGATCCGTCGATTCGCCTGCTGCTGCTGGGTGAGGGCAGTGCCCGTGCAGCGCTGCAGGCGCAGATCGACCGGCTTGGGCTGGGCGAGCGGGTAACGATGCCCGGCCATGCGGGGGATCCGCTGCCCGCGCTGAAGGGCGCGACGGTGGCAGCGCTCACCTCCGATTATGAAGGCGTGCCGGGCGTGATTCGCGAGGCATTGTCGCAAGGCACGCCGGTCGTCGCCACCGAGGCGAGCGTCGCGGTCCGCGAACTCATCGATTCGCCTGCCGTTGGAACCGTGGTGCCGAGAGAGGACCGCGATGCGCTGGTGTCCGCACTGAACCATTGGCTGGAGCCCGGCCGTGCGCGGCCCGCCCCCCGCGCGGACAAAGGCGATCCCGTCGGCGACTATCTTGCATTGTTCAGCCGGCTGGCGCGTCAGCGCATCGCGTAACGCAAGCCAACCCACAGCGTGCGCGGGGTCGCGCGCTCGATCACGTTGCCGCCGCTGATGGCGGCCTGCACCTCCGCATCGAACAGATTCTCCGCGCGCCCTTCCACGCGGAGCGATCGGGTAAGCGGCAGGCCCAGCGTCGCGTCCACGGTCCAGGCGGCGTCGAGCCGGGCGCTGTTCTGATCATCCTCGAACCGCGCGCCGGCATAGCGCGCCGTCACCGACGCATTGGCCACCGCCGCGCGCCAGGCAAGCGTCGCCGATCCCAGGAAGCGCGGCGTCTGGGCCGGGCGCAACCCCTCGAGCGACATCGCCGCGCCGGAGGCGTGGACATGGGAATCTGCATAGGCCCAGGATCCGGCGAGGCTCCACGCGCCGCGCGTCCACTGCCCGTCCAGCTCGATGCCCTTCGCCTCCACCGCGTCCAGATTCTGCCGCTGGCGATAGGCACCCGCCGCCGAGACGAAACCGACGCCGGGGAAGGTCCCCGGACCTCGCGCCAGGGTCACATTGGCGATCGCGCCGTCGAGGCGGTTCCAATAGCCGGTCGCGCGGAAGATCAGGTCCGGCAGCGGCCGCAGGTCGACGCCCACTTCCCCGCCCCATAACCGCTCGGGATCCAGGCCGGGGTTCGCCGCGGTAGCGTCTGCGCCCGCGCGGAACGGACGGTAGAGTTCGTTCAGGGTCGGCAGGCGCCAGCCGCGATAGCCCGCGGCGCGCAGCGTCACCGGACCGAACGCATAGGCGGCACCGAGCCGACCGGTCGGTTCCCAGCCATGCCGGTTTGCGTATCGCGAATCGGTCAACGCCGGGCCGGACGCCAGCGGCGCTTCGAACAGACTGCCGTCGTAGATCGTCCAATGGTCGAGCCGGCCGCCGGCATCGAGCGTCCAGCCGCCGCTGTTGTAGCTGGCATTGGCGAAGCCGCCGGTGGTGAGGCTGGCGCCCCCCGCGATGCGGCGGCGCGTCGGGTTGGTGCCTACGAAGGTATAGAGTTCCCGTGTCTCACCCGAGACGCGGCGGAGGTCGCCGCCCAGCCGCAGCGCCACACCGCCGCCCACCGGCGGGGCGATCTCGATGCGACCGCCGATGCCGGTTGCGGGCACTTCCTGCTGCACCACGGGGCTCACCGTGTCGCGCGCGGCGGAGATGCTGGCAAAGCCGCTCTCGAACTGGCGCACCTGGAGATAGGCGAGCGCCGACCAGCCCCACGCGCCCTTCTGCCCGTTGCCGCGCCGGACGAGCCGCACGCTGGCATCGGCGCCCTTGCTCAGCACGTCGGTAAAGGCGGTGCCGCGATCGCGCTGGTCGGTAAAGCCGGAGAGATTGGTCTGGAGCTCGGTGCCGCCCCCGACGTCGGTCACACCGCGCACGGCGAGGCTCGCCTGTTCATAGGGGGCGGCACGGTCGACCCGCCCGGGACGGACGATCGGCACGAAGCCATCGCTGCGCCCATATTGCCCCGCGACGGTGAAGAACCCGCCGGTCACCGGCACGGCCGCCACGCCGCCGGCATCGACGCTGTCGCGGCTGCCGGAGAAGGCCCCCAGGTTCAGCCGCCCGAGGTCGACGGGGCTGCCGCTCTCCAGCTCGACCGTACCTGCCAGCGCGCCCGGCCCGGCAAAGCCACTGCCGCCGCCGCGCGTTACCCGCACCTTCGCCAGTCGTCCGGGCATATAGGCGGGGAACGGTACCCAGCCGCCAAAGGGGTCGGTCTGCGGCACGCCATCGAGCAGCAACAGCGCCCGGCTGGAGGCGTTGCCGCCGAGGCCGCGCAGCGTGATACCCTGGCTGGTCGGATGCGCCGAGCTGGAGGTCGATCGGCGGAACTGCGCGAGCCCCGCCACATCGGCGAGCACGTCCTCGATCCGGTTGCTGGCGGTGTCGGCAAGCCGCGCCCGGTCGATCGTCACCACGTCATAGGCGGCGTCGCCCGGCGGCACGTCAAGGCCGCGGCCGGTGACGACGATCTCGGACTGCGAGCTGTCCTGCCCGAAGGCAGGCATCGCCACGCACAGCGCCGCGACGGCGCATCCCAGTTTTTCAAGCATGTGGTGCGACGGTATCCGGATGGGCGGCGACAAAGGCCGGATGGGAGACGGCAGCCGCCTCGGCGCGCAGCAGCAGCGGATAGGCGTCCAGCGGCACGGCAAAACGGCGGGCGTTGAACAGTTGCGGGACCAGGAAACAGTCCGAGATGTCGGGTGCGACACCCCCGAGGAAGGGGCCCTCGCCGCCCGCATTGCGCACCATCGCCTCCAACGCCGAAAAACCCTCGGTCATCCAGTGCGCCGTCCAGGCGGAGCGCGTCGCGACATCGGCGCCGACCGCGTGCTCCAGATGGCGCATCACCCGCAGATTGTTGATCGGGTGTACGTCCATCCCGATCACCATCGCGCGTGCCAGCGCATCCGCCCGCGAATCCGGATCGACAGGGATCAACCGCGGTGCGGGATAGCGCGCATCGAGCCAGTCCAGAATTGCCAGGCTCTGGGTGACGATGCGCCCATCGGCTTCCAGCGCCGGCACAAGTCCCTGGGGATTACGAGCAAGGTGCTCGGGGCTGCGCTGCGCGTTCTCCAGCAAAGGAATCTCATGCCGCACATAGTCCACGCCCTTCAGGTTGAGCGCGATTCGCACCCGGTACCCCGCCGAGGAGCGGAAATAATCGTGCAGCACCAGCATGGGCTTGCCCCCTACGACTTTTCGCTGTCGTCGTCGTCGCTCTTGGGCTTCTTGCCGTTCTGGCGCGCGTTGCTCTCCAACGCCACCTTGATCATCGCCACCATCGGATCGGCGAGCGCCAGCCCGAGCACCCCGAACAACGTGCCGGATAGGATCTGCGACGACAGCGTCAGCGCCGGCGGCAGGTCGACGGTGCGCTTGGCGACCATCGGGATCACGACATAGCCGTCGAAATTCTGCACGGCGAAATAGATGACGATGGCCCAGATGCCGGTTTCCTGGCCCGCGCTGAAGCCCACCGCCGCCATCAGCACGCCCGAGATGATGGCGCCGACATTGGGGATGAAGGCCAGCACGCCCGTGATGATGCCGAGCAACAGCGCCATCGGCACGCCGGCGATGCTGAGAAAGATCCAGGTGAGCACGCCTTCGAACAGCATGCCGAGCAGGCGGCCGGCAAGCAGCCGGCGCATCGTCGTCGCCATGCCGCCGAGCATGTGAGCAAAGGCATGGCGCTGGTCGAGCGGCACCATCCATTGCAGCCCGCGCTCGTAGATACGCGGCTCTAGCGCAATGAACAGGCCAAGGATCAGGATCATGACCATGCTGGTCACCGCGCCGATTGCAGTCCCCACCGCGCTGGTGAGCTTGCCCACCGAGCCCAGCGCCTCGCGCAGCATGCCGTTGATATCGGATCGGCCGGGCATCAGCCCCATGTCGGACGCCCAGCGCGCGACGCGGTTGGCCTGTGCCTCCAGCGTAGTGCGCAGCTGCTCCGCCTGGTCGGCGATCTGCATGCCGGTGCGGTAGAAGACGAGGCCGAAGAACGCGAATACTAGGATCAGCACCAGGCCGATACGCAAGCCGCGCGGAATCGGCAGCACCTTGCCGATCAGCCGGGCTCCGCCGTCCAGCATAGAAGCGAAGACGAGGCCGGCAAAGATGATCAGCAGCGGCTGGATCAGCAGCACGACCAGCGCGATGCCCACCGCCATGCCCAGCCAGACGGCGGCCTTTTTGAATTCGGCGCGGGTGGCGGGGTCGCGAAATTCGTTCGGGCCCGGTTCGCGCACGACGCGGACGTGCGCGGACTCCAGCGGATCGTTGCTCATTTTTCCTCGTGGGTAGGGTGCAGCGAAATGCCGAACCGGTCGCCACGGAAACCCGTGAACCATGTCAGCGGGTTCCATGTGGACGAGCCGTCCCGCGAAAAAGTGATGAATTCGGCCCTGCCGCCGATGTTTTCCCATGGCACTGGGCCGCCCAGGCCATTCTGCTCGAGGCTGAAGCGGCTGTCGGCGCTGTTGTCGCGATTGTCGCCCATCAGGAAGACATGGTTTTTCGGCACGACCGTCGGCGGATAATTGTCGCCGGGGGAATCGCCCAGATCCGCGACATCGTAGCTGGCGCCGTTCGGCAGCGTTTCGCGGAACAGCGTCAGACTGCAATAGGCCTTGCCCTGATGGACCACGCGGCGACCCTCGTAGAAGATCGACCCGCCGCGTTCGGGATCGGGATCGCAGCGGGTGTTGCCGTCGATCGGCACCAGGCGCTCGCCGAGTGACTCGCGCGGGACCGGCTTGCCGTTCAGCCAGACGACGCCGTCTCGCACGGCGATGGTGTCGCCCGGCAGGCCGATCACGCGCTTGATATAATCGGTGCTGTGCTGCGGCGGGGTCACGATGACGATGTCGCCACGCTCCGGCAGCCTGCCGAAGATCCGCCCCGGGATGGGCGGCAGCAGGTGGAAGGTGGGCGTGACAAAGGAGTAGCCGTAAGGATATTTGCTGACGATCAGCTGGTCGCCGACCCGCAGCGTGGGCAGCATCGACTCCGACGGGATGTAAAAAGGTTTGGCGATCAGGCTGTGAAAGGCGAGCACCCCTAGCACCAGCCAGACGATGCCGCGCAGTTCCGCCCACCAGTCTGTGCCCTGCCGGGTGGCGCTTTGGCGTCGCTCGCTTCGCTTGCTGCGCAACACCAGTTCGTCCACCCCCATCACATATCCTTTTCCGCCGGCAAGGCCTCGATCATCACCATCGCGAACGCCCAAGGATGATCGTCCGTAAGCGTCAGATGCACCTTGGCCACGTGTCCCGGTGGAGTCATGGCGTCAAGTCTCGCCTTGGCCCCGCCGGTCAGCGCGAGCGTAGGTGCGCCAGACGGTGCATTAACCACGCCGATATCCTTCATGAACACGCCTCGGCTGAACCCGGTTCCGACCGCCTTGGAAAAGGCTTCCTTGGCCGCAAAGCGCTTGGCAAGCGTGGGGGCGTAATTGTGCGGGCGCTTGGCGGCCTTGGCCAGTTCTACCGCGGTGAACACGCGCTGCTCGAACCGCTGACCATAGCGATCGAGCGAGTTCCGGATCCGCTCGATATTGCAGAGGTCTGAGCCCAGGCCGAGGATCATGCCCTCACCGCGCCGAATCCATCAGGGCGCGCATGCGCTGCACGACCGGCGCGAGCCCGTCGAAGATCGCCTCGCCGATCAGGAAATGACCAATATTGAGTTCCATCACCTGCGGAATCGCAGCGATCGGCACCACATTGTCGAAGGTGAGGCCGTGGCCGGCATGCGGCTCGATGCCGTTGCGCGCGGCGAGCGCCGCTGCATCGGAGAGACGCTTCAGCTCCACCGCGAGCGCCTCGCCGGAAAGCTCGGCATAGCGACCGGTGTGCAGCTCGACGACCGGGGCGCCGAGGCGGATCGCCGCGTCGATCTGACGCGCTTCGGGCTCGATGAACAACGATACGCGGCTGCCATTGTCCCGCAGCCGGGCGACCATCGGCGACAGCAGATCGAACATGCCCGCCGCGTCGAGGCCCCCCTCGGTTGTACGCTCCTCGCGCTTTTCCGGCACGATGCACACGGCGTGCGGGCGATGCCTCAGCGCGATCGCCAGCATCTCCTCCGTCGCCGCCATTTCCAGGTTGAGCGGAACGGTCAGTTCGGTCGAGAGCCGGGCGATATCGGCATCGGTGATGTGCCGGCGATCTTCGCGCAAATGCGCGGTGATGCCGTCCGCCCCTGCTTCCGCGGCAAGCAGCGCTGCGCGCACAGGGTCCGGATAGCCGCTGCCGCGTGCGTTCCGAACGGTGGCGACATGGTCGATATTGACCCCGAGGCGCAGCTTGCCGGTCATGCGGTGATCGCCCGGCTCCCGGGCTTGATCGCCGGGATCGCCGCCAGCTCGGGCGGGAGCTGGTCCGCCGGATAGGCCGGCACGTCGAGCTTGGTCAGCGCGATCAGCGGCACGCCGACATCGGCCTTACCGTTCGAGCGATCTACGAGGCAGGCGGCGCCGACGAGTGTGCCGGGATGCTTGCGGATCGCCGCGATGCACTCGCGCGACGAGAGCCCGGTGGTAACGATGTCCTCCACCATCACGACGCGCGCGCCTTCGGGAATCTCGAAGCTCCGGCGCAGCTGGAACTCGCCGTCCTCGCGCTCGACGAACACCGCCTTGCAGCCGAGCGCACGCGCCGTCTCATAGCCGGGGATGATGCCGCCGATCGCGGGAGAGACGACGATGTCGACCTCGCCGAAGGTCTCGCGAATCAGCTTGCCCAGCGCGCCGCACACCCGCTCCGTGCGGACCGGATCTTCGAAAATACGCATCTTCTGGAGAAATACGGGAGAGCGCAAACCCGAAGACAGGATAAAATGCCCCTCAAGCAACGCGCCTGCGTCGCGAAATTCGTCGAGGATGGCGTCTCCGGTCAATGTCTGGGCTCCTGAAGTCAACGGTGGAACGATCCTTTAAGTGGCGGGCGCTGTCATCGCAACCGCACGCGAAAAAGGTTGAGCATGGCCTTTTCCCAGCTATACCTTTGGTTCAAAGGGCCGCTAGGATGCCCCGGTTGTGCGTTCCTGGAGAGGGGTGACAACACCTTATGCGCAGTTTCTTGGTACCGTCGATCTTGCTGGCCGCTGGTCTGGCCTTCGCTTCACCGGGATCGGCGCAACCCGCCGCCCCGCCCCCTGCCCCGTCTACGGCTGCAGCCGCCCCCGCAGCACCGGCCGCCAAGGTCGCCGATCCGACGCTCGATGCCGCCGGCAAGCCGCTGCACACGGCGGTACCCGGCGTCGGTGAGCCGGTCGACAAGGCCTTCTATCTTCAGCAGCAGGTGACCCCGACCGGCCAGGAAGCGCACTGGTTCCACAACGTGATCCTGCTGCCGCTGATCACGATCATCTCGATCTTCGTGCTGCTGCTGCTGGTCTGGGTGATTATCCGCTATCGCCGTGCGGCCAACCCGACGCCGTCGCGGACCAGCCACAACACCGCGATCGAGATCCTGTGGACACTCGCACCGGTGCTGATCCTGGTGGCGATCGCCATTCCCTCGATCAAGCTGCTCGCGGCGCAGTTCAAGCCAGCGCCCAAGGGCGCGGTGACGCTGAAGGCGATCGGCAACCAGTGGTTCTGGTCCTACGAATATCCGGACAACGGCAACATCCAGCTGACCGCCAACATGCTCAAGGAAGAAGGGCAGGTCGGCAAGGGCCAGCGCTATCGCACCGATGCCGACGGCCCCCGCCTGCTCGCTACCGACCAGCGCGTGGTGCTGCCGGTCGGCGTGCCGATCCGGCTGGTGACGACCGCGACCGACGTGATCCACAGCTGGGCGATGCCTGCTTTCTGGATCAAGCTGGACGCGATCCCCGGGCGCTTGAACGAGACGAGCTTCATCATCCAGAAGGAAGGCGTCTATTTCGGCCAGTGCTCGGAACTGTGCGGCGCGCGCCACGCCTATATGCCGATCGCGGTCGAGGCGGTGAGCCCGGCCAAGTTCGCGCAATGGGTCGCCTCCAAGGGCGGCACGATGCCGGGCGCCAAGGCCGAGCCGGCGAGCACCACCGCGATGGGCAACGACGCGACCGACGCCACCGCCAACGGCACGACGGATCCCGAACCCACCGTCAATGCAACCGCTACCGCGGCACCGTCCAACCAGCCTGCGACCGCGAATCCCGCCGGCGCCGGCAACACGGGCAACTGAGCCATGACTGATACCGCGCTCCCCTACTCCGCCGCGCACGACCATGCGCATGGCGACCATGACGCCGATCACAAGCCCAGCTTCTTCGCCCGTTGGTTCATGTCGACCAACCACAAGGACATCGGCACGCTCTACCTGATCTTCGCGATCATCGCGGGCATCATCGGCGGCGCGATCTCGGGCATCATGCGCGCCGAGCTGATGCAGCCCGGCATCCAGTACCTGCCCTGGTGGGTCGCCAAGCTGCACGGCGAAGGCACGTTCGACGAGGCAATGCACTTCTGGAACGTGCTGATCACCGCGCACGGGCTGATCATGGTGTTCTTCATGGTGATGCCGGCAATGATCGGCGGGTTCGGCAACTGGTTCGTGCCCATCATGATCGGCGCGCCGGACATGGCCTTCCCACGAATGAACAACATCTCCTTCTGGCTGACCGTGGCGGGCTTCATCCTGCTGATGCTCTCGCCCTTCGTCGGGGTGGGCGCGGGCACGGGCTGGACGGTCTATGCGCCGCTCTCCACCTATGGCGAGCCGGGGCCGTCGGTCGATTTCGCGATCTTCTCGCTCCACCTGGCGGGCGCGGCGTCGATCCTCGGCGCGATCAACTTCATCACGACGATCTTCAACATGCGCGCGCCGGGCATGACGCTGCACAAGATGCCGCTATTCGCCTGGTCGGTGCTGGTCACCGCATTCCTGCTGCTGCTGGCACTGCCGGTACTGGCCGCGGCGATCACCATGCTGATCACCGATCGCAACTTCGGCACCGCCTTTTACGACCCGCAATATGGCGGCGATCCGGTGCTCTATCAGCACCTGTTCTGGTTCTTCGGCCACCCCGAAGTATACATCATGATCCTGCCCGGCTTCGGCATCATCAGCCACATCATCGCGACGTTCAGCCGCAAGCCGGTGTTCGGCTATCTCGGCATGGCCTATGCGATGGTGGCGATCGGCCTGGTCGGCTTCGTCGTCTGGGCGCACCACATGTTCACCACCGGCTTGCCGGTGCAGGTGAAGATGTACTTCACCGCCGCCACCATGGTGATCGCGGTGCCGACCGGCGTGAAGATCTTCTCGTGGATCGCGACGATGTGGGGCGGCTCGATCAGCTTCAAGACCCCGATGGTCTGGGCGATCGGCTTCATCTTCATGTTCACCGTCGGCGGCGTGACCGGCGTGGTCCTCGCCAATGGCGGCGTCGACGACTATATGCAGGACACCTATTACGTCGTCGCTCACTTCCACTATGTGCTGTCGCTGGGCGCCGTGTTCAGCCTGTTCGCGGGATTCTACTATTGGTTCCCGAAGATGACCGGCAAGATGTACAGCGAACTTCTTGGCCAGATTCACTTCTGGGTGTTCTTCGTCGGCGTAAACCTGCTGTTCTTTCCGATGCACTTCCTGGGCCTGCAGGGCATGCCGCGCCGCATCCCCGACTATACGGACCAATATGCCTATTGGAACCACACCGCCACGGTCGGCTACATGATCATGGCGGCCGGCATGGCGGTATTCTTCGTGAACGTCATCTACTCGCTGCTCGCGGGCAGGAAGGCGGAAGCCAACCCGTGGGGCGAAGGGGCGACCACGCTCGAATGGACGCTGTCGAGCCCCCCGCCCTTCCACCAGTTCGAGACGCTGCCGAAGATCGACTGATCCGATCCAGGCAGAACGAAAAAGCCCCGGGGGGATACCTCCGGGGCTTTTTGCATGCCGGTCGACGCGCTTTCTATGCAGGTGGACGCGCTGGCGCGAAGGGCGCTGTGTTACCCCATCGTGACGGAGCCGATTTGGCCTCGCACCCAGAAACGGGGAGGGAACGCGGTTTTGCCCCCGCGAACGATGAGCGACCACGCCCCGGGATCCGCCGGATGTCGTCGCACCACTGGCACGGGCCACCGGCACGCGCCGCGCGACACGCCTAGCCGACGAGCGGCGGCAGGGCGTCACGATTGGGTCAACATCATGCCTTCTCGCTCTAGTCTAGAACCGCGTCGACGCCGTGACCCGAACGCTCCGCGGCGCACCCGGCATCGTCCAGACATTGGCGTAGGAACTGGCGATATAATAGGTGTCGAAGAGGTTATCGACATCGGCGCGCACGGTCAGCCTCCGGGTGACCGCGACGCTGAGGTTCGCCCGGGCGATGGTGTAGGCCGGCAGGCGATAGCTGGTTCCAAACGGATCGCCTGCACGGCGCCCGACATGCGTCACCCCGCCGCCCAGCGCCACGCGGCCCAGCGTCTTCTCTACGAACAGGCTGCCCATATCGTCCGGCACATTGTTGAGCGCGGTGCCGATCAGCGCCGAGTTCACGTCATTGCGCACCCGCGCCTGGAGATGCGTGTAGGTGCCGGTGACGAGCATATCGTGTGCCATCTTCCAGTTGAGCTCGATCTCGCCGCCGCGTGAGCGCTGCCGGCCGATCTGGGTCCTCTCGAAGGGATCGATCGCATTGGGGTTGAGCACGTTGCGTTTGATCATGTCGAACAGCGCCGCCTGGCCGGTGAGGCGCTGGCCGAACAACGCCCATTTCACGCCAACCTCGACCGATTCGCTGCGCTCCGCGTTGAAGGTGCTGGTGCCGTCCGACGGATTGAGCCGCAGCGACTGGCCCCAACTGGCGTAGAAGGCCAGCGCATCGCCTGCCTTCCAGGTGAGCGCCGCGCGTGGAGTGATGCCCTTGTCGACCGTCTCCAGGCGGGCTGCGGTCAGGCGATTGACCACCGTCTCTCGGAAGCTGTTCCACCGCGCGCCCAGCAGCAGCGTGAACGGCCCCGCGCTGATAAGGTCCTGCGCATAGACGCTTTCGCTGCGATACCAGCTGTGGCGACTGGCGAAACGCGGTGGCACCGGCAACGGGCCCTGGGCATAGACCGGATCGAACAGGTCGATCGGCAGCAGCGGCCGGGTGGGCGTCCCGCGGGCGCGGTCCAGCACGAAGTCCATGCCGTAACGGACTCGATCGACGCCGATACGCAGATCGTGCGCCATTCCCAACAGATCGGCCTTGGCGGTGAGCTCGGCGCGGAGCGACAGATCGTTCCAGACGAAGTCGTGGTATCGCCGGTCGCGTCCGGCAGTGCGACCATCGGGCTGCAGCCCGCGTGGTCCGAAATCGACCATGGTGCCGAAACCGCGCAGCGATCCGTCGCGCTGGTTGGCGGCCAGTTCCAGGCGCAGATCCTTGCCCAGATCGGCGAACAGGCTGCCTTGCTGCCAGAAGCTGTTCTGCACCACATGGCCGTCGACGGGTTCGCCGAGGAAGGTGGCGCGGTCCATCCCCCGCGCATTGCCGCCCACCGCCGCCACGCCGCGATCGAGTACACTCGTATTGCGCATATATTCGGCCTGGTAGAGCAGCCGCAGACCAGCACCCGGCGACCAGGCGAGCGAGGGTGCGATCAACCGACGCGATCCGTCGACATGGTCGCGGAAGCTGTCATGCCCCTCGGCTACGCCAATCAGCCGCGCGGAAAGCCCTGCCGCGAGCGGACCGGTCACATCGGCGGTGCCACGCCAACTGTTCCAGCTACCCACGCTGACATCGGCAGCCCCCTGGAACGTATCGATCGGCGCCTTGGTGACGATGTTGATCGCCCCGCCCGGTTCGCCCAGTCCGGAGAGCGCCGCCGTGGCCCCCTTGAGAATTTCGACCCGCTCGATCGTCGCTGCATCCACCGGCGCGTTGAATCCGAAATTGCCGCTGAAGCGGTTCACCCGGATGTCCGGCCCTGCATTCTCGTCGCCGGCAAATCCGCGGATCGCCACTTTGTCCCACAGGCCGCCGAAGTCATTCTGCCGGGAAACGCCGCCGGCCAGGTCGAACAGGTCGGCCAGGCGGGTGGGGTTCACGGCATCGAGTACCTCGCGATCGAGCACACGCACCGATTGCGGATAGGCGAGGGGCGGAACGTCCGCGCCAAGGATGCTCGCATTGGCCGCGCGCGCCGTGACGACGATATCGTCGTGCGGCATCCGTTCCTGCGCCAGCGCCGGCTCGGCCGCCGTGCCGGCAAGCAGGACGAGAAGCGCACGGCGCGCGCGTGATGTAGATGCGAACATTTGGCGTGGGTCCCCGCTACCCGGTCTGGATCGTTGCGGGGGCGCATAGGCATAATAATAATTAGTTGCAATAGCAGGAGGTCGACAGCGCCGAATCCACTGGCGCACGGTGGCGGAAGGGCGCATCAACGCCCAAACTTCGTAACTTCTCGCGGCTATCCTGCTGCACCGGCCCCGGACCTGCGGCTCGCGCGTTGATCGGGGACACGGCATTTCCTGGAGACTCGCATGCGTACCTCTTATGCCGACTGGATGAAGATCGGCCTCGACAGCTGGATGCTCGGGATGGAAGCCTCCACCGTCATCGGGCTGCGGCTCACCAAGCTTGCCGCCGGCGGGCCTGCCGCCACGGCAGAGGCCCAGCGCATGGTCGCCGAGAAGATGCAGGCGGCTTGGGAACTGCAGGTCGCTGCCGCCACCGGCCGACTCGGCAGCACGCCGCAAGCCCAGGCAAGCAAGGCGTTGCGGCATTATCGCCGCAAGGTGCGCGCCAACGCCAAAAGGCTTGGTTGACAGGCCCCTTTCGCCCGCCCGAAGCGCGCCGTATATCGGGAGCGATGACGTCCGTGACCAACGCCAATCCCGCTATACCCGCCGATTGGCGCGATTTCCTTGCCCTCACCAAGCCCCGGGTGATGACGCTGGTGGTCTTCACCGGCCTGTGCGGCATGCTCGCCGCCCCGGTACCCATCCATCCGGTGCTCGGCTTCACCGCGATCCTCTGTATCGCGCTGGGCGCGGGTGCTGCCGGTGCGCTCAACCAATGGTATGAAGCCGATCTCGACGCCAAGATGAAGCGCACCCAGGGCCGACCGCTGCCCGCCGGGCGCATGGATCGGCAATCGGCGCTGCATTTCGGCGTGGGTCTCGCGGCATTCAGCCTGGTGCTGATGTATTTCGCGATCAACCTGGTCGCGACGCTGATCCTCGCCGTCTCCATCCTTTTCTACGTGTTCGTCTACACGATCTGGCTGAAGCGCCGGACGCCGCAGAATATCGTGATCGGCGGTGCGGCGGGCGCCTTTCCGCCCTTGATCGGCTGGGCAGCTGCCACCGGCGATGTCGCGGCGCTGCCGCTCCTCCTTTTTGCGCTGATCTTCCTGTGGACGCCGCCGCATTTCTGGGCGCTCGCGCTGTTCGTGAAGACGGATTACGCCAACGCCGGCGTGCCGATGCTGCCCGTCGTCGCAGGCGAACGTACCACCCGCATCCAGATCGGCCTCTACACCCTGCCGATGATCGCCGCCGCCGCCGCGCCCTGGCCGCTGGGGCTTACGGGCATGATCTACGGCCTCACTGCCGCGCTGATGTCGGGCATCTTCCTCGCCATGGCGGTGCAGGTCGCCACGCGCCGGACCGACCCGGACGACCGTATGATCCCGGAAAAGCGCCTGTTCAAATTCTCGATATTGTATCTTTTCGTGCTATTCGGTGCGCTTGTGATCGACAGGTGGGTGGGATGAACGACTCACGCGGAGAGGATGTGATTCGCATGCCGGCATCGGAGCTGGAGTTGATCCGCGCGCGCCAGCGTTCGCGGGCGCGGGTGATGGCGTGGCTGCTCGGCGGCTTCGTTGTGCTGGTGTTCGCGATTTCGGTGGTGAAGATGAAGCTGGGCCACGGCGGATGAGGATCAGCCGCAACCTGCGCGTCGGCCTGATGGGTGCCGTGTTGGTGTGCGGCATGACCGGACTCGGCTTCGCCGCAGTGCCGCTGTACCGGATCTTCTGCGAGGCGACGGGCCTGAACGGCACCACCCAACGCGGGCTGCGCGCGCCCGGCGCGACGGGTCAGAAGATCACGATCGCGTTCGACAGCAATGTCAGCCCCAAGCTGCCCTGGAAGTTTGCACCCGAACGCCGCGCGGACACGATCGACATCGGCGGCCGCGACATGGCGTTTTTCACCGCCACCAATATGTCCAACCATCCGATCACCGGCACGGCGACGTTCAACGTCACCCCCGCACAGGTCGGCAAATATTTCACCAAGATCCAATGCTTCTGCTTCACGCAGCAGACGCTCAAGCCCGGCGAGACCGTACGCATGCCGGTGATCTTTTTCGTGGATCCGAAAATCTTGAACGATCCCGACGCCCGCGACGTCGAGGAGATCACGCTTTCCTATACATTTTATCCTGTGGATTCGCCGAAGACACCAAGCTAGCATCACGCAAAATAGAGAGAGGATTGGGGATACGCCCATGGCTGGAGCAAAGAACCACCAGTACCATATCCTGCCGCCGAGCATCTGGCCGCTATTAGGTTCGCTGGGCGCGCTGATCCTCGCTTCGGGCGGCGTGATGTGGATGCACAAGCTCGCCAACGGCACGCTCGTGCTCACCACCGGCTTCGTGCTGGTGCTGCTTACGATGTTCGGCTGGTGGGGCAAGGTGATCCAGGAGGCGCATGCCGGCGATCACACGCCGATCGTGCAGCTCCACCTCCGCTACGGCATGATCCTGTTCATCGCTTCCGAAGTGATGTTCTTCGTCGGCTGGTTCTGGGCTTGGTTCGATTTCTCGCTCTTCCCCTCCACGGTCGAGGCGGTTGGCGGCACCTGGCCGCCCAAGGGCATGGAAGTGCTCGACGCGTGGCAGTTCCCGCTGCTCAATACGCTGATCCTGCTCTGCTCGGGCTGCACCGTCACCTGGGCGCACCACGGTCTGATCCATAACGAGCGTGGCGGCGAGCTGCGCGGGATCTGGGGCCTGATCGGCGTGGGCGAGAACGACACGGTAAAGAAGGGCCTGTGGCTTACCGTCGTGCTCGGCGCGATCTTCAGCTGCCTCCAGGCCTATGAGTATATGGAGGCCCCCTTCCCCTTCAAGGCGGCGAGCGAAGGCGGCTCCAGCTATGGCGGCGCCTTCTTCATGGCGACGGGCTTTCACGGCTTCCATGTGATCGTCGGGACAATCTTCCTGATCGTCAACCTGGTGCGCGCCTATCGCGGCGACTTCACGCCCAAGCAACATTTCGGCTTCGAGGCGGCGGCCTGGTACTGGCATTTCGTCGACGTCGTCTGGCTGTTCCTGTTCGCGTCGATCTATGTCTGGGGCGGTTGGGGCGCGCCGGTCCACGCTGGCTGACGTGGCCGATCCGATCCAGAGTCACGAAGGGGGCGGCAGGCCACTGCCGCCCCCGATCGCATCCGGCCTATACGGATGCTGCCCGCGCTGCGGCGCGAAGACGCTGTTCCGAAGCTTTACCGCTTTCGCCGATCGCTGCTCCGCCTGTGGGCTGCAATTCTCCGATTTCAACGTCGGTGACGGGCCGGTGGTGTTCCTCACGCTGGGAATCGGCGCGATGGTGACGATCCTCGCGCTGTGGGTGGAGTTCGGACTCTCGCCGCCCTTCTGGGCGCATCTGCTGCTCTGGCCGCCGGTCACGCTGGCGCTGGTGGTGGGATCACTGCGGGTGGCGAAGGGCCTGCTGCTTGCCCTGGAATTCCGCAACCGCGCCCGGGAAGGGCGACTCCACGAGGACTGACATGCGCCGCCTGCCGCTCCTCCCCACGCTCCTGGTCGGCCTCGCGGTCGCCGGCATGATCGCGCTCGGTTTCTGGCAGCTGGACAGACGCGCGCAGAAGCAGAGCGCGCTCGCCGTCTTCGCTGCAAACGCCATGCAGCCCACGATCACGATCGAGAGCGGCGCCGCCGATTCCTCGTTGCTGTTCCGCCATGCCCGGTCTGCCTGTCAGGCGGTGACAGGCTGGACACGCCAGGGCGGCCGCGGGGCACAGGGCATGCAGGGATGGCGGCAGATCGCGACGTGCCGAACCCATACGGATGCCACGCTGCTCGTAGACATGGGCGTGACGCGCGACCCGATGTTTCGTCCGCGCTGGCCCGGCGGGGTGGTGAGCGGCACCCTCACCCGCGCTCCCGATCACCGCCCGCTGATCGCAAGCATGTTCGATTCCACGCCGCAACCACTGATGCTGGTGTCGGAACAGGCCGCACCGGGGCTGGAGCCGAGCACCCCGCCGGACATCGCCAGCGTGCCCAACAACCACCTCGCCTATGCGGTGCAGTGGTTCCTGTTCGCGGGCGTGGCGATCATCATCTATGCGCTCGCGCTGCGGCTCCGGGCACGCGGTGCGCCACAGCCTGGCGTAAGGTAAGTTACCGGCAGCGAAGCGTGCCGGTGATCGACGCTTTGGTCGCCACTCACTTGCCCGTCGCCATACGCCTGGACTACGGAAACTGTGTGGGAAGCGGTCATTGCTCGCCGAAGTGAAATTTGACAGCATCGCCGGATGAAGCCCCGCCTGGTGATGCTAAGCCTTCTCGTCACACCACTCTCTGGTGGGTGCGATCAAGCGCCGAGGAACTATGCAGCGAACTGCTCGACTCCGCTAGCTCATTGGGGCCGAGAGAAAGACGGCGTCGGTCATTTGAGAGTAGTGCAGCCCGTCTACATAGGGTCAGACGGCTCAATCATCTGGAATAAAACTATCATCTCCGATGCAATCTTGCGTCGCTACATGCTCCAAATGAACACCGAGAACCCAAGACCGCAAGCGGTGCTCGAAGTATCGCCCGCTGCAGATTGTAAGCGCGTTCGGGCCGTGCGTGCCATCATGGATGCATCTCCGATGTGCAAAGGTCCGCAGTCGCTCTGCAGTGAAGGATGGGGCTGGCGACAGTGGCCCGAACTTGGCGGTCCCTAACGTCCGCAACTGGGGCGGAAGCCGGCTCCCTTAACTTTCGTCGTCCCGGGCTTACGCTGGGAACCCGCTTCCTCGGCAGCGGAGGAAACGGGCCCCGGATCATGTTTGAGGCGACGACGCAGTGAGGAAAGGGCGCACGTCGATGCGCCCGAAGATGTGCGAGGCTTATAGCCGCTTAGTCCTCTGCGTCTTCCGCCGCCGGATACACCTTCCCCACATGCGGCTCGCCCCGCGTCGCGGCGAAGCTCTCCTGCCGCTGGCGTTCGCGATAGCGTTCGCGATCCGCATCGGTGCGCTCGTCAAAGCAGGCCGCGCAGCTGACCCCCGCCTCGTAGCGCGGCGAGCGACGGTCTTCGACGCTTACCGGGCGGCGGCAGGCGTGGCAGAGTTCGTAGCTGCCGGGCGCCAGGCCGTGGCCCACTGTCACGCGCTGGTCGAACACGAAGCATTCGCCCTCCCACAGGCTCTGCGCCTCCGGCACCTTTTCCAGATAGTTGAGGATGCCGCCCTTGAGGTGGAACACCGCTTCGATGCCCTCGGACTTGAGGAACGCGGTCGACTTCTCGCAGCGGATGCCGCCGGTGCAGAACATCGCGACCTTGGGCGGCGCCTCGCCGCGCCCCAGCAGTTCCTCGCGATGCGCGCGAAACCACTCGGGAAAGTCGCGGAAGCTCTTGGTGTGCGGGTCGATCGCGCCACGGAAGGTACCGGCGGCGACCTCATAGTCGTTCCGCGTATCGATCACGATCGTGTTCGGATCGGCGATCAGGTCGTTCCAATCCTCGGGCGCCACATAGGTGCCGACACTGGCGAGCGGATCGATGTCTGGCTGCCCCATGGTCACGATCTCGCGCTTGAGGCGCACCTTCATCCGGTAGAAGGGCTGCTCGGCGGCACGGGCATATTTCACATCGAGCCCAGCGCAGCCCGGCAGCGCGCGGACATGCGCGACCACCGCCGCGATGCCCTCGTCGCTGCCTGCGATCGTGCCGTTGATCCCCTCGCGCGCGAGCAGCAGCGTGCCCTTCACGCCTTGCGCGCAGCAAAGCTTGGCCAACGGGCCCTGCAGCGCCGCCGGGTCGTCGAACCGGGTGAATTGGTAGAGCGCCGCCACACGGATCGGCAGCGCGGCAGTATCCGCAGCTTCAGTCATTTCGGCGGCTGTACTCCAGCGCGCGCGATTAGACCATGAAGCTTTCACCGCAGCCGCAGGTTCCCTTGGCATTGGGATTGGTGAACACGAAGCCAGCGGTGAAATCGTCTTCCACCCAGTCCATCGTCGAGCCGATCAGGTACAGCACCGACCCGCCATCGACGAAAAAGGTGCCGCCGGGGGTCTCGATCCTCTCATCGAACGGCTTGGCCTCGGCGACGTAATCGACCGAATAGGCGAGGCCCGAACAGCCCCGCCGCGGCGTGGAAAGCTTGACGCCGACCGTGCCCTCCGGCGCCTTCGCCATCAGCGCGGCGATGCGCGCCTCGGCGGCGGGCGTAAGGTGCAGCGCGGCGGGGCGCTGGCGGGAGGTGGTCGCGGTGGTCATCGTCTCTTCTACCTTCTTAAGCCCCTCCCCTTCAGGGGAGGGTTGGGGTGGGGGACTCTCCACGAGCGTCGGACTCGCTCGTCGGTCAGGCCCCACCCCCAACCCCTCCCCTGAAGGGGAGGGGCTATTGGGATCACAACATCCCCAGTTCCAGCTTCGCCTCGTCGCTCATCTTCTGCGGGTCCCAGGGCGGATCCCACACCAGATTGACGTCGGCGGTGGCGATGCCCGGCACCGCGCTCACCCGCAGCTCGACTTCGCCCGGCATCGATTCCGCCACCGGGCAATGCGGCGTGGTCAGCGTCATGGTGATCGCGGCATGGCCGTTGGCGGTAATGTCGACGCCGTAGATCAGCCCCAGATCGTAGAGGTTGACCGGGATCTCCGGGTCATAAATCTCCTTGAGCGCGTCGATCACCGCTTCGTAGAGCGGACCGCCGGGCTCGCCTGCACCCGCCTCGACGGGCTTCTGCGAGAGGAAGCCGGAGAGATAGTCGCGCTTGCGCTCGGCGGCGGGCTCGATCGCCTCGTCGACCCGCGCCTTGGGCGGCGCCTCGACGGCCTCGACTTCTTCCACCACGATCCTGCGTTCTTCGTTCATCCGAAGATCCTCGTCACTCGTTCGATTCCTCGCACGAGCGCGGCCACATCGGCCGGCCCGTTATACACGCCGAAGCTCGCCCGCGCGGTGGCGGGGACCTCCAGCAACTCCATCAGCGGCTGGGCGCAGTGATGCCCGGCGCGGATCGCGACATTGCCCTCATCGAGGATCGTCGCGACGTCGTGCGGGTGCACGCCCTCCACCGCGAAGCTGACGATGCCGGCGCTGTCCGCCGGGCCGAACAACCGCACGCTGTTGATGCCCGCGAGCGCGGCGCGCGTCTCGGTCACCAGCGCGGTTTCGTGGGCGTGGATGCGGTCCAGCCCGATGCCGTCGACATAGTCGATCGCCGCATGCAGCCCGACCACGCCGACGATGTGCGGCGTGCCCGCCTCGAACCGGCCCGGCGGCGGCGCATAGGTGGTCTTGGCGAAGGTCACGCGGTCGATCATCGAGCCGCCGCCCTGATAGGGAGGCATCGCGTCGAGCAGCGCGTACCGGCCCCACAGCACGCCGATCCCGGTCGGGCCGTAGAGCTTGTGACCCGAGAAGACATAGAAGTCACAGCCGAGCTCGGCGACGTTCACCGGGAGCCGGGCGACCGCCTGGCAGCCGTCGATCAGGACCTTGGCGCCGACCTTGTGCGCCAGTTCGGTCGCCCGCCGCACGTCGAGCACCGAGCCGAGCACGTTCGATACGTGCGCAAGCGCGACCAGCTTGTGCCGGTCGGTCAGCATCGCGGCCATCGCGTCGAGATCGATGCGATGGTCTTCGGTGAGCGGCACCACGTCGATGTGTGCGCCGATCTTCTCGGCGGCCATCTGCCACGGCACGATATTCGAATGATGCTCGAGGGCCGAGAGCAGGATGCGGTCGCCGGCCTTGAGCTGGGTGGCAGCGTAGCACTCAGCGACGAGGTTGATCCCCTCGGTCGCGCCGCGGACGAACACCACTTCCTCCGGCTTGCCGCCGATGAACTTGGCGACCCGCGCCCGCGCCGCCTCGAAGGCGAGCGTCATGTCGGCCGAGCGCTGATACACGCCGCGATGCACGGTGGCATAGGTTTCGCCATAGCCGCGCGCGATCGCATCGAGCACCGGGCGGGGCTTTTGCGACGTGGCGGCGGTGTCGAGATAGGCCCAGCCCGCGGGGATCGCGGGGAAGTCCGCAAGCACGTCAAGCGGGGCTGCGGTCGTCACTACGGAACTCATAAGCCCCTCCCCTTCAGGGGAGAGGCTGGGGTGGGGCATGACCGAGAGGCATGGGCCGCACTCCAAATGAAGTCCCCCACCCCAACCCCGCGCCGGGTGAACAGCGCCCCGCGCTGTTCAGGCGCTGCCGGGGGCAGCGCCGACCCGGTGCGCCTGAAGGGGAGAGGCTTGAGCGCGGTGTAGCTCACGACACTCACAGCGCCGCCTCCAGCCACCTGGCCGCGTCAGCCGCAAAGGCTTCGCGCACCGGCTCTTCGCCGATCCGCGCCAGCGCATCCGTCACGAAAGCATGGGTCAGCAGCGCCTTGGCCTGCGCGTCCTCGATGCCCCGGCTCTGCAGATAGAAGAGCGCGTTGCGATCGAGCTCACCGACCGTCGCGCCGTGCGCGCACTTCACGTCGTCGGCGAAGATTTCGAGTTCGGGCTTGAGGTTCACCGTTGCGGTGCGCTGGAGCAGCAGCCCGCGCAGCGACTGTTCGCCATCGGTCTGCTGCGCGCCGCGCGCGACTTCCACCCGCGCGGCAAGGCTCGCCACCGACTGGTCGGCCGCGACCGCGCGCCAGATCTGGCGCGACGTGCCTTCGATCTGCTCGTGCCGGACGGCCACCGCGGCTTCCTGCCGCTGGGTGCCGCCGGTGAGCAGCGCGCCGCCCATCTCGGCGAAGGCGCCCTTGCCGGTCAGCGTCAGCGCGCCGTCGATCCGGCTGCCCATGCCCCCCGCACCGAGGAAGATCGAGACGAGGCTCGCCGCCTCGCCGATCTCCGCCTCGTCGCGGATCGAGACGAACCCGCCGGTCTGCACCAGCCGCACCGAGCGCATCAGCCGCGCGCCCTTGCCGAGCGCGATCGCGGTCAGCCGGTTGGCCCAGCCGGTGCCGGCATAGGTCTCGACCACCGTCGCGACGGCATCGTCGGCGAGCAGGATGCGCGCGGGCACATGATTCTCGCCGCCGGTGCCGAGGTGCACGATCTGGATGCAGGTCGCGGCATGCTCGGGGCCCAGGTGCAGCGCCCAGCCCTCGCCCACCGCCAGGCTGCCGAGCGGGTGGTCGGTCGCGGCGATCTGCCGCGTCACTTCCACCGGGCCCGGGCGGCTGTGCGCGGGCTCGAACACGCCGTCGACGAAGCACAGGCGCGGGCCGTCCAAGTCGAGGAACAGATCGGCAGGGTCGACGGTGGCCGCCACCTGCGGGCTCTCGGCTGCGGCGCGCAGCGTGTCCATGTCGGACCAGCGCCACGCCTCCTGCCGCGCCGAGGGAAGATCGAGCACGGTCACGCGGCCAGCGCTCCATAGCCTTCGCGCTCGAGTTCATGCGCCAGCTCCGGCCCGCCGGAGCGGACGATGCGGCCATCGGCGAGAACATGGACGAAGTCGGGCTTCACGTAATCAAGCAGGCGCTGATAGTGGGTGATCAGCAGCACCGCCTTGTCGGGCGCGCGCATGATGCGGTTGATGCCCTCGCCCACCGCCTTCAGCGCGTCGATGTCGAGGCCGCTGTCGGTCTCGTCGAGGATGGCGAGCTTGGGGTTGAGGATCCCCATCTGCACCATCTCGTTGCGCTTCTTCTCGCCGCCCGAGAAGCCCACGTTCACCGGCCGCTTGAGCATCTCGGCATCCATGCCGAGCGCCGCCGCTTGCGCGCGCGCCAGCTTGAGGAATTCGGCGCCCGAAAGCGGCGCCTCGTCCCGATGGCGGCGCTGGGCGTTGGCCGCCTCGCGCAGGAACTGGACGTTCGACACGCCGGGGATCTCGACCGGGTACTGGAAGCCGAGGAACAGGCCCGCGGCGGCGCGCTCGTGCGGCTCGAGTTCCAGCAGATCCTGCCCGTCAAAGGTCACGCTGCCGCTGGTCGCCTCGTAGCCATTACGGCCGCCGAGGACATAGCCGAGCGTCGACTTGCCGGCACCGTTCGGGCCCATGATCGCGTGCACTTCGCCCGCGTTCAGCGACAGGGTCAGGCCCTTGAGGATTTCCTTGCCGTCGATTTCGGCGTGCAGGTTCTGGATATTCAGCATGGGGTTCAGATCGCCACGGTCACGAGAGAGAGGGTCTTGGGCTGCGCGCCCGCGTCATAGGCATCGACCAGTGCGCCGTCGGGCAGCTTCCACATGATCTTGTACTGCTTGGGCGCGGTGACGCTGGCCTTGATGTCGGCTTCGATCGCATCGAGCACCGGCGTCAGCTTGCGCCAGGCGCTCGGCTGATAGGGTCGATCGTTGAGCAGCAGGCGGCCGGCCTGGAAATCGGAATCGAGAAAATCACGGCACTGCTTGATCGCGCTCGCGACCTTGGCCGAACGCGCACCGGCATCGGCAGGCGCCACGCCGATCGCGCGGACGATGCAGCGCGCATGGTTGGTCGCCGCGCCGAACTGCGCCGAGCTGTCGATCGCAACGCCGCCCTGGAGAGCAAAGGCAACCGCGAGAAGGGCGTTCAACATCATCTATACTCCTGCGGGCCCGGAACGCGGCCCTGCGTCGTCGCTACGCCCGCGCGGATGAGCGCACGCTGAGCGACGCTGGAAATGGAACTATGGCCGATCACCCGACCGACCCTTCGAGCGAGATGCCGAGCAGCTTCTGCGCCTCGACCGCGAACTCCATCGGCAGCTGCTGCAGCACTTCGCGGGCAAAGCCGTTGACGATCAGCGCGACGGCGGCTTCCTGGTCCAGCCCGCGCTGGAGCGCGTAGAACAGCTGGTCGTCGCTGATCTTGCTGGTCGTCGCCTCATGCTCGATCTGGGCGCTCGGGTTCTTCACCTCGATATAGGGCACGGTGTGCGCGCCGCACTGGTCGCCGAGCAGCAGCGAATCGCACTGGGTGAAGTTGCGGACATTCTCCGCGCTCGCCGCCACGCGGACCAGCCCGCGATAGGTGTTGTCGCTGCGCCCGGCCGAGATGCCCTTCGACACGATGGTCGAGCGGCTGCCCTTGCCGAGATGGATCATCTTGGTGCCGGTATCGGCCTGCTGGCGATTGTTGGTCACCGCCACCGAATAGAATTCGCCGACCGAGTTCTCGCCCGCCAGCACGCAGCTCGGATATTTCCAGGTGATCGCCGAGCCGGTCTCGACCTGGGTCCAGCTCACCTTGGAATTGCGGCCCTGGCACAGCGCGCGCTTGGTGACGAAATTGTAGATGCCGCCCACGCCATTCTCGTCGCCCGGATACCAGTTCTGGACGGTCGAGTATTTGATCTCGGCATCGTCCAGCGCGACCAGTTCCACCACCGCGGCATGCAGCTGGTTCTCGTCGCGCATCGGCGCGGTGCAGCCTTCGAGATAGGAGACGTACGCGCCCTTGTCCGCGACGATCAGCGTGCGTTCGAACTGGCCCGTATTTTCCGCGTTGATGCGGAAATAGGTGGAGAGCTCCATCGGGCAGCGCACGCCCTCCGGCACATAGACGAAGGTGCCGTCGGAGAAGACCGCGCTGTTGAGCGTGGCGAAATAATTGTCCCGCTGCGGCACCACCTTGCCGAGCCACTTCTGCACCAGCTCGGGATACTCCCGGATCGCCTCGCTGATCGACAGGAAGATGACGCCCGCCGCCTTGAGCTCCGCGCGGAAGGTCGTCGCCACGGAGACCGAGTCGAACACCGCGTCGACCGCGACCTTGCGCGCGCCCTCGACGCCGGCGAGCACCTTCTGCTCCTCGATCGGGATGCCGAGCTTCTCATAGGTCCGGCGGATTTCCGGATCGAGTTCGTCGAGGCTGGTGATCGTCTTCTTCTGCTTGGGCTCGGCGTAGTAATACGCGTCCTGATAGTCGATCGGCGGCACGTTGAGCTTGGCCCAGTCCGGCGCCTCCAGCGTCTGCCACAGGCGGAACGCCTTCAGCCGCCAGTCGAGCATCCATTGCGGCTCGTTCTTCTTGGCGGAGATGTAGCGGACGGTATCCTCGCTCAGCCCCTTGGGCGCGAACTCCTGTTCGACATCCGAGGCGAAGCCCCATTCGTACTTCTTGTTCGCGGCGGCGAGCGCCTCGGCATTCTTGGTGGCCATCAGAAAGATACCTGGCTTTCTCCGGCGAGCGCCGGAGAAGGAGAAGAAAGGTCGGGGGTGGAAGGCGCGAGCCCATGCACCGGTGCGGTGAGGCCCGCAAGCGCCGGAGGACCGCTGAGGCTGGCGAGACTGACCTGGGCAAGCGCGGACCGCACCGCATCGCTCACCACGCCCCAATGCGGCTTTACCCGGCAATTGCCTTCCACAGCGCAGTCATGTCGGGCCGAGTCGACGCAGACGGTCAGCGCGATCGGGCCCTCAATCGCCTCGACGATATCGGCAAGGCTGATCGCCGCGGGCGGTCGTGCCAGCCGGAAGCCGCCGCCGGTGCCGCGCGCGCTTTCGATCAGGCCGGCAGCGGAGAGCTTGCTCACCAGCTTCTGCACGGTCGGCAGGGGCAAGCCCGTCTCGCTCGCGAGCAGCGTCGCGTTGAGCCGGCACGACGCGCCGCAGTGCCGGGCGGCAGCCGCCAGCATCACCACGGCATAATCGGCGAGGCTCGAAAGACGCATCGACTCCCAATCGGACAAAGTTGATCCGATTGGCCATGTGGGCCTAGCGGCCGCTGAGGTCAACCGTCTCGGGGATCACATCGGGGAGAAAGTGGAACTTCTCATTCTCCAGTGTCGCCGCCAGTACCGGATCGATCGCGTCACGCAACGATCCCGGGGTATGCCCTGTAAAATGCTTGATCTCGTTGATCATGTGCGACTGGTCGGCAAAGGGCACCATCACCTCGGCAAGCGGGGCGCCCTGGTGGATCCGCATGGCAGCGCCGATCGCCCGAAACTTGCGGCGAAGGTGATTGGGCGGCCCGGCGAAATACTCCTTGCACAGCCGCTGCACCTGCCGCTGCCCCATGCCGGTTTCCACCTGCATGGCGTCATACAGCGCATCGATGGTGGGATCGCCGGAGGCCGCCCATTCCCGCACGATGCGCAGGAAGGCGATATGCGCCGTCGGCACGCGCCGTGCGGCATCCAGCCGGCGCATCAGCAACGGCTCTACCGCCGCCGCCATCTCTTCCAGCGTCTCCAGGCGACAGAGCTCGGCATGCAGCGCGTGGATCTCCGGACCGAAGATCTCCGCCGCATCGACCAGCCGATCCGCCACCTGATCGGCCGGTCGACCGATCAGCGTGCGCCAGCCGATGCCGCGCAGCGACATGCCGAAGCAGCGGAAGGGCCCCTCGATGCGGTAGGTCCAGTGCGCGGTGCCGGGGCCGGTGACCATGACCGGCATCGTCGCCTCGCGATGCCCGTCCGGGAAGGTCACATGCCCGCTGCCATGCAGGAGAAAGCGCCACTGGCCGAGATCGACCCGCTCGACGCCTTCGATGCACTGTGTGTATGTGCGCGAGGTAAAAGCTATCGACATGGGGTATCAGCCGCCCGGCGGACGGCTGAAAGCGAATGTCAAAAGCCGGACCCGCTCCGTCGCTTTCGCGCGGCGCGACCGCCAACTGGCCCTCTTCGGCGCCACGCATGCGAAGCTGTTCCCCTGTGCTTCGGTTCGTCGCACAGCTGGAGCATGTTCGCGCACGGAGCGCAACGGAAAAGAGGCCCGGCCAGTTGCCTGGCCGGGCCGAAAGGAAAGGGTTCCCCCCGTTAAGCGGAACCCCTCGGGTCGCAGGGATGCTCTACCCGATTCGGGAGGCCCGGTATTGTACGGATTCGACATCCCAGCCTTTGACGACGTTTGCCTTGCGATGCATGAGCGGTGCCATGGGCAATATTCTTCTCGACCTGGTCTACGCGCTCGATGCGGAGCAGGCGCATCGCGCCGCGATTCGGGCGCTGGCGCTGTGGGGAAGCGCCGGCACGCCGCTGGGCAGCGGTCCCGAATCGGCGACGCCGGTCACCTTGGCGGGCCTGACATTCCCGAATCGGGTTGGTCTTGCTGCCGGCCTGGACAAGGATGCCGAAGCGATCGCCGGACTGTTCGCGCTGGGCTTTGGCGCCGTGGAGGTCGGCACGCTGACGCCGCGGCCACAGCCGGGCAATCCCCGCCCCCGCCTGTTCCGGTTGGTGGAAGACGAAGCGGTAATCAACCGCATGGGCTTCAACAATGGCGGCATCGACGCGGCGCTGGCACGCATCGCACGGCTGAAGAAGCGGCCCGGAATGCTCGGCATCAATGTCGGCGCCAACAAGGATTCGACGGATCGCGTCGCCGATTATGCGCTGGGCGTGACCAAGGCGGCCCCGCATGCGGACTATATCACGATCAACGTCAGCTCGCCCAACACGCCGGGGCTGCGCGATCTGCAATCCCGCCCCGCACTTGACGAACTGCTGGCAGCCGCGGACGCCGCGCGGGGGAAGACGCCGCTGTTTCTGAAGGTCGCGCCCGATCTCGACCGCGCAGGGCTTGAGGGCGCGGTACGCGCGGCGATCGACAACCATGTCGATGCGCTGATCGTCTCCAACACCACCATCTCGCGCCCGCCCCTCGCTTCCCCGCATGGCGGCGAAGCCGGAGGCCTGTCGGGCAAGCCGCTCCAGGCGCTCGCCCGCGCCAAGCTGGTCGAGGCCCGAGAGCTTTCGGGCGGGGAGGTACCGTTGATTTCCGCCGGCGGCATCGACGGCCCGGACGAGGCGAAGCGGCGCATCGATGCCGGCGCGGTGCTGGTGCAGGTCTATTCGGCCCTGGTCTATCGCGGCCCCGGACTGGCACGCGCGATCGCCAGGGCGCTCGCCTGACGGCTTGCCTCCGGGGCAAAGCGCGCTAGGCCTAGGACCATGAAGAACCTGGCCGCGCTGCTCCTCCTACTGTTCACGCCGCTGCTCGCCCATGCCCAGGGCATGGTAAGCGCTGCCGATCCGCGCGCCGCGGCGGCAGGCGTGGAGATACTGCGGGCCGGCGGCAACGCCACCGATGCCGCGATCGCGACGATGCTCGCCCTGGGCGTGGTCGAGCCACAAAGCTCGGGCCTGGGCGGCGGCAGCTTCCTCGTCCTCTACGACGCCAAGACCCGCGCAACCACGACGGTAGACGGCCGTGAGACAGCCCCGATGGCTGCCGACGACCATTGGTTCTATGACGCTGGGGGCAAGCCGCTCAGCCATTTCGCGGCAGTGCCGGGCGGGCGCAGCGTCGGCGTGCCGGGTGCGCTTCGCGCGATGGCGCTGGCGCATGCGAAGTCCGGCAAGCTCGCCTGGGCGCAATTGTTCGCGCCGGCCATCCGCCTCGCCCGCGACGGCTTCGTGCTGAGCCCGCGGATGAACAACTCGCTCGCCCAGTTCTCCGGCCATGTCGACCCCGCCTATCGCGCACTGTTCTTCGGCAGCGACGGCAAGCCGCTGCCTGCCGGCACCACGGTGCGCAATCCGGAGCAGGCGGCGCTGCTCGAACGCATCGCGAGGCAGGGGGCGGACAGCTTCTATGTCGGGCCCCAGGCCGCGAAGCTGGTCGCTACCGTCAACGGGGCGGCCCGCAACCCTTCGAAGATGACCACCGGCGACCTTGCGGCCTATGATGCCAAGGCACGCCCGGTCCTGTGCGGGCGCTATCGAGGCTACAAGGTCTGTTCGATGGGACCGCCTTCCTCGGGCGGAATCACGGTGCTGATGATCCTGGCGCAGCTCGAGCGCTTCGACATGGGCAAGCTGGGCAAAGAGTCGGCCACGGCCTGGCATCTGTTCGCCGAAAGCTCGCGCCTCGCCTATGCGGATCGCGATCTCTACCTGGGCGACCCGGACTTTGTCTCGGTGCCGCTGAAGGGCCTGCTCGACCGCGGCTATATCGCCCGCCGGTCCGCACTGATCAATCCGGCAAGCACGATGCCAAGCGTCGCCGCCGGCACGCCGCCCGGCGCGCCGAAGCGCGTGCTCGCCAAGGTGCAGGAAGTCGCCGGCACCACCGACCTTGCGGTGACCGATGGTACCGGTAACGTCGCGGAGGTCACGACGACGGTGGAGGGGCCGTTCGGATCGGGCCTCACCGTCGACGGCACGATCCTCAACAACCAGCTGACCGATTTCGACATCGTGCCGGTGAAGGACGGGTATCTCGCCGCCAATCGGGTCGAAGGCGGCAAGCGCCCGCGCAGCTCGATGGCGCCGACGATCGTGTTCGGGCCGGACGGCAAGGTACGCCTTGCGGTAGGCGCAGCGGGCGGGTCGACGATCATCGCGCAGGTGGCGAAGGCGATCATCGGCGTCGTCGACTGGAAGCTCCCGGCGCAGGATGCGATCGGCCTCGGGCTGCTCTATGCGCCGGGCAAGACCGCCATCGCCGAGCAGGGGACCCAGCTGGATGCGATGCTGCCGGCGCTGCGTGCGCTGGGCGAGGATGTCCGCGCCGCGCCGCTCGGCCTCAAGGCCAATGCCATCGAACGCGTGCGTGGCCGCTGGGTAGGCGCCGCCGATCCGCGCAGCGAAGGCGTGGCGATGGATCAGGACGGCACGGTAACGGTTATACAGCGGGTGGGTGCCAAGCCCAACCGCCCGTCGGAATGACGTAGGACGCTCAAGGACAAGATGGGGCGCCTGCAGGGGAGTAGGAATGCGCAAGCTCGAACATTTCGATAATCTGGTGGCGATGTTCTTCGCCCGCGCCACGGAGAAGGGAAACGCCCCCTTTCTGTGGCACAAGGCCGGCGGCGAATGGCACCCGACCAGTTGGGCCGAGGCCGCGCGACAGGTGGCGAGCCTCGCCGCCGCCCTGAAGACGCTGGGGCTGCGACCCGGCGACCGGGTGATGCTCGTTTCCGAAAATCGCCCCGAATTCTGCATCAGCGACCTTGCGATCATGGCGGCCGGCTGCGTCACGGTACCCACCTACACCACGAATACCGAACGCGATCACCAGCATATCCTGGAGAATTCGGGCGCTTGCGCGGTCATCGTTTCCAACACCAAGCTGGCCAAGACGCTGCTGCCGGCGATGCTGCGCTCCTCGGCGGGGCGCATCGTGATCGGCATCGACGATGTCCGCCTGGCCCAACAGGGCAGCCTGGAATTTCACGATTTCCACGAACTGATCGCCGCGCACCCGGCCGACCCTGCCGCCACCGCGGCGGCCGTGGCGTTCAAGCGCGAGGATCTGGCCTGCATCATCTACACCAGCGGCACGGGCGGATCGCCGCGCGGCGTGATGCAGCATCATGGTGCGATCCTCCATAACTGCCAGGGCTGCACCACCGTCATCTCCGAGGATTTCGGCTGGAGCGACGAGGTGTTTCTCTCCTTCCTGCCCCTCTCGCACGCCTATGAGCATACCGGCGGCCAGTTCTTCCCGATCGCGCTGGGCGGGCAGATCTATTATGCTGAGGGGCTGGAGAAGCTCGCTTCCAACATCGAGGAAGTACGCCCGACTATCATGGTCGTCGTGCCGCGCCTGTTCGAGGTGCTGCGCACCCGCATCACCAAGCAGGTGGAAAAACAGGGCAATTTCGCGACTTTCCTGCTGGAAAAGGCCGTTGCGATCGGCAGCCGCAAGGCGGCCGGCGCCTCCGGGCTGCGCGACGCGCCGATGAACCTGCTGCTCAATGCGACGCTGCGTCCAAAGCTAGCCAAGCGCTTCGGCGGGCGGATCAAGGCGCTGGTCTCCGGCGGCGCGCCGCTCAATCCGGAAGTCGGCACTTTCTTCGAATCGCTCGGCCTTACCTTCCTGCAGGGCTATGGCCAGACCGAGGCCGCCCCGGTCATCTCGTGCAATCGGCCCAAGGCCGGGCTGAAGATGGACACGGTGGGGCCGCCGCTTGAAGGCGTCGAGGTCCAGATCGCCGAGGACGGCGAGATCCTGGTGCGCGGTGAGCTGGTGATGCACGGCTATTGGCGCAACGAGGCCGAAACCGAGCGCGTGCTGAAAAATGGCTGGCTTCATACCGGCGACATCGGCGTGATCGACGATCAGGGCCGCATCAAGATCACCGATCGCAAGAAGGACATCATCGTCAACGACAAGGGCGACAATGTCTCGCCCCAGAAGATCGAGGGCATGCTGACGCTGCAGCCGGAAATCCTGCAGGCAATGCTCTATGGCGACAAGCGCCCCTATATGACCGCCGTGATCGTGCCCGATCCCGAATGGGTGCAGGAATTCTGTGCGAAGACCGCGACGCCCTGCAAGTTCCGCGACCTCTCGCGCGATGCCGATTTCAAGGCGACGATCGGGGCGGCGGTGGAGCGGGTGAATCGCGACCTTTCGGTGATCGAGCGGGTGCGCAAGTTCATCCTCGCCGACCAGGCGTTCACGATCGAGAACGAGCAGCTGACGCCCAGCATGAAGATCCGCCGCCACGTGCTGAAGGCAGTGTATGCGGAGCGGCTCGACGCGCTGTATTGATACGCCCCGATCGCGCGGTCTGCCCCCACTGGGGTTGACCTCGCGACCGGACTAGGGTTCCAGCCAGCACGACCGAACGAAATTTTGGATCCCCGCCCCTGCGGGGACGACGGAGTGCATAGTGGCTGAGCTGGACCCGCAAGAAGCGATCCTGGACCGTATCCGGCAGTGCGACACGCTCGCCGGGCTGGAGGAGATCCGTGTCGAGATGCTCGGCAAGGCGGGTGTCATCACCGCCGAGCTGAAAACGCTGGGCAAGCTGAGCCCGGAAGAGCGGCAGACCGTCGCCCCCGCGATCCACGCCCGGCGCGAGGCCGTCACGGAAGCGCTTGCGACCGCCAAGGCGGCGCTGGAGCAGGCCGCGCTCGACGCCCGCCTCGCCAGCGAGACGGTGGACATGACGCTGCCGGTCGACGGCGTCGCGCCCGGCTCGGTCCACCCGGTCAGCCAGGTGATGGACGAGCTGGCCGAGATCTTCGCCGATCTGGGCTTCGCGGTCGCCACCGGCCCCGAGGTCGAGGACGACTGGCACAATTTCACCGCGCTCAACATTCCGGAGACGCATCCGGCGCGCGCGATGCACGACACCTTCTACATCGCCGGCGAGCACGAGCGGCCGATGGTGCTGCGCACCCACACCAGCCCCGTGCAGATCCGCACGATGACGAGCCAGAAACCGCCGATCCGCATCATCGCGCCGGGCCGCGTCTATCGTTCGGATTCGGATGCGACGCACACGCCGATGTTCCATCAGATCGAAGGGCTGGTGATCGACAAGGGCATCACGCTCGGCCACCTGAAATGGACGCTGGAGACGTTCCTCAAGGCGTTCTTCGAGCGCGACGACATCGTGCTGCGCCTGCGCCCCAGCTATTTCCCCTTCACCGAGCCTTCGGCCGAAGTCGATGTCGGCTTTACCTGGAAGGACGGCAAGCGCGTGATCGGCGGCAGCGGCGACGCGCCCGGCGGCGGCTGGATGGAAGTGCTGGGCAGCGGCATGGTGCACCGGCGGGTGATCGAGGCCTGCGGGCTCGATCCGGACGAATGGCAGGGCTTCGCCTTCGGCACCGGCGTCGACCGGCTGGCGATGCTCAAATATGGGATGGACGACTTGCGCCCCTTCTTCGACGGCGATCTGCGCTGGCTCAAGCATTACGGCTTCTCGGCCCTCGACGTGCCCACGCTGAGCGGGGGAGTCGGCGCATGAAGTTCACCCTCTCTTGGCTCAAGGAGCATCTGGAGACCGAGGCCTCGCTGACCGAGATCCTCGAGGCGCTGACCCGTGTCGGCCTCGAGGTCGAGGGTGTCGAGAACCCCGCCGAGCGATTGGCCGGCTTCCGCGTGGCGCGCGTGCTGACCGCCGAGCGCCATCCGCAGGCGGACAAGCTGCAGGTCCTCAGCGTCGATTTCGGCGAAGGCCCGCTGCAGGTCGTGTGCGGCGCGCCGAACGCGCGTGCGGGGCTGGTCGGCGTGTTGGGGCTGCCCGGCGCGGTGGTGCCGGCCAACGGCATGACGCTCAAGGTCGCGGCGGTGCGCGGCATCGAATCGAACGGCATGATGTGCTCGACCCGCGAGCTGGAGCTCGGCGAGGACCATGACGGCATCATCGAGCTGCCCGCCGATGCGCCGGTGGGCAAGGCCTTTGCCGACTATGCCGGCCTCGACGATCCGGTGATCGACGTGTCGATCACACCGAACCGCCAGGATTGCATGGGCGTACGCGGCATCGCGCGCGATCTGGCGGCGGCGGGCCTTGGTACGCTCAAGCCGCTCGATGCGGTGGTCGCGGGGCTTCCCGCGATCGTGCCGCAGGGCGCAGGCCCCGATGTGCGCACCGAAGATGCGGCGGGCTGCCCGGCCTTTTACGGCCAGGTCGTGCGCGGCGTGAAGAACGGTCCGTCGCCGGGCTGGCTCCAGCAGCGCCTCAAGGCGGTGGGGCAGAAGCCCATCTCGACGCTGGTCGACATCACCAACTTCGTGATGTTCGGACTCGGCCGCCCGCTCCACGTCTATGACATGGCGAAGCTCTCCGGCGGGCTGGTCGCGCGCAAGGCGAAGGACGGCGAGACCGTGCTGGCGCTGAACGGCAAGAGCTACACGCTCACCGACACGATGACCGTGATCGCCGACGATGCGGCGGTGCACGACATCGGCGGCATCATGGGCGGCGAGCATTCGGGCTGTTCGGATGACACCACCGACGTGCTGATCGAATGCGCCTATTTCGATCCCGAACATATCGCGCGAACCGGCCAGAAGCTGCTGCTGACCAGCGATGCGCGCACGCGCTTCGAGCGCGGCGTCGATCCGGAATTCCTCGACGAGGGGCTGGCGATCGCGACGCGGCTGGTGCTGGCGCTATGCGGCGGCACCCCGAGCGAGGTCACCCGCAGCGGCACCCCGCCCAAGGTGGGCGCGGTGGTCGGCTATGATCCGAATCTGGCCGAGACGCTGGGCGGCCTCGCCGTGCCGGCGGAGCAGCAGGTGGAGATCCTGGAAAGCCTCGGCTTCGTCGTGCAGCCGCTCGATAGCAATGGCGACCCGGTCGAGCTGGGCGAGGGTTTCGAAGCCTTCCGCGTCACCGCGCCGAGCTGGCGCCGCGACGTCGACGGTCCGGCGGACATCGTCGAGGAAGTGATCCGCATCGCCGGCATCGATACCGTGCCGTCGGTACCGCTGCCGCGCACCCCCGGTGTTGCGACGCCCACCGCCACGCCCGAGCAGAAGCTCGAGCGCCGGATGCGCCGCACCGCCGCCGCACGCGGGCTGAACGAGGCGATCACCTGGAGCTTCCTCCCCGAGTCGCAGGCCGCGGTGTTCGGCGGCGGCGCCTGGACGCTCGCCAACCCGATCAGCGAGGACATGAAGGTCATGCGGCCCTCGCTGCTGCCCGGCCTGCTGGCCGCCGCCGAGCGCAACCTCAAGCGCGGCGCCACCAGCGTCCGCCTGTTCGAGGTCGGCCGCCGCTATCTGGCGGACAAGGAGCGCCTGACGCTCGGCGTCGTGCTGACGGGATCGAAGGCCGCGCGTGGCTGGCAGGCCGGCAAGGCCCAGCCCTTCGACGCGTTCGATGCGAAGGCCGAGGCGCTGGCATTGCTGGAGGCCGCCGGCGCACCGGTCGCCAACCTGCAGGTGATGGGCGAGGCTGGTGCCGCCTATCACCCCGGCCAGTCCGCGACGCTGCGGCTCGGCCCCAAGAACGTGCTGGCCAGCTTCGGCATGGTGCACCCTTCCGTCCTCAAGGCATTCGACCTCGACGGCGCGGTGGCGGCGGTCGAGATTCATCTCGACGCGCTGCCTGCCAAGAAGGCCAGCGGCTTCACCCGCCCGGCCTTCACGCCCCCGGCCTTGCAAGCAGTGACGCGCGACTTTGCCTTCCTCGTTCCCACCGCGCTTGCGGCCGGGGATCTCGTCCGCACCGTGAAGGGTGCGGACAAGGCGACCATCGTCGATGCGCGCCTGTTCGACGTGTTCACCGGTCAGGGCGTGCCGGAAGGGCAGAAGAGCCTCGCGGTTGAAGTCACGCTGCAACCGGGCGAAAAGAGCTTCACCGACGCAGACCTGAAGGCCGTGGCCGACAAGGTCGTCGCGGCGGCGGCGAAGCTTGGCGCAACCTTGCGGGGATGATGCGATGATCGAGCGGTTCCTTCCCGGGCTCGACGCCCTTCTGGCGGAGCCGCTCGATACGCATTCGGTGTCGATCGCCTTTCCCGGCGACATGGATCCGAACGAACGCGAGCATCGCTTCGGCGTGTTCCTCGATGCCGAGTTGCGCATCGCCGGGCTCGGCACCTGCGGCGGCGGTACGCTGATCGAAACGCTGGACGATGCGGGGCAGTGGCGGCCCGCCTGCGCCATTCTCGACGTCGACCTGACCGACCTGGAACGCGGCCGCGCCTTCTGTCGCGACGAGCTGGTGGCGCTGGGCTGCCCCGAGGGCACGCTGATCCAATATGACGACCAGGAAGATCAGTGGGACGGCGTCGCCTGGCAGCTCAACCAGCCGCGCTCGTTCGACGAAGACATGTTGCCGTATCGCGATTCTTGATCGCCAACCGCAAAAAGGGCTTGCGCTACCCCCGAACCTCGGTTAGGCGCCGCACCTCACCGCGCGCCCGTAGCTCAGCTGGATAGAGCATCAGACTACGAATCTGAGGGTCGGACGTTCGAATCGTTCCGGGCGCGCCAATTTTCTCCTGACATCGCTGGAAGCCTTTTCCCGAACGGGTGGCAGTGCGCATGCCTCCGGCCGATCGGTCCGGGAATCGGCAGCAGTGCGCCCCGCCCGCGTGCGATCGCGACGCACTGCTTCAGATGCTAGAGGGGGCGTAGGCCCCTTGGTGGACGCCGGTTCCGCCGGGCTCAGAAGAGCCCGTCATCGTCATCGTCGTCATCCATAACCGTAGGTGCGTTCGACACCGTGCCGGGCAGCGCGAAGCGCTGATGGATCTCGCGCTCCCGCGCCATGGTGTAGCTGCGGGCCATGCCGTCCAGCAGTTCTGCCAATGCCGCTTCCACCCCCCCCTCGGCGTCGCCGCAGGGCGTGCCGAACAGCTTGAGCTGCAACACGACGCTACGCAGCTTGTCGCCGAAGGCCGCCTCGCAATCGACGTTGCTGGTGGTGGTTTCCAGGATGCGGTTCACGGCGGCGGCGTCTTCGGTCAGCCCCGCCATGCCGTCGCGCATGCGCTGGGCGCCGTCGCGGATGCAGGCGAGCGAGTCGGTGAGCGCTTCCGCCGCGTCGCCGCCATGCTCGGCCTCGGGATCGCGCAATGCCGTGACGGCGGCGACCAGCGATTCCACCGATTGGCGGATCTCGGCCGAAATCGTCGCCAGCGTGGTCGCGAAACCGCGGATTTCGGAGGCGACCATCGCCAGCGCCTTGCCTTCGTCCCCCAGCCGGTGGCAGCGCAGATCGGTATTCCACGCCATCAGATGCACGTCGTGGTTCACCCGGTGCACCACTCGCAGCCGCTGGGCCAGGCGCTCCGCGCTGTCCGAGGTCGATCCGCCGAGCGTCTGCGCCTTGGCGTCCGCATCGCGCAGCCGTGCGGTGACCTGCGCGACATCGGCGACGCTCTTTTCCAGCGCACCGAGGAACACACTGTTATCCCCGCCCGTCTGCTCGCGGTCGCCTTCGGCCTTGATTTCCAGCAGCTGGGCCGCGCTCGGCGCGATGCCGCGCAGGCTTTCCGTCAACCGTCGGGATTCGGCTTGGAAGGCCTCGATCGTGTCCGATGCCTGGGCGGCGAACAGCGCGACCATATGGCCGACCACCGGAATTGCGTCTGCCGGATCGGCGGCGTCGCGATAGGCGATCAGCGCCTGGATTCCGCTGGCGACATGCTCCAGCCGCTGGCGGGTGCTGTCGCCGACCTGCATGGCGCCGATCGCCGTCGCCACCTTGCCGTGGATCTCGCGCGCGACCGCGGCGATGCGCGCGGCACGGGCTGCGTCGGCGGCCTGGTGGCGCTGGAGTGCTTCGGCGTCCGCCGCCAGCTTGCGCGGGACATGCGGGATCACCTTGGCGCATTCGGCGGCGAGCTGGCGATCGACGTCGATCAGCGCCGGGATACTCGCGGTCAGCTGCTCGATCTCGATGCCAATCCCCGCGATTTCGACCTCGCCGACGTCCAGGCGAACGTTCATCGTGTCGGCGAAATCGGCAAAGCCGTTGCGGCCAGCCGCCGCGACCTTGATGTTGAGTCCGCAGATACGCAGGAAGTCGAGCGTGCGCTTCACCTGCGCGATATGGTTGGCGAGCGGCCGCGCGCCGCCGGCAATGCTCTCCAGCCCCGCCTGGCGCGCCGCCTGCACCGCGGGAAGCCGCTCCAGCCGATCCGCCGTCGCCCGCATGTTGTCGACCGCCGCCTCCGCCGCATCGCGGCCGAGCGCGTTGGTGACGCCTTCGAGCGCGCCCACCAGCCGCTCGACGATCGCATAGGCCTGGGCCAGCGCCTCGCCGGCCGACACGAACCGCGCGTCGAGCTGGCTCGCGACCTGGCTGATCGTCGCCTCGATCTCGGCAAGCGAGAGTTCGGATTCCGGATTGGGTTCAGGAATGGGTGCGGCGTACATGGCCGTCTCCTTTACAAGCGGTCATCGTGCGGCAGCGGCCAGCAGATCGCGGGCGATATGGCTCAGGGGGATTACCTTCTCGGCGGCGTCGCGGGCGATCGCCTCCTTGGGCATGCCGAAGACGATCGAGCTCGCCTCGTCCTGCGCGAAGGTCCGCGCGCCGGCCTGGCGCATCTCCAGCAGCCCGCGCGCGCCATCGTCACCCATACCGGTCATGATGATGCCGACCGCATTCGATCCCGCCGCGCGTGCCGCCGAACGGAACAGCACGTCGACCGAAGGGCGATGCCGCGACACCAGCGGTCCGTCGCGCACGGAGACATGATAGCGCGCACCCTGCCGCTCCAGCATGGTGTGCTTGCCGCCCGGGGCGATCAGGACATGGCCGCGCAGCACCGGATCGCCGTCCTCGGCTTCCTTCACATCGACTTCGCACAGCCCGTTGAGCCGCTGCGCGAAGGCGCGCGTAAAATGTTCGGGCATGTGCTGCACGATGACGATGCCGGGGCTGTTGGCAGGCAGCGCTTCGAGCACCTCGCGCAGCGCCTCGGTCCCGCCGGTGGAAGCCCCCATGCACACCACCATCTCGGTGGTGCGGCTCATCGGCTTGCCGCTCGGCGGCGGCAGCACCGCATCGGCGGTCAGCTTCTTGGCCGGACCCTCGGGCGCCCGCACCGCCTTGCCGGGCCGTCCCCCGATCTTGGCGCGCGCCGCCGCCTTCACCACGTCGCGGATCTGGAGATGATGCTCGGCGAGGTGATCGGCCACGCCGACACGCGGTTTCAGGATCACGTCCACCGCGCCGGCTTCCATCGCCTGGAGCAGCGTTTCCGACCCGCTTTCGGTGAGCGACGAGCACATCACCACCGGCACCGGGCATTGCTGCATCAGTTTTCGGAGGAAGGTGATGCCGTCCATGCGCGGCATCTCCACGTCCAGCGTGATGACATCGGGCACCTGTTCCTGGATGCGCCGGGCGGCGCTGAACGGATCGGCGGCGGTGCCCATCACTTCGATCGAGGGGTCTTCCTCCAGGATCGCGGTAAGGGTCTGGCGCACACTGGCTGAATCGTCGACGATCAGGACGCGGATCTTGTTGGGCATCACATGCCTCGCCGGAAGACGGTGTTGGCGACCTGTTCGAGCGGCAGCCCCAGGCCGGTGATCGATTCCGAGTGGCCGAGGAACAGGTAGCCGCCCGGCGCAAGGCAATCGTAGAGCTGCGACACGACCTTCTTCTGTGTAGCCTTATCGAAATAGATCAACACGTTGCGGCAGAAGATGAGGTGCATGGCCTCGCCCACCGGATACCGGTCGTCCATCAGGTTCAGGCGTCCGAAGCCGATCGCGCTGCGCAGGCGCGGTACCATCCGCACCTCGCGCCGGGCCGGATCGTTCGAGACCATCACATATTTGCGGCGCAGCGCCGAAGGCACCGGATCGACGAGTTCCGCCGGATAGATGCCGGCCCGGGCTGCCGCCAGCACTTCGGTATCCAGGTCGGTGGCGAGGATCCCGTAATCGGGCCCGCCGGTCCGGTCGGCGTAATCGTCGAGCACCATGGCAAGCGTGTAGGGCTCCGGCCCGGTCGAGCAGGCGGCGCTCCAGGCCCGCACGCTGCGCACACCGCGTCCGGTCAGCTCGGGCAGCACGCGATCGACAAGATGGTCGAAATGCGCCGGCTCGCGGAAGAAGTCGGTCTTGTTGGTGGTCACCGCGTTGATCAGGTGCAACCCTTCGGTCGCGAGATGATCCCCGCTGAACACATATTCGCAATAGCGGTCGAGCGTATCGACGCCGATCGCCCGCAGGCGACGACGAAGCCGACCTTCCAGCATCGTCTTCTTGGTCTCGGGCATCTTGATGCCCGAGACCTCGTAGATATAGGCGGCGAGCTGTGCGAAATTGCGCTTGCTCATGGAATCGAGCCCGGAGGGGGTCGACGGATCCAGCGCTAGTGCTGCGGACAAGGGCTGCTCCGTGACGCTCAGGCGGCAGCGCGGGTGACGAGCACCTGCGCTTCTTCGGTGGAGAAAATCTTCGCCATGTTCACTAGCACGACGAATCCTTCGGACCGCTTAATAACGCCCTCGATATAATCCGAAGACCAGCGCACGCCGATGTCCGGCGCCGCGTCGAGCTGGTCGGTGGTGACGCTGCACACCTCCAGCACACGGTCCACCACCAGGCCGAGCATCAGCACCCGATCGGCTACCGGCACGTCGACCACCAGGATGCGGGTGGCCGGCGTCGGCTCGAACGGTGAGAGGCCGAGCCGCTGCCGGAAGTCGATCGTCGGCACGCCCTGACCGCGCATGTCGGTCAGGCCGAGCAGATAACCGGGCCCGTTGGGGATGCGGAAAGTCTCGCGATAGTCGAGGATTTCGCGCACCAGCGAAACGGACACGGCGAAGACTTCCGCGCCCAGCCCGAAGGTGACGAGCTGAAGTTCCGCCGCGTCGCTCATGCCGCCGCTCCGAAAGCTTCGTCGCGATCGTCCGGGCCGCCGGGCGTCAGATCGAGCGCGAAGCCGGCGACGCGGGCCTGCTGGTCGGCGACGCTGTTCGGCTTGGGTCGGGGCGCGGCCTTGGCGGCCGGCTTGGCTGCGGGGCGGCGTGCGGGAGCGGCGGCACGCGGCGCGGCACCGCGCACGGCATCGACCTTGAAATAGGAGATGCTGGCCTGGAGCTCCTCGGCCTGCGCCGCGAGTTCCTCGGAGGTCGCACTGATCTGCTCCGATGCGCCGGCATTCTGCTGCGTCACCTGGTCGAGCTGCTGGATCGCCTCGTTGATCTGCGCGGCGCCGATGTCCTGCTCGCGGCAGGCGGCGCTGATCTCGCTGACCAGCTCGGCGGTACGGCGGATGTCGGGCACCAGCTTCTGCAGCATGTCGCCCGCTTCGGCCGCCGCCTTTACCGTTTCGGTGGACACCGAGCTGATCTCGGCAGCGGCGCCCTGGCTGCGCTCGGCAAGCTTGCGCACTTCCGAGGCGACCACCGCGAAGCCGCGGCCATGTTCGCCGGCGCGGGCCGCTTCCACGGCGGCGTTCAGGGCGAGCAGGTCGGTCTGGCGTGCGATTTCCTGGACGATGCCGATCTTCTCGGCGATCGTGCGCATCGCACCTACCGCGCGATCGACCGCGACACCGCTGGTTTCCGCATCCTTGGCCGACTGGCGCGCGATCTTCTCGGTTTGCGCGGCATTGTCGGCGTTCTGCTTGATGTTGGCGGCCATCTCTTCCATCGCCGCCGATGCCTGCTCGGCTGCAGCAGCCTGCTCGGTAGCGCCCTGCGACACCTGCTCCGAGCTGGACGAAAGTTCCTGGCTGCCCGACGACACATTCGTCGCGGCCAAGGTCGAGTCCGAAACAACGCCGCGCAGGCGTTCGACCATCCGTACCAGCGCGTTGCCCAGCACGTCCTTGTCGGAGGCCGGCTTGTGCTGCACGGTCAGGTCGCCGTCGGCGATCCGGTCGGCCAGCGTCGCGCTGACGCGGAGGTTGGCGACCATGACGTTGACGGTATCGACCAGGTCCTTGATCTCGTCGTTGCTGTTGATCGAAATCTCCTGGCTGAGATCGCCGATCGCGACGGCGCTGACCGCAGTGGAGACGCGGCGCAGGCCCTGCGAAACAATGTGGGAGATCCAGAAGGCACCCGCCACAGCGATCAGCAGCGCAAGACCGGCAACGACCCACAAGGTGGTCGCGGCGCTGGCGTACAGCGCGTTGGTGTCCTGATCGGCCTGCGCCATCTGCTGCTTGGAGATCACGACCAGCTGATCGGCCAGATCGCTCATCGCCGTCGCCAACTCACGCGAACGGGAGATCGAGATAGCCCCGGCCTCCTTGTTCTTGTTCGCCAGCGCCAGTGTGCGGACCTGGTCGTTGACCGGTACGAACTCGGTGAACTTGGTGTTCAGCTGCGTCCAGAGCGGTTTGCCCTGGGTGCTGGCGGTAGCCATCCCCTTGGCGATCTGTGCCTGCACCTGCTCACGTGCCTTCATCAGTTCCGCGTCGAACTTGCGGGTGAGCGCCTCATCCTCGGTCAGCGCCATGTTCTTTTCCTGGCGCAGGATATAGCTGATCCCGCCGCTGACGCTCTGGGCGGTCTCCTGCCGCTGTGCCGGCCCGGAGATCACGTCGCTGATCGCCTGATTGAGCGTGGAAAGGCGTGAATTGGCAACACCGACCACGGCGAGCAACAGGACGATCAGAACACCGAAGGTGATTCCAAGCTTCAACTTGATGGTAGCACGCATGTATGTGTCCTTGGTGCGTGAAGAGGGGGCTTAAGCGGCGTGGCCGAAGGCAGCGTCCTGCTCGTCGGCACCGCCCTGGGTCAGGTCGAGCGCGAAGCCACTGACGCGTGCCTGCTGGTCCGCCACGCTGTTGGGCTTGTGGCGACGCGCAGGGCTGGCGGCGGGCTTCGGCGCAGGGCGACGTGCCGCGATCGGTGCGGAACGGGCGCGCTGCTGCTGATCGACGCGGAAATAGGCGATGCTGGCCTGAAGCTCCTCGGCTTGCGCCGCGAGTTCCTCGGAGGTCGCGCTAATCTGCTCCGACGCGCCGGCATTCTGCTGCGTCACCTGGTCGAGCTGCTGGATCGCCTCGTTGATCTGGCTGGCGCCGATGTCCTGCTCGCGGCACGCGGCGCTGATCTCGCTGACCAGCTCGGCGGTACGGCGGATGTCCGGCACCAGGCGGCCCAGCATCTCGCCCGCTTCCGCTGCCGCCTTCACCGTTTCCGACGAGACCGAGCTGATCTCCGCAGCGGCGCCCTGGCTGCGCTCGGCGAGCTTGCGCACTTCCGAGGCGACCACCGCGAAGCCGCGGCCATGTTCGCCGGCGCGGGCTGCTTCCACAGCGGCGTTCAAGGCGAGCAGGTCGGTCTGGCGTGCGATTTCCTGGACGATGCCGATCTTCTCGGCGATCGTGCGCATCGCACCCACGGCGCGGTCGACGGCGACGCCGCTGGTTTCGGCATCCTTGGCCGACTGACGCGCGATCTTCTCGGTCTGCGCGGCATTATCGGCGTTCTGCTTGATGTTGGCCGCCATCTCTTCCATCGATGCGGAAGCCTGTTCGGCGGCGGCGGCCTGTTCGGTCGCGCCCTGCGACACCTGCTCGGCGCTCGACGACAGTTCCTGGCTGCCCGACGAGACATTGGTGGAAGCCAGCGTCGCATCGGAGATCACGCCGCGCAGGCGATCGACCATGCCGTTCACGGTCTCGACCAGATCCTTGATCTCGTCGTTGCTCGACACCTGCAGGCGCTGGTTGAGATCGCCTTCGGCAACGGCGGTGACCGCCGAACCGACCTGGCGCAGGCCATTGGAAACGGTCCGCGAGATCCACCAGGCGGCGCCCACGGCAATCAGCAAGGCGACGCCGGACACGATGTAGAGCGCCGTATTGGCATTGGCGTAGACGACGTCGGTTTCGCGTTCGGCGGTGTCCATCTGCTGCTTCGACAGCGTGACGAGCTGCGCCACCGCCTGGCTCATCGCCTGCGCCAGGTCGCGCGACTTGCCCATCGACAGTGCTGCGGCCTCGACATTCTTGTTCGCCAGGCCGAGCGAACGCACCTGGTCGTTGACCGGCACGAACTCGTCGAACTTGGCTTCGAGCTGGGACCAGAGCGGCCGGCCCTGTTCGGTGGCACCGGACACCCCCTTGGCGATCAGCTGCTGCAGCTCGCCACGCGCCTTCATCAGGTCCGCATCGAACTTGCGCATCTGCTCGTCGTCGTTCGACATCGCCAGATTCTTCTCCTGGCGGATCACGAAGCTCAGTTTCGTCTCGATCGTCTGGGCCAGTTCTAGGCGCTGGGCAGGGCCGTGGATCACGTCCGTGGTGGCCTGGTTCAGGGCGCCGAGCCGTGTGCTCGCCACGCCGACCACGGCAAGGAGCAGCGCGACGAGCACGCCGAAGGTTAAACCGAGTTTCAATTTGATGGTGGCACGCATGGTCATCGTTCCTCGATACGGAGACGCACCGGCGACGGCGGCCGTGCGTGGGGGGAGTGGAGGGGGTGGGTCACGCGGCGGCCGCGATGGCGACGCCATCGCCGAGGTGCGCGGCG
>NZ_LXVY01000006.1:276-167239 GCF_001650735.1 Sphingomonas sp. TDK1 | reverse complement strand
GCGAACACCATCTGGGCCAGCGGGGTTAACTCGCGTAAACAGGCCGGACATCTGATAGCAAGCAATCGGGTCAGAAATCTGCTAGTGTCCTACAAGCGAGGGGCCGTCCACATCTGCAACCTTTACCACCTTCGGAAGAGCGCGGCCGAAGTCGCCGCGCATTTCGGCGTCGATACCCCGGTGCAGTCCAACGCGGGTGAGGAAGTCTATCCCGGCTATCCCGGCATGGTGGTGCGCGAGGAAGCGGGCGCGCGCATCCTGCAGTCGATGGTCTGGGGCTTTCCGCTCCGGCTCAAGGGGATGAGCCCGAGTGCCAAGCCGAAGCCGGTCAACAATATCGCGGATCTCACCAAGCCGATGTGGGTCGGGCTGGCACGTAAGCCCGAGTGGCGCTGTCTCATCCCGCTGACCGGCTTTGCCGAAGCGGAGGGCGCCAAGGGAGCGAAGACGCGGACCTGGTTCAGTGTCAAGGACGCGCCGCTTTTCGCCTGGGCGGGACTGTGGCGGGATAGCGCCGAATGGGGTCCGGTCTATTCCGGCGTGATGACCGACTGCAACGAGGCGATCCGCCCGGTGCATGACCGCATGCCGGTGCTGCTCCATCGTGACGACCATGATCGCTGGCTGCACGGCAGCTTCGACGACATTCTCGGGTTCCAGGCGCGCTGCTTCCCCGATGACCTGATCGTCATGGAGCGTACCGACGAGCCCTGGGTGAAGCGCAAGGGCGCTGTCGAACAGGCGGCCCTGTTCTAGGCGCGAAACCGGCTGACCGCCCGCCGCCATTCGACATCGCTTGGGAGCGGCAGGCTGGTGATCGTCGGCGCATCGCGGGTCAGGCTGATCGCCGTGCCACGCCGCCCACATCGCGAACATCGGAGGCGGGCACCAACTTCGGCGAGCCGCCCCGGCCATTGCCTGCGCTCGAACAGCCGCCAGAGCGCCGCGGCATGAAAGACGCCGATGTGCCCGCACCCCCCACAGGCTGCCCGGACCGAACGGTGGAACGCCGCAGCCTCGAACAGTGTCCGGGGCACCTGCCCACCGTCATCGTCATAACGTGCCATATCAGCCGACCAAGCGCAGGCGCGGCCCAGCCGCAGCAGGCGCAGGGTGCAGGCCGAGCGCCCGCACCTGCGCCTGCGGCACCACCCGGATGAGGGCAGCCGGCCATTCCGGGAACATCGCGCGCACCTTGGCGGACAGGAGCGTCGCTGACGGTGCATCCATCAGCAGCGTCGCGTCATAGCCACACCACAATTCCGGCGGGATACGGCCCAGGCGGTACTTGCCGGCGACCACCAGCACCGCGGGAGGATGAAGCTCGCGCCGCCCCGCAATGAAGCGCGCCAGGCACAGCGGCCGCTGCGCCGCCTTCCAGGTCTCGAACTCCGCAGCGGAGTTGACCTGCCCCAGGCGATGCCCCTCGACCCTGCCCACATGGATCAGCCATCCGCCATAGGAGAAGGTTTCGAGTTGGATCGGCCAGCGATGCGCCAGCCAGTTGGTCTGTTCGATCGCATCCATCGCGCGGGCGTCAGGCGTGCACCTGCTCGGCGAACAGGCTCTGTTGCACTGCGCGATCGTACAGAGCCCGGCGCGCCTGCAGCGCCGCGCCGACCGCCTGGCGATAGTGGATGGTCCTGAAGCGCTCGGCCTCGTCGAAGCCGAACGGCGCCCATTCCTCGCTCGGATAGCAGGCGTCGTAGATCGCACGCGCAGCAGCGCGCAACTGGAGGTCGTGCTCCATGCCGAAGCTCCCAATAATGTCGAATCGCTGCATCGGCAGCGAGCTGCCAGCTAGAACATAATGGGAACGAAGGGCAAGAACGCAAAGTCTCTGACTTGTGCCATGCAGGCTCAGGTGCGCTGCAAACTCGTCGGCGACACCCGACGGCAGACGGACCGTTCGCTCAACCGTCGATCCCAGTCGATGTATATGCCAGCCTGCACCGAACAGTGCCATTTCAGCCCCAGAGGAAATCCTTCTGCCGGCAAGCCGTTCGGGTCCATCTTGCGCCGAAACCCTCCACCGACCCCCGAACGATGCAAGGTAATAGCAATGCACTCCAACGCAACGGACCGCATCCTCCGGCTCAAGGCTGTCCTCGCTCTAACAGGCCTCACGCGTTCCACCCTGTACCGGAAGATGGAAGCAGGCACCTGCCCCGCTAGCACGCAGATCAGCACCCGCTGTATCGGCTGGCGCGAGTCTGCTGTTACCTGCTGGATTGATGATCCGATGCGCCCTTCAGCAGCGCTTGGGCAACAAGGGCACTGACTGGGTGCCCGGCGAAGGAGGGCGAGGCGACTAGAAAGACACCTGTAACCCGCCTTGGAACAGCGTGGGGTTCATCCGCAGCCGGGCGCCGCCTGGCACGAGGCCGGCCTGCGTGGGCATGTCGAAGCGTGCGTTGGTGCTCGTGTAGACCTTCATCACGCTGAGAAAGGCGCCGAAGCGGCGATTGAGCGCCACGTCGACACCGCCGATGGCGACCGGGCCCACAGTATTCGAGGCGCGGACATTGCGGAGCAGGCCGTCGCGGTTTTCGAGAATGATCGTCCAGTTCACCCCCGCGCCCACATAGGGGCGCACCCGCCCTTCGGACGCGCCGATATGGTAGCGCAGCGTGTAGCTGCCTGGGGCGTAGCGAACCTTTCCCAGCACCCCGGCGCCGGCCAGGGAGCCTGCTGCACTGAGAGTCGTCTCGGGCGGCATGCCTAGCGTCGCCGCAACGGACAGATGCGGCGCAATATGATAGCCGAATTCCGCGGTGATCGTCGTGTTGTTCGAAAGCGTGCCGTCGGCACCCACCAGGGGCTGCCCGGCAACCTGCACCCTCGCCTTTTCATCGAACGTTATCCTGCCTAGGGCAACGCGGGCATACCAGCTTGGCGACGCAACGATCGCTTCCTGCGCCTGCGCGCTGGTCGGCAGGGAAGTGACGACAAGCGCTACGCCCGCCAAGATCGGCATTCTCATATCTTCCTCTCCCTTGTGCCCATACGGGCATCACTTCGGCCGGCCGATGGGTCGGCTCCTGGAGTGAAGTTTGCGGATCTGGGTTTGACGGGTCCAAGACTGTATCGATATCCTTGCGATACCTTCAAGGTGTGGGAGTAGCCGGCATGGCGAGCGCGTCAGCGCTCAAGCCGGCTAGTTTCATAACCTTGTCCGGCACCGGATAGTCCCACCGGTTGTACATGCGCGCGACGATCTCGGCCATGAGCGCGAGTTCTGGCGTATGGTCCTCCGCGCGATGGCTCATGATGATCGGCGAGGTCGCGGGTTCAGCAAGATCGTGGAAGGTAACGCCGTCGATCAGCGACTTCCGCACCGATTCCGGCACGATGCACAGGCCTTCCTCGGCAGCGACCAATCCGATCGCGATCTGCAACTCGCGCGCTTCATGGGTCACGCGCGGCGAAATGCCGTGGTCCCGGAACAGGCTCAGCACCTGGTCCGCGTAACTGGGTCGGGGTTGGCGCGGATAGACAATGAGGGGTTCACCAGACAGCACTTCGAAAGACAAGGGCGAGGTCGCGGTTGCTAGCGGGTGCCCGGATGGAACCGCCACGACCAGCCGCTCCTCGCGCAGTACGATCCGCCGCACGGCGTCATCCTCGAACCGGATCCGGCCGAAGCCGACGTCGATCCGCCCCTCCTTGAGAGCAGCGATTTGATCGAGGCTGACCAGTTCTCCGAGCGACAGGTCCACGTGCGGCGCTCTCCGGCGGAACTCGCGGATCAGCGGGGGCAGTCGCGCATAGATGGTGGACGCTACGAAGCCGATCGCGAAGCGACGTTGCTCGGCCTTCACCGCGCGCGCCACCATATCGCGCATTTCGCCCATTCTTCCCAGCAGTTGCGTGGCCTGTTCGAAGACCAGCCGCCCGACCGCGGTAAGCCGCAAGGGCCGCGCCGCGCGGTCGAATAGCGGGGCGCCGATTTCGGCCTCAAGCTGCTGGATCTGCCGGCTTAGCGGTGGCTGCGCGATGTGCAGCCGCTCTGCCGCGCGGGTGAAGTTCCGCTCTTCGGCGACAGCAACGAAGTAGCGGAGCTGGCGAAGGTCCATCATCCGATCATACCTAATAGGTATCATGTGAAGACTGCAATAGTCTTTGGCTCCGCCTCTTTCACCACCTACCTCGTCCACATCGAACGCGCGGTACGGGAAACGCATGTGAAGCTTGCTCTTGAGTCGATCGAAGCCATTCTCGTCGATCTGCCGACGATCCGCCCGCATGTGCTGGCGATGGCGACGATGCACAGCCAGACGATCGTGCTGGTCCGCATCCGGACGGCGGATGGGATCGAGGGCATCGGCGAAGGCACGACGATCGGCGGCCTCAGCTATGGCGACGAAAGCGCAGAGGGCATCAAGCTTGCCATCGATACCTATATCGCGCCCGTGCTGGCCAGCTGCGATCTGTCTCGCGTGGCGGAAACCATGGCCGCGATCGGGCGGCATGTCGTCGGCAACCGCATTGCCAAGAGCGCGGTGGAAAGCGCGCTGCTCGATGCGGCAGGCAAGCGGCTAGGCATTCCGGTTTCGGCGTTGATCAGCGGCGGCCGCCTGCGCGACAGCCTGCCCGTCGCCTGGACGCTGGCCAGCGGCGACACGGGGCGCGACATCGAGGAAGCCGAAGCGATGATCGCCGCGCGGCGCCACAACATCTTCAAGCTCAAGATCGGCAAGCGCGACGTGCGCGCGGACGTGGCGCATGTGGCCGCCATCAAGCGCGCGATCGGCGATCGCGGCAGCGTGCGTGTCGACGTCAACCAGGGTTGGGACGAGACGCAGGCCGACTTGGGCATGGCGCTGCTCGCCGAAGCGGGATGCGATCTCGTCGAGCAACCGATCGCGCGGGATGCGCTGGCGGCGATGGCACGCCTTTCCGCACGCCATTCGGTTCCGTTGATGGCGGACGAGGCATTGCACGGGCCGCGCTCGGCCTTCGCGATTGCCACCCACGCCGGCGCCCGCGTCTTTGCGCTCAAGATCGCGCAATCCGGCGGGTTGCTTCCGGCGCGGGAAGTGGCGGCGATCGCCGATGCTGCGGGCGTCGGCCTGTACGGCGGCACGATGCTGGAGGCCGGCGTGGGCACGGCCGCCTCCGCGCAGCTGTTCGCCACGCTGCCACGCCTGTCCTGGGGGACGGAGCTATTCGGGCCGCTGCTGCTTACCGAGGAAATCCTGGAAGTGCCGTTGACCTATGCCGATTTCGCGCTGCGCATTCCCGACGGACCGGGTCTCGGCGTCGCGATCGATGCGGACAGGCTCGCCCGCTTCCGCCGCGATCGAACCTCTTCGCTCCACGTCGTTGGAGGGTCGCGCTGATGCTGTTCCAAGTCGAAATGGACGTCGCGATCCCGCTCGGGTTCGACCCCGCCGAGGCGCAGCGGCTGAAGGAGGCGGAGAAGGCGCGGTTCCAGGAACTGCAGCGCGCCGGAACTTGGCGCCATATCTGGCGCGTGGTCGGTCGCTACGCGAACATCAGCATCTTTGACGTCGAGAGCAATGCGCACCTGCACGATCTGCTGATCGGGCTGCCGCTCTACCCCTTCATGACGATCCGCGTGACGGCGCTCTGCCGCCATCCGTCCTTGATGCACGACGACGATCGCTGATCCGCGAAGGAACGACGGGCGCCCCAGGCACCGGAAGACAAGGAGAGAGAGAAATGGACGCAAGTTTCGTCAAGACCCCGGAGGTCCAGGCCCTGTTCGAAACGGCGGCGGGCACCGCCAGCCCCGGCGGGTCGCCGCGGGTGAAGGCAATCATGCGCGACATCCTCGAAGCTGCCGGTGCGATCATCACCCGGCACGATGTGAGCGAAAGCGAATTCTGGCGGGCGGTCACCTTTCTTCAGCAGGGCGCGGACGAATTCGGTCTGCTCGTCGCGGGCACCGGGCTGGAGCATTTTCTCGACCTCGTCATGGACGCCAAGGATGCCGAGGCTGGGCTGACTGGCGGCACGCCGCGCACGATCGAAGGGCCGCTCTATGTCGCAGGGGCGCCGCTGGTGGAAGGCGATGTCAACCTGAGCAAGGATCCGGACGATACCGGCGCACTCTACATGAGCGGCCGTGTCGTCGGACCGGACGGCGAGCCGGTACCCGGGGCGATCCTGCATGTCTGGCACGCGAATTCCAAGGGGTGGTATTCGCATTTCGACCCGACCGGCGAGCAGACGCCGTTCAACAACCGCGCCCGCATCCAATTGGGGCCGGACGGGCGCTACAGCTTCCATTCGCGGATGCCGAACGGCTACAGCGTCCCGCCTGGCGGCGCGACCGACGTGCTGATGCGGGCACTGGGCCGCCACGGCAACCGCCCTGCCCACGTCCATTTCTTCATCGAAGCGCCGGGCTATCGCACGCTGACGACGCAGATCAACTTCGGCGACGATCCGTTCGCCAAGGACGACTTCGCCTTCGGTACCCGCGAGGGGCTGCTGCCCGTCCCGCAGCGCCAGGGCGACAGCGCGTACATCGCCTTCGATTTCCACCTCCAGCGTGCCGTTGCGGCCGCGGACGAGCAGCTTTCGGCCCGCCGTCGCGCCGATGCCGAACCCGTGCTGGCCTGAGAGGAGCATGATCGTGACTTCCACCCTTGCCGAACGCATTGCGGGCGCCGTCATCGACGACCCCGAGGCCGGGCTGTTTCGCTGTCGCCGCGACGTCTTCACGGACCCGGCCCTCTTCGATCTGGAGATGAAGCACATCTTCGAGGGCAACTGGGTATATCTGGCCCATGAAAGCCAGATCCCCGAACCGAACGACTATTTCACGACCTGGATCGGGCGTACGCCGATCATCGTAACCCGCGACAAGGGCGGGGAACTACACGCGTTCGTCAATGCCTGTGCCCATCGCGGCGCGACGCTGTGTCGTCGCAAGCACGGCAACAAGGGCAGCTTCACCTGCCCCTTCCACGGCTGGACCTTCAGCAATACCGGCCGGTTGCTCAAGGTGAAGGACGGCAAGAGCGGCGGCTATCCCGATGCCTTCGATACCGGCGGGCTGCACGACCTGACACGGGTCGCGCGCTTCGAAAGTTATCGCGGCTTTCTGTTCGGCAGCCTGCGCACCGAGGTGCAGCCGCTCGCCGAATATCTCGGCGCTACGCGGACCATCATCGATCAGATCGTCGACCAGGCACCGGACGGGATCGAAGTGCTCCGCGGCAACTCGACCTATGTCTATGACGGCAACTGGAAGCTCCAGATCGAGAACGGCGCTGACGGATATCACGTCAGCACGGTCCACTGGAACTATGCGGCCACCATGGCGCATCGCGACTACGACGCTGCAGGCACCCGCACGGTGGACGCCAACGGATGGTCGAAGAGCGTGGGCGGAGTCTATGGCTTCGAGAATGGCCATATCCTGCTCTGGACGCGGCTGCTCAATCCGGAAGTGCGGCCGATCCATGCCCATCGCGAATCGCTCGCCGCGCGGCTGGGCGAAGCCCGTGCCGCGTTCGTCGTCGAGCAAACGCGGAATCTGTGCCTTTATCCGAATGTCTACCTGATGGATCAATTCTCCACCCAGATCCGGGTGGTGCGGCCCATCAGCGTCGATCGCACCGAAGTGACGATCTACTGCTTCGCGCCCAAGGGCGAAAGTGCCGCCGAGCGCGCCCTGCGGCTGCGCCAGTATGAGGATTTCTTCAACGTCAGCGGCATGGGCACGCCGGATGATCTGGAGGAGTTCCGCGCCTGCCAGACCGCCTATACCGGCGCTGGGGACTTGTGGAACGACCTGAGCCGCGGTGCAACACGCTGGATCGACGGTCCGGATGACAATGCCCGGGCCATGGGTCTGGAACCGATCCTCAGCGGCGAACGCAGCGAGGACGAGGGCCTGTTCGTGCGGCAACACGAATATTGGGCGAAGACGCTCCTCGCCGCGATCGAAGCCGAAGGCGGCGGCGGCGGCGATGGCGCAGCGGTGTCGCCTGCCGCCAGCCTGAGGGCCGTGGCATGAGCGCGCTGCTCGCCCGCCCGATCGCCCGCGAAGACGTGCTCGCCTTCCTCCACCGGGAGGCCCGGCTGCTGGACGATCGCGACTGGGACGCATGGCTCGACTGCTATGCCCCGGACGCGACCTTCTGGATGCCTGCCTGGGACGACGACGACCAACTGGTCGAGGACCCGCAGCAGCACATTTCGCTGATCTACTACCCCAATCGCCAGGGGCTGGAGGACCGCGTCTTCCGCATCAAGACCGAACGATCGGGCGCGAGCACGCCGGAACCGCGGACCTGCCATATGATCGCCAATGTCGAATTGCTGGACCAGCGGGACGGCGCGATCGATCTTCGCTTCAACTGGCACACGCTCAGTCATCGCTACGCGACGACGAGCCAGTTCTTCGGAACCTCTTTCTACACGCTGGACGTGACGGGCGAGGTACCGGTCATCACCGCCAAGAAGGTGGTGCTGAAAAACGATTATATTCACCAGGTCGTGGACATTTATCACCTGTGATCCGCGACGCTGGCCCGGAGAGGCTGGAATGACCTATCGCATCGCGCTCACCTTCGAGGATGGCGCCACCCGCATCATCGACTGCAACCCGGGCGAGACCGTGCTGGACGCCGCCTATCGGCAGAAAGTGAACTTGCCGATGGACTGTTCGGACGGGGTTTGCGGTACCTGCAAATGCCACTGCGAGCAGGGGCGCTACGATCTCGGCGACGAGTATATCGAGGAAGCGCTGAGCGCCGAAGAAGCCGATCAAGGGATCGTGCTGACCTGCCAGATGGTGCCGGAATCCGACTGCATCGTCGCGGTGCCGGTGCCGTCGGGGGCATGCAAGCTGACGCCCGCGACACATGCCGGGACGGTCGGCGCAGTTGAACGCGTATCCGACAGCACGATCCTGCTCACGGTCGCACTCGATACCCCGGCGACGCTCGACTTCCTGCCGGGCCAGTATGTCAATCTCCAGATCCCCGGCACCGCGGAGACGCGGTCCTATTCGTTCAGTTCGAAGCCAGGCGCCACCGAGGCGCAGTTCCTGATCCGCAACGTGCCCGGTGGCCGGATGAGCCGCTGGCTCGTCGAACAGGCGCGTGCCGGCGATCGGGTGTCGATGACGGGTCCGCTTGGCAGCTTCTTCCTGCGCAAGGCCGAGCGTCCAGTACTGATGCTCGCCGGCGGCACGGGCCTGGCGCCGATCCTGTCGATGCTGGAGGTGCTGGTGGATCGCGGCTGCGACTGGCCCGTCCACCTGGTCTATGGGGTTACCCAGGACCAGGATCTCGTCGAAACCGATCGGCTCGACAGGCTGGCGACGCGGCTGCAGAGTTTCCGCTGGACCGCCTGCGTGAGCGGCCCCGGTGCCACCTATCCGCGCAGCGGCTATGTCACGGACCATCTCGATGACGTGCCCTTCGATATCGCGGCGTGCGACGTCTATCTCTGTGGTCCCCCGGCGATGGTGGAGGTGGTCCGCGCAGCGCTCCGCGACCGGGGCGTGACCCCTGCCCATTTCCGCTACGAGAAATTCGCCCCCAGCGAAGCGGTACCGGCATGAGCGAACCGGGACGCTTCGTCGGCAAGGTGCTTGTGGTGACCGGCGCCGCGCAGGGCATCGGCCGCTCCGTCGCCGAGCGAGCGGCAGCGGAAGGGGGGCGCGTGCTGTTCGTCGACCGCGCGCCCTTCATCGACGAGGTCGCAGCCGGCGCCCCGGGCGACGCGGCCGGCTTCGTCGCCGATCTCGAGACCCATCACGGCGCATCGGCGGCGATCGCGGAGGCGGTCGCCCGTTTCGGCCAGCTCGACATTCTCATCAACGGCGTCGGCGGGGCGATCCGGATGCGGCCCTTCGATGCGTTCGAGCCCGAACAGATCGAGGCGGAGATCCGCCGTTCGCTAATGCCCACCTTGTGGTGCTGCCACGCAGCGCTGCCGCATCTGCTGGCGCGCGGCCGAGGTACGATCGTCAACATTTCGTCCAACGCGACGCGCGGCATTCACCGCGGGCCCTATTCGGCGGCCAAGGGCGGGGTGAACGCGCTGACCCAAAGCCTCGCGATGGAATATGCCGCGCGCAACATCCGCGTCGTCGCCACCGCCCCGGGCGGGACCGAGGCGCCGCCGCGCCGGGTACCGCGCAATCCCGAAGGGGATACCGCGCTGGAACAGGCCTGGATGGAACAGGTTGTCGAGCAGGTTACGCAGTCGGCGCTGCTCAAGCGCTACGGCACCATCGCGGAGCAGGTCGCGCCAATCCTGTTCCTCGCCTCGGACGAGGCTTCGTACATCACCGGAACGGTGCTGCCCGTCGCGGGCGGCGATCTCGGCTAACGGATCGAATTATGACCAGCAAAATCTATGACAGCCCGGCCGCCGCGTTGGAGGGGCTGCTGTTCGACGGCATGACGATCATGTCCGGCGGCTTCGGCCTTTCGGGCAATCCCGAGAGCCTGATTCCCGTCATCCGTGCATCGGGGGTCCGGCAGCTGACGGTCATCTCCAACAATGCCGGCGCCGACGGGTTCGGGCTGTGGATGCTGCTGGAAAGCCGGCAGATCCGCAAGATGATCTCGTCCTATGTGGGCGAGAACAAGCTGTTCGAGCAGCAATATCTCTCCGGCGACCTGGAGCTGGAGCTGACCCCGCAGGGCACGCTGGCCGAACGCATCCGCGCCGGCGGCGCGGGCATTCCTGCCTTCTATACGCGCACGGGCGTCGGCACCGTCGTCGCCGAAGGCAAGCCCGTCGAGACGTTCGAGGGCGAGGAGTATGTGCGGGAGACCTGGCTCCGGGCCGACCTTTCGATCGTCAAGGCGTGGCGCGCCGATCCGGCAGGCAATCTGATGTTCCGAAAAACCGCGCGCAACTTCAATCCGAACATGGCGACGGCTGGCCGCGTGACCGTCGCCGAGGTGGAGGAGATCGTGCCCGAGGGCAGCTTTGATCCCGATTGCATCCACACGCCCGGAATTTACGTCGATCGCATCGTCCGCGCGACGATCAACGAGAAGCGGATCGAGAAGCTGACCACGCGCGAAAGGGAGGATGCCTGATGCCCGGCGACACGAACGGCTGGACCCGCGATGCGATGGCGGCGCGGGCCGCGCGCGAACTGAAGGACGGCTACTACGTCAATCTCGGTATCGGCATCCCGACGCTGGTGGCCAATCATGTGCCTGCCGGGATCACCGTGACGCTGCAGAGCGAGAACGGGATGCTGGGCATCGGCCCCTTCCCCTATGCCGGCGAACAGGATCCTGACCTGATCAATGCCGGCAAGCAGACCGTAACAGCACTGCCGACCTCCAGCTTCTTTTCCTCGGCGGACAGTTTCGCGATGATCCGCGGCGGCCATATCGACATGGCAGTGCTCGGCGCGATGGAAGTAGCGGCCAACGGCGATCTCGCCAACTGGACGATCCCGGGCAAGATGGTGAAGGGCATGGGCGGCGCGATGGACCTGGTCGCCGGTGTTCGCCGCGTTGTGGTGGTGATGGACCATGTCGCGAAAGACGGCACGCCGAAGATCCTCGAACGCTGCACCCTGCCGTTGACCGGCCGCGCCTGCGTCGACCTGATCATCACCGACCTGGGCGTCCTGGAGGTGGATCGGCGACAGGGTAGACTGACCCTGACCGAGGTGGCGCCGGGCATCACGGTCGAGGAGATTTCCGCGAAGACCGCGGCACCGCTATGGGTCGGGCTCACGCCGGAGCCCGCGCTGTGAGGGCGGCGTTCCTATGCGATGCGCGCCGGACGCCGATCGGACGTTATGCGGGTGCGCTATCGTCCATCCGGGCCGACGATCTCGCCGCGATGCCGATCACCGCGCTGATCGAGCACGCCGCCATCGATCCCGCAGCGTTCGACGACGTGATCCTGGGCTGTGCAAACCAGTCCGGGGAAGACAATAGGAACGTCGCGCGCATGGCGGCGCTGCTTGCCGGGCTGCCCGAAACGGTGGGCGGCGCAACGATCAATCGCCTGTGCGCCTCCGGCCTGGACGCGATCGGCACCGCCGCGCGTGCGATCCGGGCGGGTGAGGCCGACCTGCTGATCGCGGGCGGCGTGGAGAGCATGAGCCGCGCGCCGTTCGTCCTGGCCAAGGCTGAAAGCGGCTTCTCGCGACAGGCGGAGATCCACGACACGACCATCGGCTGGCGGTTCGTCAACCGGCGGATGCAGGCGCGATATGGCGTCGATTCGATGCCCGAGACCGGCGAGAATGTCGCCACCGACTTCGCCGTCTCGCGGGCGGATCAGGATCTGTTCGCGCTGCGCAGCCAGCAGCGGGCCGCAGCGGCACAGGCCGCCGGCTTCTTCGCGGACGAAATCGTGGCAGTGACGGTCACCGACCGCAAGGGCCGCGAGACCCGGGTCGACACCGACGAGCATCCCCGCGCGGACACCACGATCGACACGCTGTCTAGGCTCCGCCCCGTGGTCCGTGCCGACGGAACGGTGACGGCAGGCAATGCTTCGGGCGTGAACGACGGTGCGGCGGCGATGATCATCGCCAGCGAGATGGCGGTACGGGACCATGGCCTTACGCCGCGTGCGCGCATCCTGGGCATGGCGAGCGCAGGCGTCCCGCCGCGGATCATGGGCATCGGCCCCGTGCCCGCGACGCAGAAGCTCCTGGCCAGGCTCGGACTGTCCCTGGCGGCGATCGACGCGATCGAGTTGAACGAAGCCTTCGCCGCGCAAGGGCTTGCGGTGCTGCGCGGATTGGGGCTGGCGGACGACGACCCTCGCGTCAATCCGAACGGGGGCGCCATCGCGCTGGGGCATCCGCTCGGCATGTCGGGCGCGCGCCTTGCCATGACGCTGGTGCACCAGCTCGAAGCCTCGGGCGGCAAGTTGGGGCTGGCGACGCTGTGCGTTGGCGTCGGCCAAGGCCTGGCGCTGGCGGTCGAGCGGTTGTGAGCGCGCAGCACCTCGGGCTGGGCGACGGCTGTCGCCTCGCGTGGACCAGCGATGGCAATCCGGCCAAGCCGGCGCTGATCCTGTCCAACTCGCTCGGCACCGATCGCACGATGTGGGCGCCGCAGATGGAGGCGCTGGTGCAGCGTTTCCATGTGATCCGCTACGATACGCGCGGACATGGTGCGTCGGACGCACCGAAGGGTGGCTATGGGCTCGACCGGCTGGGTCGCGACGTGCTCGAACTCGCCGACGCCCTGGGGCTCGACCGGTTCGCCTTTTGCGGCCTCTCGCTCGGCGGCATGACGGCGCAGTGGCTGGGGGTTCAGGCGGCGGGCAGGCTCAGCCGACTCGTCATCGCCAACAGCGCGCCGTGCATGGGCCCGGCCACGGCGTGGGATGCACGGATCGCGGCCGTGCGCAGCCAAGGCATGGCGGCGATCGCGGACGCCGTGGTCGAACGCTGGTTCACCCCGGACTTCCGCGCCGATCCGGCCAATATCGCGGCCATCCTGGCGACGCTGCACGCCACCGATCCGGAGGGGTATGCCGGCTGCTGCGCGGCAATCCGCGACATGGACATGCGCCCGCTGCTGGGGCTGATCCGCACGCCCACGCTGGTGATCGGCGGCACGCGCGATCCGGCGACGCCTCCGGTGCAAACGACTGCGCTGCTCGAAGGCATCCCGCGCGCGACCTGCGTGATGCTCGATGCGGCACATCTGTCCAATCTCGAGCGGCCCGAAGCCTTCACGGCCGCGCTGCTCGATCATCTCAAAGATACCAGTGGAGAGTGATATGACGTCCCTGTTCGACGATGGACATCTTGACGGCCGCCTGTTCGACGGTGGCTGGGTGAAGGCGGACGAAATCTACGATGTGATCGAACCTGCGACCGGCGCAGTGCTGGCACGCGCCGGCTCGGCGGATGCGGCCATCGTCGCTCGCACGACGGCGACGGCACGCGCCGCGCAGGCGGGTTGGGCCGCCGCCGCCCCGGATGCGCGCGCGAGCATCTTCCCGAAGGCCGCCGCGCTCGCCCGCGCACACTGGGACGCGATCGTTACCTGGATCATGCGCGAAAGCGGCTCCGTGCGCGCCAAGGCCGAATTCGAGCTGTCGATCACGGTCAAGGCGATCGAACTGGCCGGTGCGATGCCCCATCAGGCGCAGGGGCTCGTCCTGCCCAGCGAAGCGGGGCGTCTGAGCCTCGCCCGGCGTCGTCCGCTTGGCGTGGTCGGCGTGATCGCACCGTTCAATTTCCCGCTCTACCTTGCGATGCGGGCGGTGGCGCCGGCCCTCGCCGTCGGCAATGCGGTGGTGCTCAAGCCCGACCCGCGCACGGCGGTGTGCGGAGGCTATGTGATCGCGCGCCTGTTCGAGCTGGCCGGGCTGCCGGCCGGCCTGCTCGCGGTACTCCCAGGTGGCGGACCAGCGGGGGCAGCGCTGTGCGAGGATCCCAATGTTGCGATGATCCAGTTCACCGGATCGACCGGCGCCGGGCGCAAGGTGGGTGAGGTAGCGAGCCGGCATCTCAAGAAGGTTTCGCTGGAACTCGGCGGAAAGAACGCCCTCATCGTCCTCGACGATGCCGACCTCGATCTGGCCGCGCGCAACGCCGCATGGGGGGCCTGGCTGCACCAGGGGCAGATCTGCATGACGACCGGGCGGATCCTCGTCCATCGCGCGATCTTCGATGCCTTCGCGGCCAGGCTGGTCGAGAAGGCGCGGGCACTCCCGGCGGGCGACCCGATGTCCGACGCGGTCGCGGTCGGTCCCCTCATCAACCGGTCGCAGCTCGACCATGCCCGCGAGATCCTCGAGCGCAGCGTCGCGTCGGGAGCGCGGGTGGCGGCGGGCGGCACGGTCGACGGGCTTTGCATGGCGCCTACCGTGCTGGAGGGCGTGCTGCCCGGCATGGCGGCGTTCGACGAGGAGATTTTCGGGCCGGTCGCCGTGCTGGTTCCCTTCGATACCGACGAACAGGCGATCGCGATGGCCAACGACACCGACTATGGCCTGTCCGCAGCGGTGATCTCGAACGACGTCGGTCGCGCCATGGCGATCGGCGAGCGGCTCCGCGCCGGGCTGGTCCACATCAACGATCAGACCGTGAACGACGAGGTGGTCAACCCCTTTGGCGGCGTCGGCGCCTCCGGCAACGGTTCGTCGATCGGCGGCCCGGCCAATTGGGAGGAATTCACGCATTGGCAGTGGCTGACCGTGAAGGGCGCCGCCCCCGCCTATCCGTTCTGATCGCCCCGAAAACGGGACAAAACTTCCAGGAGATGACGATGACCGAATTGCGTGAAATCACCGCCGCCGTAACCCGCGCGCAGGGCGCTCCCTTCGCGATCGAGACCGCGAAGATCGCCGCGCCTCGCCCAGGCGAAGTGCTGGTCCGGATCGTCGCGGTGGGCGTCTGCCACACCGATATCATCGTGCGCGACCAATATTATCCGGTGCCGCTCCCCGCAGTGCTCGGTCATGAGGGATCGGGCGTGGTCGAAGCGATTGGTGCCGGCGTGACCGCGGTCGCACCGGGGGACCATGTCGTCCTCAGCTTCGCTTCGTGCGGTGTCTGCCATCCGTGCCTCTCCGGGCACCCCGCGCATTGCGCCGAGTTCTTCGGGTTGAACTTCGGCGGCGGGCGGAAGGACGGCTCAACGGCCACCTGCGATGCCCATGGGCATGTGCTGCATGATCATTTCTTCGGTCAGTCGTCGTTCGGCAGCTTTGCGATCGCGCAGGAACGCAACGTCGTCAAAGTCGCGAAGGACGCGCCGCTGGAACTGCTAGGTCCGCTGGGCTGCGGCATCCAGACCGGCGCGGGAGCCGTGCTCCGCGCGATGAAGGTGCCGGCCGGTGCCAGTTTTGCCGCTTTCGGCTCGGGCGCGGTGGGCCTCAGCGCGATCATGGCCGCGCGTGTCGCCGGGGCGACGCAGATCATCGCGGTCGACGTGACGCCGAGCCGGCTGGAACTGGCGAGAGAACTCGGCGCTACCCACATCGTCAACAGCCGGGAAACAGACCCGGTGGCTGCGATCCAGGATATCACCGGCGGCGGCGCCGATTTCACGCTCGAGAGCAGCGGCCGGCCGGATGTTCTGCGCCAGGCAATCGATGCTCTCGCCATCCTGGGGACCTGCGGGATCGTCGGTGCCCCAAAGCTCGGCACCGAAGCCAACTTCGACGTGAATATGGTGATGGTGCCGGGCAAGCGGATCATGGGCATCGTGGAGGGGGACGCGGTGCCGCAGGTCTTCATCCCGGAACTCATCGCGCTCCACGCCCAGGGGCGGTTCCCGTTCGACCGGCTGGTCAAATTCTACGACTTTGCAGACATCAATCAGGCGGTCGCCGACAGCGAGAGCGGGAAGACGATCAAACCGATCCTTCGGTTGCCGGCCTGACCGAAGCGGCGAGGCTGCCCTGCACAGCCTCGCCCGCCCCGAATGCGCAGATCGACCGATTCAAGGTGCCCGAGATGTCGATTGACCCGACGAATTCCTCCGATCTTCTCGTCGAGACCCGATCCGGCGTGGTACGCGGCGTCGTTGAAGACGGCGTCCGCACCTGGCGCGGTATCCCCTTTGCCGCGCCACCGATCGGCGATCTGCGGTTCCGGGGGCCGCGCCCACCAGCGCCTTGGCAGGGTATCCGCGATGCGCGGGTATTCGGACCGCTCCCCATGCAGAAGCGCGGTTTCGAAGCGATCGGCGGCGCGGGAGCAGCGACACCGATGGACGAGGACTGCCTGAGCATCAACGTCTCGGCGCCGCTCGACGCCCGTAAAAGTCCGCGGCCGGTCGTGGTCTGGATTTATGGCGGCGGCTTCTCGTTGGGTGGGAGCCGCGCGCCGCTCTATCGCGGCCAGCATCTCGTCGACCACGGGGATGTCGTCTTCGTCAGCTTCAACTACCGTGTCGGCATTTTCGGCTTTTCAGATTTCAGTGGCTGGTCGACCGACGCTTACCCGATCGACAGCAATCCCGGACTGCGCGACCAAGTGACTGCGCTCACCTGGGTGCGGGAGAATATCCACGCCTTTGGCGGCGATCCCGGCAACGTCACGATCGTAGGGCAGTCTGCGGGGGCGATGTCGGTGGTTACGCTGATGTGTGTTCCCGCAGCACGGGGCCTGTTCCACCGCGCATTCGCGATGAGCGCTGCCGGCATCAGCGTCTATGGGCCGGAGCGACACCAGCAGTTCGCCCGCAAGCTTCTGACGATGCTGGGCATCGATCCGGAGGACAAGGACGCGGCGGCGCGTGCACTCCGGCACCTGCCGGCGGAAGACTTGAACGCGGTGGCCGCGCGCTTCTTCTACGACGTCGCGCCAGACCGGTACCCTGGTTTTCTGCCGAGTTCCCCGGTGATCGACGGTGAATTCCTACCGCAGCATCCTATCGACGCCTTTCGGGACGGCACCGCCCATCCTGTCCCTTTGGTGATCGGTACCATGTCGCGCGAAGGCGCCATGCTGGACAAGGCCCTGCCCGTGCTCTGCAGCCGGGTGAACCGGCTGGAGGCAATGTTTGCATGCGAAGCGCCTGCGCTGCGCACCCGCATCGCGGCGGCCTATCCCGGGTATCCGTCGCCGCGTACCGCTATCGATATCGCCGGAGACCTCAATTTCTGGCTGCCAGCCATCCTGATCGCGGAGGGACATGCGCGGTTTGCCGATTGCTGGGTCTATCGATTCGATTACGCCACGCCCCTGACGCGCTTGTTGTTCGGGGAAGCCACGCACGGCCTCGATCTTCCGATGGTGTTCGGCACCACCGGCGAGGGGGAACTGGGTCGCCTCGATCTCTTCCGCTGGCGGCGCTCCAGAATGGTGAGCCAACGCTTCCAGCGGGCCTTCCTGGATTTTGCACAGGGCAATTCTCCCGCATGGCGGCGATACGATGCGGCAAACCGGGTTACGCATGTCTTCGATGCCCGCGACCGAGACGAAAACGATCCCCGAAAGGCGCGGCGAATCGCATGGGGTGGGTATCGCGGCCCAGCGTAGCGGCCGATATCAACGTCCCTGAGGCACTCCTAACGCTCCATCCACCCGGTCTTCCGAACGGCCGATCCGGTCGCCACAAGGATGGGTGAACGTGGTGACATCATCACGCTGCGTAATTCCGTGGCAGTCGCCAGCGGCCGTAGTCCATTCCCCAATGACAAGGGGATAAGTCCAGCACGGCAAGAGGCCGCCGTTAAACGAAAATGAAGCTCGACACCCACAGCATGTTCGGTGCCGGCGCGTAGAATCTCCGATTGACGTGATCGAAGCGGTCACGGCGCCGCTTTGTCGCTGACGGTGGTGCGCACCGGCTTACCCCGGATCACCCCCGCCAGCCCTTCGCAGCCATTCCAACGATGCAGCGCATTGCCAGAACCTTGGGCTGCTCCGCCCATCTCGCGCATCCGCCGAGCAACCGTACGGCTGACGACTGGAAATCCCTCCCGCGGCGGTCGGTCAGCGTATGATGGTGATGTCTGGGGCGAGATTCGCGACTAGGTGCTCGACCGCCGACACGTCGTCGCGAGCGACGATCGCGAATATCAAACCGTCGCTGCCGTCACCCATCTTGACGACGTCATAACCGGCGGCTGCGACCGCAGCGCGATCGATCGGCCCCGACGGGCGCATGCGACATGCGGCGAGATCGAGGATCATGTCGTCGACCGTGTCTTCGTTCCAGTCGACCAGAGCGACCCAACCTTCGTCGCGCAGGACTTCGAGAAACGCCCCCATCCGCGCCGTTTCCGGCGAGTCTCCCTGATCCACGAAGAACCCGTCGCGCAGCCGCCTGCGCGCGGCCGCGACCGATAGGCCTGACAGGAGATGGTGGAGCTCGGCGAACTGCTTCTGCCACGCTGGTATCCGTGCGGCCTTCGCCACCGGCTCTGCCGCGGGCAGCACCTGCTCGGCCCAGAGCATCAGCGCGGAAAGATACTTCTCCTGCCGGGCGGTCAGATCCTCGGTTTCGCGCCGCCCCGCCTGATGGTGGAGCGTGATGCTCGCCTCGCCCTTCGGCGGCAGGCGCAGCCGAAAGCGGGCATGGAGCAGCGCATGGCCCAGCACGTCGCAGCGTAATGCTATCTTCAGGCTCAGCTCCGCTCCATTGCGCGTGCGCGTGCACTCCGCGATCCGGTTGTTATCACGCGCCTTCAGCGATTGGCCGACGGGACAATGGCCGACTAGAGCCAAGACGCGGTCGGCATAATGGTTAGCGAGGTCAAAATGGCCATCGGTCATGCGATTATCCTGCACGTGAGCCTATTGCGGCGGCACGATCACGGCAGTCAGGCCGGCGATGTCGCGGCCGGCGTCCGCCACCATACCGGATGCGCCGCGTGCAGCGTCGAGGAAGTCCGCTTCCGACGCGATCACATAATTGCAGCCGACAAACAGGCTGTCGGCGGGCGGCACGGCCAGCGCCAAGATGATGAGCACCAGGAGGGGCATGGAGCGGATCATTACCCCCGATCCTGCCATTACGGGCCCGTCCGGGCAACAATGGACCGAACTTGACCGGTTTTGACATCGTCGTCAGCCATCGAGGACATGAGAATCCTAGCGTCCCTGCTGCTCGGCTTCGTCATCGTGCGGGCGGGCACGGCCGTCGCAGAGGCGATCGACCCGACCGTCTTCGGCTCCTGTGTCGAAGGGGGATGTGGTTACGCAGCGATGCTCGTCGCTCTGCTGGGCACGCTGGTCCTCACGCCACTGCTTTGGTTCGCACTGGCGCGCGCGGGGCCGGTCAGCCAGCTGCTGCTCGGCATCCTGCGGTTCGTGCTGATCGGCCACTTCATCCTGCCGTTGTGGCCACGCAATGCGTTGACCAACTGCGTTCGCTGCCGAACGACGAGATCGCGGGTGCGGAACACCATGCCGGCCGCCTGCTGCTCCTCGCTCTTGACCGCCACGAAGCGCATGCCCGGCCGCTGCACAGCCTCGCAGATCGCCTCGGCATCGACCACATCGTTCTTATGCCGCTCACGAACGGCTTGACGTAGGCCGGCGGGATGAGCCGAACCTCATGCCCCATCGCCCGCAACTCACGCGCCCAGTGATGCGCACCGCTGCACGCCTCCATCGCGACCAGGCACGCCGGCTGCTTCGCGAAGAAGTCGAGCAGCTCCGCCCGGCTGAGCTTGCGGCTGAACACCATGACGCCACGCTCGTCAGCGCCGTGCGCATGGAAAACGGTCTTGGCGATATCCAGCCCGATTGTGATAGCTTGCGACACGGACGCCTACCTCAGTGGTGCTTCAACACCTCCACTTTGGCACATCGATGCCGTCGGGGGGCGTCCACCCCATCAGCAAAGTCCCGTTATTCGCCATCGCCAGCGGGCGAATCCTGGACGTGCGCGCGTCTTATTCGGGCGCCTCGCCGGGTCCAAGCACGGGGGTTTCATTGACTTCGCAACCGCCAGCACCGCGGAAGTCGAACACCCTCCGCTTCTTTCTAAAATTTGCATTCTGGGCGCCGAATGGCAATGTCTCGTTGTGCGTTCGACTGACACAGAGCTGGAATCATCGGCTATTTTGGAATCGAACCCACCCCACATTTGCAAGTGACGGTATATCGCACGGTATCCAGGCTGACGGTATATTGCATAAATCTTTGATTTAAATTCTGTATTTCAGCTAGTTCGACTCCGTCCCCGGAAAGGCGTTGCGCCGGATCGTGCCTGCGAGCGCTGCATCGGCCGGCAGGCCCGAATATTCCAAGGTGCTGCAGTGGCTGAACTGCCCTTGGACCAGCAGATCGGTTGCTGCGTCGATCTGGTAAGAAAGACTGGGCTGGATCGACCAGCGACGCCCATCGACCTTGTCGATCCAGCTGTCGTTGCGCTGGTACTCGCCCGCGATACGCGTTGCCAGGCCATCCGCGAGCGGCACGTTCAGCTCGCCATAGGGATTCCACGTCGAGAAGCTGCCCGCCCGCAGCGCAAGCGTGCCGCCCAGCCTGTCCCCTGGGCGCTCGCTTTCGAGGTTGATGATGCCGCCGAGCGGCGTGCCGAGGCCGCCCCCGTACAGCGTGGCGCTCGGGCCCTTGAGCACATCGATCCGGGCGACGCCGACCAGGCCGTTCGGATCATAGGCCTGCTGGTTGCCCGCAAAAACCGGCAGCCCATCGAGATACACCTCTGCCGGGAAGCCGCGGATGATCGGCGGGATGAACAGCACTTCATCGGATCGCGTCGGCGTGACGCCCGAGACGTTGACCAGCGCCTCGCCGAGCGTGCGCCGGTCCTGTTCCTCGATCAGGGTGCGGGTCAGCACCTGGATCGACTGGGGAACCTGGATGAGCGGCGTGTCGGTCCGCGTGCCCGCATCGGTCGCGGGCACCCCATAGCCACCCCGAACACCGATCACGAGGATGTCGCCGGTCCAGCCCTCCTGCCCGCGCTCGGGCGGCTGCGCAGGCGTGGTGGACTGCGCCCAGGCGCTTGCGGCGGTCATGAAGGCGGATACGGATATAGCGGACTTCGCGAGGAAGGCGTTTTGCATGAACGATACTTTCGAAAGGCCATGACGGGCACGCCGCAGGGCGGCCATCGTGGCTGGGAAATGAGGGTGGCGCGGCCATGCGCCTGCGGACGCTCGCATCACGGCGTTCCGAGCTTGACGCGAACGCCGGCCATCGCCGTGAACGGTTTGCCGTAGAGCGCTGCGGTGAAGCCGTCGTTGGTGCCGATATAGCGGTGATCGAACAGGTTCTCGATTTGCCCGAAAACCTCGAGATCGCGCCGCACCGCCATGCTCGCCCCGAGGTCGGCGATGAAATGCGCGTCGGTCCGGTAGATCGCGTCGGGGTCGCCATTGGTTCGCGCCAGGTAGCGGACGCGCGGGCTGACCCGGATGCCGCGCGGGCCGGTCCAGTCCAGGCTCGCGCTCGCCCGGTGCCTGGGGACGCCGGGCTGCTGCACGCCGACGCTGGCCGGATCCTCGGGGTTCCGGGTGACGATCGAATCCGCATAGGTATAGGCGATGGTGCCGGCGAGACTGGCACTCGGCCGCCAGGTTAGTTCCGCCTCCACGCCGCGACTGCGGGCGCGGCCTGCGTTGATCAGCCGCGCGCCGATATCGAATCCCGGCGGCAGCATGGCAGGATCGAGGTAGCGATAGGTCAGGAAGTCCGAGATGCGGCTGGCATAGGCGGTCACCTGCACGCGCAGCGCACCGCGATCCATGTCGAACCCGGCCTCCGCGCCCTCCAGCGTTTCGGGCTTGAGCGCGGCATTGGCGTAGAGGATGTAGCCCGGCACCGAGGCACCGCGATACAGATTGTCGAGCGTCGGCGCGCGGAAGGCACGGTAGACGGCACCGCGGAGCGCAAAGCCGGCGGGCAGCGCGTATCGAAGGGAGAGACGCGGATCGACGTCGCTGTCGTGACGGCTGGCCACCCTGCCCAGCCCGCCGGGCGTGTCGTCCACGCCGTGAAAACTGTAGAAATCCTGGTAGCGGACGCTCAGCAGCATCTGCAGCCGATCGACGGGACGCACCTCCACCTGCACAAAGCCGCCCAGGAACCGCTGGTTGCCTGAGCCGGTGTCGATCCGCACCAGCGCGCCCGTCTCGTCGAATATCCGAGCATGGTCGCTGCCCCGAATGCCGTGATAATCGGTACCTGCCGATACCGAGCGAACGACGCCCGAGAAGCTTTGCGTCCACAGCAGCGACGCCCCCCAGTCGGTCGCGCGCGTGCGATGGCTGTTCTGGACGAACTCGACGTCGTTGGGATTGGCGCCGGTCGGCGCGCCCGGGTTGTTGGTGACGAAATGCTCGTCATTGTGGAAGACGGTAAGGTCCAGCGCCGCGCCCGCGCGCGGGGCCCAGCGCAACGCGCCGGTGTAGCGCCACGTCCGCTGCTCGTTGGTGTTGGCCCGCGTGAGGAAGGTCTGGTCATTGTCGTAATAGCTGACCCGGCCGCGTGCGGTGAGCTCGGGTGCCAGGTCGACATTGCCGGACAGCGCGGCGGTGCGGGCGGTGAACGACGTCGGGACCGTCGCCGCGCCCCGCGCGCTCTCGACCTGCTCGACATAGCCGTCGCTATGGCTGATGCCGGCATCGAGCCCAAGGCCGAAGCCCTTCCCCGCCAGCGCGGCATGGCCGTCGCCGCGATAGCTGCCCCGGCTGCCGCCGGCCGCCTCCGCCACGAGGCTGGTCCGGTCGATCGGCTTGGTCAGGATGTTGATGACCCCGCCCATCGCGTAATTACCCCAAAGCGGCGCGCCGCCACCGCGGACCACCTCGATCCGGTCGACCGTCTCGAGCGGAACTTCGCTCCACTGGACATAGCCGAAGAACGGATCGTTGATCGGCGCTCCGTCCAGCAGCACCAGCGCGCGAATGCCGCTCAATCCGCGCATCGAGACGATCGTATTGGTCGGGTGCTGCTCGTTGGTGCCGGCGATCGGCAGATCCACCGAGGGGATGCGGCGCAGCACTTCATTGATCGAGCGCGCCGGGGTGCGCTCGATCTGGTCGCCGGTGACGACCGAGACGCTCGCCGGAACCTCGGCGAGCGCACGCGCCGAACGGGTGGCGGTTACGACGATGTCGCCAGGAGACGCAGGCACGGATTGGCCGAAGGCCGGAACATGGGCAAGCAGGCACGGCAGCGCGCCGCCTGCCAGCAGGAGGGGTCGTTGCATGGGAAAACCTTTGATCGGCCGGACGCGCCAAGGCGCCGGCGACGGATCACGAGCGTAGCGCGACGGGCGACACGCAGCGGTGGATCAACGCCGGATCGGGGGTCCCCGCAGGGGTGGCCGCAGAAAGGTCGGCTGTTCGGGGACGGGCAATCGGGCTCGAGCGACTCCGACCGCCATCACGAAGGCGATCAGCGCTGCGAGCTGCAGCGGATCGATCGCGCCGGTAGCAGCGGCCGAGAGCCCGGCGAACGCGCACGGCAGTTCCGCCTTGCCATGGTGCTTCGGCGCGGCCGGGTCGGGCATGCTTTCGCGAACCGCGGGCACGGCCATGGGCGCGCCGGTACCCGAGCAGAAACCAATGAACGGGCGGCCATGGTCCGTATCCACCATGTAGCCGCTGGGCACCAGCAGCTTCAGCAGCAGCGCCGCAGTGCAGAGCAACATGGCCAGATTGCGTTGCGCGAGAAGGTGCCGGACGGCTTGCACCCCGATGACCTAGCGGCATGAAGACAAGGTGTCACTTGGACAATATGTTACATGGACGTTTGTCCAGGCGCGCTAGCGGCCGTTGGCCCGGTCTAGTTTGGCATTCGATGATTGCCACCTCACATTGAGGTTGCCTGAGAGCAGGCCAAGGCGACGTCGGTAAACGCTCGGGCAGTTATCGCAGTGCTTCGGGCAGCGAAGGGCGACCTGCACCGATCAGGGCATTTGCTGCCCCATCTCAGCTCTCCCCTGTAAGCGAACCGAGGTGCAAAGCGGCGAGCAGCACAATCATCAACCCTTTTGACGACGCAAGGTGATCGCGATGCAATCCACCGCTACTGATCGCATTCTTCGGCTCAAGGCGGTGCTGGCCCTGACAGGCCTCACCCGCTCTACCCTCTACCGGAAAATGGAAGCAGGCACCTTCCCCCAGAGCATCCAGATCAGCACTCGGTGCACGGGGTGGCGCGCATCCGCCATCGAGCGCTGGATTGACAACCCGCCACCTATCGGACCACCGTGCATCCAGACCGATGAAGCGGCGGCAGATCAATTGGCTCGAGCTAGTGTCTGCTTCACGTGATCCGCAGGCCCCACTGATCGCAAATGCGTTCTCAGACGGTCGGGAGCCCCTTAGTCAACAGCGTTACGTCGCCTGAAGATTGCCGTAGCAGTGAAACTGCCTCATCCCCACCGAGCCTCTACGAACCGGGATAGCTCAGCCGCCAGTTCATTGTCCTCCGGCGTGTTCCCCTGGAACCCTCCGTGCGGCATCGCCTCGAACACGTGCAGTTCGGCGGCCACGTTTACCTGACGCAGCGCCCGGTGCATTCGTACCGCATTGGACAGGAACAGGTCGCGGGTGCCGGATTGGACGAAGGTCGGCGGAAAGTCCGTCAAGTCTCCGAACAGGGGCGAGAGATAAGGGTGCGACAGATCGGCCGCACCGGCATAGAGTTCATTGTTCCGCATCAGCGACGTGGGCAACACTACGTCGACCATCTGGTTGATCTGGAAGCTGTCGCCGGACTCGGTCAGATCCACCTGCGGGGAAAGCAGGATCAGCCCGGCAGGCATGGGTAGCCTTTCCCGCTTCGCCCGAAGGAGCATCGCGGCGGCCAGATTGCCGCCCGCCGATCTTCCTCCGACGACGATGCGCGACGACGCGTGCCGCTCCAGCACATAGCGGTACGCCGCCATCGCGTCATCGAGCCCTGCAGGATAGGGATGCTCGGGCGGCATCCGATAGTCGACGCCGTAGCAGATCGCCTGGTGCTGATCCGCCTGCATCTGCGCTTGCATCCGACAGGCCTCGCCGCCGCCCAACACAAATGCTCCGCCATGGAAATCCACATAGGCACGATCTGGCACACCCAGGGTCTCGGGCGTCGCGACATGGATCGTGGCCGTACCGGTTCGAACGGTCTCGACGGTGGCGCGCAAGGTACCGGCCAGCACCTTTACCGCCGCTGCATAGTGCCCGTCCGCGGCGGCCTTGAGCTGCATCCAGCCGGCATGGTCATCCGGCGAGGGCATGGTGTAGCGCGCATTCAGCGGAACGCCGTCCTCGTTTACCTGCCGCCCGAGACGGTCGCGCGCCGCCTCGCTTATCGACGAGGGGAACGGGATCCGCCGGGCTTGCACCAGTACTCCGTTTTTCTGGTCGCTCATGTCGTTACGCTACTCGCCATGCTTGCCGGGTCGCGGGTACACCGTCCCGCCGACCTTGGTGGTGCTGCTGTAGCGCGCCCTCTCGCATATTCGCAAACGGACCTCGTCGGGGAGACGGCCCTCCCTCTGATCCAGAGTGAAGGCCGCCCAGCTTCGATCGATCAGGCGCCTTGCTGATAATCGGTCGAGCGCGTCACCGTTTCCCAGCGATCGATCTCGTCGATCACCGTGTCGAGTTTCTCGCGAGCGCGCCGCAACGCGTCGCTCCCGAGCAGCAGGTGCAGCGGCGGGTTGGGCGCGTCGACCAGTTCGAGGATCGCCGCGGCCGCCTTGTCCGGATCGCCGAGCTGCCGCCCGGCCATCGCGTCGAGCCTTGCGATCCCCGTGCCGACGCTATCCGCATAGTGCGCGCCGCCGCCCTGGCTGCGCCGGATCGAATGGTCGCTGAGAAAGTCGGTACGGAAGGCACCGGGCGCGATCGCCGTGGCCTTAAGACCGAAGGGCGCGATTTCCTGCGCCAGGCTCTGCGTCAGCCCTTCGAGCGCCGACTTGGTCGCGGAATAGAGGCCGGAGGACCCCGCCGGGGCACGCCCCGCAATCGAGGTGATGTTGAGGATGTGACCGCTGCCCTGCCGCCGCAACGCCGGGAGCGCCGCCCGGATCACCGCGAAGGGTGCGAAGACGTTGACCGCGAACAGCCGCTGGAATTCCGCGTCGGTCGCTTCCTCCAACGCGCCCAGCAGGCCGTAGCCGGCGTTGTTGACCAGAACATCGATTTGGCCAGCCTTGTCGAAGGCCGCGCCCACGGCGGGCGCGATCGCCGCCGCGTCGGTCAGGTCGACGGGGATGACATGCAGCGTCCCGCTGCCCGCATCGAGGTCCGGTGCCCCCTCGCGCACCGTGCCAACAACGGTGTCGCCCCGCGCCAGCGCGGCCTGCGCAAGGGCCTTGCCAAGCCCGCGGGAAATGCCGGTGATGAACCAAGTCTTCATAGCTGTTCTCCTTCGATCCCGGAGATAGCCTTTAATTCGAGCGGGATAATCAGCCGGCTGCTACCCGGGCTTGTAAGACCAGCTTCACAATGCTGAGATGCGCCGCATGATCCATCCCAGCGAGTTCGGTGCCCTGCGCGCCTTTGCGGCCGTGGCCGAGCAGCGGAGTTTCAGCAGGGCGGCCGAGCAGCTGGGAGTATCCTCCTCAGCGCTAAGCCAGCTGATCCGCGGGCTGGAGGAGCGGCTGGGAATCCGGCTGCTCCATCGCACCACCCGCAGCGTCTCGCTCACCGAAGCTGGCGCCGCCCTGCTTGCCGAGGTCGCGCCGGCGATCGACAGCCTGGCCGGCGCGCTGGAACAGGCCCGCAGCGCCGCGCGGCAGCCGACCGGTACCGTGCGCCTGCACTGCTTCCATGCCGCCGCCGACCGGTTCGTCGTGCCGATCCTGCCGAAACTGGCGTGCGCCTTCCCCGACATCACGCTGGATCTCACCATCGACGACACGGTCGTCGATCTCGTCGGCAGCGGCTATGACGCCGGGATCCGCATCGGCGAACTGATCGAGCGCGATATGGTCGCACTCCGGCTTGGCGGCGATATTCGGCAGCTGGCGGTCGCTGCGCCTGCCTATCTTGCCGAGCACGGGGTTCCGCAAACGCCGAAGGACCTGCTGCAGCATCGCTGCATCCGCTGGCGCTGGCCGGGGCAGCCGGGCCCCTATGCGTGGGAGTTCTTCGAGAAGGGGCACTGGTTCTCGGTCGCCGTGGAAGGCCCGCTGATTACCAGCAGCCGCGCGGTGATGGTCGACGCGGCGCTGGCCGGCGTCGGCATCGCCTTCCTCAAGGAGGAGTCCGTGGTCGCAGCCTTCGCCCGGGGCGAACTCGTTCCGCTCCTGACCGAATGGTCGATCCCCTTCCCCGGCTATTATCTGTGCTACCCCCAGCAGCGGCAGATGGCGCCGGCGCTGCGCGCGGTGATCGACACGATCCGCGTGGCTGCGCCCGATTAGCAGCGCGTGCTTGATCGCGGGCTTCTTCGACCGCTTGATGTGGCTGCCGAGACCTGCTCGCCCGAGCCCTACAAATGCCCCGCGCCACCTTCGCAGAAGTCTTCGTGGCGCAGAGATGTTGCGTCGATCCCGCTAAGCATCTATGCGCCGCACATTCGCAAGGACCCGGTGAAATTCCGGGTGGCTATTCCGGCCGCCGATCCGCCGGACAACAACACGCACCAATTCTGTCGGCGCTGCTTGGCGCCCTGTGCCCTGTTGTGGATTTTCAATGACCTTCGATTTTACTGCGTACCGCCGCCAGTGGTTCACGGGCGGCATCGCCGCTCGCCAGGACCTGCTGGCCGGCATCGTCGTCGCTCTGGCGCTGATCCCCGAGGCGATCGGCTTTTCGATCATCGCCGGGGTCGACCCGCGCGTGGGGCTCTACGCTTCCGTCGCGATCGCGATGACCATATCCCTGGTCGGGGGGCGCCCCGGGATGATCTCGGCCGCGACGGCGGCAGTCGCCGTCCTCGTCGGGCCGCTCGTGCGCGAACACGGCGTCGAATACCTCTTCGCGGCAACGATCCTGATGGGCCTGATCCAGATCGCGGCCGGCATGCTGCGGCTCGATCTGGTCATGCAGTTCGTCTCGCGTTCGGTCATCACCGGCTTCGTCAACGCCCTCGCCATCCTGATCTTCCTGGCGCAGCTGCCGCAGCTGACGAATGTCGGCTGGCAGACCTACGCGATGGTCGCCGCCGGCCTGGCGATCCTCTACGGCTTTCCCCGCATCACCAAGGCGGTGCCCTCGCCGCTGGTCGCCATCCTCGTGCTGAGTGCGGTCAGCATCGCGTGGTCGCTGCCGGTTCACACGGTGGGCGACATGGGCAAGCTGCCGCAGGGTTTGCCGAGCTTCGCCCTGCCGCGCGTCCCGCTCACCCTGGAGACGCTGCAGATCATCCTGCCCTATGCACTCACCATGGCAGCGGTGGGGCTGCTCGAATCGCTGCTCACCGCGCAGATCGTGGACGACATGACCGACACCGACAGCAACAAGCGCCGGGAATGTGGCGGACAAGGCGGCGCGAACATCGTTGCGGCCCTGTTCGGCGGCATGGGCGGCTGCGCGATGATTGGCCAGTCCGTCATCAACGTCACCTCCGGTGGCCGAGGCCGCCTCTCCACCTTCGTCGCAGGCGCCTTCCTGCTCTTCCTCCTCGCCGTGCTGGGTCCCTATGTCGGGCGGGTGCCGATGCCGGCGCTGGTGGCGGTGATGATCATGGTCTCGATCGGCACCTTCAGCTGGAACTCGATTGCGAACCTTCGCCGTCACCCGCCGACCTCCTCCATCGTGATGCTGACCACGGTCGCGGTGGTGGTCGCGACGCACGATCTGTCGCTGGGCGTCCTTGCGGGCGTCCTGCTTTCCGGGATCTTCTTCGCGGGCAAGGTGCAGCGCATGTTCTCGGTGGAGCGGGAGCTTTCCGCAGACGGCACGGGCGCCGTCTACCGGGTGTCGGGCGAAATCTTCTTCGCCTCGGTCAACCGCTTCACGCGCGCCTTCCAGGCGGAGGATCGCGCGGAGCGGGTGGTGATCGATGTGACGGCGGCCCATTTCTGGGACATCTCCGGCGTCGGCGCGCTCGACAAGATCGTCGCCCGGCTACGTCGCGACGACCGGGACGTCGAGGTAATCGGCTATAACCGTGCGAGCGCGGACATTGTCGATCGTTTCGCGCTCCACGACAAGACCGGTGTCGAACTGGGCCTGGCGCCGCACTGAACACTCCGGTGGCGCGCGACGGCAGTTGCCGCCACCTTTTCGCCCGACCAGCGTTCAGCGTGCACATATGCTGAAAAGTGCAATCACCCCCCGTGTGTTCTGGGGCGCCTCGGCGCTCATCCTGGCGTTGCTCGGCGTCACCATCGCGATGCCCGGCAGCGCCGACCTGGTCTTCAAGGCGGCGCAGGCCTGGACCATCGACACGTTCGGCTGGTTCTACATCGCCGCCGTCGCGGTGTTCCTGGTCGTCGTCCTCACGCTCGCCTTCGGGCCGGCGGGCAAGCTCAAGCTCGGGCCGGACGATGCCGAACCTGACTTCCCCTATCTTTCCTGGCTGGCGATGCTGTTTGCCGCCGGCATGGGCATCGGGCTGATGTATTTTGCCGTCGCGGAGCCGATCCAGCACTATATCTCGCCCCCCGAGGCCAAGAGCGGCACGATCGACGCGGCGCGGGAGTCGATGGCGATCACCTTCCACCATTACGGCGTCCATGCCTGGGCGATTTACGCGCTGGTCGGGCTGAGCCTCGCCTATTTCACCTATCGCAAGGATCTGCCGCTCACCCTGCGCTCGGGGCTGGCACCGATCCTCGGCAAGCGCATCAACGGACCGCTCGGCGACGCCATCGATATCTTCGCGGTGTGCGGCACGGTGTTCGGCGTCGCCACGTCGCTGGGCTTCGGCGTCTCGCAGATGACGGCGGGCCTGGCCTATATCTACGCGCTCCCCGACACGCTGACCGCCAAGATCGTCGTGATCGTGCTGGTGATGGGGGCGGCGACGCTGTCGGTGCTGAGCGGCGCGGACCGCGGCGTCCGGCGTCTGTCTGAGCTGAACCTGATCATGGCCGTGCTGCTGATGCTGTTCGTACTGGTGCTTGGCCCGACCCTGTTCCTGCTCCGCGCGCTGGTGCAGAATTTCGGCCTGTATCTCGATCACTTCGTGATGCGCACGTTCACGCTCTACGCCTATGAGCCGCGCGCCTGGATGGCGGATTGGACGCTGTTCTACTGGGCGTGGTGGATCGCCTGGTCGCCCTTTGTCGGCATGTTCATCGCCCGCATCTCGCGCGGGCGGACGATCCGCGAGTTCGTCATCGGCGTGCTGTTCGTGCCCACCGCATTCACCTTCCTGTGGATGACGGTGTTCGGCAACACCGCGATCTCGCTCGACCTGGGCGCGGCATCGGGCGGAATCGCGCAGGCGGTGCAGGCCAATCTCTCCACCGCGCTGTTCAAGTTCCTGGAGTATCTGCCCGCCGCGAGCGTCACCTCCACCCTGGCCATTCTGCTCGTGGCCGTGTTCTTCGTCACCTCCGCCGACTCCGGCGCGTTGGTGATCGACACGCTCGCCTCCGGCGGCAAGGAAGACACGCCGCGCTGGCAGCGGATGTACTGGTGCGTGCTGCTGGGCGCGACGGCGACGCTGCTGCTGGTGGCGGGCGGGCTCGGCGCGCTGCAAGCGGCGACCCTGCTGGCCGCCCTGCCCTTCTGCTTCATCATGCTGCTGCTCGCCTATGGACTGGTGAGACAAACCAACGCCGACTTGGCCGGCGTGGCGATCCCCGACGAGGCACCTGCGATCAGCGAACGATTGAAGCGGCTGGTACTCCCTGCGCGAAGGTCCGACATTCTCGAACAGATCCATCGCAACGGCGAGCCGGCGCTGCGCGCCGTCTACACAGCGATGCAGGCTGAGGGTTGGACCGATCTGCTGCTCGAGATCGAAGAAGGGCAGGTGGCGCTTATCGTCGGCAGCCAGAGCGAACGACCATTCACCTACCGCTTGTTGCCGCGCGCTCGGCCCCTGGCCGCCTATACGGCGCTGGAGGCGTCCGAAGCGCGCCGCAGCATCGGCTGGTCACTTGCCGTCGAAAGGCTTCCCCCCGCCAAGTCGCGCGACCTCACCGGATTCTCCAGGCGGCAGATTACCGGGGAGGTGCTCAGCGCGCTGGAACGATGGAAGGCTCGCTGATCGCACAAGGATCGTCGACACCGGAGATCATTCCCTGGCAGACAACGACATGCTCGACCGGAATGAAACCCAGGACATGATAGCGTGCGCCGTCGAGGGAACGGAAATTCATGGCCATAGGAAACGGATTGCCCCTCCCCGCCGGGTTTCGCCACGCTATGGGAGGGCAAGGACCATCGCCGCCGTCCCGACGACGAGCACGACGAGGACGGCACCCATGCGCGCATAATCGGTGAAGCGGTAACCGCCGGGCCCCATCACGAGCAGGTTATTCTGGTGGCCGATGGGTGTGAGGAAATCGGCTGAGGTGCCAATCAGCACCGCCAGTAGCGCCGCGTCCGGTCCGATGCCCAGCACCCGCGCGGCATCGATCGCGAGCGGACCCATGATGATCGCGGTCGCAACGTTGTTGAGGAAGATCGACAACAAGAGCGTCATGCTGCAGAGCGCGGCGATTACCACTACGGGTGGTAGGCCGGCGAGCGTAGCACCCAGCCATTCGGCGGCGATGGCGGCGGCGCCGCTCGTCTCGAAGCTGTGGCCGACGGGTATCATTGCCGCGAGCAGTACGATCACGCTCCAGTCGATCGCCTGGTACACTTCGTCCGCTCCCATCAGCCGTGTCGCGACCAATGCAACGGCAGCAGCCAGGAAGGCGAGCGCCGGTGGCGCTCCGAACCCAACAATCGAGACGATCGCGGCGATGAAAATCATCAGGATCGGCGCCGCCTGCCTACGGGCGACGGGCAGGCGATCGACCCGGTCGACCTCGAGCAGTCGCGCAGTGCCGACGAAGCGCGCGAGATCCGCCGGGCGGCCGCGCACGAACAGTTGATCGCCCGCCTCTATACGGAGCGAAGCGAGCGGCGCGCGCCGCCGCGCAGCGCGCGGCCCCACGGCGACAACGGTAAGCGTGTCGTTGCTGCGGATCCGGATCGCCTCGTGACTGAGGCCGATGAGGAACGAACCATGGGCGACGACGACACGCGCTGTAACGCTGTCGCCCTCCGCTTCCTCGATGTCGGACCGTAGCCCGGTGGCCTCCGCAGCGATCCATTGCTGGCGGCGCGACACCACCAGCAGGCGGTCTCCGGCCTCCAGACCGGTTTCCAGCCGGATCCGATGCCCCTCCCGGAAGGCGGCAAGCAGCCGTACCGCTGCCGTCCGTAGGCGCGGAAGCAGACCGGCGAGCGACACGGCAGCCGGTACGGTCAGCTCATAGACCCGCCAGGGCGGCCGCACCGGTCGGTCCATCCCCTGCCGCACCGGCAGCAGCCGCCAACCGACCAGCACGAGGTACAGCAGCCCCACCGCCGACACCGCCACCCCTACCGGCGCCATCTGGAAGAAGCCGAAGCCCGTGCCCAGCTCCTTGGCGCGCACCGAGGACAGGATGAGGTTGGCGGGCGTCCCGATCAGCGTCGTCATGCCGCCCAGGATGGTGGCGAAGGCAAGCGGCATCAGCGTCGCGGCAGGCGGCCGCTTCGCCTCCCTCGCCACCTGCGCGGCGATCGGCATGGTGACGACCAGCGCGGCGATGTTGTTCATGAAGGCGGAAAGGAACGCGCCCAACACCAGCAACACCGCGAGCCGGACGGTAAAGCCTGCGCGCGCCGGCATCAGCACACGCGATACGCTGGCAGCGACGCCGGACAGCTCGATCGCGCGACCGATCACCAGCACCGCCGCGACCGCGATCACGGCCGGATCGGCGAAGCCGGCAAAGGCCTCTGCCGGTGGTGTAAGGCCGAGCAGCACGCAGGCCAGCAACGCCAGCAGCGCCACCAGATCGTGCCGGACGCGCTCGGATACGAACAATACGAGCGCGCCCAGCAAGACGGCAGCGCTGAGGATCGCCGGGGTCACTCGCGACCCGCCTGCCCAAGCGGGGCACAGGCACGATCGACCGATCTGCGGCGCGGGGGCGTTTGCAAGGACATGACTGTTTCAAACCTTCGGTTTCGCTGCATGGTTGCAGCCCCGCTTCTCCTGTCCGTTGCACCTCCCGCCGCCGCAGCTGCCGTTCGCCAGGGTGCCGCTGTTCTCAAGTCCGCGGGGCAGGCGCAGGCTGCGCTCCGGTCGCTCGCAACCGAGCCCGAGCTTCAGCGCTTCTATGATCGGGCACAGTGGCGCCTCGTCTGGACCGACGCGGCCGCGCGCGCCCTCGAAGATGCGATCGCGCACCGTGTCGATCATGGGCTGGATCGGCTGTCCTTTCCGTTCTCCGTCGAGCCTGCCGCAAGTCCCGAGGCGCTAGATGTCGCGCGCACGCGCGCCGCGCTCCGCTATGCCCGCGCGCTGGCCATGGGCGTGGTGGATCCGGCAACGCTGCACGCCGTCTATACGCTGCCCCGCCCCGACGTCGACATCGTCGCAGGGCTCGGTACCGCACTCGACCGCGGCGACCTGCCCGCCTGGCTTGCCGGCCTCGCCCCGCAGGACGCAGACTATCGCCGCCTTTCCGAGGCCTATCGCGCCGCGGTGGCCGAGCAGCGCCTCGGCAACGGCTCCGCCCCCCCAATCGCAGCGAACGGCCTGATCCGCCCCGGCGACCGCGACGATCGCGTTCCGGCGATCGCCAAGCAGCTCGCGGCGGAAGGCTATCTGCTGGACTTCGGTACGACTTCGGCCCCTGCCCCCGCCCCGTCGCACCTATATACCAGCGACATCGCCGATGCGGTGCGGGCGCTGCAGCGCGACTATGGCCTTGCCGAGGACGGGGTCGTCGGTCCGCGCACGATCGAAGTGCTCACCCTGAGCCCCGCCGACCGCGCCCGGGCGCTCGCCGTAGCGCTCGAGCGGCTGCGGTGGCTGGCCCGCAATCCACTGGCGACGCGCATCGACGTCAACATCGCCGCCGCGCGCCTCACTTACTATCGCGACGGCGTGCCGGTCGACACCCGCAAGGTCATCGTCGGAAAGCCGGGCCGGGAAACGCCGCTCCTGTCGTCCCCCATCTATCGCCTGGTCGCCAACCCGACCTGGACAATCCCCAAGTCGATCGAGAATACCGAACTGGCGCATGTCGGCCCCGACTATCTCGCCAGCCACAACATGGTGCGCCGGGGCGGCTATATCGTCCAGCAGCCGGGACCGGACAATGCGCTGGGAATGGTCAAGTTTGACATGATCAACGACCAGGCGATCTACCTTCACGATACCAGCGCGCCGGGCCTGTTCGAGCGCAGCCAGCGGCATCTCAGCCATGGCTGCGTGCGGGTGGAGGATGCGCTGGGCTTCGCGCAACGCATCGCCGAGGACGAAGGCGTGGCCGATCGCTGGCAGGTGGCGAGCGCCAGCGGCGCGCAGACCTTCGTGGCCCTCCCGGTACGCATCCCGGTTCGGCTGCTCTACCAGAATGCCTTTGTCGACGAGATCGGCCGGGTAACGGTCCGCACCGATCCCTATGACTGGAACGGCCCGGTGGCGCGGGCGCTCGGCTTCGTAAACGGTGCGCACACCAGAACGCAGGCCGACGCCATCGACATCGGCCCCTGACTTAATGCTCGGCGTCCGCCGCGCCGGTCAGCTTCCAACGACGGAGCAGCGGCGGCATCGTAAGGCCCTGGGCGAAGATCGAGAAGGCGACGACGCCGAAGGTGACCACGACGATGGCGCCGCGCTCTACCACGTTCGCCGGCACCGCCAGCGCTAGTGCGAGCCCCACCGCCCCGCGCAGCCCGCCCCAGACGAGCACGTGCTGATAGGTTGCCGGCAGCCGCAGCCTCGTATGCGCGAACAGCGCCGCCAGCGGATAGACCGCCGCCGCCCGACCGAGCAGCGTCAGCAGGATGCCCGCGACCAGCGCGCCGCTGACCAGTGCGATCGGCTGATGCGCCTCATGGCTGCCGATCAGCAGGAACAGGCAGGAATTGGCGAGGAAGGCAGCATAGGCCCAGAAATCCTGGACATGCTGGCGCCCGGCAACCGAGATCGAGCCGCGCGGGCCGATCGCGCCGACGATGATCCCGGCAGCGAGCGCGGCGAACACGCCTGAGGCATGGACATGCTCCGCCAGCAGGAAGCTTGCCCAGGCGATCACGGTGGTCAGCGTCACCTCGACAAGATGGTCCTCGGTCCGCCCCGCGACGGTCAGCACCACGAAGGCGATCGCGCCGCCGATCGCCACGCCGCCGAGCACCGTCCAGAGCAGCGATGTCGCGACGCTACCGACGCTGAGCCCGCCGCCCTCGGCGACCGCAATGAGGATCGCGAAGCCCACCGCGGCAACGCCGTCGTTCAGCAGGCTTTCCGACTCCACCACCATGCTCAGTCGCGCTTCGGCCTTCATCTCCTTGAAGGCGGCAATGACCGAGACGGGGTCAGTCGCGGCGATCAGCACGCCGAAGAAGGCCGCGCCCAGCCAGCTCCAGCCCAGCAGCCAATGCATGCCGGCGGTAACCAGCAGCGCGGAGATGGCGACGCCGAGGAACGCCAGCACGACGGTGAGCGGCAATTCCTCGCGGAACCGCTGCCAGCGCAGCTGCAACGCCGCCTCGAAGATCAGCGGCGGCAGGAAGACATTGAAGATCAGCTCGCGCGACAGCGGCAGGTTGGCGCCCACCGGCAGGAACGCGAGCGCGATCCCGGCCAGCACCAGCCCGGCCGTATAGGGCAGCCCGATCCGCCGCGAGATCATCGCCACCAGCGACGCGACAATCAGCAACGTGCCGAGTTCGGGAAGGCCGATTTCGTTCAACGCGGGCACTCCTGAAGCGACTGGGCGGGTGAAAATCCCTAGGGCAGAACCGGCGCCGGGACGAGCGCAAAGCGCTGCCCGGCAGGCGGGGCTGCGCTTGGGGCGAGACCGGCACGGCGCAATTGCTCGGCAATGGCGAGCGCACGTCGCTGCGTGAGGTTGGGTTTCGCTGGCGCGGTGCCCTTGGGCAGACCCGGCACGCCGAGCGCACCGATGTTCCAGCGCCTCGCCGCCCAGATCGACGCAGCGACAGCCTCGGCCGCCCGCGCGTCGAGGCTATCGACATTGTCCGCGAAGCTGATCTCCGGCAGCGGACCCTGGGGCGGGACGATCGCCACCGTCCAGTCGCCTGCGCGCTGCGCCGCCCGCGTCTCGAGCATGCGATAGGCTTCGATCCCCGCCCCCGGCAGCGGCGTCGCGGCAGCGGTGGCGCGGTGATGGTCGCGGTCGACGGTCACGTCGTCGGGCTTCAGGCCGGCGATCAGCGCCACCATCTGCGCGATTTCGGTCGCGCGCTGCGTCTCCTGGTTCGACGCATCCCCTGCCCGCCGCAGTTCCTCGCGCTGTGCCGCCAGCGCGTCGGCGCCTGCGCCGAGCAGCACCTGGTCGAGATTGAGGCGGACCGGACGGCCGAGCTGCGCCGCCATCGCCTTCTGGATGGTCGCGGTCTTCTGCATCGCGTCCTGCGGTGTGATCACCACGGCGCGGACGACGAGCGGCTCGCGGGTGAAGTCGAGGTCGAGCTGGGTGACCCGCGCCTTGGCGCCGAACCGCTCCGCCAGCAGCGATCGCGCCTGGGTGACCGCCACCGCCTCGCGACCGATGCGGTTGAGCGCGATGCCGAGCGGGAACGACATCGCGACGAAGACGAGGATCAGGATCGCCGTCTGGGTCCAGGTCTGGCGGCTCGAGAGATGATGGCCGAAGCCGTAGAAGCGCGCCATCGCGGTGGCGGAGAGCGCAATGGTGATGAAGTTGGTGACAAACAACGCCAGCGCACCCATCCCCACCGGCGCGTTCCAGGTGGCGATGCCATAGCCGACCACCGCCAGCGGCGGCATCAATGCGGTGGCGATGGCAACGCCGACGATGGTTTCGCCCCGCCCGCGAATGATCGCATAGGTACCCGCCAGCGCCGCGAACAGCGCAACGGCTAGGTCGAACAGATTGGGCCGGGTGCGCGCAACGATCTCCGAGGTCGGCGCTTGGAGCGGGGAGATGGTAACGATCAACGCCGTGAAGGCGACGGCTGCAAAGGCGCCGATCGCCAGCGCCTTGAGCGACCTTCGCAGCTCGACGAAGTCGAACAGCGCGAGGCTGAAGCCGAAGCCGAGAATGGGGTTCATCAACGGCGAGATCAGCATCGCGCCGATCACCACCGCCGGCGAGGACAGCAGCAGCCCTAGCACCGCGATCCCGGCGGACATCATCGTCATGAAGGCGAAGCGGCCGGACCAGCCGCTGTCCTCCACGATCCGGGCGACCACCGCCTCGTGGTCGATCGGCGCTACCACCGACTGGCGCCACCAGCGGTACAGGGCCAGATGCAACAGGCGCTCGCGAATGCGGGCACGACGATCCGTTGCTTCGATGGCGTCGTCCAAGGCGATCCTCGTCCCTTTTTCTTTTCGTTGAACGCAGGTTAGGCGATTTCCACCCGGAAAGCGAAGACGCGCCTCATTCCGCCGTGCGGATCACCGCGCGGGTGACGTCACCCATCAGCCGCATCCGCACCGGGATCGACTGGCGCGTGCTTGCGATCATCACCGCCACCGCATAGCGGTGCCCGTCGGGTGCCGTGAGCAGGCCGACATCGTTATAGCCGGTGGCGAGATTGCCGAGTTCCTGGCCGGTGCCGGTCTTGTGCGCCATCTTCCAGCCGGGCTGCAGGCCGGACTTCAGGCGCAAAGGGCCGGTCTTGCTCGCGAGCATGATCCGGAAAAGTCGATCGGTAGAGCCATGGCTGAGCAGCTTGCCCTGCGCTAGCAGCGACAGGCCCAGCGTCACGCCGTTGGCGGTCGCGCCGTCATAGGGCGCAGCCAGATAGCGATCGAGCGCCTTGCGGCGCTCTGCCGCAGGCATGGCCGCGCGCGCCTGGAGAAAGCCCCAGCCGCCTGCCCATTCCTTGCGCCAGACCAGACCGGCGGTCTTCGCCTGAAGCTCACGCTCGCCGGGGCCGAAGCCGACGCCATCGATGCCCTTCTCCTTCAGCATGCGGCGGATTGCGGCAGGACCGCCGACCTTCCACAGCAGTACGTCGTTGCAGGTATTGTCGCTGCGGGTCAGCGCGCATTCGAGCAGTGCGCCTACCGTGGTGCGATAGCCGCTCGAACCAACCAGCGGGCGGATTGGCTGGTGGAAGACCGTGAGATCGGCACGGGTAACCGTCACCGGGGTGGCAAGCGAGAGGCGCTGGTGATCGATCGCATCGAACACGGCGATCGCCACCCACAGCTTGCTGACGCTCTGCTGCGGATGCGGTCGGTCACCGTTCCATGCGACCATCCAGCCACGATCGACATCCCGCACCGAGATCGCAACCTGCCCCTGGAACCCGGCGCCGAGTGCCTGCACCGCGTTGAGCAAGGCTGCCGGCGGCTCGTCGGACCGCCTGGGCCTTGGCTTCGCGGAGGTCGCGTCGATCGGCGGCGCGACCAGCGTCGGCCGTGCAACGGGCGGCGGCGGTGGTGCCTTTACAGCGACAGGGGGAGCAGCGGGTACACAGGCGGCGAGCAGGATAGCCGGCGCAACGTGCGCGCCGAAGCGGACGACAGTATCGATACGTGGCAAATAGCCCTCCTTTCCAAACGGCTTACCGTCGGAAGCTCAGGAATGCAGGGCGCGCTGCCTCGGTTCGTCGCCCAACAGTGGTCATTCGTCGCCAACGAGGATCGTTGCCCGCACCGCGCGCGCTGCCGCGACGACACGTCGCGCATCATGGTCCAGGAGAGCCTCGTTCGCCTTGAACTCGATCCGGTCCACCCACCGCGCGAGAAGCGCGCGGCGATCGGCATTGTCGCAGTCCGCGGCAATCTCCCCCAGCATGTGCAGGTAATGGAGCGCTGCGATCGTGCTGGTCCCCGCATGCTGCAGCAGTGCGCCGAACGAACGTTCCAGCAGCGCCGGGAAATCGAGCGGATGCGCGATCACCCGAACCATGCCCGCCTCGTCCCGACGCAGCGGCTCCGGCAGCTTTCTGCGACCGAGATCCGAGAGCGCCGCCCCGAGCCAGTCCATGCAAGTGACCGCAGTGAAGGGATCATTGATGCCGGGAGAGAGCGCCCGGTCGGCAATCTCGACAAGTTCGTCGATCAGAAAGCGCAGGTCCTGTAACGCGGTACGCTGGGCGCCGAGCGCGAAGGCGCCTTGCAGTTGGCCTATGCACGCATCGTCGCACCGCTCGGCCGGCCACATTTCCAGCAGCGTTCGACCTTCATGCACGAAATCTCCCGGCCGGTAGCGGATGCGGCACACCAGATCGGAATCCGTAGCGGTCCGCATCAGCAGATCCTCGTCGATCAGCTGGATATAGCCGGTGCCCCGCGCCCCGACCGCGCGCGGGCTGCCGTCCGGCTCCAGGCGATCTTTCGCTTCCGTCTCGGCGGTATTGGGGTCGGCGGTACCGATCACGCTCGGGAAGCGGCGGTCCACTTCGTGCAGCAAGCGGCGGCCGATATCTTCGATCACGCTGTTGATGTGGATGCGCTGCGGCACGTGGTGGATGAAAAAGATCAGCACGCCCACGGAACAGACCGCAAGCAGCAACGCCACCAGCACCGCGAGATTCGGCACGAACGCGGCGGCACCGGACTCCTCCGGGGACCGCACCGTCCGCAGCACGATGATGCAATAGAGGAAGGTGGCGATAAAGGTGCCAAGCGTGATCTGGTTGCCCCGATCGCGCATGAAATTGCTGAGCAGTCGCGGCCCATATTCGCCCGAGGCATAGACGACCGCGGCGATCGTCACCGAGAAAACGGTGCCGGCCACGGTGATCATCGATCCGCCGATCGCGGAGAGCAGTTGCCGCGCGCCGCTGGGTCGTGAAGCATGCAGCCAGGCGAAGCGGTCCATCCAGCCCGATCCGTCCTGCCCGTCCAGCCACACCATGCCGCCGGCCAGCAGTACCGCCGCCAGCGTCATCACCGTCGGGATGAACCAGTAGCTCTGGCGGAGCTGATCGGCGAGGCGGACCATCACAGCTTTCATGCCAGCTCTCGAGCAAGCGCCGTCGTGGCGAACACCATGCCTGTTTCTCCTTCCGCATTCCAACGCATCGACCACCTGGAAGGCGCCGTGGCTACTCGCTTATGCCCGTGACGCTTCGCGCATCCTGTCTTCGAGCCGCAGCCGCTCATGCGCCAGGGCCGCCTGCGCGATCAGCGTGTGCAACAGCAGTTTCTGCACCGCATTCACCGGATCCCGTCCGTCGTCGCGCGCGATGCCGAGCACGGCGAGCATGCCAAGTGAGGTTTTCAATGGATGGAACTGCCAGTCCGCTGCGCCCAACACGGCGGTTCCGACACCGGCCGCCTCCCCATTCGCCCAGGCCCAGTCGAGCGCGGCCTGGTTGACCGGGCCGAGCCGGATCTGGCTGGGGATCGACGCCACGTGGCAAATCGCACCGTCGACTTCGCGGTACATCGTCGCCTGCACGTCGAACAGGCGATGGACGTGCTCGCAAACCGTCCGCGCAGTCGTCTCCCAATCGGCGTCCCGCGTCAGCTTCTGCGCGAGCGCGGCGATGCTCGCATTCTCCTGCGCGCTGCGGTCGCTGAGCACCAGCCGGCCGCGCAGCCGTGCGGTAATCGTGCTCGTATAGACCGCCACTGCCCCGAGGACGCCGCCCATCACCAGGTTGAGCGGGGCGTGCAGGTTGAACGCGTTGAGCGGGCGCATGAGGAAATAGTTATAGCCTAGCACCGCGAGCGCCACGGCGAGCAGGGCCGGGCCAAGCCCCAGTCGCGCAGCGACAGCGATCACCGGGAAAAGGAACAGCAGATCGAGCGTGCGAAGCCCGACAAGGGCCTGCAACAGACCCGCTACCACCAGGGTTAGCGCTACAGCGCCAGCCGAAAGCAGATAATGGTGGAAGGGTATCGAAGCGGCCGGCCGGCCGGCGCTGTTCCACCGGCCGCGATCCTCCTCGCGGGCATGGGGGAAGCGATGGACCGCCAGGCGCTGTTCGTCCGCGAGAAGGCGGTCGGCGATGCCGGGGCTGCGAAACCAGCTGCGGCGACCTTCCGCGGTGTGGCCCAATACGAGATGCCGGATCGGCGTGGTTCGAAGATGCGCCTGGATTCCGTCTGCGGCCGATGCGGCGGGCACCCGCGCGATGGTGGCTCCCAGCTTTGCCGCCGTGGCAAGCGCCGCCGCGGCCCGAAGCCCGCGAGGCGAATCGCGGTCGGCGGCAGGCGTCTCGACATGCAGCGCTTCCCAGGGAACGCCGAGCCGCGCCGCAAGCGATCGTGCCTGCTGTACAAGCCATTCGGAATGCGGCGAGCCGCTGACGGCGACGGTGAGCATCCCCATCCCCTCCGGATGATGGGAACCGGCGCCGGAGGCGGAGGGACCCGTTGTCATGCCGCAGCCTTCCCATACGGCCTGCCGCCAATGGGGTAGCGTAGCGATCCTCCGCTTGGGGCGCGCAGCGTCAGGACGGCAAAATGGGCGTGTCGCCGAGCCGCTCCGCGCCCGAAAACAGGCCTTCGAGCCTGCGCCGGAGATGCGCTGCGAAGGCCGCGTCGTACCGGCGCGCAGGGGCGGCCTGCTCCATCAACTCGTTGAACATGGAGTCGCGCACGCGATCGATCGCATCGGGAGATAGAAGCTTCGCCGCTTCGAGCTCCCGGCAAAGCTGCAACAGGCCGGCGGCGGTCGCCAGCGCGCGGAAGCCCGCCAGATTGAGCGAATGGTGTAATTCGGTCCTTGATTCCTCTGCCATAAGTCTTCCCGGTTCTAAGCCGTGAATGATCGTGTAGCCCGTCGCCCGCGAAAGGCACGCTCTTCTCTAGTCGGGCTAAACAAAGGATACGCCCAGCAACCCCTTGGTACCATTGCAGTAAGAACAATCGCGGGTGCGCTTCCCGGAAGGCGGTACAGGTCTCCATCAACGCCCTAGGACGGCAGCGCATAGGCCACCACTTCATCGCCGATCGGCGTCTTCATGAAATGATGGCCGCCCGCATAGATCACCAGATACTGCCTGCCGCCGATCTCGTAGGTGATCGGCGTCGCCTGGCCGCCGGCCGGCAGCACGTCCTTCCACAGCGTCTTGCCGGTGCGCAGATCGATCGCGCGGATCAGGTTGTCGGTGGCGGCCGCGACGAAGATGAGCCCGCCCGCGGTCACTACCGATCCCCCATTGTTGGGCGTACCGATGGTGATTGGCAGCATCGAGGGGATGCCAAACGGCCCGTTGGTGCGCGCCTCGCCTAGCGGGCGGTCCCAGATCGTCTTGCCCGTCGCCATGTCGATCGCACGAATGCCGCCATAGGGGGGCTGCTTGCAGAGCATACCGGTGAAGGGCAGCTGCCACCCCGCATTGACGTCGATGGCATAGGGGGTGTGCGCCTGGGGATCCCCCGCGCCTTCCGCCCCGCCGATCTTGCCGCGGGCCTGGTCGCGCGGTTGCCACCCACGCTTGTTCGCCTCGGCGCGCGGCACCAGCCGGACATAATTGGGCATGTCGTTGTAGTTGGCTACGATCACGCCGCGCTGCGGGTCGACCGCGATGCCGCCCCAGTCGGTGCCGCCATTGTACCCAGGATATTCGATCGAGTGTCGGTCCGCCTCGGGGGGCGTAAAGAAGCCCTTGTAGCTCGCCCGGCGGAACTGGATGCGGCACACCATCTGGTCGATCGGCGACATGCCCCACATGTCGCGCTCGGTCAGGTCGGGCTTGCGCAGCGTATGCCAGAGCGACACCGGCTGGGTTGCGGCGCGCTGTTGCGGCTCGACGCCGATCTGCGGTGCTTTGATCTCGCCGACCGGGGTCAGCGGGCGGCCCGTACGGCGATCCAAGATGTAGATGTCGCCCTGTTTTGACGGCAGCACCATCGCCGGGACACCCTTGTAATCGATCAGCGTCGCCTGGGCGCCAAAGTCGTAATCCCAAACATCCTTGCGCACCGCCTGGAAGCGCCAGCGCGGCTTGCCGGTGGTCACGTCGAGCGCGACCAGCGAAGTGGCAAACTGGTTCTCCTGAGGGCGGCGCAGGCTGGAATAATAATCGGCCGCCGCGTTACCCATGGGCAGATAGACGAGGCCGAGCTGCTCGTCACCGCTGGCCATGGTCCACATGTTCGGCGTGCCGCGTGCCCATTCCTGCCCCGCGGGCGGATAGCCGTTCCACTCCGGGTGCATCATGTCCCACGCCCAGCGCAGCTTGCCGGTGCGCGCGTCGAAGCCCTGGATCACGCCCGAGGGCGCCCAGCGGTCCTGCCCGTCGAGCACCTGATGGCCAACGACGAGCACGCCGCGCACCAGCGTCGGCGGCGAATTGATCGAGACATAGCCCGCCGGTACCTGCCCCATGCCCTGCTTGATATCCGCCTGGCCGTTGCTGCCGAAATCGGCACAGGGCCGGCCGCTGCGCGCATCCACCGCGACCAGCCGCGCATCGAGCGTGCCTTCGATCACGCGCGTCGCGCAGGGCTGGTCCGCCGCCATGCCGGGCACGGCATAATAGACCACGCCCCGGCACGCGGCCGTGTATGGGATGGCCTTGTCGGGCACGTTGGGGTCGTAGTGCCAGCGCTGCTCACCCGTGGCGGCATTGAGCGCAATCAGGATGTTCTTCGGCGTGCAGAGGTACAGGCTGTCGCCGATCTTCAGCGGCGTGTTCTCGGCACCATAGGTCTTGGCGATCCTGGGCGAGCTCGGCATGTCGCCGGTGTGGATCAGCCAAGCGCGCTTGAGGCTGCCGACGTTGGACGCGTTGATTTGCGCGAGCGGGGAATAGCGCCGGGCGCTACCCGTACCGCCATAGCTCGGCCAGTCGGCGCCGGTCTGCTGGGCCGACGGATCGGCCATGCCCTGGGTACCCGGCGCGGGCAGCGCACCCTGCACCCAGTCGGGCTGACCGGCCGCGGCCACAGCAAGGTCCACGCCGGTGATCGCCACCGCGGCCAGCACGCCGGCCAACGCGAACCGCCACCGCTCACGTCGGACGCTCATCGTCGCCATCGCCGCGAGCACCGCCACCAGCAGCACGACCGGCGCGATGATCCGCGGCACCTGCGCCCAGGCATTGGCGCCGACTTCCCACCAGGCCCAGAGGAAAGTGAGGACGACGATCGCGAGATAGAGCCAGCCGCCAAGCGTCCGCCCGCGCACCAGCAGCACCCCCGCTCCCACCATCGCGACGCCGGTGACGAGGTAATAGAGCGAGCCGCCGAGCACCGCCAGCCAGGCGCCGCCGATCGCTAGCACCAGCCCGATCAACGCCACCACCGCACCCACTACCCGTCCGGTCCAACTCAGATGCGACGGATCGCTGAAAATGGCGCGAGTGATGGTGCGGGCGTCGGACATCAAGGGCTCTCCCGAGAGCGCGGAACGGCAGCGGCACAACCGTTCGGCCTGCGAAGGCAACAGGTTCAGACCCCAAGCGATTCCTCGGCAGCAATGTTCCGTAACAGTCGAAAAAGCACCGCAGCGCTGCGGTTGCTTCCGCGTCCGGCATCACGCTAAACCCCCGACCGATGGCCCGGCGCAATCCTCGTCGATGGATCGGAGAAGCGCCCGTCCTGCGCCATCGTGGGCGTACGCCCGCCTGGGTGTCGCTGGGCTGGCGGATGGCACTGGCACTTGCGCTGATCGGGGTCGCACTTGCCGGCCACTGGTTGGATCGGGACGGGCTGCGCGACAACACCGACGGCAAGGTCAGTTTCGTCGACGTCGTCTATTTCACGATGATCACCGTGACGACGGTGGGCTATGGCGACATCGTGCCGGTAACGGACCGCGCGCGGATGTTCGATACGTTCGTCGTCACCCCGGTGCGGCTGTTCGTCTGGCTGATTTTTCTCGGCACGGCCTATGATTTCGTGCTGCGCGGGGTCTGGGAGAAGTGGCGAATGCGAAACCTGCAGCGCGATCTGAATGGCCACGTCATCGTCGCGGGCCATGGAACGAGCGGCACGGAGGCGGTGGCCGAACTGCTCCGCCGGGGCAAGCCGCACGATGCCATCGTGGTGATCGATCCGCATGCCGACGCGGTGGCCCGCGCCGAGGCCGAAGGCGTGATGGTGTTGGAAGGCGATGCCAGCCGCAACGCCACGCTGGACGCCGTGAAGGTTGCCAAGGCCAGCGCCATGATCGTCGCGGCGGGGCGCGACGACACGTCCATCCTGATCGTGCTGACCGCGCGACGCCTGGCCCCCGCGCTTCCGATCAGCGTCGTCATCCGATCGGAAGACAATGAAGCTTTGGCCGTGCAGGCCGGCGCCACCACCGTAATCAATCCGGCGAGCTTCGCCGGCCTCTTGCTGGCGGGATCGACCACCGGCCCGCACCTAGCCGAGTATATGATGGACCTGGCCGGGCTCCACGGCGCCGTCTCGCTCCGTGAACGCGCGGTGGCCGCGAGCGAGATCGGGTCGCCGCTGTCCGCCATCACCACCGGCGCAGGCCTGCGCCTGTATCGCGGCGGCCAGCGTTACGGCTTCTGGCAAGCCGAGGCACGGTCGCTCCAGCCCGGTGACACGATCATCGAGGTCGTCCCCTCAGACGATACTTAAGCAGGCGGGCCTTCCTTCGTCCTCCACTTCACCGGGATGCGCAGATAGGTGACGCCATTTGCCTCGGCCTGGTGGAAATGCCCGGCGCGGATGTTGACCTGGATCGAGGGCAGCAACAGCTTGGGCACCGGCAGCCCGGCATCGCGCTGCTCGCGCATCGCCACGAACGCGTCTTCGCTTACACCGTCATGGATATGGACGCTCGATTGGCGCTGTTCGCCAACCGTCGTCTCCCAGCGATAGTCGTCGCGCCCGGGCGCCTTGTAGTCGTGGCACAGAAACAGCCGCGTGGCGTCGGGAAGCGCGAGCAGGCGACGGATCGAGCGGTACAGCGTGCGCGCATCGCCGCCAGGGAAGTCGGCGCGCGCGGTGCCATAATCCGGCATGAACAGCGTGTCGCCGACGAAGACGGCATCGCCGATCCGGTAGGCCAGATCGGCGGGCGTATGGCCGGGCACGTGTAGCACCTCCACCGCCAGCGTGCCGATTGCGAAACGATCACCGTCCTCGAACAGCCGGTCGAAATCCGACCCGTCGGTCTTCAGATCGTCCATCGCAAAAACCGGACGGAAGATCTTCTGCACGTCGCGAATATGCACGCCGATCCCGACCCAGGCCCCGGTCTGCGCTGCGAGAAATGGCGCGGCCGACAGATGATCGGCATGGGCATGCGTCTCCAGCACCATGGCGATCCGCCAGCCATGATCACGTGCGAAGGCAAGGATCGCCTCGGCCGAACGCGTATCGGCGATGCCGCTCGCCGGATCGAAGTCGAGCACGGGATCGATCACCGCGGCAACGCGCGTGGCGGGATCGCCGGCGAGGTAGCTGATCGTGTTGGTGGCATCGTCGAAGAACGCTTCGATGCAGGGCTGCGCCATGATTTCCTCCGTTAGCACTTGCTAATATATTAGAGGATGCTACATAAGCAAGCGCTAATGGAGTTCACATGATGCTCAAACCGCCGATGGACCTGGCAACCTTCGAGACAAAGGCCGGCCTGGTTGCCGACACGCTGAAGGCGATCGGCAACGCACGGCGACTGATGCTGCTGTGCAAGCTCGTCGAGCAGGGCGAGAGGACGGTCGGCGATCTCGCCCGCGAGGTGGGGCTGTCGCAATCTGCCTGTTCGCAGCACCTTGCCAAGATGCGCGACGAGGGCCTCGTTGCCTATCGGCGCGAAAGCCAGACGCTCTGGTACGCCATCGCCGACCCGCGCGTCGAAACGCTGCTCGCCACCCTGTACCAGCTCTACTGCAAGGATTGATGCGATGACGCTTGCACCCCTTTCCCCCGCCGACACCCGCGCCGCGATCGAGGCCGGCGCGCGACTGGTCGACATTCGCGGCGCCGACGAGCATGCCCGCGCGCGCATCCCCGGTGCGTTGCACCTTCCGCTCGAGCGGATCGGCGAGCTGCCCCGCGACGGGCGCCAGGTCATCTTCCACTGCCGGTCCGGCATGCGCACCGCAACGAATGTGGCACAGCTCCGCGCGGCGGCAGGAGACGCCCCGTCCTATGTCCTCGCAGGCGGCATCGATGCATGGCGGACGGCAGGCCATCCCGTGATCGCCGACCCTTCGCAACCGATCGAGATCATGCGCCAGGTGCAAATCACGGCAGGCGCGCTGGTGCTGGCCGGAGTGCTGCTCAGCCTCTTCGTCGCCCCGGGATTTATCGGCCTGTCGGCCTTTATCGGCGCAGGGCTGATGTTCGCCGGCAGTACCGGCTGGTGCGGGATGGCAAACCTGTTGCGGTTGATGCCTTGGAATCGGCGCGCAGGCGCTTGAGGCGAGAATGGACACCGCCACGCTTCTCGCCACGCTCGCCTCCGGAGGCGTGATCGGTCTGGTCCTCGGCCTGGTCGGCGGGGGAGGATCGATCCTCGCCGTACCCCTGCTGGTCTACGTCGTCGGCGTCGGATCGCCGCACGCCGCGATCGGCACCGCTGCGGTTGCCGTCACGGTCAACGCGCTCGCTAGCCTTCTCGGCCATGCCCGGGCCGGACGCGTGAAATGGCGATGCGCCGGCGTCTTCGCAGTCTCGGGCATGATCGGCGCGGCATTGGGCGCAGAACTCGGCAAGGCGTTCGACGGCAAGCGGCTGCTTGTCCTGTTCGGGCTGCTGATGATCGGCGTCGGCCTGTCCATGCTACGCAAGCGCCGCGCAACCGAGGCTCCCGACGTCCGCCTCACCCGCAGCAGCGCCGCGACGCTGCTGCCCCGGCTTGTACCGATTGGCCTCGCCGTCGGGCTGGCGGCTGGCTTCTTCGGGATCGGCGGCGGATTTCTGATCGTGCCCGGGCTGATCCTCGCGACGGCCATGCCCCTCCCCTTCGCGATCGGCACATCGCTGGTCGTGGTGAGCGCGCTCGGTCTCACGACGGCGACCTCCTACGCCCTGTCCGGTCTGGTCGACTGGAGCGTAACGGCGGTGCTGATCATGGGCGGGGTTGGCGGGACGCTGGCAGGAATATCGCTGGGCAAAATGCTCGGCGCCAGGAAGGGACTGTTAGAACGTGGATTCGCTGCCGTCGTGATCAGTGTTGGCGGCTACGTCATCGCCTCTGCGTTATAAAATTCGCTTCCCAGTCTAATACAGAAGCAGTGTCCCGCAAATAATTTACCATGCATATAGGAAAAATACTTCCCAGGCACAAAGCAAAAAAATACTTAAGATCCGCTGACGCGATGGATAAAAACCTAAACTTCGCCGTATCATCGGTCAGATCCAGCCCACCAAAATGCACGCGCGCTGCCTCGATGCACGCGCGCACGTTGACCGAAGCGCGTCGGGCTTCGTCGCTTGCCTATCCGTCATGACTGGCGCACTCGCGACGGCGGAGAGTGGCGTGTTCCTGTTGACTCAGGCCGCGATAGAGACGCTGCCGTTGCCAGGCCTATCGCCAAACGACGCATTCTGGTCGAGGCTGCCGAGCGATCATGGCACATCTCCGACGTTCGTAGTTGCCCAACCCGATCACGTTTGTGCTTCGAACCCGATTTACGAAAAGGGGAGTGGGGCCTGACCCCTGGGGCCCCGTTTTTGCTGCAGCGCGGTAAGTACTTGTGTTGATGAGCGCATTGTGATCCGTTCGATTCCTGCAACCGATTAGGCCGACTTCAACCGCGCTTCTTGAATTTAGCCTTGATTACCGTGCCCCCTACCCGCAGTTGGTCGAGATAGTCCGACCACCACTGCGCCATGCGAACGCGTTCCTCCCAATGCGCGCCACGATGATAGGCTGCTCGGACGCGATCCCGTTCGCCATGGGCCAACGCACGCTCGATCGCATCGGGGTGCCAAAGGCCGGATTCATTGAGCAGCGTGCTCGCCATGGCCCGGAAGCCGTGGCTGGTCATTTCGTCATGCTCAAAGCCCAGGCGCCGAAGTGCGACATTCAACGTGTTGTCGGAGATCGGACGCAACGTCGTGTGCAGCGCGGGAAACAGGAATTCGCTTGAGCGGGCAAGCGACCGCAGATCCTGAAGCAGATACAGCACCTGCCGGGATAGCGGCACAGCGTGCGGCTGCTTCATCTTCATGCGCTCTGCGGGCACGCGCCACACCTTCTCGGCGAAGTCGATCTCGCTCCATTTCGCCTGCCGGAGCTCACCCGGCCGGAGGAACACGTGCGGTGCGATCCGCAGCGCGTAGAGCGTTTCGGGGCGCCCCTGATAGTCTTCGATCGCGCGAAGCAGTTCCCCGACCTTCTTCGGTTCAACGATCGCGGCGTGGTGCTTCACACGAGGTACGGTCAGCGCCCCCCGGAGAATGTCCGCCGGGTTCTTTTCGGTGCGTAGCGTTGCGAAGCCATAGCGGAACACGCGGCCTGCGAAGGAGCGCAGCCGCACCGCCGTTTCATGATGCCCTCGGCGCTCGACCCGCTTCAGCACGTCGAGCATTTCGTGCGGGGTTATCGCCGCGATAGGCCGCCGGGCGATGCCCGCTAGCAGTTCCAGAAACCAGTGCGCCTTCTTGAGGGTGGCCGCCGACTTCCCCTCCCGCTCCATCTTTTCGATATACTCCTTCGCGACGACCTCGAAGGTGGTCTTCGCCGCCAATTCCGCTTGGAGGCGCTTCTGCCGCTTCTCCTCAACCGGATCGATCCCGTCGTCGAGCTCGGCCTTCGCCAAGTCCCGCGCCCGCCGCGCCTGCTGGAGCGATACGTCGGGGAAGCTGCCGAGCGACAGCTTCCGCTCGATCCCGCAGCAGCGATAGCGGAACCGCCAGAGCAGGGCGCCGCTGGGTTGAACGAGCAGATAGAGCCCGTCGGAGTCGAAAACCTTGAAGGGCCGGGGTGCCGGCTGAAGCGCTCGAATCTGGACCACGGTAAGCATGGGGCCACGGCTCCTGAAGCGTTCGTGGCCCCATGATTCGTGGCCCCTTTTGAGTGGGCCACAGCGGAACATAATGAGAAAATATGGGACCGCGTCAGGCCCATTTTATCGCAGTTTTCTGGGGTTTTCTAGCGATGTTCTCTAGATGTACTGGTGCCGCTTACAGGACTCGAACCTGTGACCCCCGCATTACGAATGCGATGCTCTACCAGCTGAGCTAAAGCGGCACACGGTGCTGCCGGGCGCTGGTCTGCCCGGAGGAGGGCGCGCTTACCAGTCGTTATCGGCGCTGGCAAGCACCTCCTTGCGCGACCGCGAACTTTCTTCCGGCCTCCAGCATCCCGCGGCTTTTCCGTAGCGCCCTTTTACGCAGCATTTACCATGGACCCTGCACAAGGCGCCGGATCAGCGTTTTCGGGCCTCGCCCGCAGTGGAGCATCCGCATGAACATGGCTCGCGGCATCAATCGTCCGACCGACCCCGAGCCCGCGCAGGACGAGGCGATCGACGAGCGCCCCGTTGCGATCGGCGGCGACGAGCGTCGCATGCATGTGCGCGCCTATAATCACTGGGTCGCGCTGCTGCGCGGGCGCCCCTATCCCGCCATCCAGGATCTCGACCCCGAAAACATCGCCGATTTCGGCCCCAACAGCGTGCTGCTCGATTTCACGGCCGGCATCGAGAATCCGGCGATCCGCTATCTGGGCACCGCGCTCCGGGAAGAATGCGGCATCGAAGGGCCGATCGCCCATGTGGGCGAAGTGCCGAGCCGTTCGCTGCTGTCGCGGCTTACCGACCATTATCTCCAGATCATCGCCAATCGCGCCCCGATCGGCTTCGAGGCCGAGTTCGTCGGCCAGCGCGGGCACCAGATGTTCTACCGCGGCATCCTGATGCCGTTCGCATCAGACCCCGAGAAGATCGACTTCATCTACGGCGTGATCAACTGGAAGGAAGTCGTCGACGCCGAGATGCAGGCCCGACTGGATGCCGAGGTCGAAGCATCGCGCCGGGCCGCGCCGCCTGCTGCGCCGACTCAGTCGATCTGGGCCGATGGCCCGAGCGCGGGGCTGGAAGCGCCCGCCACCGGCGACCTGCCGCACACCGAAATGGCGTCGCCGCTCGCCGACCAGCTGATGCTCGCCCGCGAATCGGCGGCAGCCGCGCGCGCCTCCGACCTTCGGGGCCGCGCCGCACTCTACCGCGCGCTGGATCGCGCTTATGGCTTCGCGCTGGCGGCGGAGCGCGACGGCGAAAGCTATGCCGCCCTGCTGGCCGAGGCAGGGATCGCCGCCCAGGCGCGCGCGCCGATGACGCCGGTGGTCAAGCTGGTCTTCGGCGCCGATTACGACAAGACGCGGCTCGCCGAGTTCGCGACAGTGCTCACCCATGCCAAACGCCTTGCGGTGCCGAGCGGCGGGCTCGACGCGTTTCTTGAAATCACCCCGGGCGGCATCAAGGGCGTGGTGAATGCCGAGCGCGAACTGCGCGCCGCGCAGGCAGGCGATCGTCGCCCAGCCGCGCTCGCCAGAGCCACGGAGACGCTGCGTACGCGCGCGCCGCTGGCACGTGTGGCGATGCAGGCCGGCGATGCGGAATTCGTGCTGCTCCTGGCCCGCGCAAGCGACCAGGGCCTCGACATCATCGCCAAGCTGGAAGACGACGCCCAGTTGACCGACCGGGCCGTTCGGCGCGCGGCCGCCTGAGGCCGCGCCGCCCGAGTCATGCGGGAGTCACAGCGCGGCGGAGGGCGCTTCTGCGCCTTTCCTACCGGATTTTCCAGACTTGAGGTGACCTTTTACCGGGAGCATAGCCGGATCCATGAAGAACCTCGAAAAAAAGATCATGCAGGCCTTTGAGGAACGTATCTTCGAAGGCGCGCTACCCGGAGAGCTGGAAGGACTGGACGATACCGAGCGCACGGAAGTAGCGCGGTTCGTCGCGGAAACGGCAGCGGAACGCCCGCCGCAGACCGTAAGGCTCAATCTCGAAACCTATCAGGACGATGCCAGCCGCAAGATGCGGCTCGCCGTGATCAACGACGACATGCCGTTCCTGGTCGACTCGATCGCGGCGGCGATCGCTTCGTTCGACCTGAGCATCTTCCGCATCATTCACCCGATTCTGCCGGTCGAGCGCGACGCCAAGGGCGTGGTGACCGATATCGGCGAGAAGGCGAAGGATTCGCAGCCCGAATCGATGATCTACATCGAGATGGAGCGCGCCGACGCCCGTACCCGCCGCGCGCTGACCAGCGAGATCGAGCGCGTGCTCGAGCATGTCCGCGACGTCGTCTCGGACTGGCGACCGCTCCAGCAGGCGCTGTCGATCGACGGCGCGCGGGTTCCTTCGCGCGAGGGCGAGGCGCTGCTCCGCTGGTTCGCCGACGACGCGATGACGCTGCTCGGGCATGAGAAATGGTCGGTCGGCGGCGAGAGCAGCGACCAGATCGGCCTTGCCCGCTACACCCATGAAGTGCCGCTGCTCGCCGACACCTCGCGCAAGCTCGCCGTCGACTATTTCGAAATGGGCGGCGAGATCCCGCTGCTCCTCAAGTCCAACGCCACCTCCTCCGTCCATCGCCGCGTGCCGCTCGACATCGTCGTCACGCCGCTGATGACCGGGCAGGAAGTCACCGGCCTGTCGATCCATTACGGGCTGTGGACCAGCCAGGCGCTCAATACGCCTCCCGCAATGGTGCCGATGCTGCGCGGCCGGCTGGAGATGCTCGAATCGAAGTTCGGCTTCGATCCCTCGGGCCATACCGGCAAGGCGATGACGCATGCCCTCACCGGCCTGCCGCACGATCTGACCACCGCCTTCGATCTGGAAGCGCTGGAGAGCCTGGTGCTCACCGCGATGTCGGTCGCGGATCGGCCGCGCTCGAAGCTGGTGCTGGTGCGCAGCACGCTGGGCCGTCACCTGTTCGCCTTTGTCTGGCTGCCGCGCGAGCAGGTTGCCGCCGGCCACCGCGAGACGATCGGCAACATGCTGGTCGAGGCCGCACATGCCAAGATGATCAACTGGTCGATCGCGCTGGAGGACGGCGTGCTGGCGCAGCTGCGCTACACGCTCGATCTGCGCGGCGACACGACGATGCCGGACGAGGACGAGCTCGACGCGCGCATCGCCCGCATGGTGCGCGGTTGGGCACCGGCGGTGGAAGCCTGCTTGAGCGAGATCGCCGGCAGCGGCGCCGCGCGCCTGTCGCTGCGCCTCGCCAACGCCTTCCCCGATGTCTACCGCCTCACCCACACGCCCGAGGAAGCCGCACAGGACATGGTGCGGATCGGGGGGCTCGAGGACGAGCATGCCCGTTCGGTGCGGATCGTGCCGCTGCAGGGAGAGCCCGGCAAATACCGGATCAAGCTGTACCGCCTGGGCGGGGCACTGGCGCTGTCCGACGCGGTCCCCGCGTTCGAGAATTTCGGCTTCCGCGTGCTCGAGGAAGTGCCGACCGAGCTGACCAACGGCGCTTTCATCCACGACTTCAAGGTCGAGCCGGCGACGCACAGCGACATGCTGGACCAGGACCCGGCGATCGTCGAGGCCGCGGTGGCTGCAGTGCTGCAGGGGCAGGCGGAGAACGACCTGTTCAACCGGCTCATCGTCGAGGCGGGCCTCAGCCCGGCGGCGGTGGTGCTGCTGCGCGCCTGGTTCCGCTATCTGCGCCAGACCGGCATGCTCTACGGGCTGGGCACCGTGGTCGACGCGCTGCGCCGCGCGCCGCTGGTCGCCACCGCGCTAGTCGAGCGGTTCGAAGCCGCGCACGACCCCGCCCGCGGCGGCGATGCTGAAGCGATCGCAGATGCCGAGCGCGCGATCGACCTCGGCCTCGCCCAGGTCAGCGCGATCGACGATGATCGCATCCTGCGCCTGTTCAAGGGCGTGGTGCTGGCCACGCTGCGTACCAACGCGTTCGCGCCCGCCGGAACCGAGGCGCTGGCCTTCAAGCTCGATTCGGCCAAGGTGCCGGGCCTCCCCGCTCCGCTCCCCTGGCGCGAAATCTGGGTGTACAGCCCGCGCGTCGAGGGCATCCACCTGCGCGCCGGCCCGGTCGCCCGTGGCGGCCTGCGCTGGTCCGATCGCCGCGACGACTTCCGCACCGAGATCCTGGGCCTGATGAAGGCGCAGCGCGTGAAGAATGCCGTCATCGTGCCGACCGGCGCCAAGGGCGGCTTCTATCCGAAGCATCTCCCCTCGCCTGCCATCGACCGCGACGCCTGGCTGGCGGAAGGGACCGAGAGCTACCGCATCTTCATCCGCGCGCTGCTGTCGATCACCGACAACATCGTCGCCGGCGATGTCGTCCATCCTGAAGGCGTGACCGTCCTCGACGGCAACGACCCCTATTTCGTCGTCGCGGCGGACAAGGGCACGGCGACCTTCTCGGACGTCGCCAACTCGCTGGCGATCGAGCGCAATTTCTGGCTGGGCGACGCGTTCGCCTCCGGCGGTAGCGTCGGTTACGACCACAAGGCGATGGGCATCACCGCCAAGGGCGCGTGGGTCTCGGTTCGCCGCCACTTCCTGGAGATGGGCACCGACATCCAGTCCGAACCAGTGACCGTGGCGGGCGTGGGCGACATGTCGGGCGACGTGTTCGGCAACGGCATGCTGCTGTCCAAGGCGATCAAGCTGGTTGCCGCGTTCGACCATCGCCACATCTTCCTCGATCCCAATCCGGATGCGGCGAAGAGCTGGGAGGAGCGGGCGCGCATGTTCGCGCTGCCGCGCTCGAGCTGGGCGGATTACAACCCCGACCTCATCTCCGAGGGCGGCGGCGTGTTCCCGCGCACCGAAAAGTCGATCCCGCTCAGCCCGCAGGTAAAGGCGCTGCTCGACCTTGATGTCGACAGCATCGATCCCAACGGCCTGATGATCGCGATCCTCAAGGCGCGCGTCGGGCTGCTGTGGTTCGGCGGCATCGGCACCTATCTGAAGGCGGCGAGCGAGAGCAACGGCGAGGTGGGCGACCCCGCCAACGACCGCATCCGCATCAATGCCGAGCAGGTGCGCGCGCAGGTGGTGGGCGAAGGCGCGAACCTGGGCGTGACGCAGGCGGCGCGCATCGCGTTCGCCCGCAACGGCGGCCGCCTCAACACCGACTTCATCGACAATTCGGCCGGCGTCGACTGCTCGGACAACGAGGTCAACATCAAGATCGCGCTCAACCGCGAGATGATCGAAGGCCGGCTCGGCTTCGAGGACCGCAACGCGCTCCTCGTGTCGATGACCGACGACGTGTCGCATCTGGTGCTGGAGGATAACCGCCTCCAGACACTAGCGCTCTCCTTCATGGAGAATGACGGCGCGCTCGATTTGCCGAGCTATGTACGAGTGATCGAGATTCTCGAGGCGAGCGGTCGGCTGGATCGCAATGTCGAAGGCCTAGGCTCCAACGAGGATCTGCTGCGCCGCGCACAGGAAGGCCGCGGTCTCACGCGGCCCGAGCTGGCAGTGCTGCTCGCCTCGGCGAAGCTGGCATTGCAGGACGCGATTGAAAGGGGCGACCTCGGCCATGATCCGGCGCTGGTCGGCGACCTTCATGCCGCCTTCCCGAAGGCGATGCAGGAGCGGTTCGGCAAGGCGATCGACGAACATCGCCTGCGCAACGAAATCGTCGCGACCAAGCTTGCCAACCGCGTGGTAAACCGCCTGGGCGTGCTCCACCCGTTCGAGCTCGCCGAGGAAGAAGGCGCGGCGATGCGCGACATCGCGGCGATGTTCGTCGTCGCCGAACGACTGCTCGGCCTGCCCGCGCTGTGGGAAGCCGTGGAAACCGCCGAGATCAGCGAAGGCGCCCGCGTCGCGCTGCTCGACGAGCTGGCGGTGGCGGTGCGCGGCCAGATCGCCGATCTGCTGCGCATCACCCGCCCCGGCGCCAGCCCTGCCGAGGTGATCGCGCGGCTGAAGCCCGGCATCGAAGCGCTGGGTCGCGAGACCAAGAGTCTGATGCTCACCGAAGTGCGCGCCCAGGCCGATCGGATCTGCAGCAAGCTCACCGCGGCCGGCGCCCCGCGGGAACTGGTGGATCGGGTCGTGCACGTGTTCGAGCTCGACGGCTGCATCGGCCTGGCCGATCTCGGCCATCGGCGCGGCATCGACGAACTGGTGCTCACCCGCGCCTTCACCTCGCTCGGCCAGGCGCTGGGCCTGGACTGGGCGCAGGCGACCGCGGCACGGATCACCACCGGCGATGTGTGGGAGCGCTTGCTGATCGCCGGCCTCGCCCGCGACTTCCAGCAGCTCCGCCTGGACTTTCTCGGCCGCGTCGAGGGCCAGGATCCGCAGGCGACGGTGGACGCATGGCTCGCCGAGCACCGCGCCCGCGTCGACCAGTTCAGCGCGCTGGTTCGGCGCGCCCGTCAGTCGGCGGTGCCGAACGCCGCGATGCTCGCGCAGATCGCAGGCCAGGCCCGCGTGCTGCTCGGGCGGGAGTAGGCGGGCGGGAGTGAGGCTGTGCCCGCCGCGCCCGTTTCGGGCGCGGCGGGCACCGCTCAGGCTCTCAGGACTGCCAGCATCTCCAGCAGGTCCTCGGGGAAGATCGGCTCGTCCTGCACGGCGATCTCTTCGCGGGTGAACCAGCGCCAGCCGCGCATCACCCGCTGCTCCAGCGCGGTATGGCCGGCGGTGTCGATGGCCTCCGCCTCGGTGCGGACCAGGAAATAGCGCTCGTCCGCCCAGACCGGCACGCCCTCGATCGTTATGAACTCGACGATCCGCTGCGCGACTTCCGCACCGGGATCCGCCGTGATGCCGGTCTCTTCCCACAGCTCGCGACGCGCGGCGTCTTCATAGCTTTCGCCCGGATCGACCGCGCCGCCCGGCGTGCACCAGAAGGGCGGCCGGTCGCTGGGATCGAAGCGAAACAGCAATATCCGACCCGCGCCGTCCAGCAGCAGGATCCGCGCCGCCGGGCGCGCGACACGATCCGTGCTCATTCGCCCGGTGCGGTCGCCTTGATCGCCAGCGCGTGGATGCGGGTGGCGAGCAGGTCGGCAAGCGCGTGGTTCACCTTGCGCTGGCGGGCGACCCGGTTGAGCCCGGCGAACTCGGGGCTTTCGATCGTGACGGTGAAGTGGCTTTCGCCCGTGCCGTCGTCGCCCAGATGCCCGCGATGCTGGGCGCTGTCGTTGCTGACATGGAGGTGCGACGGGGCGAGCGCGGTGCGCAGGCGATCGGCGATAAGATCGGCCAGAGGGCCGGTAGCGAGGTCGGTCATCGCGCCTATATAGGCGGTTTGCTCGAGGGAGTCGCGTGGCTAGCCGTCCGCCGAAGAAGGATCGTCCGAATGCCCGTTTCCACGGCCGTGTGGAAGCGGAGGGGAGAGTATGCGCCGAGCCGGGATGCACCGCCGCAGGCGAGTTCCGCGCGCCGCCGCTGGAGGGGCCGCGCAGCGCATTTGATGGGCCGCCGCCGTTCCGCTGGCTGTGCCTTGACCATGTCCGCGCGTTCAACTCGGGATATAATTTCTTCGCCGGCATGAGCCCGGACGAGATCCACGAAGCGCAGCGCCCGATTGCCGGCTGGGAGCGCGAGACGCGCGCGTTCAGCGCCAATCCCGACGTGCCGCCACGCTGGGCCGATTTTGCCGACCCGCTCGACGCGATCGGCGCGCGCTTCCGCGACCGGATGAAGGATCGCGGCGAGCGCAAGGACGGCCGCCCGCTGTCGGGCGCCGATCGCGATGCGCTGAAAGTGCTGGACCTGGAGATCGACTGCGACCGGACCGCACTGCGCAAGCGCTATTCGGAGCTGGTGCGCAAGTTCCATCCCGATCGCAACGGCGGCGACCGCAGCCACGAGGCGCGGCTGCAGCGCGTGATCGCGGCATATCAGCAGCTGAAGGGGTCGGCGGCCTTCGCGTGAAGGCCACGTACGGTCAAGCGTTGGCCTCCGCTGACAGCCGGCGCGCGACCGCTTCCAGCTGTTCGGCCACCACGGACCAGCCCTGCTCAAAGCCCATCGCGCGGTGCTTTTCGCAGCTCTCCTGGGACCAGTGCCGCGCGCTGGCGCGGTAGCGGGTGCGCTGCCCCTCGGGCTCGAACGACCAGGTGCCGACCATGAATGGCGCCTGCGGGATCCATCCGGCCCGGAAGGCGTCGGTGGACACGACCCGGCGGCCGGGTACCACTTCCAGAATCACCCCCTCCAGCCGCTGCTCCTCGCCGTTCGGGCCGCGCATGATCATCGCGCTGCGCCCGCCCGGGCGTAGATCCTGCTCGATCCGTTCGGTGGTCCAGGGGCGCGGGCACCACCATTCCTCGAAATGATCGGTGAAGGCGCGCCAGCAGGCATCGACGGGGGCATCGATCAGGCGCTCGACAAACAGTTCCAGTGCATCGCTCACGCCGCCGCCTCCTGACCGCTTACCAGACCGAAAACCGCGCCGTCCGGATCGACCGCCTGCAGCACCCGCTCGCCGCCCGGCACATCCATCGGCCCGTTGAGAACCGTTCCGCCTGCCGCCTCGACCCGGCCCTTCGCATGGTCCACGTCGTCGACCCGGAAATAGAACCCCCAGCCCGGCTTCGCCCCCGCCGGCACCGGCATGATCGCGCCGATCGGCTCGCCGCCGTCATGCCCGATGAAGCTATACTCGCCCAGTTCCCCCATCGGCATGCCGCCCATCCGGGTGAGGCCGAAATGGCGGTGATAGAAGCCGAGCGCACCCTCCGCATCCGGCGTCAGGAGTTCGTTCCAGCCGACATGCCCAAGGCCGTGGCGCTGATAGACGGTGCTGGTCGCCCCTTCGGTCGCGCCACGCATCACGTAGAAGGGAATGCCCTGCGGATCGGTGAGCATCGCGATCCGCCCCACGCCTGCCGCATCCCAGGCGGGCACCAGCACCGTACCGCCAGCGTCGACGATCGCGGCGAGGCTCGCATCGACATCGTCGACCCCGAAATAGGCCAGCCAGGTCGGGCTCGCGCCCGCCGCGCGCATCGCATCGTCGAGCTGCAGCATGCCGCCGGCATTGCCGTCCGGCGCCGCGATCATGCGATAGTCCGGGCCGCCCGGCATCGCCGCGCCGACCTGCCAGCCTATCACCGCCCCGTAGAAGGCCGCGGCGCGATCCGCGTCCTGCGTCATCAGCTCGTACCAGATGACCTCGCCTTGCCGGTTCGTCATGTCGCTCTCCCTGTTCAGCCGTCGCCGCGATCGACGATCGGCTCGAATCCGCCCCAGAACATGCGCTTGCCGTCGAACGGCATCGTCCGTCCCTGCATTTCAGGCGCTTCCATCAGCTTGCCCCAGCCGGCATCGCGCGTCGGCTTGTCGGGCCACAGCACCCAGGCGAACACCACCGCTTCGCCGTCCTCCGCCAGCGTCGCGCGGTAGAAGTCGGTGGCGGTGCCGTGCGGCACGTCCTCGCTCCAGGTCTCCATCACCCGCGTTGCCCCGAACTTGAGGAAGAGGTCCGCCGTCACTTCGGACAGCGCACGATACTCGTCCTTCTTCGCCTGAGGCACCGGGATCACATATCCGTCGAGATAGGTCATGTACCCGACTCCCTCCGCTTACGCTTCGCCTTCCCGCTTCACGCCCTTGAGCAGCGCGACAATCGCCATTGCGTGGCCGTGCCCCAGCCCAAACTGTTCCTTGAGATCGGCGACAATCGCCCCCGCCTTCACGCCAGCGCGCAGGCCGGACGAATCGGCCCAGCCCTTCTCCGCCGCGTAGGTGCGGAAATCGTCGGGGCTGCGCCCGGTCTTGGCCTGGATGTTGTCGAGATAGGCCTGGAACGACATGGTCGATCTCCTTTCGGTTCAGGCCGGTTCCGCCTGCGCCATCGCGGCAGCGGGCATGCCCATGTGGAGCGGCTCGAAAATATGGGCGTCGGGCTCGATGAAGGTGCGGCCGATCGCTTCGTAGAAGGCCGTCGCGCGCGGCGCACCGGTCACTGGCAGGTTCACGAACACCCGGTTCGGCATCGCTGTCTCTCCCGTTTCAGCACGGCGTTCGAGTCGCGCCCTGCTTGATTCGTGCCGCGCCCGATCCTAAAAAACAACCGTGAAGTTAGAAACTATAACCACGCCGAAACGTCGCTATGACGATGCCTGCGGCACCGCCCTCGCCCTGGAGTTCGTCGGCGAGCGCTGGGCGCTGCTGGTCATCCGCGAACTACTCCTCGGCCCCCGCCGCTTCGGCGAGATTCGCGCGGGGTTGCCGGGCCTCAGCGCCAATGTGCTTACCCAGCGGCTGGCCGGGCTGGAGGCCGATGGCATCCTCGTGCGCGAGAAGCTGCCGCCGCCAGCCAGCGTGCAGGTTTATGCGCTCACCCCCTGGGGCTATGCAGCCGAACCGGTGGTGATGGCGATGGGTCGATGGGCCCTGCGCTCGCCGCGACACGATCCCGCGCTTCCCTTCTCGCGCGTCTCGCTGATGCTGGCGCTGCGCATGATGCTGTTGCCCGACAAGGCCAGTGGCTGGGCGGGCCGCATCGGCTTTCGGCTGGGCGAGGAAACGTATCGCGTCACCGTGGGCGAAGGTACGCTGGCGATCGACCGCGGCACGCTCGCCGATGCCGAGGCGGTGTTCGTCGGCGAACCCAATGACTTCCTGCCGGTGTTGTTCGGCGCGATGCCGCTCGCGATGGCGCTGGCCGAGGGGCGATTCGCGGTGGAGGGCGACACCGCCCGCGCCGCGGACTTCGCGACGCTGTTCCTGCTGCCGACCAAGATCGGCGCCTGAAGCCATCCCCTAAGGACATGCGGTTGCAGTGCGGCAAACAAGCCACTAGGTCCGGTGCGACTGAAGGATTTGATATGGCCGACATCCCCAACACCCTGCCCGACAGCCGGGACTCCACGATCCTCGACGCACCCGACAAGATGGTGAAGGTGCGCGACCTGTTCGGGATCGACAGCGACATGGAAGTCCCCGCGTTCAGCGAGGCGGACGAGCGCGTGCCCGATCTGGATCCCGCCTATGTGTTCGATCCGGACACCACGCTCGCGGTGCTGGCGGGCTTCGCGCACAATCGCCGCGTGATGATCCAGGGCTATCACGGCACCGGCAAGTCGAGCCACATCGAGCAGGTCGCGGCGCGGCTCAACTGGCCCTGCATCCGGATCAACCTCGATGCGCATATCAGCCGTATCGACCTGATCGGTCGCGACGCGATCGTCCTGAAGGATGGCCAGCAGATCACCGAATTCCGCGAGGGCCTGCTGCCCTGGGCGCTGCAGACCCCGACGGCTTTGGTGTTCGACGAGTATGATGCGGGCCGCCCGGACGTGATGTTCGTGATCCAGCGCGTGCTGGAGACCGAGGGCAAGCTGACCCTGCTCGACCAGAACCGGGTGATCCGCCCGAGCCCCTGGTTCCGCCTGTTCGCCACCGCCAATACGGTCGGCCTGGGCGACACCAGCGGCCTGTATCACGGCACGCAGCAGATCAACCAGGGCCAGATGGACCGCTGGAACATCGTCGTCACGCTCAACTATCTGCCCGCCGCCACCGAGGCGCGGATCGTGCTCGCCAAGTCCGGCGAATATGACAAGCCGGGCGGCAAGGAGACGGTGGAGAACATGGTCCGCGTGGCCGAGCTCACCCGCCGCGGCTTCATCAACGGCGACATCTCGACGGTGATGAGCCCGCGCACCGTGATCACCTGGGCGCAGAATGCGCTGATCTTCGGCGATGTGGGCTTCGCCTTCCGCCTGTCGTTCCTCAACAAGTGTGACGAGGCCGAGCGGGCGCAGGTAGCGGAATATTACCAGCGCGTGTTCGGCAAGGACCTGCCGGAAAGCGTGGTCGGCCGGGCGTAATCAGGCCTATCCTCCCCCGCCAGGGGAAGGTGGCGCGCAAAGCGCGACGGAGGGGGAGGATACCAGAACCTCTTGGACCGTCGTGCTTCCGCCCCCTCCGAGCCGCTGACGCGGCCCACCTCCCCCTGGCGGGGGAGGATTAGGGCCTGCTTTCCAGCCGCCAGCGGAGTGCGCGAACGAACGGCTCCGGATCGTCGAGCCGGAAGGCGATCGCAGTGCGGGGGCGCCGCCCCGGCAGCGGATCGTGCAGCCGGAGCACCAGGTTCGGCCAGCCGAGCAGCCCGGCGTTGAGCGTCGCCTTGTCCTTCACCAGCGCGGAGTCGAAGCTGGTCTCGAGACTCACGATCGCCGCATAGGGCACGAACTGGTCAACCAGCAGCCCGGCGCGCACCCGAGCGCCCTCGGGCGTCAATAGCACCGGGCACAGGCGGAACGACTTGATCAGCGCGATCATGTAGATCAGCCCGACGTCACTCAGCACGAACAGGATATAGGCCGCGCGCGCGCTCCAGTGCGCGAGCAGCAGATGGTGGACCGCAATCTCGATCGCCTGCAACGCCAGCAGCGTCACAGCCATCGGCGTCAGATGCCGGTGATAGGCGAAGCTCTGGCAACCGGCGGGAACGTCCGGCGCTGCGCCCCACCGAAACAAGCCGAGATGGAGCCAGCGAAGTTCGGCGGCAGCCACCCGGACGAGCGGCGGCGGCAACAGTTCGGACAAGGCTGCAACCCAGCGTGCGTCGGCAGCCGTCCGGAAGCGCATCCATGCGACGGAGGCCCCCCAGCAGAGATGAACGGCCAGCAAGATCGCCATCCCGCCGGCGAGCATCGGCAGGCTCAGCAGCGCGCTCCGGACGGCAGGCGGCGTGGCGATGAGCGCGGCGAATACTGCCAGCGCCAGCCCCGCGACGATCTGGCGCGGTGCGGGACGGCGGCGCGGCGCCGTTGCGATCAGCGACAACAGCCGGCTGTCGCTCGCGATCCACAGGAAAAGCAGCCCGGCAATCAGCGGGTGCGCGCGCGCCAGGGGTGTCCGCACGGCCCATCCCGCGAGAAACAGCACCGCGATCGGGAACAGCCGCGTCCACAGGTCCGAACGGCGGATCGCGAGCGGCGTAGCGGTCATTGGCCTTCCCCCAAGCTATGGCGGCCCCTGGTAGCACGATCCGCGGCGATCCGCAGCGCTCAGGTCTGGAGCCGGCCGGACCTGTCCTGCAGCAACCAGAAGCGGGTATATCGTTGCAGCCGCGGCAGAATGATCCATTGCAGCGTCGCGGTCAGCAGCAGCGACGAGGGCAGCAGCTGAAGCGGCAGGGGCACATCCTTCAACACCGTGCGCACGCCCAGGCTTACCAGCAGCAACACGGGAAAGACCGTCAGCCAGGTGGTCACGAAGCGCTTCCACTTGCTCGCACTGGCATCGCTCGGCAGGTCGAAGGCGATATGGTCGCCGGACTGGACCTGGCGCAGCGCCGTCGACCAGCCATCGGCGATGGCGACATGCGCCCGCACATCGCTGCTTTCGTGCCATGCCTCGGCGCTGGCACGATCGTCGAAGCGGAAAAGCAGATGCTGGAAGCCCGCCGTCTGGCCGAGCCGGATGGCCGCGCGGTAGCCGGGCGCGGCATCGGCCAGCGCGTTGAGCGCCACTGCCCAGCGCTCGAAGTCCTCCTCATGCCCGGCGCGAATCGCGCGGCTGGTGACGACGGTGGCGGTGTGCGCGGGATCGGCTGGCATGGCGGCAGAACGTGTCCGCTCGCCAAGTCGTTGCCGGCTGATAGCAACTGGTGTTCAGGCCGTGCGCGATGGAACGCCGATCCGGCGTTGTCGAACCTCCGGACCTCGACGGGCACTTGGTCAAAGCCGTCGAGCAAGGGCGCATTGATCCCCATCTTCCCGAAGGCTTCTCCGGGACTTGCCTAATGGGTGCCGCATCCGCAAGCCGGGCAATGGCAGCTTCCCTGAACGGACATGCCGCTGTTGTACGCGCCCGTCCGTCCGGACTGCAACGCAGATGCGGCGCCTATGCGTCCGCCCAGCGTCGCAGCAGATTGTGGTATACCCCGGTCAGCGCCACCACCTCGGCATGGCCCTGCCCGACTTCACCGGCCAGCGCCTGAATCGAGCGATCCAGGTCGAACAGGATGCGCCGCTCGCCATCCTCGCGCACCATCGACTGGAGCCAGAAGAAGCTCGACGTCCTGGCCCCGCGCGTCACCGGCTCCACCCGGTGCAGGCTTGAGGAGGGGTAGAGGATCGCATGGCCCGCCGGCAGCTTGACGCTCTGTTCGCCGAACAGGCCCTCGATGCGAAGCTCGCCGCCGTCATAGGCTTCGGGCGGCTCGAGAAACACGGTCATCGAAAGGTCGGAGCGGATGCGGAAGTCGCTGCCGCGCTGGATGCGGATCGCATTGTCGACATGGGTGCCGAACGCCTGCCCGCCGGCATAGCGATTGAACAGCGGCGGAAACACCTTGAGCGGCAGCGCGGCGGCCACGAACAGCGGCGATCGCGCCAGCGCGTCGAGGATGATCGCGCCCGCCTTGCGGTGCGCCTCGCCGCCCTCTGGCAGCTGCTCGTTGCGCTTGGCGAGCGCGGACTGCGCGCCCGAGGTGACGTTGCCGTCGACCCATGCCGCCGCATCGATGATGCCGCGCACTGCCGCGACTTCGTCTGCGGTCAGCAGGTCGGGGATCGGTATCAGCAAAGATGGGTCTCCAGTTCGGGCCAGGGCGAGCGGCGGAGCCAGTCGCGGGCCTTTTGCACAAAGGCCGGGGTCGCGGTCTCGCGACAGCGCGTCAACCAGTGGGCGGCCGTCTCCAGCAGCCCATCGCCCGCCAGCATGCGGGCATGGTTGAACGCGCCGCGGAAATCGCCGCCCTCGGCCGCGCGGGCATAGCATTCCGCTGCCTTGGCCATGTCCTGCGGCACCACCCAGCCATCCTCGTGGAAGCTGCCGACATAGTTGATCGCCTTGGCATTGCCCGTCGCCGCGGCCTTTTCGAACCAGGCGAGCGCGGCGGCCTTGTCCTCGGTCAAGCCCTCGCCAAGCGCCAGCGCCGTCGCGTAATTATACATGCCCCAGTCGAGCCCGCGCTCGGCGGCAACGCGGAAGCATTCGGCGGCGCGCACCTTGTCCACGCCCACGCCCCAGCCAAGGTCATAGCAACGGCCGAGCATGTTGAGCGCCATCAGGTGGCCGGCGCGGGCGGCACGTGCGAACCATTCGAATGCCTCCGTCGCCGGACCCTGATCGAGCAGCATCTGCGCCCACACCGCCTGCGCCTCCGGCACCCCCGCTTCGGCGCCGTCTCGAATGAGCGCCGCCCGCGCTTCCGGCGAACCGGAGAGGCGGGCGGCGATGTCGTCGGCGGTGAGGTCGTCGAGCGCGACGCGCATCAGAACTTCACGTTGAGCGTCGCGAAGGCGGAACGCCCCGGCGCGATGGTCGCATAGTGCGAGGTATAGGCCTGGGTGAAATAGGTCTTGTCGGTAAGGTTCTGGATGTTGGCGCTCACGCCGATCTGCGGGGTGAACTGATAGGCCAGCCGTGCATCGAAGCGCCAATAGGAGGGGACCGAACGGACGATGACCTTGCTCGCCGGGGTTACGGTCACCACGCCCGCTGCGTTCTGCGTGGCGGCGCGGTTGTCCTGATAGCCGCCGATCATGGTGCTGGCGTAGAAGGCGCCCCCGCCGAAGCTGAACTTGCTGGTCGGCTTCACATCGGCCCACAGCGTGAAGCTGTCGCGCACCGTCTGCTGCGCCTGGCGGCCGGTATTCACCGACGGCACCAGTACCGTCTTCGCGCCCTGGATCGTGACGGTATTGCCGTTCACGACCTGCGTGATCGCGGCCGCGGTAAGCGCCGTCGAGCCGCCATCGACGATCTTCGGATCAAGATGGGTATAGCCGCCGAACACCGTCAGCCAGCTGGTGACATTGCCGTTGAAATTCAGTTCCACGCCGCGGATGCGGCGCTTGCCGATGAATTCGATGGTGTTGTTCGGACCGGTCACGCGGGCATTGTCGGTGTCGGTCTGGAATGCGGCGGCGGTCAGCGACAGCTGCTCGTTAAACAGATTGGCCTTGGCGCCGACCTCGTAGGATTTGGTCTTCTCTACCTTCAGGCTGTCCAGCACCGCGGCGGCGCTGACGGTGGTGCCGAGCGAATTGCCCTCCTGCCCCTCGCCCACCAGGCTGTTCGGCGGCGTCGCGGCGGTGGCGTAGCTGGCGTAGAGGCTGGTGTTATGGGTCGGCTTGAACACCAGGCCCGCCTGCCAGTTGAACAGGTTGTTGGTCTTGCCGAGGCGGAAGGTGCCGGTCGCGGTTGCCGCCTGGCCCGGCGTCACCGTCGACTTGAAGCGATCGTAGCGCGCACCGACGTTGAGGATCAGCTGCGGCAGCAGCGTGATCGAGTCGAAGCCATAGACCGCAACCGTGCTCGCATCATTCTGCGTCTCGGTGATCGAGGCGCCCTTCACGATCGGCGTCTGCACGGTCGACGTGTCGCTGGCATAGTTCACCCAGGGCTGTTGCACGGGGTTGAACAGGCTGGTGCAATAGAAGCGCGCGATCGTCGCGGCGTTGCAGCGGGGGCTCGCGCCGAAGCCGCTCGATACCACGAAGGTACCGCGCCGCGCCTTTTCCCAGCTCACTTCGACGCCGGTCGAGAAGCTGTGCTTCACGGATCCGGTCTCGAACGTGCCGTACAGATCGGTCTGATTGGTGAGCGCCTCGGTATAGCCATAGCGGGTGTTGGCACGCTGCCAGACAAGGCCGCCGGTCAGCACGTCGCCGCGTGCCGCCGCCGCGCCCGTCGCCGGGGTGGCCGAGGTTCCATACACATTGCCCTGGCTGTCGTCGGGCAGGGTGAAGATATAGGCCTGGTAGGTATGGCTGAAGCGCGACGTGTTGCGCAGCGTGATGCCGCCGAAATCATGCTCGGCGCGCAGCGTCGCCTGGTGCGTCTTGGCGTCGCGGAAGTCACGCGCGGCAATGCCGTAGAAGTTGTCGCGGTCGACACGCCCCTTCACCCCGGCAATGGTGGTGAAGTCGCCGACGACCGGCTGGCTGACGATGGTGCCTGTCCCCGGCGCATTCGCCAGCGTGTAGGCATACGGAATGCCGCTGTCGGGAAGCTCATGGCTCTCGAGATAGTAATAGGAGGCGGTCAACCGGGTATCGGTGCCCAAGCCGATCGTCACGGACGGCGCCACGCCCCAGCGACGCTGCCATACCGAGTCGCGCCCGGCGACATCCTGGTCGTGCCATAAGGCGGCGATGCGGACGCCCACCTTGTCGGCAACCTGCCGATTCACGTCCAGGGTGAAGCGCTTGAAGTCCGCGGTACCCGCGCTCGCGGTTCCGGCGATGAAATTGCCCGCCACCGGCAGCTTGGAGATGATGTTGATCGATCCGCCTGCGCTGCCACGGCCGCCCAGCGTCGAATCCGAACCGCGCACGATCTGCACCTGCTCGGTCGCGAACACCTCGCGGGTCTGCGCGCCGATATCGCGCACCCCGTCGAGGAAGGTCGAGCCCTGGCTGTCGAAGCCGCGAATGAAAGGCCGGTCGCCGATCGGGTTGCCGCCCTCGGCCGCGCCGAAGGTGATGCCGGGCACGGTGCGCAGCGCATCGGCCAGGCTGGTCGAGCCCGTCTGCTCGATCACCTCGCGCGAGAGCACCACGACCGATCGCGGCGTATTGACCACCGGCGCGATCGCCTTCGGGCCGACCATCTCGTCCTTGTGCTGACCATTGACGATGATCCGGTCCTGATCGTCACTGGCGGAATCCTTGCGGTCGGTATCCGCATGCGCGGGCGCGGTGGCGACAAAGCCGACGCAAGCCAGCGCCAGAAAGGCAGGAACGCGATTCGAAACAGGTGCAGAAGAGGAAGGACGCAACGTAGGAACCCCCGATAATTGTTACGCACCTGCTATTGCGAGCGCCTCGCAGAGTCAACGCTAATGCGAGCGGTTTGCAGAAAATGCCGAGCCTGCGGTTTCGTTGCTCGATATTGTCCGCGTATTTCCTCCTTCCCACATCGCCGAAAGGCACACCCCGCGCGCAATAGGAAAGCTGACTGCGCAAAGGTTTGGACAAATATTACGCGATTTCGGCCCAGCTAATTGTTGGACAAACTGATGCGATGAACGATAGTTTGCTTCGATAACCATTGGGGAGGACTCGCGTGGAAAGACGAACGACGAGGCAGCGTGCCGGCTGGGCAGTACTTCGGATCGCGGCGGTACTTGGTGCCGCAGCGATAACCGGCGTTCCAGCGCTGGCACAGAAGGACAAGATGGAGGCGATCGCCACGCCTGCGCAGCCCATGGCAATCGAACTAGGCACCGGTCCCCTGCCCGGCGCCAAGGCAAGCGAGAGCTGGCACAGCCAATATGGCAGCGTGTTCGCCCGCAACGTGACGGTGGCGACGCTCACGCCGTTCCTGCCGGATCCCGCCAAGGCGAACGGCACCGCAGTGATCGTCGCGCCCGGCGGCGGCTTCACCTCGCTCTCGATGCAGAATGAAGGCTGGGACGTTGCCAAGGCACTCGCCGCGCACGGCGTCGCCGCCTTCGTCCTGAAGTACCGGCTCAACCAGACCCCGCAGGATCTTGCCGCCTATGAGGCCGCCATGAAGGCGCGCTTTGCCGGCGGTGGCGGGGGTCCACCGCGCGGCGCCGATCCCAAGGCGATGATGGCGGGTATCGCCACCCAGGTGACCGACGCGCGCGCAGCCTTCGCGCTGGTGCGCAAGCGCGCCGACGAATGGCACCTCCAGCCGGACAAGATCGGCATGGTCGGCTTCTCGGCGGGCGCGATGCTTACGCTGGCGACCGCGCTCGATGGTCAGGACGCCAAGCCCGCCTTTATCGGCACGATCTACGGCCCGCTCACTACCTTCCAGGTCCCGGGCGACGCCCCGCCGCTGTTCGTGGCGCTCGCCGCCGATGATCCCCTGTTCGGCAATACCGGCTTCGGCCTGATCGACAGCTGGCGCGCGGCCAAGCGCCCGGTGGAGTTCCACCTCTTCGAACAGGGCGGCCACGGCTTCGGCATGTATCCGAAGAAGACGACGAGCACCGGCTGGTTCGACGAGTTCGTCCGCTGGATGACGATGCACGACTGGATCAAGCCGGGGGCGTAGGGTCGCCCCTGTCCTCCCCGTCAGGGGGAGATGGCGCCGCAGGCGACGGCGGGGGAGGACGCACGACGGCCGAGAGGTTCTGGCATCCTCCCCCTCCGACCCGCTCATGCGGGCCACTCCCCCTGCCGGGGGAGAATACGCTAACGTCGCGTTGTCGCCATCAGCCAGGTCCGTATCGCGCTCGCCAGGTTCGGCGGATCCTCCGCGCTGATCCGCGCATGGTCAATTGCCGCGACCAGCGCGCTCAGCGGCAGCGCGGCCTCCACCGCCGCCGCCTCCAGCGCCGCCCAGAAGATCGGCTCGAGACTGATCGAAGTGGGATGCCCCGCGATGGTGATGGAGCGCTTCACCGGCCCGTAAAAGCCTCCCGGCGGGGCGATGATGTCCAGCGCCACCGCGTCACTCGGTGTCGAACAGCGCCGCCAGCTGTTCGACCATCGTGCCAGCGAGTTGCTCGGCATCCATGATCGTCACCGCACGGCTGTAATAGCGGGTCACGTCGTGGCCGATGCCGATCGCGGCCAGTTCCACCGGCGAGCGCGCCTCGATCCAACCGATCACCTGGCGCAGGTGGCGCTCCAGATAGGAGCCCGAGTTTACCGACAGCGTCGAGTCGTCGACCGGTGCGCCGTCCGAGATTACCATCAGGATCTTGCGATCCTCGGGCCGCGCGATCAGCCGGCTGTGCGCCCACAGCAGCGCCTCACCGTCGATATTCTCCTTCAGCAGCCCCTCGCGCATCATCAGCCCGAGCGACTTCTTGGCGCGGCGCCACGGCTCGTCGGCCTGCTTGTAGACGATATGGCGCAGGTCGTTGAGCCGGCCCGGCTGCGCGATGCGCCCCTCGCCCAGCCACTTCTCGCGCGACTGGCCGCCCTTCCAGGCACGGGTGGTGAAGCCGAGCACTTCGGTCTTCACGCCGACGCGCTCCAGCGTGCGGGCGAGGATGTCCGCGCTGATCGCCGCGATCGAAATCGGCCGGCCGCGCATCGAGCCCGAATTGTCGATCAGCAGCGTCACCACCGTGTCCTTGAACTCGGTGTCGCGCTCGATCTTGTAGCTGAGCGACTGCATCGGGTTCACCACCACGCGGGCGAGCCGCGCGGCATCGAGCAGCCCCTCGTCCTGGTCGAAGTCCCAGCTGCGGCTCTGCTGCGCCATCAGCCGGCGCTGCAAGCGGTTGGCAAGCTTGGTCACCGCGCCCTGCAGATGCACGAGCTGCTGGTCGAGATAGGAGCGCAGCCGCTCCAGTTCGTCGGTGTCGCACAGGTCGGTGGCGGCGACGACCTCGTCGAACTGGGTCGTATAGGCGCGATATTCAAAGCTCGGCGGAAGATCGCTCCACGGCCGGTTGGGGCGTACGGGCATCATGCCCTCGTCGCCATCGTCGCCCGGCTCGCCGTCGCCATCGTCCATGCCTTCGGACTGCTGGTCCTGCTCGCCGTCCTCGCCCTGTTCGGACTCGCGCTGCTCGCCACGCGCCTCGGTCTGGCCCTCGCCCTGCTGCTGCTCGGACTCGCTTTCCTCTTCGCCCTGCTCCTGCTGCTCTTCCTGGCCTTCGTCCTCGCCGCCGCCTTCATCCGCCTCGTCGGGGACCATCTCGCCTTCGGTCAGTTCGAGATCCTGCAGCAGCTTGGCGGCGAGCGCGGCAAAGGCGTTCTGGTCGTCGATCGCCATCGCAAGCGCGTCGAGATCGGCGCCCGCCTTCTCCTCCACCCAGTCGCGCACCAGCGCCAGGCCGAGCGCGGCGCTGGACGGCGACTCGCGGCCGGTCAGCCGCTCGCGCACCATCAGCCCGAGCGCCGTCGACAGCGGCACCTCGTCGCGGGTGCGGGCGCGGCCGATGGGGTCAGAGCGCAGCCGCATCGCCAGCGCCTGCTCCAGATTGTCGGCGATACCCGCATAGCCGCGCGAGCCCAGCGCCTCGACGCGCGCGGCTTCGATCGCGTCGTACACGGCGCGCGCGACCGGCTCGCGCGGCGCGGTGCGGCCGTGGAGGGTCGCGTCATGGTGGCGCATGCGCAGCGCGAAGCTGTCGGCAAAGCCGCGCGCCTCGGCCACCTGCTCGGGCGGCAGGGTGCGCGAGGGCATCGGCACCTTGATCGTCTTGCCGCTCTGGAACGGCGCATCGGCGGTGAAGCCGAATTCGAGTTCGTCGGCGCCCGAAAGCGCGCGCGAAGTGCCTGCGAGCACGTCGCGAAGCCGGTCGAGAGGATTGTCCTGCGCCATCCCTCCCACATGCGCCGCATGGGGCAGATGTCAAGGAAACGCCGGCATCGCTGCCGGCGTCCTTTGGTTCACTTCACGCCCAGAAAGGGCATCGGGCCGGCGCCGCCCATATAGGTGGGAAGCTGGCCGTTCCATTTCTCCACTGCCCGGAGGTTCACGATCTCCGGATTGGTGCGGATCGCTTCCGCCTCGACCTGGATCGCCTTGGCGTCACCGGCCGCCTTGGCGATGCGCGCCTCGGCATCGGCCTTGGCGGTCTCGACATTCGCCTTCGCTGCCAGCGCCTGCTGCTCGTTGGCGATTTTGGCGTTGATCTGGTTGAGCACCGCCTCTGGCACGACGATGTTGCCCGCCCAGTAGATCTGCTCGACCTGCAGCCCCACCGGCGCGAAGAAGGCCTGCACCCGCTTCGTGGCCGTCGCGATCAGCTCGGCCTTGTGGGTGCCGTAGATCTCCTCCACCCCCAGCTGCGCCGCGCGCTCGACGATCGCGTTGCGGATCGCGTTGCGCAGCGGCCCCGCGATGATCTCGTCCATGTCGGTGCGGTAGCGCTGGAACAGGATCGACGCGCGCGCCGGATCGACATGGTAGGACACGCCGACGTCTGCCCGAAGCGACAGGCCGTTCTTGTCCTGGAAGCTGAAGGCCTCGTCTATCGGGCTCTGCTCGGTGTGCGACGCCGTCCAGGTATAGGTGCGGGTGAACACCGGATATTGGTAGATATGCGTGCCCGGCAGCGCCACGTACCAGCCGACCGGCAGCGACTCCGGCCGAACGCCGCCGGCGATGTTGTTCACCCGGATGCCCACCTGCCCCGGCTCGACCCGCGCGAAGCTGCTCAGGCCGAAGATGGCAGCCGCCACCGCAATCGTGATCCACACCCAGCTGCGCCCCAGCAGCCGGAACAGAAGAAAGCCACCACCGAAATTCCCCGGTTGATATGCCATTTTTCAAGTCCATGAAGATGGAGGAGAAGCGTCCTCCCGCGCCACATTCGGGCGGGGGCGACCCCAATGTCGCCCACGCGTGGATGCGCGCGGCCGAACTGATCGGACCGTTGGTCGATGGTCAGGTGGAGGTCGGGCGGGATGCGCGGCCGAAAAGGCTCGGTGGCGCAGGCAGGACGACACAGCAACAGCCAAATCGCGGAACAGATGCCGGGAAGACCGGCGATCCCACAATCCTACAGCTCAAGCCAAAACGTCGTTGATCCCTGCTCCTTGTGCAGCACCGAATGCAGCCGCGAATCTACGCCTTTTGTTGCAACGCGCAAGCGAATCCGGACGGAGGTCTTTCGATTCTCGGACGGACGGCCTCAGCCCAGCATCGTCTGCAGCGCGGGAGAGATGCGCTCCGAGAGCGCCTCGCCCGCGCGCATCACCATGTGCGCCGCCAGCCCCTGCTGCTCGGCGAGCGCCATGCCCTCGGGGCCCAGCACCGTCAGCGCGGTCGCCCAGGCGTCGGCCAGCATCGCCTCGCGATGCAGCACCGAGACGGAGACGACATCGTTGTCGATCGGCCAGCCGGTGCGGGGATCGATGCTGTGGGCATAGCGGCGACCGTCCCGCTCGAAGAATCGGCGGTAATCCCCCGAGGTCGCGACGGACAGGCCGTGCAGCGCCACGCGCACCGGTGCAAGCGTGCTGCCGGGCACCGCCTCCAGCTCCACCCACCAGGGTTGACCATCGGGCTTGATACCCTCGCCGCGCAATTCGCCCCCGATCTCGATCAGGAAATCCTCGATGCCCAGCGCCAGCAGCCCCTCCGCCACGGCATCGACCGCATAGCCCTTGGCGATGCCGGAAAGGTCGATCTGCACCGCCTCGCGGCGGCGGATGCGACGCTGGTCGCGATCAAACTCCAGGTGGCGCGCGCCGGACATGATCTTCGCCTCGCCGATCGCATAGGCGCTGGGCACATCGCCGCGCGGACCGGCAGGGCCGAAGCCCCATAGATCGGCCAGGACGCCGGCCGCAGGATCGAAGGCCCCGCCGCTCGCGGCATGGACCGCGAACGCGGCGGCCAGCACGCGCACCGCTTCCGGCGAGAGCGGCTGCCAATGGCCGAGCATGCCGTGGTTGAACCGCCCGACGCGCGAACCCGGCTCCCAATGGCTGAACTCCGCCACCATTCGCATCAGCACCGCCTGCACCGAATCGCGGACATCCTCGGGCGGATCCACCACGACCAGGCGCCAGGTCGTGCCCATGGTCGCACCGCCGAAGGTTGCGACCGGCGCAGAATCCCGGCGCCGACGGAACGCCGTCGGCGAAAGGCTCTCGGGAATGGCAATGCGAGCGTCGGCGATCAGGGTGCAAGTACCTCCAGCGTGGTCGTGTAGCTGACGCGGCGCCCGGAGGGAACGCCCCCCATGCTCTGCGGACCAGCCTGTGCCGGACGCGCGCCCGCGCCCTGTGCCTGCGGACGCGGCCCCTCCCCCTCGGGCTGTGGTGCGGTCGGAGTCACGTTGATCCAGTACATGCCCGCTTCCGGCCACTGAATCGTCACCTTGCCCGAAGCGTCGGTGCGCTGCTCCATCTGCTTGGGCGCGCTGCGATAGCGGCCGCCGCCGAGGATGGTGGTGACGTACAGGCCCGGGGCAGGCTTGCCGTCGAGCAGGAACTGGAAGGTGGCGGGCTCATTGGCGACCAGATCGTTCGGGTGCGTCACCGGCACGAACTCGATGCCCTGTCCGCTCGGCTTGAACACGGTGCTGGTCGGCGCGCCCTGCGTCACGAAGATCTCGTTGCGGGCGAGCATCTCGCTCGTCTGCACATCGGTTGCGCCAGCGGGAATCACGCTCGCCAGCTGCGCCTTGGTGGTACCGCGCGGGATCATCTTGGTCTCGCCGTTCAGCATGTAGCGGCCGAACACGCCTTGGTTGACCACCGCGATGCGATAGGTGCCCTGCTGGGTCAGATGCACATCGAAGGTCGCGCGGAACTGGCCGACATTGTGGTGCTCGGCCTTTCCCTCGGTGCCGTCGGGCTGGGTGATCGTCGGTATCGCGCCCAGCGGGCGATGGTCGAAATAGAACAGGTCGTTCGACACCGCGGCGTCGACGGTCACCCAGTTGTCGGTGCCCGAGACCACGGTGGACGACGGCAGCAGCCACATGCGGTGGGCGATCGCAGCCGGCGCGGCAAGCGCAGTAACGGCGGCAAGGGCGAAAAGCGGCTTGCGGAACTTCATGGTACAGATCCCCCCGGTTAACGCTTGAGCGTGAACGAAACGGCGCCGAGCTCGCTCGTGCCCTTGGCGGCGGCGGTGGCGCTGCTGCCGTTCCAGGCGAAGGGCAGACGCACGACCTCACGGCCGCCGACTTCGCGCGCGGCCTCCACCACCAGCATATACTGGCCCGGCGTGAGCGCGGGCATGCCACCTTTGCCGGCGACCAGGCGCTGCTTCTGCACGCCCGGCGCGCGGGTGGCGCCGCTGATGCCGTCGGCGGGGAAGCTCATCGCCCGGCCCGAGGCGCGCCACCACTGCCGCACCTCGTGCAGCCATTTGGTCCCCTCGCCGCCGCGCTTGTCGACATCGTACCAGACGGAGAGCGTACGGGGCGTCTGCCCTTCCTTCTCCAGCCATACCGCCACATAGGGCTTGTGATATTCGGCCACGCGGATGCGCGGCAGCTCGATCGACAGGTCCATGGTCTGCGCCGCCGCCATGGTCGGCAGCAGCGCGCCGGCGCCAAGCGCGGCAGTGGTGAGTCCGGTCAGGCGAAACTGCATGAAACCCCCTTTAGTGAATCAGGAACAGCGCGATCAGCGCAGGAATGGCGAGGCCGGCCGCGACCAGCGGCCAGGTGCTCTTGCGATGCTTCGAATGCATCCAGAGCAGCACCAGGCCGGTCAACGTGAAGACCAGGCAGGCAAAGGCGAAGACGTCGATGAACCATTTCCACGCGGGGCCGGCGTTTCGCCCTTTATGGAGATCGTTCAGATAGGCGATCCAGCCGCGCGAGCTGCGCTCGCCGGTCACCTTGCCGGTGGCGCGTTCGATGGCGATCCAGCCGTCGCCGCCGGGGCGCGGCTGGGCGAGATAGATCTCGTCGGCCGACCATTCGGCGACACCGTCCGCCGGCATCTTGAGGGCGTTGCCCACCCACCCCGCGACCGGTGCGGGCAGCGGGTGCTTGGCATCCGGCTTGTCGTCGGGCTTCACCAGCGGCAACAGCGCGGCCGGGAGCTGCGCCGATCGATCCACCGTCTGCGGCGCCCCCTCGATGTCGGCGGCATGGTTGAGCGTGAAGCCCGTGACCGCGAACAGCAGCAGCCCGATCAGGCTGATCGCCGAGCTCATCCAGTGCCAGCTATGCAGTTGCTTGAGCCAGAAGCTCTTGCGGCTGCGCTTGCGCGGAGCAATGGGCGGAGACGGGGCGTGCATCGGGCTTTCGGGAATCTCGGCTAGAGTCGAGCCGACGCGATAACGCGAACGATTCGCAATTACAACGTTCGAGTTGTAACAGTCTGTACCGATCCGCTCGGAAACGGTGCGTTGACGATCCTATCCGCTGGTTTGGCTGGGCTCCCGCGGCGCGAACCGCTATTCCGCCCCCAGCAAACACGGAGACGAACGATGCGCGACGACCTGGTGATCCAGACGATCGAGCCGACCACGCACGACCTGGGCGGCTTCAAGGTGCATCGCACCCTCCCCTCGCGGCCGCGCACGATGGTGGGGCCGTTCATCTTCTTCGACCAGATGGGCCCGGCGATTCTCGACGCCGGCACCGGCATCGACGTGCGCCCGCACCCGCACATCAACCTCGCTACGGTAACCTATCTGTTCGCGGGCGCGCTCGACCATCGCGATTCGCTGGGTACCGATCTTACCATCCAGCCCGGCGCGGTGAATCTGATGACCGCCGGGCGCGGCATCGTCCATTCCGAACGCTCGCCTTCCGCCGAACGGGAGAAAGGCCCGGAGCTTTCCGGCATTCAGACCTGGCTCGCGCTGCCCGACGCGGTGGAGGAAATGGATCCTGCGTTCGAGCATGTCGGCGCGGACGACCTGCCGATCGTCGAGGCGCATGGCGCCCGTGCACGGGTAATTATGGGCGAGCTGTGGGGCGCCAAGGCGCCCACCACCACCTATGCCCAGACCATCTATGGCGACATCGCCCTGGATGGCGGCGCAAGCATCCCGATCGACGCCGCGGCCGACGAGCGCGCGCTCTATGTGGCAAGCGGCGATGCAAGCCTGGACGGCATGCCGCTGGTGCCGACGACGCTGTACCTGCTGCGCCCGGGCGTGCGGGCGACGCTGCGTTCCGAACGGGGCGCGCGGGTGATGTTCTGCGGCGGCGAGGCGTTCAAGACTCCGCGCCATGTCTGGTGGAATTTCGTCAGCTCCAGCCGCGACCGAATCAACCAGGCGAAGGAAGACTGGAAAGCCGGCGCCTTCCCCAAGGTCCCGAATGACGACAAGGAATTCATCCCCATCCCGGAGGTTCCTAAGACGGTGAGTTACCCCTAATTTTCCGCCACTTGCGGCGTTTGCACAACCGGCGCATCTAGGACCGGGGCAAACGTCGCACGGCACGGAGGCGGTGCCCGGCGGGTACAGGGAGAGCCGCGTGACCGGAATGCGAGAGACGACGCTGCCGCTGGCGACCGGCGTTACGCTCAACGTCGCGCTGGCGGGGGATCCTGCGAACCCGCCGGTGATGCTGTTGCATGGATTCCCCGAATCCCATCGCACCTGGCGGAACCAGATTCCGGCGCTGGCGGACCGTTATTTCGTGATCGCGCCCGATCAGCGCGGCTATGCGAATTCATCCAAGCCCGACGGCGTCGAAGCCTATGCCGCCGACCGGGTTGCCGCGGACGTGTTTGCGCTGGCCGATGCGCTCCACCTCGATCGCTTCGCACTGGTGGGACACGACTGGGGTGGCGCGATCGCCTGGATGGCAGCACTGCGCGAGCCCAAGCGCGTCGCAAGGCTGGCAATTCTCAACGCGCCGCACCCGCAGATTTTCCAGCGCAAGCTGTTCGACGATCCCGGCCAGCGGCGCGCGAGCCAGTATATCCGCTTCTTTCGCGAGACCGAACTCGATCGCGCGCCGGACAAGAGCGGGCTGGAGCAATTCCTCCTGTCGCTGTTCGGCGAGCATCTTCAGGTCATCGTGCCGCCCGAGGAAAAGGCGATCTATCTGGAGCAATGGAGCCAGCCCGGCGCGCTCACCGCGATGCTGAACTGGTACCGAGCGACCCAGATTGTGGTGCCTGCCATCGGCGAGACCCCCGCGCGGCCGGCCTGGGTGGATGGGCCTTTCCCGCTTCAGCCCCAGCCGACGCTGGTGATCTGGGGCATGCGCGATCGCGGCCTGCTGCCCTGCCTGCTCGACGGGCTCGAAACGCTCATCCCCGACTATACGCTGGTGCAGGTTCGTGACGGCGGTCATTTCATTCCCTGGGAGAAGCCCGAGGAAGTGACCGCCGCCTTGCTGGAATGGCTGGAGCGCCGGGGCGCTCAATAGGCCCGCATCACATAAGGGCGCGTTTCATAAGGCGGTGCCAGCCCTTCCACCCAGGCGCCATGGGCGTGGGTGTGCGCGACCAGTTCCATCGGCGTGTCGCCCGGCCATGCACGCACGCGCACCTCATGGCGATGCTGGTCGCGGTTCGGTTCCATCATCACCCAGCCGAGCGGCCTCTCGGCCGTGGCCCGCGCGCCGGCCTTCAGCATCGCATCGGCGATCCGCTGCTGGCCGGCCTCGGACAGATACTGCCATACCACCGAGTGCGTCAGCACGCGGGTAACACCTGCCGGTTGCGGTTCCGCAAGCCGCGCCTCCAGCCATGCCGCTGCGTCACCGCGCTCGAGCGCAACGGGGTTGGCGCGCAGCATGCCGATGCAGGTCTCCAGCCGCGCCTGGCGCTCAAGTGCGTCGACCCAGCAATATGCCTGGAGTCGATCGGCATCGCGATCGTCGGTCAGGTCGAGCGGAGCGATGTCGACACCGCTTGCCGAGAGGATCTCCACGTCAGCGGCGGGCGGCGGCGCCCCCCGCCATTCGGGACGCAGCGTCAGCGGCGAGTCGCCCGGACCCACCGCGACACCGCCGAGATCGAAACGATAGCGCCCGAGCATCAGGTTGAGCCCTCCGCTGGAACCGATCTCCAGAACCTCGAAGCGCGGCCCGTAGCGCTGGGCCAGATGCAGGATACCGGCCATCAGCCCGGCCGAACGCGCCGCCTCGTTGGTCTGGGGCGGGCCGTAGAGCCACGGCATCAGCGGCAGATCATAGGCACAGAGTAGCGCGTCGAGTGTCGCCCCGATCCGGCCGATATCGGCTTCGTCGCCGGTGAATACGCGCCGCAGTTCGGGCACCCCCCGCCGGTGCAGCGCGTGCAGGCCGCCGACGAGGCGGAGTACCAGCGCATCCCCCACCGGCTCCCCCGGCCAGTCGAGCACCCGCCGGCCGGTTTCGCTCGCGCGGGTGATCCCCTGCCCCAGCGCGGTACAGATGCGCGCGGTGATCGGCGCGTCCATCGCCGCGCAATAGTCCGCCTGGATGGCAAAACTCTTGCGGTTCTCGGCTTCGCTTGCCATGCGCATCTCCCTTTGGCGCCTGTTGCGCCCATGGCGCCCCCCAAGTAAAGCCCCCGCACCCATGACCGAGCCGTTGATCCTTGCCGTGCCGAAAGGCCGGATTCTCGAAGAGGCGCTGCCGTTGCTGGCGGCGGTCGGCATCGTGCCCGAAGCGGCCTTTTCCGATAAGAACTCGCGCGCGCTGCGCTTCGCGACCAACAATCCCGCGATCGACCTGATCCGGGTGCGTGCGTTCGACGTCGCCACCTTCGTCGCGCATGGCGCCGCGCATCTCGGCATCGTCGGTTCGGACGTGCTCGCCGAATTCGACTATTCGGAGCTCTACGCGCCGGTGGACCTCGGCATCGGCCATTGCCGCATCTCGGTCGCCGAGCCGGTAGCGCTGGCCGAGCAGGACGATCCGCGCGGCTGGAGCCATGTCCGCGTCGCGACCAAATATCCCCACATCACCCGCGCCCATTTCGAAGCGCGCGGCGTGCAGGCCGAGTGCGTCAAGCTCAACGGCGCGATGGAGCTGGCGCCGGTGCTGGGCCTGGCCCCGCGGATCGTCGACCTCGTCTCCTCCGGTCGTACGCTGAAGGAGAACGGACTGGTGGAGGTGGAGGTCATCGCCGAGGTGACCAGCCGCCTGATCGTCAACCGCGCTGCGTTCAAGACGCGCGCCAGCGAAGTCGTGCCGCTGGTCGACGGCTTCCGAAAGGCCGTGGCATGATCCGCCTCGACTCCACCGACGCCGGTTTCGCCGACTACTTCACCGCGCTGGTGAATGCCCGTCGCGAGGCCGACGACGATGTCGCGCGCAACGTCACCCACATCATCAAGCGCGTCCGCGACGAAGGCGATGTCGCGCTGCGCGACCTCACCCGGCTGTTCGACAAGCATGATCTCGACCGCTCCGGCTGGACGATCGACCGCGCCGACTGCCTCGCCGCCTATGAGGGGCTCACCCCTGAGCTGCGCGATGCCCTCGAACTCGCCGCCGAGCGGATCGCGGTGTACCATTCCAAGCAGCGGCCCGAAGATCGCGACGAGACCGACGCGCAGGGCATCCGCCTGGGCGCGCGCTGGACGCCGGTCGATGCGGCGGGCGTCTATGTCCCCGGCGGCCGCGCCGCCTATCCCAGCTCGGTGCTGATGAACGCCATCCCCGCCAAGGCGGCGGGCGTGCGCCGGCTGGTGATGGTGACGCCGACGCCCAACGGCGAAGTGAACCCGCTGGTCCTCGCCGCCGCGCATGTCGCGGGTGTCGACGAACTGTACCGGGTCGGCGGCGCACAGGCGGTGGCCGCGCTCGCCTATGGTACCGAGACGATCGCCCCGGTCGACGTCGTCACCGGCCCGGGCAATGCCTGGGTGGCCGAGGCCAAGCGCCAGCTTTACGGCGTGGTCGGCATCGACATGGTCGCAGGTCCGTCCGAGATCGTCGTCGTGGCGGACGGCAGGAACGATCCCGACTGGATCGCCGCCGACCTGCTCAGCCAGGCCGAGCATGATCCCACCAGCCAGTCGATCCTGTTCACCGATGACGCGGCCTTTGCCGACAAGGTCGCGGCGGCCGTCGACGCGCAGATCGCGACGCTCGCCACCGGCGCCACCGCGCGCACCAGCTGGGACGCGAACGGCGCGATCATCCTCGTGCCGGACCTGCCCACCGCGATGCCGCTGGTCGATCGCCTCGCGCCCGAGCATCTCGAACTCGCCTGCGACGATGCCGAGGCGCTGTTCGACATGGTCCGCCATGCGGGCTCGGTGTTCCTCGGCCGCTATACGCCCGAAGCCGTCGGCGATTATGTCGCCGGCCCCAACCATGTGCTGCCCACCGGGCGGCGCGCGCGCTTCGCGTCGGGCCTTTCGGTGCTCGATTTCATGAAGCGTACCTCGTTCCTGAGCCTGGATCCGTCCGGGCTCGCCGCGATCGGCCCCGCCGCCGTGGCGCTTGCAGAAGCCGAAGGCCTGCCCGCGCACGCGAAGTCGGTAGCGATCCGCCTAAAGTGATAGAGTAAGAATATGGCCAGTCCGCAAGCACGATCCCGTTCCAAGGCCCGCGCCGCCGCGCGCCTCGGTGCCGTCCAGGCGCTGTACCAGCGCGAGATGGAGGGCACCTCCATCCCCGCCCTGCTGCACGAGTTCCACCAGCACCGGCTCGGCGCGATCATCGAGGACGTCGAATATGCCGACGCCGACATCGCCTTTTTCGACGACATCGTCAGCGGCGCCGATGCGCGCCGCGAGGAGATCGACGGCATCATCGCGGGGAAGCTGAGCACCGGCTGGACGCTGGAGCGGCTGGACAAGCCGATGCGCCAGATCCTGCGCGCCGGCACCTATGAGCTACTGGCGCGCGCCGATGTGCCGACCGCTGCGGTGATCAGCGAATATCTCGACGTCACCGATGCCTTTTACGATCGCCGCGAAAAGGGCTTCGTGAACGGCATTCTCGACGCGATCGCCAAGGACGCGCGCGGTTGATGCGCGCGCCTGCCCCGTGCCGGGCGGGATGAACGAAGCGGCGTTCCTCGCCTATCTGCGCCACCTGCCGCTCCACCCCGGGGCGCGCGGGCTGCGCGACGATACCGCCGTGCTCGGCGACCTCGTCGTCACCCATGACGTGCTGGTGGAAGGGGTTCATTATCTGCCGGACGATCCGGCGGAAGATGTCGCCTGGAAGCTGGTGGCGGTGAACCTGTCCGATCTCGCGGCCAAGGGCGCGGTGCCGGAGGGCGTGCTGCTCGGCTATCCGCTGGCGGGGGACGACGCCTGGGACGGCGCCTTTCTGGCGGGGCTGGAGGAAGCGCTGGCGGCGTTCGCCTGCCCGCTGATCGGCGGCGATACGGTCAAGGCACCCGCCGGCGTTCCGCGCACGCTTTCCCTGACGGCGCTCGGCCGCTCGCCCTATGCCCCGGCGCGAAGCGGCGCGCAGGCGGGCGACCTGCTCTACGTGACCGGGACGATCGGCGATGGCGGCGCGGGGCTGGCGGTGGCGATGGCGGGCGAGGGTCCGGCGACTCTGCTCTCGCGCTATCGTCGCCCCACGCCTCGGCTGGAAGAGGGACAGGCGCTCGCCTCCGGCGTGCATGCGATGATGGACGTGTCCGATGGGCTGCTGATCGACGCCGCCCGCATGGCCGAGGCCAGCGGGCTCGCGGTGACGATCGACCTCGCCGCCGTGCCGCTGTCGGCGGACTATCAGGCGGTGCGCGGCGGGGATCGCGAGGCGCGCCTCGCCGCCGCGACCGCGGGGGACGATTACGAGCTGCTGTTCGCCGCGCCGCCGGGACCGCTGCCGGTGGCGGCGACGTGCTTAGGTGCGTTCAGCGAGGGCGCAGGCCTGACGCTCCACGATGGCGGCGTACCGCTGGCGCTGCCTGAACGTCTAGGCTTCGAGCACGGCGGGTGAAGTAGAGCCTATCCTCCCCCGCCAGGGGGAGGTGGCGCCGAAGGCGACGGAGGGGGAGGTCAGCGACCAACCATCGTCGTGCTTCCTCCCCCTCCGAGCTGCTACGCGGCCCACCTCCCCCTGGCGGGGGAGGATACGGGCAAACCTCAATCGAACAGCCCGTCCTGCGATCCCGCGGGCGGGTTGAGTCCGAGATGCTTCCACCCCGGCCCGTTCAGGCACCGCCCGCGCGCCGTCCGCGCGATCAGGCCGAGCTGGATGAGATAGGGCTCGATCACTTCCTCGACGGTGTCGCGGGGCTCGCTGAGACCGGCGGCGAGCGTCTCCACCCCCACCGGACCGCCACGATACACGTCGGCGATCATCATCAGGTAGCGCCGGTCCATCGCGTCGAGGCCGAGCCCGTCGACTTCCAGCCGGTTGAGCGCCGCATCGGCCACCTTGGCGTGCACCACTGCCTCGCCGAACACATTGGCGAAATCGCGCACGCGGCGCAGCAGCCGCCCGGCGATGCGCGGCGTCCCCCGCGAGCGCCGCGCCACTTCGCGCGCGCCATCGGCGGCGATGTCCAGCCCGAGCAGCCCGGCGGCGCGCGTCACTACCCGCTCCAGCTCGTCCACCGTGTAGAATTGCAGCCGTACCGGAATGCCGAACCGATCCCGCAGCGGCGTCGTCAGCAGCCCCTGCCGCGTCGTCGCGCCGACCAGCGTGAAGCGCGGCAGATCGATCCGGACGCTGCGCGCCGAAGGCCCCTCGCCGATCATCAGGTCGAGCGCGCGGTCCTCCATCGCCGGATACAGCACTTCTTCCACCGCCGGATTGAGGCGGTGGATCTCATCGATGAACAACACATCGCCGTCCTCGAGGTTGGTGAGCAGCGCCGCCAGATCGCCCGACTTGACGATCACCGGGCCCGAGGTGGAGCGGAACCCCACCCCCATCTCGCGCGCGATGATCTGGGCCAGCGTCGTCTTGCCGAGGCCGGGGGGGCCGAAGAACAGCACATGGTCCAGCGCATCGCCGCGCGCCCTGGCGGCATCGATGAACACGCGCAGATTCTCGCGCGCCGCCTTCTGCCCGACGAACTCGTCCAGCGATTTCGGCCGCAGCGCGGCATCGACGTCTTCGGCGCGGCGGCCGGCGGTGAGGAGGCGATCGGTGTCGGTCATGCAGTCCAGATGGTTTGATACCCCGTGGGGCCGAGTTGGTCGATGACGTCGAACCGCGCGCGAAGATAGGCCAGCATCGCCTCCGGCACCGGCCCCTGCCGCATCACGGCAACGCGCTGGGAGGTGTCGAGATAGGTGCGGGCAATCCTGTCGTCCCCGAAATCGTAGACGAGATAGTTATAGTCCTGCGTCACCGCGCCGCTCTCGTCGCGGATGCGGTCGCGCAGATGCACGATGACGGGATCGACAGCCACGCTCATTGCAGGTGCCCGGTCGTTTGCGGCTGGCCAGCGGCGCCCGACAGGCGCATCAGATCGCCATGCCCGATCTGTATCTTGCGACACCCACGTCGCCGAGCCTGCGCTTGGCGCTCGAAGAACGATTCACCGTTCACGACAAGAATCCGCCCGCCACCACGCGTGCAATCGTCGGCGGCGGACAGCTGCGGCTCGACGCGGCCATGCTCGATCGGCTCCCGGCACTGGAGATCGTGGCGATCAACGGCGTCGGCTATGACGGGCTGGACCTTGACGCGCTGCGGGCGCGCGGCGTGCGCGTGACGACGACGCCCGATGTGCTGACCGAGGATGTCGCCGACCTTGCCATCGGCCTGATGCTGGCGGTCTATCGCCGCATCGCCGCCAACGATGCGCTGGTGCGCGGCGGCGGCTGGAAGACGCCGCTGGGCAGGCGCGCGAGCGGGCGCCGCATCGGCATTTTCGGGCTGGGCAAGATCGGCACCGCCATTGCCGCGCGCGCCGCCCCCTTCGCCGGCGAACTGCTCTACACCGCCCGCGCCGCGAAGCCGGTCGCCTGGCGCTACCTGCCCGACATCGCCGCCTTGGCGGAAGAGAGCGACGTGCTGATCCTGGCGGCGCCCGGCGGCGCAGCCACCGAGAAGATCGTCGATGCCGACATACTTAAAAGGCTCGGCGCGGACGGCGTCTTGGTGAACGTCGCGCGCGGCAGCCTGGTCGACGAGCCGGCGCTGATCGCGGCGCTGCAGGCCGGCACGATCGCCGGTGCCGGGCTGGACGTGTTCGCCGACGAACCCCAGGTGCCGGCGGCATTCCGCGGCATGGAGCAGGTGGTGCTCGCGCCGCACCAGGGCAGCGCCACGGCAGAGACGCGCGCCGCCATGGCCGCGCTGGTGCTGGCCAATCTCGACGCGCATTTCGCCGGGCGGCACCTGGCGACGCCGCTGCACTTCTAGCCTCTTCCCTGTACCGGGAGAATCGAGACGGGGGGACAGCCTCATCCCAGCAGCGTGCTCAGCACGTCCGGGTGAAAACCCCAGCCGGCGAAGCCGCACAGTCCCATGAACAGGCCGAACGCGCCGAACACCCAGGCGACGATCAGCAACCAGCTCGTCTCGGCCAGCGCCGATACCGCCGCGATCGAAATGGCGGTGGCGATTGCCGCGTCGCTGGCGTCGAACTGGTCGTCATGGATGTTGAGCGCGTCGTACAGCGCCGCCTGCGCCTTCGCCTGATCGGCGAGCTTCGGCGCCTCCACCTTGTACTTGGCGATGTCGGCGTCCAGCCCCTTCAGGATCGGCGCGACCTTGGCCGGATCGCTGGCCACGGCGGCGATCTGGGCGCGGCTGGTTTCCGCGAGATGCTGCTTGGTCTTGGTCGCCTGATATTCGTTCCAGAGATCGACCGAGCTCGACTGTGCCTGCTCCATCGCCTGGACGATGTTGCCGTCCTTGATGTTGCACAGGCCGGTCGCGACCGACAGCACCACCACGGTGATGGCGACGCGACGGTTGAGACGCTTGTCCTTGGCCTCGGCGGAGACTTCGATGTCCATGGCGCTTCAAACTTCCAACACAGATCGTCGCCCGGACAGGACGGGCGCAGAATAGCCTATTACTTCGCCGCCTTGCGCAGCGCGAGCCGCACCAGCGCGTCCAGCGTTGCGGCGGGCCCCAGGTCGTCGCTGGCTGCATTCACCGCCGCGCTGGCTTCCGCAGGCTTGAAGCCCAGGTTCAGCATCGCCGACACCGCATCCGCCGCAGCCCCGCCGCTGGGGGCAGCCGTCGCGCCCACGCCGCCCAGCGCGAGGCCGCCCACCTTGTCCTTCAGCTCGTTGACGATGCGCTGGGCAAGCTTCGGCCCCACGCCGTTCGAACGGGCGATGGTCGCGGCATCGGCGCGGGCGACCGCGGTGCGCAGCTCCTCGGGCGCGAGGATGGATAGGATCGCGAGCGCCACCTTCGCGCCTACGCCCTGCACGCTGGTGAGCAGCTTGAACCAGTCGCGCTCGTCGGCGGTGGCGAAGCCCATCAGCCGGATCGAATCCTCGCTGACCAGCATTTCGGTATGGATGGTGACGTGCTCGCCCACCGCCCCGAGCTTGTCGAGCGTCTTGGCCGAGGCGCCGACCAGATAGCCGACGCCGTTCACGTCGATCACCGCATGGTCGGCGCCGCTGGCGGCGAGCGCACCGCGAAGATGGGCGATCATCGGCGGTCCTCCCCTGTCTGGGCGATCGACGTCAGCGGCGAGGTGCGGTCAAGCAGCAGCATGACGGGTACATAAGCGGAACAGCGAACGGTAGAAAGCGATTTTCGGCGCGCCCGTCTGGCAATCCCGCCACCGATCCCCAAGTCACCGCAAACGAAGGGGGACGTTGCGATGATTCAAGGGACGCTGCTGCTGCTCTGGCTGGGCCTGCTGGTGGCCGACGGCACACCCATTGGCCGCACGCTGCGGCGCATATTGGTGGAGGCCCCTGCCCGCTGGTGCAATCGCTGGTCGCGCGGCGAGGTGGTGCTGGTGCTCGGCTTCGTGGCCGCCGCCATCGCGATCGTGTGGGTGATGGAAACCGAAGGCGCCGTCGTCTTCGGCATGATGGCGCCCGAGGCCATTGCCTGGGCGAGCATGTTCGAGATCGGCACGCTGGTCGATGTCGCGCTCACGACGGTGACGGTATTTACGGCGCCGCGGGTGCGGGGACTGCGCCATTGGGTCACGGCGCGCTTCGCCCGCCGCCTGCCGCGTGCGCGGCGGACCCGGCGGGCGGCCCGCCCGGCCGCCAACGACGACGGCGAAGGACCCGCCTTCGCCGTCGCTGCCTAGCGCTCAGGACCGCCAGCGCCAGTCGCCGTCGGTCTTGGCCCAGCTGATCCAGACCAGTCCCAGCGCCAGGGGCGCGAGCAGCGCGAGGAACAACGGATGGCGCGGCATCGCGAGGTGCAGGATCACCCCCACCAGCAGGACGAACAGCACCACGACGAGCCAACCCTGCCAGGTTGCCGGCGTCGCGCCATAGCCGAACGCCTTGGGCTTGAACCAGAAGCCCGCACGCAGCCGATTATCGGTCATTCCATGTCTCCTCGTGCATCCTTGGGCGGTCGCCCGCGCTTCGGCCGCACCGGATCGGCCAGCTTCACCCCGCGCCGTGCCAGCGCCTCGCGCAGCAGGCACTCCACCTGCGCGTTGACGCTGCGCAGGTCGGTCGCCGCGCTCCGCTCGATCGCGGCGTAGAGCGCCGGATCGAGGCGGAGCGGGAAGGCCTTTTTCTGCGGGGGGACGCTCACGCCACGGCCTTACTGGTAAAGCGAACCGGCATTCACCACCGGCTGGGTGTCGCGCTCGCCGCACAGCACCACCATCAGGTTGGAGACCATCGCGGCGCGGCGCTCGTCGTCCAGCTCGACGACATTCTTGGCGGAGAGCTGCTCCAGCGCCAATTCGACCATCCCCACCGCGCCTTCGACCAGCGTCTTGCGCGCCGCGACCACCGCCTGGGCCTGCTGGCGCCGCAGCATCGCGCCCGCGATCTCCTGCGCATAGGCGAGATGGGTGAAGCCGCATTCGTCGACGGTGATGCCCGCCACCGCCAGCCGCGCGATCAGCTCCGCGCGCAGTTCGCCGCCGACCTGGTCGTGGTTGCCGCGCAGGGTCACTTCCTGGTGCTCGAAATCGTCATAGGGGTAGCGCGAGCCGATGGTGCGCACCGCCGCCTCGATCTGGACGTTCACGAACGCCTTATAATCGTCGACGTCGAACAGCGCCTGCGCGGTGTCGGTCACCCGCCAGACCACCTGGGCCGCCATCTCGATCGGGTTGCCGCGCAGATCGTTCACCTTGATCTTGTCCGAGATCATGTTGTTGGCGCGCACCGAGACCTTGGTCTTGATCAGCCACGGCCAGGACCAGCGCAGGCCGGTGGTGCGATCGGTGCCGCGATAGTCGCCGAACAGCAGGATCGCCGCCGCCTGGTTGGGCTGGAGCAGGTAAAAGCCGCACAGCACGAAGAGGACGACGAACGACGCGACGACGATCCAGAGGACGACCACCCAGTCCGGCAGCCGGTCGATCTGCGTGCCCGCCAGTCCGCCCGCGACCAGCGCCGCCATCGCAAGCAGCAGCATGCCATAGCCGCTCGCGGTATGCGCGATCGCCTCGCTGCTCTGGCGCAATGCGGGTGCGGTACTCCGTACGTCCGTCATTTTTCCCTCCTGAATTATGATATCATATTTATATCGAATCAGAGGGCCTCACAAGCGGATTCGGCGGGTACGAAAAAGGCCGCCGGAGCCCTTGCTCCGGCGGCCGATCCCCTTGGCGATGTGCTGCTGGTCAGTTCAGGACGATGGTAACCGCGCGGCGGTTCTGCGCCCAGGCGGCTTCGTCCGAACCCAGCGCGATCGGGCGTTCCTTGCCATAGCTGATCGTGGTGATGCGATCGGCCGACACGCCCTGCGCCGCCAGATAGTTCTTCGCGGCGTTGGCGCGGCGGTCACCCAGCGCGAGGTTGTACTCGCGGGTGCCGCGCTCGTCGCAATGGCCTTCGACGGTGATGCGCACGTTCGGGTGCGCGACCAGCCACTTGGCCTGGCTGTCGAGGATCGGACGAGCGACCTGGTCGACGTCGAACTGGTCGAGCGCGAAGTGGATCGTGTCGCTCGTCACCTCACGGCGGAACTGCTCGGAGAGCGGCGTCGCCTGCGTGGTCTCGCCATTGCCATAGGGCTGGCTCGGCGCCGGCGTCTCGGTCGGCGCGGGCGGCAGTTCCTTCGGCGGCTTCTTCGAACAGGCGGCGGTGGCGACGAGCGCAACGCCGAGCAGCAGGCTGGGGACGAGCTTGGTCATGAAATCCTCCTTGTCACTGGTTTCGCGCATGCCGCGCATTCGTTACGCTAGAGTTTCTACTTGTTGTCAGGGACGCACGGCGCCCCAATTTGGATCCGAGCCATCGAGCGGCGTCGGCACTTTTCGCGTGGCGCGGCCCGTAAGATCAACCGTCCAGAGGTCTGGGCGACCTGAACCCTGGGCGGAGCGGAAGAAGATGATCACGCGGCCATTGGGCGCCCAGCTCGGCCCTTCGTCGCCCCAGCTGTTGGTGAGCAGCTGCTCGCCGCCGCCCGACGGATTCATCACGCCGATGCGGAACGCGCCGCCGCCCATCCGGGTGAAGGCGATCTGGTCGCCGCGCGGGCTCCAGGCCGGCGCCGCATAGCGACCGCCGCCGAAGCTGATGCGGTGCTGGTTGGAGCCGTCCGCATTCATCACATAGAGCTGCTGGGTGCCGCCGCGATCGCTTTCGAACACGATCTTGGAGCCGTCGGGCGAATAGCTGCCGCCGGTATCGATGCCGGGCGAGGTGGTGAGCCGCTGCGGGGTGCCGCCGCTTGCCGGCACCCGGTAGATGTCGGTGTTGCCGCCGATCGCCATCGAGAACAGCACATAGCGCGCGTCGGGCGACCAGTGCGGCGCGAAGTTCAGCGCCACATTCGCCACCAGGGTGCGGTCCTGTCGCGAGTTCAGATCGTAAATGTGGATCGAGGGTCGATCGCGCTCGAAGCTCATATACAGGATCGCGTTGAGCTTGGGCGACAGGCGCGGCGTCAGCACGATCGACTGACCGTTGGTCAGGAAGCGGTGGTTCGCGCCGTCCTGGTCCATGATCGCCAGCTGCTTGCGGCGGCGGTTCTTCGGCCCGCTCTCGGCGATATAGACGACCTGGGTGTCGAAATAGGGGCCCTCGCCGGTGAGCCGCGCATAGATCGCATCCGCGCACTTGTGTCCCGCGCGGCGCCAGTCGCCCGGCGACACCACGAAGCCCTGACGGATCAGCTCTACCTTCGACGAAACGTCGTAGAGATAGCAACCGACGGTCAGCGTGCCGTTGGAATTGGCGCGAACATAGCCCTGCACCAGCGACTGCGCCCCGGTGCCGCCCCAATAGTCATAGGCCGGCGCCGTCACTTCGGGGAAGGCGACGGTGCGCAGCTGCGCCGGCGGCACCGGGGTGAACAGGCCCGAGCCGCGCAGATCGTTGGTAATGATGTCCGCGAGCTTCTGTCCCAGCACGTCGGTCGAGCCGGCGGGCGTGTCGACGACGGCCGAGGTCGGCATCGCCGGGATCGCGATCGGCATCGGCGCGGAGATACCGCCGACGATATCGATCACCGGCTGGGCGCCGCCCTGCTGCGCCGGCTGCGCGGCCTGGGCCTGCGCCTCCGGGCTGTTGGCGATCGGCGGCGGCGGAGTCATCTGGGCATGGGCCACGCCCGCAAGGCAGGCCGTCGCAAGGGCCGCAATCTTCAGTTTCATCGCTTCATCCTCATCCAGGCAGCTTGTAGCTGAACGCCAGGCTCTTCCAGCCATTCGGCACGGCGTAGAGATTGGCGGGCAGTCCATGGACCGGCGTGCAGCCCTTGAAGGTGGCGATCGCCAGATCCTTCACGCGTTCCACATACCGACCATTGGTCGCATCGTTCCCCTGTACGCCGGTAATGTCCGGAGTGCCCGCCAGCGAGCCATCCGGATTGAAGTTCACGCGCAGCAGCACGCGGATGCGCTCTGCGCCCGGGCCGGGGGTGACCTGACGGTTGGCGCAAGGTTGGATCTGGCGCGCGATCACGCCGCGGAAACTCGCCACATCCTCGGCAGACGCCTTGCTGCCGGGGTTCTGCAACGCGGTGCTGTTGGTCTTGTTGTTCGAGCGGCCGAGATCGAGCCCGGCCAGATTGCCGGTCGGCTTCACCGGGCGGCGTGCGCTTCCCGTTGCGGCGCTCTGCGACGGCGCGTTGCTCGGCTTGGCAGGCGCGGCCTTGGACGGCGGTGCCGGCTTGGCGGGCTGGGCAGGCTTGGCCGGCTGGGGCTTTTCGGCGGGCGCCGGCTTCGGCTTGGGCTGCGGCTTCTCGGCCGGTGCCGGCTTCGGCTGCGGCGGCTGCGGCTTGGGCTGCGGGGCCGGCTGGGGCTGTGGCGGCGCGGGCTGCGGCTTGGGCTGCGGCTGCGGTTCCGGCGAGGGCGGCGGTGCGGCCTCGGGCTCCACCGGCGCCTCGACCGGCGACTTCTTCGCAGCCAATTCCTCCTGGCTCGGCACCGGCGCGCTGCTTTCCAGCCCCACCTTGTCGGCGAGCGAGATGTCGATCGGAATCGCCTTGGGCGGCTCCTGCGGCGGCGTCTTCGCGAAGCTGAGCACGAGCGCGGCGAACACCGCGGCGTGCGCCGCGATGGAAACGCCGAGCCCGATCCGCTCGCTACGGTCCATGGTCTCGCTCACCTCAGCGCTGGTCGCTCGGTTCGGTGAGCAACGAGACCTTGTTGAGACCAGCCTGGTTGAGCTCGCCCATGACCCGCATCACCTTGCCATAGCCCAGCGTGGTATCACCGCGCAGATAAATGGCCGCGGGCTTGCCGTCCGCGCCCTTCTTTGCAGCGATGGCTTCCAGCTTGGCCGGCAGCTCGGCATCGCTCACGGCGTCATTGTCGAGGAACACCTGGCCCTTGTCGTCGATCGAGATCTGGACCGGCTTCTGCTCCTGATCGAGCGCCTTGGCGCGGCTCTCGGGCAGGTTGACCTGCACGCCGGCGGTAAGCAGCGGCGCGGTGACCATGAAGATGATCAGCAGCACCAGCATCACGTCGACCAGCGGGGTGACGTTGATCTCGGCCATCGGCGTGCGGCGGCCGCGGCCCTTGCTGGAGGGGAGGTGCATGCCCATCGGCTTAGCCCTCCATCTCCAGGCGACGGCTGAGCGTCGCGTGGAAGCCGTCGGCGAAGCGGTGGAGGCGGGCCTCGACGCGGTTCACGGCATGGCTGTAGCGGTTGTAGGCGATCACCGCGGGGATGGCGGCGAACAGGCCGATCGCGGTGGCGAACAGCGCCTCGGCAATGCCCGGCGCCACGACCGCGAGCGACGAGCTCTGCGCGGCGGCAATGCCGGTGAAGCTGCGCATGATGCCCCAGACGGTGCCGAACAGGCCGACAAAGGGTGCTACCGACCCCACCGTCGCGAGGAAGTTCAGCCGATCCGAAAGCCGATCGATCTCCATCGCGACCGTCGCGCCCATCGCGGTGGCGAGCCGTTCGCGCGTGCCTTCGCGGTCGATCGTCTTGCCGGCGGTCGAGCGGCGCCATTCGCTGACACCGGCGGCGAACACGCGCGCGATCGGCTGGTCGCGGCCGGCGGCGCGGCGGTGGAATTCGTCGAAGTCATCGGCCTCGCGATATTCGGTCTCGAAGCGCTGCATCTCCTTGCGGATCGCGCTCACCTTCAGCGCGAAGCCGACGATGATCGTCCAGGTCCACAGGCTGGCGAGGAGCAGGCCGATCATGACCAGCTTCACGACGATGTCGGCCTGGAGGAACAGGTGGATCGGCGACAGGACGGCACCGGTTGTGACGGACGGCATGGACGCTTAACTCTCCTTCCACACGAGCGGTTCGAACGCGGACAGCCACTCGGCCGGCTGGCGGCGCGGGCGGCCGCCCGGGCCGACAAAGGCAACCTCGACGGTCGCCTCGGTGACTATGGTTTCGCCCCGCATGACTCGTTGCTGAATATCCACGACGGCGGCGCGCAATCGGGTCAGTCTGCTCACAACCACCAGCGTGTCCCCGAGTTTCGCCGGCGAACGATAGCGAATGTCGATCCCCGCGACCGCATAGGCGCCCCCGCCCGCCTCGAACACGGCGCGCTGGTCGATCCCCATGCAGTCGAGCAAATCGGACCGGGCGCGCTCCATGTAGCGCAGATAGTTGGCGTGATAGACGACGCCGGTGAAATCAGTGTCTTCGAAATAGACGCGGAGCGCGAACTGGTGCGTGCCGTCGACGATGCGACCGGCCGGGGCTTCAGGGGTGGTGGTCATGAATTGGCCTCCTAGCGGAGGCGCCTCCGGAGAGGAACCCCAAAGGGGCTATCCTTTGGTAGGAGGGAGGCGGTGGTTCGGAGCGAAGAGGTTTGGCCATTCTAAGCCGCCCCCTTCAGGGGAGGGGTTGGGGTGGGGCCGTGTCTCACCGAGGCCAACAGGCGTTCTGGAATCCCTCCACCCCCCGCCCCTCCTCCAAGGAGGAGGGGCTTAAGCGGCATCAGAACAGCAGCCGTTGCGTCGAACCGCCGCGCCCGACCGGCGCCCCGCCCCGCCGCCGGGACAGCTCGGTCTCGGCGGTGAAGCGCACATCCTCGTCGCGGTCGGTGAGGAAGCCTTCGAGCGAGTCCTCGGAAATCTCGCTCCAGTCCTTGCCGCGATCGGGGCCGTAGCGCACGCGCGGCAAGAGGCCGGGCTGGCTCGACCATTCGATCAGCTGCGCGACGCTCGCTTGGTTGAGCATGTCGCGCAGGTGGAACGCCGTCACATAGGCGTCGGGAAAGGCGCGGTGCGCGGGCAGGCCGCGCTCATGCTCCATCCCCTCCGGCCGGCGCCAGTAGCGCAACATCTGGTTGGAGAAGCCCGGGCTGTCCGGCCACAGCCGCAGCGCGCATTTCCAGGTGCAGATCCAGTCGGCACCGCGGGTGAGCGCGGGCGTGCAGAACTGCTCCTCGAAGCTCGCCCGGTGCGCAGCGAGCGCGACGCGGCGCGGCCAGGGATCGAGGATGGGACGTGCGACGTCGTGCCAATAGGGCGCATCCGCCACATCCTCGTCGCGGATATGGTGGATCGCCATGGTCAGCGGCGGAATGCCGCGCCCCGGATTGACGAGGCGGTTGCCGCCCTCGCCCTGCAGTTCCCAGCGGCCGTCGGCGCCGAGCGCGACGTCCTGCCAGCCGATCTCGCATACGGCGTGAACGGGCGGCTTGTCGCCGGTGGTCTCTAGGTCGATGACGCGGATGATCGAAGGAGGTGGCGGAGCCATGGCCGCGATGTGGGGGCTTTTCGGGCGAAATGCCAGCCGAAAGCGTGGGTGGAAAGGACGAAGACGAAGACACCCACGAACCGTCATCCCGACGAAAGTCGGGTCCATTGCCCTCAGCGCCTCGGCTCCTGCCATAGCGTAGTGGCGAATGGATCCCGACTTTCGTCGGGATGACGGCTAACAGGCCGGCCCTTACTCCGCCGCCTTCTTCTTCGCGGGCGCCTTCTTCGCGGCAGGCTTCTTGGCCGCGCTGGCCTTCTCGCCCGCCGCCGCCTTGGCCGCAGGCTTCTTCGCCGCGGCCTTCTTGGCCGGCGCCTTCTTCTTCGCCTTCCCCTTGGCCGGCCCCTGCGCCGCCTTGGCGTCGATCAGCTGGGCGGCCTCCTCCAGCGTCAGCGCGTCCTTGTCGATCGTCTTGGGCAGCGTCGCGTTGGTCTCGCCGTCGGTGAGATAGGCGCCGTAGCGGCCTTCCATCAGCTTGATCTCGGCCTCGGTGCGCGGATGCTTGCCGAACACCTTGAGCGGCTCGCGCGCCGCACCCCGCGCCGGGCGACCACCACCCGCCGCCGCTTCGGCCAGCTTGACGACCGCCGCGTTCATGCCGGTCTCGAACACCTCGGCGGTGGACTGGAGCCGCGCATATTTGCCGTCATGCGCCAGATACGGCCCGTAGCGCCCGATCGAGGCGGTAATCGGGTTGCCCGTCTCCGGATGGTTGCCGATCGTGCGCGGCAGCTTGAGCAGCTTCAACGCCCATTCCAGGTCGAGATCGACGTCCTTGGGGATCGAGGCGCGCGCCGCATCCTTGCCCTCGCCGAGCTGGATATACGGCCCGAACCGGCCCGACTTGCGCTCGACATTGAGCCCCGTCTCGGGGTCCTGGCCCAACACTTCGGGCCCGGTGTCCTCGCTCCCCTCGCCGCCCGGCTGGCCGAAGCGACGCGTGTACTTGCACTCGGGATAGTTGGAGCAGGCCACGAAGGCGCCGAACCGACCGCCGCGCAAGGCCAGCTTGCCCACGCCGCAATTCGGGCAAAGCCGCGGATCGCTGCCGTCCGCCTTGGCGGGGAACAGGTAGGGCTCCAGGAACTGGTCGAGCGCCGCGGTGATGTCGGAGGGCTTCTGCTCCATCACCTCGGTGGTGCGCGGCTTGAAGTCGCGCCAGAAGGCCTCCAGCACCGCCTGCCACGCCGCGCGGCCGCCGGAGACGTCGTCCAGCTCCTCCTCCAGCTCGGCGGTAAAGTCGAACGAGACGTATTTCTCGAAGAAGCGCTCGAGGAACGCGGTCAGCAGACGGCCGCTCTCCTCGGCGAAGAAGCGGTTCTTCTCCACCCGCACATAGGCGCGGTCCTTGAGCACCTGGATGATCGAGGCATAGGTCGACGGCCGGCCGATGCCGAGCTCTTCCAGCCGCTTGACCAGCGAGGCTTCGGAGAAGCGCGGCGGCGGCTGGGTGAAGTGCTGCTCGGCGTTGACCGCCTTCTTGGCCGGCGAGGCGCCCTCGGACATGCGCGGCAGGCGGCGGCTGTCCTCGTCGCCCTCGTCGTCCTTGCCCTCTTCGTACAGCGCGAGATAGCCGGGGAACAGCACCACCTGACCGGTGGCGCGCAGGCCGTGCTGGCCGGTGCCGTCCGCCAGATCGACAGTGGTGCGCTCCATACGGGCCGACGCCATCTGGCTGGCGAGCGCGCGCTTCCAGATCAGATCGTACAGCTTGGCATGGTCGCCCGAGCCAGCGCGGTCCTTGCCGAAATCGGTCGGGCGGATCGCCTCGTGCGCTTCCTGGGCGTTCTTCGCCTTGGTCTGGTACTGGCGCGGCTTGTCCGGCACGTAGCTGCCGTCATAGCGATCGGCCACCGCCTTGCGCGCCGCCTGGATCGCCGAGGGGTCCATCTGGACGCCGTCGGTACGCATATAGGTGATCGCGCCGTCCTCGTAGAGCGCCTGCGCGATCCGCATCGTGTGGCTGGCCGAGAAGCCGAGCTTGCGCGCCGCCTCCTGCTGCAGCGTCGACGTCGTGAAGGGCGGCGGCGGGTTGCGCATCGCCGGCTTGGTCTCGACCGAGACCACCGTGAAGCGGCCTTCCTCGACTGCCTTCTTGGCGGCCTCGGCGCTGCCCTGGTCGCCGATCGACAGGCGGTCGAGCTTCTCGCCCTTCCACTTGACGAGGCGCGCCTGGAACGGCGTGCCGTCCGATTCCATCTCGGCGATGACCGACCAATATTCCTGCGCGACGAAGCTCTCGATCTCGCGCTCGCGCCCGACGATCAGCCGCAGCGCCACCGACTGGACGCGGCCGGCCGACTTGGCGCCGGGCAGCTTGCGCCACAAGACCGGCGATAGGGTGAAGCCGACGAGATAATCGAGCGCGCGGCGGGCGCGATAGGCGTCGATCAGGTCGGTATCCAGCTCGCGCGGATGCTGCATCGCGTGGAGGATCGCCGGCTTGGTGATCGCGTTGAAGGTGACGCGCTCGACCTCCTTGGGGAGCGCCTTCTTCAGCCGCAGCACTTCCTGCACGTGCCAGCTGATCGCCTCGCCCTCGCGATCAGGGTCGGTCGCGAGGATCAGTCGGTCGGCCTTCTTCGCCTCGTCGGCGATCGCCTTCAGCTGCTTCGACTTGTCGGCATAGGTCTCCCACTCCATCGCGAACGATTCGTCCGGGTTCACCGAACCGTCGCGGGCGGGCAGATCGCGGACATGGCCATAGCTGGCCAGCACGCGATAATCCTTGCCGAGATATTTCTCGATGGTCTTCGCCTTGGCGGGCGACTCTACGATGACAAGCTGCATGGGATCCGTGAATTTCCTTACGCGTACGCGTGTAAGGTGGGGACAGGGGCAAAGGCCCGTCAAGCGGCGCGGTTCTACAGCGTCACGCCCGCGACACAATGGGGGTCAAGGTTACGCCTGCTCAACGAAGCAGGGAGGATTACGATGCGATACGTGATTCAGATGGCGCTCGGCACTGCCGCGCTGCTGGTTTCCACGCAGGCGTTTGCACAGGAAAGCCCGTGCCCCAGCGGCGAACTGACGCGAGTTCGCCTTTCCAAACTCAAGCCGGGTGCATCGATGGCCGATTTCCGCGCGGCAGTTGCCGCGCATGTTGACTGGTACAAGACGCATGGCTTCAAGATCGATCAGCGGGTGGCCCCGGTGCTGGTCGCCGGCCCGGATGGCAAGCCGACCGAGTCGCGCGAAGAGGTGATGACCTTCGCAACCGGCGACTATGTGCCGCGTGACAAGCAGGACGCAGGCTGGGCCGCCTATGTCGCCAAATATCGCGCGATTTCCGACATGGTCGTCGAAAAAGGCGTCTGCATGCCCACCAAGTGATCGCATGCCGCTCCCCCAACCCGATACCGGGAGAGCGGCATGGGTCAGGCGGGCTGCGCCGCCCGCATCCGCTCCAGCACCACGTCGATGTCCTTTGCGTCATGCCGCTCGGGGACGCGCTGGTCTTCCGGCCCCACCCCGCGGTTGACCAGCCGGCCGCGCTGTACCGGCGCGCGATCGGCGATCTCGGCGGCCCAGCGCAGCAGGTTCGGATATTCCCGCGCGTTCAGGAACACGTCCGCCCCCGCATAGATCTCGCCGCGCGCAACCGCGCCATACCAGGGGAAGATCGCCATGTCGGCGATCGTATAGTCGTCGCCCACCAGGTAGCGGTTGCCCGCCAGATGGGTGTCGAGCACATGCAGCTGACGCTTGGCCTCCATCGCGTAGCGATCGATCGCATACTGGATCTTGATCGGGGCATAGGAGAAGAAATGGCCGAAGCCGCCGCCCAGGAACGGCGCGGAGCCCATCTGCCACATCAGCCAGCTCAGCGTCTGCGCGCGCTTGGCGGCGTCGGTCGGCAGGAACGCCCCGAACTTCTCCGCCAGATGGAGCATCATCGCGCCGCTCTCGAAGATCGGCAGCGCGGGACTGAGCGAATGGTCGACCATCGCCGGGATCTTCGAGTTCGGGTTGATCGCGACGAAGCCGCTGCCGAACTGGTCGCCCTCGCCGATATTGATCTTCCAGGCGTCATATTCCGCGCCCGCATGGCCCGCGGCGAGCAGTTCCTCGAGCAGGATCGTCACCTTCTGCCCATTGGGCGTGCCGAGCGAATAGAGCTGGATCGGGTGCGTGCCGACCGGCAGTTCCTTCTCGTGCGTCGCGCCGGAAGTGGGCCGATTGATGTTGGCGAACTGGCCACCATTGCCCGGCGCCCATTCCCACACCTGGGGCGGCACATAGCCGGCGGGAAGGTTGTTCGCGGGATCGGGTGCGTCGGCCATGCGGGTGTCTCCTCGGGAGGGTCTTGCCCGCGGCATGTAGGAGGCGGCGCGGGACTTGCCAGCCCCATGCACGACAAAGGGCCGGGCGCAGCCATCGCCACGCCCGGCCCTGTTCAGGACTGCGCTACGCTTACTTGAAACGCAGACCCACGCCGGCCATCACGCGCTGACGCGCGGTATGGTCGTTATACTGCGAATAGACATACTGGACGTTGGCATAGAGCGGCATGCGCGTGCCCTCGCCGGTCAGCGAATATTCGACGCCACCGCCGACCTGGTAGCCGTCGGTGTTGAAGTGGTTGTAGTAGCCGCCGGTCGGCGTATCGAGACGCTTGCGCTGCTCGTTGTTCACATAGCCGCCCTTGGCGAAGATCAGCAGCTGCGGAGTGGCGAGCACGCCCGCGCGAACCGCGGCGCCATATTCGTCGAACGACTTGTGGCAGACGGTGCCGCCGCTGGCGCCCGAGCAATTCTCGCTCCAGTCGCTGGCGCGCCAGTAGCTGCCCTCGGCACCGATCACGATGCGATCGCCGATCTGGCCGTCGAAGCCGATGGTGCCGCCATAGCCGAACTTGTCGTTATGGTTGCCCTGCGACTGGAAGCGATCGCCACCGGCATTGGCTTCGATACGGATCCCGCGGAAGCTGGTGCCGTTGCTGCTGGTGGCGGTGTCCTGGGCCTGGGCGGCCGTGGCGGTGAAACCGAGTGCCGCAATGGCGACGATGAACGCTGAACGCATACGTAAACATCCCTTGGATTGGAGGGTCTTTGACACCCCGGTAACCCGCCAGCGGGCAAAGGTTTCCGCGCCGCGGCATAAACTCGGAAACCGTGGCAATGATGCAACACTATGCAGATGTGGCGCGCAGATGCGGAATTCCCCCGTGGGCGCGGCGCGCTTGCGGCGCGTGCGCGGAGGCTGCAAAGGCGCGCCATGCGCCCACCGTCCCCCAAGATCGCACTCCTGCGCCCCTGGCTGATCGCACTGGCCGCGGTGGTGCTCTGCTACCTGCTCGCGCAGGTTCCACGGGAGGTGCACCCGCTCGATCTCACCTTCAACTCGATGCTCGATCACCTGCTCCACGGCCGGTTCGACGTCGATCCGGCGATCGTCGGGCGCGAAGGCTTTGTGGTGCAGGGCCGGGTGGTCGCCTATTGGGGGATACTGCCGGCGCTGCTGCGCCTGCCGATGACGCTGTTCCCCGGCTGGCGCACGCTCGATTTCACCATCGGTTCCTGCCTCGTCGCCCTGGCCGGCATGGCCGCGACCAAGCTCTGGACGCTGCGGCTGATCCGCAGCGAACGTCCCGACCTTCCGGCATGGCTCGGCCGCGCGATGCTCGCGGTGCTGCTCCTTTCGGGCGCGCAGGTCTGTTTCCTGCGATTCAGCCTTTATCAGGAGGTATGTCTCTGGGCTGCGCTCTGGGGCGCGCTGTTCGTCGCGGCGGCGATCCACGCACAGCTGCGCGGGCTGGGCCGCGGCGCGCTGGCGGTAATGGCGGCCACCGCCGGCCTCGCGATGCTGACGCGCGTTTCGCTGGGCATCGGGCTGGTCGCCGCGTTCGGCGGCGTACTGCTGGTGGAGGGCATTCGCAGCCGCCATGACCTGCGCAGCTGGGTCGCGATGTTCCTGAAGCCCGCCTTGCTGCTGGCGCTGCTGGGCGCGGTGACCGCGCTGGTCAATGCCGCCCGCTGGGGCAGCCCGTTCACCTTCGCCGACTATCACCAGTATATCTACAATGCCTGGTATCCCGATCGGGTCGTGCGGATGGCCGAGCAGGGACTCTTCAACCTGCACCGGGTGCCGTTCGGCCTCGTCTATTACTTTGCGCCGGTCTGGGTGCTGCGCGGCGGGAACGGCCAGTTGCTGCTCGATGCGATGCGCACCCGGTGGATCGACGCCGCCGAACTGCCGCCGAGCAGCTTCCTGCTGACCGATCCGCTCCTGCTGCTGCTCGGCGGGATCGCGATCCTCGGCTGGACGCGGCGGGCTGCCGCGGATCGCGCGCGCAACGTCGCCGTCGCGCTCGGGCTGGCGGTCCCCGCGCTGCTGATGCTGTGCGCGGTGAGCATGAACTTCCGCTACCGGCTGGACTTCTATCCGCTGTTCGAGTTCCTCGCCTTTTCCGGCCTCGTCCTTGTCGGCCAAGGCGCGAAGGCGCCGGGGCCGCGCCGGACCGCGCTGCTGGCGGTCATCTCGATCCTCGCCTCCATCCTGGTGGGGGCGGCCTATCTGGTCGGCCGGCTGGGGCCCGGCCAACTGCTGATCGGCGACGGAATAGGCACCTATTATCTCCAGGCCTTTGGACTTCGCTAGGTCGTAGATCCGTCACGCCGGCCGGCGGCATGCGCCCCACAAGCAGCCCGCAGTGCGCGGGACCGTACCGGTCGCGCTATCGCGGGCGAGCCGCGCTGCGCCGGAACAGTGAGGCGCCACCATCCGCGTCGGGAAACAGGATGTGGTTCGGACGCGGAAGCCTATCGAGACGCAGCGGCCGTGGCGGCCTGTTCCCGGCAGTCTCAATGCCGGTGTTCAGGGTACCGATGAACCTGTCGGGGAGCAGGTAGGGCCCCTTTTGATCCCGCAAGACGACATAGCCCGCAAGACGGGTATCGTCCGCGTACAGGTTGCCGTCGCGCAGGGTGATGCTCCCGCAGCAATCACTGGCGAAGTCGCCATCGGTACTGTCACCCGGCAGCGAACGGGTTCGGCTGGCCCAGAGCGATGCCGCCAGCAAGGCCAGGGCCAGCATCGCCGCCGCCAGCACGATCCAGTGACGACGCGTATATGGCGGCAGTAGCGATCGTCCGTCCATCCACCCAACTCCCCCGACACCATATCGGCGCCTCAATCACGACATATGTAGAGATAAGAGTCAACCGCGCGTGTCGATGGGCGGTACGGACCTGACGGTGGCAAACCGGCTGGCTGCGTTATGCCTTCTCCTGGCCGTACGGACGCATGCCCCCAGGCTCGGCAGGTTCGGTTCAGCGCAAGCATCCGGAGCAGCGGTTGCCGCGCCCGCGATCTCGGCGATCAGCGCATCGATACGCGCGCGCCGGCGTGCCGCTCGAGCCGCCCGCCCAGCTCCAGCTCGAGGAGCACCGTCTGGACAACGGCAGGCGGACAGCCCGACTGGCGGATCAGCTCGTCGACCGCCACCGGCACCGGCCCCAGCAGCCCGGCCACGCGCCGGCGGTCGGCGTCTCCGGCATCCTCGGGCGGCATCGCGCCGAAGCGCGCACCCGGCGACCGCACGCTTCGCGAGTCGATCGGCCGCACGGCTTCCCAGATGTCGTCGGCGGACTGTACGAGGATCGCGCCTTCGCGGATCAGCAGGTTGCAGCCCTGCGCACGCGGGTCCAGCGGCGAACCCGGGACCGCCATCACGTCGCGCCCCGCTTCGGCGGCGATGCGCGCGGTGATCAGGCTGCCCGAACGCGGCGCCGCTTCCACCACCACCGTGCCCAGCGACAGCCCCGCGATGATGCGGTTGCGCGCCGGAAAGAAGCGCGCGAGCGGCTCGGTGCCGGGCGGCTGTTCGGTGACGAGCAGCCCCTCGGTGGCGATCCGCTCCTGAAGCTCCGCATTCTCGGGCGGAAAGACGATGTCGATCCCGCTGGCGATCACGCCGACCGTGCCTCCGGCCAGCGCGCCCTGATGCGCCGCCGTGTCGATCCCGCGCGCGAGACCCGAGACGACAGTCGCGCCCTGATCGACCAGCCCGATGGCGAGCTGGCGGGCGAAGCGGCAGGCCGCGGCCGAGGCGTTCCGTGCACCGACCATCGCCACGCAGGGCCGCGCGAGCAGCCCGATATCGCCGCGCAGGATCAGCGCCGGCGGGGCGTTGTCCAGTTCGGCGAGCAACGGCGGATAGTCGGGATCGTCGAGGAACAGGTAGCGCGCGCCCAGGCGCTCGACCGCGGCGATCTCGCGCCGCACCGCGCCGGCCTCGGCAATGTGCGGCGCCCTGCCGCCGCCGCGCGCGGCAAGCATCGGCAGTGCGTCCAGCGCCGCCTCGGCCGAACCGAAGCGGGCGGTGAGCTGGGCATAGGTGACGGGACCGACATTGGCGGAGCGCAGCAGCCTCAGCCGCGGCTCCCGCCGATCAGCCACGCTTGCTGCCGACCCTGGGTTCGGACCCGCTGAGCAGCCGGTCGATATTCTCGCGATGCTTCCACAGCACGATCAGCGCCAGCGCAAGCAGCATCAGCACCAGATCGATGCGGCCGAAGAACGCGGCACTTACCGGCGCGCTCACCGCCGCCGCCATGCCGGAGACGGAGGAGATGCGCACCGTCGCCAGCAGCCCCAGCCACACCGCCGCATAGACCAGCCCAGAGGGCCAGTAGAGCGCCAGCACCACGCCCATCAGCGTCGCCACGCCCTTGCCGCCGCGGAACTTGAGCCACACCGGATAGCAATGGCCGATAAAGGCCGCCGTCGCCGCCAGCGCCGCCGTGCCCGGCAGGAAGGCGGCGGCGAGCAGCACCGCCACCGCGCCCTTGGCCATGTCGAGCAGCAGCGTCGCCGCCGCGAGGCCCTTGCGGCCGGTGCGCAGCACGTTGGTCGCGCCGATATTGCCCGATCCGATCTGGCGCAGGTCCCCCGCCCCTGCGGCGCGCGTGAGCAGCACCCCGAATGGGATCGAACCGAGCAGATAACCGAGCAACAAGGCCCCGGCCGGGGCCATCCATGGAACTTCCGTGGGCAATGCGGCCCCCTTTCGTTCTTCCGTTTAGCCGCATCCCTTACCCAAACGCAATGATCTGCATCAGCGTGCAGGCGGGCGCCATGTTGACGCTGCCGCGCTGCCTCGGCCATGGCGGGGCATGGCCGATCGTCGTCCCGTGCTGTTCTTCGATTCCGGTGTCGGCGGCTTGTCGGTGCTCGGGCCCACCACCGCGCTGCTGCCCCAGGCGCCGCTGGTCTATGTCGCCGATTCGGCAGGCTTCCCCTATGGCACCAAGAGCGAGGCGGAAATCGCCGCGCGGGTGCCCGCGCTGCTCGGCCGGCTGGCGGAGCGCTACGATCCCCGCCTGATCGTGATCGCCTGCAACACCGCCTCGACGATCGCGCTCCAGCATGTCCGCGCCGCGCTCGACCTGCCGATCGTCGGCACCGTGCCCGCGATCAAGCCGGCGGCGGAGACCAGCCGCACCCGCACCATCGGCGTGCTCGGCACCGCGGCGACGGTACGCCAGCCCTATGTCGACGATCTCGCCGCCCGCTTCGCCGGGGACTGCACCGTGCTGCGCCACGGCTCCGCCGCGCTGGTCGAACTCGCCGAGGCCAAGCTGGCGGGCGAGGCGATCGCGCCCGAAGTGATCGCCAACGAACTCGACGGCCTGTTCCACCAGCCGGGCGGCAGCCGCATCGACGTGATCGTCAACGCCTGTACCCATTTCCCGCTGCTGGAACCCGAAATGCGCGCGGTAGCGCCGCCAGGGGTGCAGTTCGTCGATGGCGGCCCCGGCATCGCGCGCCGAGTCGCCTACCTCACCCGCGCGCAGAGCTGGCCTGCCGACCTTCCCCCCGGCCGCGCCGTGTTCACCGCGCGCGACCATCGTGCGGACGCGCTCGCCCCGACCCTTGCCCGCTACGGGCTCAGCCGAATCGAGACGCTGTAAGCTTCAGGCGACGTCGCCGAGCACGGCCTGCGGATCGCGCACCGCGATCTTTGCGGTGTAGCGCTCCGCCATTTCCTGATGCACGCGCCGCGCACTGCTGTCGTCGCACTTGCCCGCGCGCTCACGCTCCTGTCGCGCGCGCCGTTCGAAATATTCGATATCGTTCTTCGCCATGGGCCGCTCTCCGATGCCAAACGGGAGACCGATCGTCTCTCAGCCGCGGACATGCTGGCGCCCCGAGTCGTCCGCGATACGCAGCTTTTACCATATGCGTGGGGCCTGATCGCTGATCTTGCGCAAGATTCGATCACCGACCGCGAGAATCTTCATCGAAGATGCTGCTGCGAAGGCGGCATGCGGGGCCTATCTCCGGCACGCAGGCCACCCTGCCATGCCCCGAGAGCAATCTCGATCCTATACGGTGGTTCACGTGCTGGAATTGCTGAAAACTTAGGCGTAGAGAACGGATCCATGCAGCGCCAAGACGCCCCCGCTCCCGCGATCGACTATACGCGGGTCTTCACCCAGGCCATCGACCGCCTCCATGCCGAGGGGCGCTACCGGGTCTTCATCGACATCCTGCGCAACAAGGGCATGTTCCCCAATGCGCGCTGCTTCGCCGGGCATAACGGGCCGAAGCCGATCACGGTGTGGTGCTCGAACGATTACCTCGCGATGGGGCAGCACCCCAAGGTGATCGCGGCGATGGAAGAGGCGCTGCACGATGTCGGCGCCGGCTCCGGCGGCACCCGCAACATCGGCGGCAACACGCACTACCATATCGATCTCGAGCGCGAGCTTGCCGATCTGCACGGCAAGGAAAATGCGCTGCTGTTCACCTCCGGCTACGTCTCGAACGAAGCGACGCTGGCGACGCTCGCCAAGGTGATGCCGGGCTGCATCATCTATTCGGACGAGCTCAACCACGCCTCGATGATCGCCGGCATCCGCAATTCGGGCTGCGAGAAGCGCGTCTGGCGCCACAATGATGTCGCCCATCTCGAAGAGCTGCTCGCCGCCGACGATCCCTCGGTGCCGAAGCTGATCGCGTTCGAAAGCGTCTATTCGATGGACGCCGATATCGCGCCGATCGCCGCGATCTGCGACCTGGCCGACAAGTACAACGCGCTGACCTATCTCGACGAAGTCCATGCCGTCGGCATGTACGGTCCGCGCGGCGGTGGCATCTCGGACCGCGAGGGGCTCGCGGACCGGCTGACGATCATCGAGGGCACGCTGGGCAAGGCGTTCGGCGTGATGGGCGGCTATATCGCGGCAGACCAGGTAATCATCGACGTGATCCGCAGCTATGCGCCGGGCTTCATCTTCACCACCTCGCTGTCGCCGGTGCTGGTCGCCGGCGCGCTGGCGAGCGTGCGCCACCTGAAGGGCTCCAGCGTCGAGCGCGAGGGCCAGCAGGCCGCCGCCGCGATGCTCAAGCAGCTGATGAACGATGCCGGGCTGCCGGTGCTGCCCTCCACCACGCACATCGTGCCGCTGATGGTCGGCGATCCGGTGAAGGCGAAGAAGATCAGCGACGTGCTGCTCGCCGAGTACGGCGTGTATGTGCAGCCGATCAACTACCCCACCGTGCCGCGCGGTACCGAACGCCTGCGCTTCACCCCCGGCCCGTCGCACGACGAGACGATGATGCGCGAACTGGTGGACGCGCTGGTCGAGATCTGGGGCCGGCTGGAGCTGCGGCTGGCGGCGTAAGCGCCGTCAGTCGATGGTGATCTGGCCGCCGAGGCCGGGCACGTCCATCGGCTGGCCGAACGGCACGATTATGGCGTCGCCATAAGCACTGCCGCTTGCATCCAGCACGAAACAATGGGTCACACGAGCGACGGTGTCGACGACCCAATAAGCCGGAATGCCCGCTCCGCCATATTCCTCGCGCTTTTCGCCGAGATCGCGGCGTTGGGTGGATTCCGCAATTTCAATTCCGAACAGTACGTCCTGCGGCGCGAGCGTCTTCTGTGGACGAACGCCGGGCCGCACCACCGCAATGTCGAAGGCGCGGACCGTATGGTCATCGACGCGCAAGACGACATCGGCCCCAGCCATGGTCTTCGCAGCCTGCAGGAGCGGAAAAAGCAATCCGCTCAGGCGGATGACAAGCTCACCGTGCGACCAGTCGGCCGGCATCATCTTTTCGATTTCCCCCCGGACCAACTCCGCCCGCATATCCACGAACGCCCCCCGTTCGAGCATGTGGAGGAAATCGTCCGCCGTGAACGGCGACGCCCACTCCTTATTGGATGCGACGCGGACCTGCTGGTTCATGCCGCACAATGTAGCATGGCTGGCACTTCCGAGGCGATAGCGCTCAGCCCGGCCGCTTGAGCCCCGCGCTCCAGGTATAGCCGCGCAGCGTGGAGCGGAACGATGCCGCGAGCCCTTGCTCAGCCGCAATCGTCTCCACCACCGCGCGCAGGTCGGTGCGCGGGTAGACGTGGAAGGCGTTCAGCTCCTTGAAGTGGAAGCGCTTGGCGAAGCCCGGCAGGCGCTCATACTGGCCGAAATCGACGATGTGCAGGCTGCCGCCCGGCGCGAGCGCCTTGGCACCCAGCGCAATCGCATCCTTCCACGGCGGGATCATCGACAGCGTGTAGCTCATGAACACCCGGTCGACTTGGCTAAGCCCGAACAGCGCGTTCACGTCGAACGCCCCGGCATCGCCCTGCGCCAGCGTGATCTTGTCCGACAGGCCATGCTTGGCCACCGACTTGCGCGCCGTGTCCAGCATCGCCTCGCTGATGTCGAAGCCGTAAAAGCGGGCATCGGGCCAGCGCTTGGCCGCGACGATCAGGTTGCGCGCCGTGCCGCAGCCGACCTCCAGCACCGTGCCGCCGGGCGGCGGTGCCAGGTCGCGGATCAGCCGGTCGCGGCCCAGCAGATAGAATTTGCGCGTGAGATCGTAAAAGTGGCGATGGAGCGCATAGGTCGCATCCATCAGCCCCTTCTGGTCGCCCGCCCCGGCCTTGGCGCTCATGCGTGCGGCTTCAGCGTCCAGACATGGGTCGCGCCGTAGACCGACGAACGGTCGCGCCGGGTCCAGTCGTCGAGCTTGGCCTGGTTCTCATACTGCCACTGATTCATCAGCGCGTCGGGGATATGGCCGCGGACCACGTCCGGCACCGCGGCGGTACGGTAGAGCACGCGCGCACCCGGCTTGGCGGTGCGGGTGATCTCGGTCCAGATGCGCGTCAGCTGCTCGTCGGTCATCCAGTCCTGCGCGTCGAGCAGGATGTAGCGATCGAGCGACTGGGCCGGCATCGACTCCAGATAATCGGCATAGTTGGTGTGGCGGATCTCGACACGGTCGGCGCGCGACCGCACCGCCTCGTAATTCTTGCGCTCGAGATAGGGCGGCAGCGGCGCGCCCTCATGCTCGCCATAGCCGCGGCCAAAGGCCTGCCAGGCGTAGAAATTGTCCTTGAGGTCGAAGTCGCAGGCGAGTTTGCGCAGGCGGCTGCGCAGCGCGCCGGTGATGCCCTCCTGGTCGTCCACCTTGAGCAGGTCGTACTGCGCCGGCGGGATGCCGAAGCCGAACAGGGCGGCGGGCTGGTCCACCATCCAGCGCAACAGCTTCTTGTCGAAGAAGGGCGCGAAGCGCGTCTCGAAGATGTGGCGCTGTTCCTCGATGCTCTTGGCGGCGAGGATTTCCTTGGGGTCGATCCCGTAGCGATGTGCCAGCCAATGGACGAAGCCGATCAGCCGGCCGAGCAGACCCTGGCGATAAAAGCCGGTCTTGAACCCGTTGATCCGGCGCACGCCGTTCGGCGCGCGGCCTTCCCAATAGGCGCGCGCGCTGTCGTCCAGGCTGCCGCGCAGATAGGTCTTGTAGGCGTCGACATTCTCCGGCCGGTTGGCCAGGCCGAAGAAGCGGTGGAAGGACTCATAGTCCGGCAGCCGCAGTGCGGCCTGCTGCTTCAGCTTGTTGAGCGCGATATGCGCCGGGTTGAGGTCCACCGCGGTGATCTTCGCCGGGTTGGCCGTCAGGTACGAGAAGACGTTGCAGCCGCCCGACGCGATCGTGACGATGTGGCTGTCCGGCGTGATCTGCAGCGCCTCCATGTCGATCACCGGGTCTTCCCAGATCTGGGCATAGACGAGGCCGCGGAACGCGAAGGTGAAGGCGCGTTCGAGGATGCCTTCCTTCGAAAGATGCTCGTGGCGGTGCACCGCGCCGCGGACCGCATCGTTCTTCGGCGACTTGGCAAGTGATGGCATTCGAAACGACTCCCGGCGAACCAGCCTGCCCCGCGCAGTGCCGGACACGCTCCCCACCCCCCTGTGACAAAAGCTTTGCAGCCTTGTGACAGCGTGGCCGGGAAATCAATCCTTCACCCTTCCACCCGGCGCAGCATCGCGTGCACCGGCAGAAATTGCCCCCCCAGGTGCAACCTTTCGGCGCCCCGCATCGAACCTATATCGAGACGCTAACGCCAAGAGGTTCACCATGCCGATTGATCGCCGCCAATTGCTCGTCGCCGCCGGTGCCAGCGCCGTCGCGCTGCCGCTGTTCGCCTGCGGCTCCGCTCCCGCCGCGCCGCTGCCGAACTTTCCGTTCAAGCTGACCGATGCCGAATGGAAGAAGAAGCTGAGCCCGGCGGCCTATAATGTGCTGCGGAACGGCGGCACCGAATATCCTTTCACCAGCCCGCTCAACAAGGAGCACCGCAAGGGCGTGTTCGGATGCGCGGGCTGCGCGCTGCCGTTGTTCGATTCCGCGACTAAGTTCGACAGCGGCACCGGCTGGCCGAGCTTCTATCAGCCGCTGGCAAATGCGGTGGTGACGCGGGGCGACCGCAGCCTGGGGATGGAGCGCACCGAGGTGCTGTGCCGCCGCTGTGGCAGCCATCTCGGCCATGTCTTCGACGACGGGCCGAAGCCGACCGGCAAGCGCTATTGCATGAACGGCGTGGCCTTGCGGTTCACGCCCAAGGGGTGATCAGTTCGACGCGATCTGGGTCAGCCTCGGCAGGCTGAGTGCCGCGACCTGGACATTGGCCCAGTCGTTCGTCGGCGCTGCGCCCGGATAGATGAAACCGTTGACCGGATAGGCCGAGAGGCCGAGACCGCCGGTGCGGCCGTACCATACGCGCACTTCGCTCCAGTCGCCGGCTGCCGACACGTCCACCGCGCGGACATCGCGCTCGACGGCACCTGGGGTCGACCAGTTGGCATGGGTGAGCAGCACTTCGCGCGGGCTGACGACCTGCGAGACCATCGCGACATGGCCCATCGGCATGCGGGCGGTGCGCTGGAACGACATCACCGCGCCCACCTTCGGGGTCTCGCCGCGCTGGTAGCGACCGGCGGCCTGTTCCCACCAGGTCCAGGCATTGCCGCGGAGCTCGACGCCCGACGCCTGGCGGGCGAACGTGACGCACTGCCAGAAGGTGCCCTTCGCCTGAGCGGGAACGACAGTCATCAGGGCGCACGCCGCCATCAGCGCAAAACGCGCTGCGAAACGAGTGAACATCTTTGGACCCCCCGGTCAGGAAAGGAAGTGGTTGAGGGTTGCTAGCCAAACTATAGGAGGCCCGTACACCCCTGCGGCACGTCGATCCGACGAACCGTTGGAATGCGCCGATGAGGTGCGCTGAACGGTTTCTGAACGGGGGGAACCCCTACCTGGGACGTGCATTGCCGCGCGGCGCGCATCCTTTCGCCATCCGCGACCCATACCGCCGCCCTCCGGGAATATACGGCAGTATATCAACTACCTAAGGATGATTGCGTACCGTAGTCGTTTCGTCGCAAACCAATGTTGCATCGCAACACAATTTAGGTTCCAATGCTCGTGGGGATACGGAGGGGGTCATTAAGCTCTGCGTTAACCAGTGCGGAGCATGATCCATCCCACGGGCCAAAAGGAACCGAGCGGGAGACGTTACAATGGCTGCACGAGCAAAACCGGCCGAAGGCGCGATGACGCTGGCAGAGATGAAAGAGTTCGCGGGCTTCGCCGCCGGCACCCAGCGCTATGTGCGCCGGTCGCTCGACGTCGGGCTGGAGCGGGACGATGCGCTCTCGCGCTGGTCGCGTGATGTGGTCGAGGCCGCAAGCATCCGCGCCCAGGCACGCATCTACGAGCGCCTGAAGGACATCCGCACGCTGCTGCCGAACGAAAGCGACCTCGGCGCGATCGAGCCGTTCATGGCACCGCTGGTGACGCTCTCGGCGTTCGATCTCGGCCAAGGCCGGCTGACCAGCTTCTCCGCCTATCGCTTCCTCTACGAGCGGCTGCTCGGCGCGGAAGTGCGGCCGTGGCTGCCGGCAGCCTTCTGCTCGGCCTCGGCGCTGCCGCACCTCCACCCGGACCTGCGCCGCAAGCTGCTCCAGTCGATCAGCGAAGCCGCGGCGACCGCCTCGGGCTGGTCGAACCGCCAGCCGAGCTTCTTCCCGCAATGGGTCGAGAAGATCGACACCAACGCCCTGCCGAACTGAGGATAGGTCCCGAAAAGCCTGCCGAAGGCGCCAAGCGGCGTCAGCGGCAGGCGCGCCACCCCATCTCGCCGCGTGCAGCCTGGTCGAGATGGAGGTGGTCGCGGTGGGCGGCGTTGTAATCGGGCGACAGCACCGTCGCGAACAGCCGGCAGGCGCCGTCGCGGATCGCGCGCAGAAAGGCCGACTTGTCGCCTTCCCCCTTCCAGTCATTCAACACGCTCACCCGCCGCCCGTCGGCGAGGATGAACGCCGCGATATCGACCGCATTGGCCCGCGCATGCTCGCTCCAGTCGCCGGTGCTGCGGCCATACATGCGCCGGCACGCATAGCTGCCGAAATGCTCGATCCGCACGACGCGCATGCCGAAATGCTTCTGCGCCTCGGGCTGGACGATATTCCACTCCCACAGCGCCAGCCCCGCCGCCACCGGGCAGGCGGTGCCGAGCGACGCCGGGCTGAACGCAATCGACCGCGCGCCCCCGCTGGTGAAGCGCACGCCATTGGCATAGCCGCAGTCGCCCTGCCGCTGGACCGGCGCCAATTTCTCGTAGCGGACGCCCGCCTGGGTGAGCAGCGCGCGGCATTGCCCGTCATCGGCGCCCAGCCCCGCCAGCTTGCGCCCGGTAAAGGCGCCGATCGGTTGCGCCAGGTCGAGCGGGGTCCAGGGCATGTCCTGCGGCCGGCTGCGCGTCCACATCAGCAACAGCAGCGCGCCGCCGGCGATCAGCGCGAAGACGAGCAGCACCCAGACGGTCTGCTTCAGCGCCTTCACGCCCGCACCGCGCGGTCCATGCGCTCGGCGGTGACCGGGTAACCGAGCCCTTCCGGAATACAGAGCCAGTCGACCCCGCCGCGCGACTCGACGAACGGGGTGATCGGCGCGATCGGGAAGCGGCGGGCATGGGCCATTGCCGATTCGAAACCGTCGAACAGCGCCAGCCGTTCCAGATTGCGGCGGGTGGGGTAGATCACCATCGCCTCGCCGCGATCCGCCAGGTCCAGCGCACCCTGCGCGGTGATCCAGCACAGCCGGACATTCTCGCTGCCGTCGACCTGCGGCGCGGCGCCTTCGGGCGCGCGGGCAAGGTAGAAGCGCGTGTCGAAGACCCGGTGCGGCAGGCCATAGGGCAGCCAGCGCGCGAACGGCACCAGCGCGTCGAGGTCGAGTGCGAGCCCCGCCTCCGCCAGCAGCCGCGCAAAGGGTTCGCCCGCATGCAGCGCGGCACGCAGCGATGCGAGCGTGTCCGAATCGCAGCAGAGCCCCAGCGCGAGACCCGCCTCTTCGATCGTTTCGCGGATAGCCGCGACTCGGGCGGCGGCATCGTCATGGCTGTCGGCCAGCAGATGATCGCCCGAGTCGATTCGCCCGCCCGGAAACACCAGCGCCCCGCCCGCGAACGCCATCGCCCGCGAGCGCTCGACCATCAGCAGCTCGGGCGGCCCGCTGCCCGTGTCGCGCATCACGATCACGGTGGCAGCGGGGATGGCTTCGGGGGTCGGCATCGCCCCGGCTCTACGCCGGGCGGCCGGCGCTTACCAGCCGGAGGCGCGCAGGCGGAGGCGGAACACCTGGTCGCTGGAGGTGATGAACAGCGTCTTGCCGTCCTCGCCGAAGCAGCAATTCGCCGCCTTCTTGCCGGTGGAGATCAGCCCCAGCCGCCGTCCATCCGGCGCCACGACATGGATGCCGCCCGGCCCGCTGGCGTAGAGATGCCCGCTCGCCGCCACCTTCATCCCATCCGGATGCCCCGGCAGCCCCTTGGCGGCGCCGGCTCGGTGGTCGAGGAACAGCCTGCGGCCGGTGGCCAGCCCGTCGTCGCCCAGACTGTACGCCCAGGTGAACAGCGCCGCGTCGTCCGAGACGGAGACGTACAGCGTGCGCTGATCCGGCGAGAGGCCGATGCCGTTGGGCCGGGTGAGCTTCGATTCGATCAGGTGGACCGTGCCGTTGGTGTCGAGCCGGTACACGCCGTTGAACGACAGTTCCTTGAGCGGCGACTGGTCGCCCTCGGTGAAGCCATAGGGCGGATCGGTGAAATAGATCGCACCGTTCTTCGCCTGCACCAGATCGTTGCAGCTGTTGAAGCGCTTGCCCTCGTACTTGCCGGCGAGGATCGTCTTTTCCTTGGTCTCCAGATCCACCGCCGCGATCGCACGGGTGCCGCTGTCCGCCATCAGCAGCTCGCCCTTGCGGCCCTGGATCATGCCGTTCGATCCCGCCTCGCGCACGCCCTTGGGGATCGGCCCGGCAAGGCCGGAGGGGACGAGGAACGGCTTGGTCTCCTTGCCGTCCCAGCGATAGGCGATGTTCGCCGGCACATCGGAGAACAGCAGATAGCTGCGATCGAACGCACTCGCCCCGCCCGAAGCGCCGCCGGTCACCGCCCCGTCGCGGATCCACACCGGCCCCTCGGCCCATTGGATGCCGCTCGAAATCACCTCGAGCGGCGACTCGATGTCGAGCAGCGTATCGAGTTCGGGATCGAGCCGGGTGATCGTCCCCGCTCCCGCCGCGCGGGCGATGCCCGGCAGCAGCGGCAGCGCGGCGAGGCCGCCCAGCAGGGTGCGGCGGGTGGTGGCGAGCATGGTCGGGATCCCCTCAGACGAACGGCCATAGCAGCAGCGCCATGGCGAAACTGGTCAGTCCCGCGATGGTGGCACCGATGGTCCAGCTGCGAAAGGTCTGCGCTTCGGTGAGCCCGAGATATTGCTTCACCAGCCAGAAGCCGGTGTCGTTGACATGGGATACGATGGTCGCCCCCGCGCCGATCGCGACGGTCACCAGCGCGATCCGGTCGGGCCCCAGCCCGGCGGCGGTAATCAGCGGCGCGGCCAGCCCCGCCGCCGTGACCATCGATACCGTCGCCGATCCCTGCGCCACCCGCACAAAGGCCGCGAGCAGGAAGGCGAAGACGGGGATCGAAACCTGCGCCGCCTCCACCGCCATGGTGATCTGCTTGCCCGCCCCCGACTCGATCAGCACTTCCTTATAGGCCGCGCCCGCGCCGATGATCAGCACCATCAGGCCCGCCGGCTCCAGCGCGCGGGTGCTGATTCTGGACAGCGTCTCGAACCCCGCCCCCGCCACGAAGCGCAGCCAGGCCATCGCGCCCAGCACCGCGAGGATCAGCGCGGTAAAGGGATGGCCGAGGAACACGAGGATCGAACGCACCAGCCCCGGCGCCATCGCCTCGCTGGCCACCGTGCCGATCAGGATCAGCGCCAGCGGCAGCAGCATCGCCGCGAGCGCCGGACCGAAGCCGACCGCACCCGTCTGCGGCGCGCCTTCGTCGAGCATCGGCGGCGCACCGATCGCGCCATAGCCCGGCGCGCCATGCGCCAGCTTGGCGAATACCGGGCCCGCCAGGATCGCCGAGGGAATGCCGCAGATCAGGCCATAGAGCGCCATCCGGCCATAATCGGTGTGGAGCAGCTCGGCGACCGCGACCGGCCCCGGATGCGGCGGCAGCAGCGCATGCATCGTCATCAGGCCCGCCAGCAGCGGCAGCGCAAAATAGGTGACGCGCCGCTCGGCCCGCACCGCCAGCGTGGTGAGCAGGGGCGCCAGGATGATGAACGCGACGTCGAAGAACAGCGGCACGCCGACGACGATGCCGATCGCGGTGAGCGCCCAGGGGACCCGCTTCTCCCCGAACAGATCGAGCAGCCGCCGCGCGATCGCCTGCACGCCGCCCGATGCCTCCAGCATCCCGCCGAGCACCGCGCCGAGCCCGATCACCACGGCGACCGAGCCGAGCGCCTCGCCGGTGCCCTTCTTGATCGCCGCGATCACCGCCTGCGGATCGTTGCCGAAGACCAGGCCGGTCGCCAGCGCCACCAGCAGCAGCGCGACGAACGGCTGGAGCTTGAGGCGCAGCACCAGCAGGATGACGGTCGCGATGCTGCCCGCGACGATGAACAGCGTATGCCAGGGCTCGCCCATCACGCGATCTCCACCTTGGTGGCGATCGCGGCGGCGGGCATCTGCCCTTCGCCGCCTGCGGTGATGCGGAACTTGGCTTCGCTCTTCAGGTCGGCGGCGGAAGCGCCGACCATCAGCCGGATATCGCCCGGCTCGACGATCCATTTGCCGTCGCGCCAGAAGGCGAACTGCTCGGGGGTGAGGGTGAAGCGCACGATGCGGCTCTGCCCCGGCTTGAGCGCCACGCGGGCGAACCCGCGCAGCTCCGCCACCGGCCGCGAGACCGAAGCGACGGGATCGTTGGCGTAGAGCTGCACCACGTCCTCGACCGCCATCGCGCCGCGATGGGTGACCTGCACCGAGGCGGTGATCCGCCCGCCGGGGGCGAGCGTCTCGGCGCTCAGCGTCAGCGGGCCGTAGGCGATCTCGCCATAGGTGAGGCCGTGGCCGAAGGCGAAGAGCGGTCCGATCTCGGTATCGTGATAGCGCGCGCTGTCCACCGCGAGGTCCGGGTTGGCCGGGCGGCCGGTGGGCAAATGCGCATAGCTTTGCGGCGACTGGCCGGTGCGGCGCGGCATGCCGATCGGCAGGCGACCGCCGGGGGCGGCCTTGCCGGTAAGGATCTCCGCGATCGCCGGGCCGCTCTCGATGCCGAGCAGCCAGGTCTGCAGCACGGCGGGCACGCCGGCCAGTTCGCGTTCGAGCGCGAGCGGGCGGCCGCCCATCAGGATCGCGACGATGGGCTTGCCGGCGGCTTTCAGCGCCTCCAGCAGCGCCGCCTGGCCCTCGGGCAGGCCGATCTCCGCATAGCTGCGCGCCTCGCCGGTGCGGTTGAAATCCTCGCCGAGCGCGACGAGCACCACGTCCGCGCGCTTGGCCGCCTCGACCGCCGCCGGAACATCGGTGCCCGGCTGATAGTCCGCGCCGGCCAGCGCCGCCTTGAGCGTCACCGCATCGGTCGCCTGCCCCCGCGCGCGCCACGAACCGATCGCCGAGGAGGCATCGTCCGCCAGCGCGCCGATCAGCGCGAGCCTGGCGCCGGGCTTGAGCGGCAGCACCGCGCCATCGTTGCGCAGCAGCACCACCGAGCGCTTGGCGAGATCACGGGCCTCGGTCCGCCGCAGCGGGGCCTTGTCGCGCGCCGGATCGCCGAAGCCATAGGGATTGTCGAACAGCCCCAGCCGCGCCTTGGCGGCGAGGATGCGGCCCACCGCCTCGTCGATCAGCGGCACCAGCCTGGCATCGGCGGTCGCGGCTTCGGCGAGGTACGTCGCGTAGCTGCCGCTCGCCATGTCCATGTCGACGCCCGCCTTGAGCGCCAGCACCGCGGCCTCGCGCGCATCGGCGGCGATGCCGTGGTTGACCAGCTCGCGGATGGCGTTCCAGTCGCTCACCACCAGCCCCTGATAGTGCCACCGGGCGCGCAGGAAGCCGCGCACCAGATCGGCATTGGCGGTCATCGGCACGCCGTCGAGCGCGTTGAACGCGGTCATGAAGCTGCCCGCCCCCGCCCGCGCCGCGGCATGGAAGGGCGGCAGATAGACTTCGTTGAGCGTCCGCGGGCCCACCTCGGCGCTGTCATAGTCGCGCCCGCCTTCCGCCGCGCCATAGCCGACGAAATGCTTGGCGCAGGCCATCATCCGCATGCCCTTGCCCAGATCCGCGCCCTGGAAGCCGGCAACCTGCGCCTCGGCGATGCGGCTGCCGAGATAGGCATCCTCGCCTGCGCCCTCGACCACCCGGCCCCAGCGCGGATCGCGCGCGACATCGACCATGGGCGTGAAGGTCCAGTGCAACCCGGCCGCCCAGGCCTCTTCCGCCGCGATCCGCGCGGCCTGCTCGGCGACCTGAGCGTCCCAGCTCGCCGCCAGTGCCAGCGGCACCGGCAGGATCGTGCGATAGCCATGGATCACGTCCATCGCGAACAGCAGCGGAATCTTGAGCCGCGATTCCTCCACCGCGACACGCTGCAGGTCGCGCAGCGGCTCGGCCCCGGCGACGTGGAGGAACGAGCCCATCTCGCCCTTGCGCACCCGGTCGAGCATCGCCGCGTCGAGCTTCGAGTTGAGCGATTTCTGCCGCCCGCCCGCGATCTGGTTCATCTGCCCGACCTTCTCGGCGAGCGTCATCTGGCCGAGCAGCGCCTGGATCCGCGCGCGGGTGTCGGCACCCAGCGGCCGTGCTGCGCGCGCAAGCGGGGTCCAGGCGGAAGCGGCGAGCATCGCGCCCGCCGCCAGTACGTTCCGACGATTCATGGAAGCGTTCTTCATGCCAGCGTGATCGCCCGGTGTTCGCGCGCCGAACGGTAGACCGCCTCGATCAGCCGCATGTCGCGCAGCCCTTCCTCGCCCGATACGATCGGCTCGCGGCCGGTCATGATGCATTCGGGCAGGTGATCGAGCTGGCGGACGAACTGGTTCTTGGCCGGCTTGGGCAGCACCAGCTGCTCGCGCTTGCCCTCCAGCCGGGTCCACATCTCCTGCCCCTCGTAATTGGTGGCCGGCTCCAGCTCGACCCAGCCCTTCCGGCCGGTGACGCGGTAATGATTGTGGTTGGAGCTGTAGCTCGACACGCAATCGGCGATCAGCCCGCTGGGGAAGCGGAACTGCCAGTCGATCCGGTCCTCCACCGTCTTGAAGCGCGGATCGCTGCCATCGGTAACCTCCATCGCGCTGACCTCGACCGGCTCCTCGCCGGAGAGATAGCGCGCGGCGTTGAGGCTGTAGATGCCGATGTCCATCATCGATCCGCCACCCGACAGCGCCTTGTCGAGCCGCCACTGGTTGGGCCCCGCATAGAAGCCATGCTCGGCGAAGATCAGCGTCGGCTTGCCGAGCGCGCCGGACTTCACCGTCTCGATGGCCTTCAGATTGTACGGCTCGAAATGGCAGCGATAGCCGATCATCAGCTTCTTGCCGGCCTTCTTGGCGGCGGCGATCATCGCCTGGCATTCGGCGACCGAGACCGCCATCGGCTTTTCGCACATCACATGCTTGCCGGCCTGGTGCGCGCGGATCGTGTATTCGGCGTGCATGCTGTTCGGCAGCACGACATAGACGATGTCGATGTCCGGATTGTCGCGGATCCGGTCATAGGTTTCGTAGCTGTACTGATGAGTCTTCGGGATGCCGTATTCGGCGCCGTATTTCTCCAGCTTGGCGGGCGTGCCGCTCACCAGCGCCTTGAGCTCGGCGAACTCGCAATCCTTGAGGTTGGGCATGATCTGCTTGGTGGCGTAATAACCGAGCCCGACCACCGCATAGCCGAGCTTGCGCTTGGGCGCCGCGGCCGAAGCCGACCCGCCGAGCGCACTGGCCATCACCCCGGCGCCGATCCCGCCGAGCACGTCGCGTCGCGTTCCCATGATCCACCTCCTCGTCCGCTGCGGCTTTGGTCGCCGCGCGGTCGATAGCGGTATCAACAATCCCCCAGGCGGGCCAGCATCTCGGGGTCGTAGATGGAAACGATTGAAATCAAAGCGGAAGCGTCACCATCGCGCACAGTCCGCCCGTCTCGCGCCGCCGCAGCGTGATGTCGCCGCCATGGGCGCGGGCGGTCGCGCGGGCACTGGCAAGGCCCAGTCCCATGCCGCCCGTATCGCGGTTGCGCGAGCGCTCGCCGCGGAAGAAGGGATCGAACACCCGCTCCATATCCTCGTCGGGGATGCCGGGGCCGCGATCCCGCACCGCGATCATCGCTTCCGGGCCGCGCGCCTCCAGCACCAGTTCCGCCCCGCCGGCATATTTGATCGCGTTGCCGACCAGGTTGGCGAGCATCGCCTTGAGCGCGACCGGATCCGCCTCGATCACGACGGGATCGCCCGTTTCCAGGCTGACCGCCGCGCCGCGATCGGCGGCATCGTCGACCACCGTCTCGGCCAGCGAACGCAGGTCGAGCGGGCGGCGCACGCCGATCCGGCTGCTGTCGCGCACATAGGCCATGACGGTGGAGATCATCGCCTGCATCTCGCGAATGTCGCACTCGCAGGCGGTGCGGATGGCGGGATCGGCATCCTCGATGCGCAGCCCCAGCCGCATCAGCGGCGTGCGCAGATCATGCGCCACCGCCGCGATCATCGTCGCGCGGTCGTCGACATAGCGGTTGAGCCTGGCCTGCATGTCGTTGAAGGCGCGGGCAGCCTCGGCGATCTCCGCCGGGCCGTCGAGCTCGATCGGCGGGGCACGCGGATCGCGGCCCAGCCGCTCCGCAGCCCGCGCAAAGGCACCGATGGGGCGCGCGAAACGCTGCGCCATCGCCCAGGCGAACATCGCCGCCGCAAGTGCCGAGAGCAGCAGCCAGGCGATCACGAACAGCCGCCAGGGCTCCAGCCCCTCGCCCGGCGTCACGGTCCGCCAGCTGCCGTCGGGAAGCCGGAGCGCCGCTTCGAAAGCGCCGGTGATGGCCACGTCCTGCGCCGCCGCGGGGCTGGCCGGGGCCGGCGCGGGCGGCACGCTGGCGCGATTGTACACCTGGGGTCGCTGGAGAAAGCCGACCGGGAAGCGCAGGATCACCTGATCGCGGGGCACGCCGAGTGCGGTGGCCAGGGCGACTTCGGTTCGGTCCGCACGCGGATTCCAGGGCTGCCGCTCGACGGTGCCGGCAGGGCGCACCTCGAAACCTTCCGGCGCAGCGTTCGGGTCGCGCATCGCCTGCACGATCTGGCCGACGGTGTGCAGCTTGGGATTCGGCGTCTGGATCGCGAACAGCAGCCCGAAATTGAGCAGCTGCACGACCGCGACGCAGGCCAGCATCCGCACGAAGATGCGCAGGAACAGCGGCGAACGGGGCGCCGCCGCTGTCTTGCTCATGCGCGCGTCACGCGAGGGACGAACAGATAGCCCTCGTTGCGCACGGTGCGGATGATCTCGTCCGCGCCCGAACGCAGCTTGCGCCGCAACCGGCTGACCTGCACGTCGATCGCGCGATCATAGGCGTCCGAATCCGGTCCGCGCGCTGCGGCCAGCAGTGCCTCCCGGGTCAATACGCGGCGCGGGCGCTCGATGAACACGCGCAGCACCGCGAACTCGCCGTCGGTCAGGCCGACCAGCACGCCGTCGGGATCGAACAGCTCATGGCTGCCCAGATCGATGCGCCAGCCTTCGAAGGTGTAGACGTCGCCCGCAGCCGGGGGCGCTGCCGTGCTGCCGCGCTTGCGCAGCGCGGCGCGGACGGTGGCGAGAATCTCGCGCGGGCTGCACGGCTTGGGGAGATAATGGCCCGCCCCGACTTCCAGCCCCAGAATCCGATCCTGCTCCTCGCCCAGGGCGCTCAGCAGGATCACGTCGGGACCATCGGCAGTGGCGATGCGGCGGCAGGCGGAAAGCCCGTCCTCGCCCGGCATCATCACGTCGAGGATCACCAGATCGACCGGCATTTTCTCCAGGATGACGTCCATGTCGCGCGCGCTCGACGCGGTCTCGACGCGGTAGCCGCGCGCGCCGAGGCTGTTGGCGAGGAGAAGGCGGATGTCACGGTCGTCATCGACCACCAGCAGCGTGGCGGGATCGTCGGACAGGGGATGGGTAGCCATGCTCAAACTCGACTCTTCAACAAATTGGCCCCCGCTATCGGCCCCTATGAACCCCTGCGCCGCCCGGTTCAACGTTCGCGTACCGGACGGGCGCCGAAGCTGACCAGGCTCTCCGCCCCGTCCGCCGCCAGCGCTGCCACGCCGACGAAGCTGTCGTCGACGATGATGCCCTTGAGCACCGTCTCGGTCCGGTCGCCGGGCACGTCGACATGCTGGCTCCAGGCATCGCTGTCCGCGGCGCGCCAATAGACGCGGTACCTGGCGGCACCGGCCACCGCCGGCCACTGCACCGTCGTGTCCGTCGCGAGCGCGCCGCTGAGCAGCACCGGTTGGGGTGCGGCCGGCGCGCTGGCCAGGCGGCGCAGCGTGGCGACGTTGAGCGCCGTCACCTTCGCCAGATAGGGGAAGTCCATCCGATCGGCCGTGTCGCCATAGACCTTGCCCGCCTCGGTACGGAGATCCTGGTGCTGCGCGTCGTAATTCTCCACGCCCACCGAGAAGCGCACCGCCGGATAGCCGAGCGCGAGGAAGGGCGAATGGTCGCCGCCCCGCCCGAACCGATCCGGGCGACGCACCATCAGCACCTTGAGCCCCGCCCCGTCCGCCGCCGCGACGCCGCGGATCGCCTTGGCCAGTGCGCGGCTGGGGCCGTCATCCTCGCCGCCATCGGCACGCCGTGCCTTGGCCTCGGGCAGAGTCTCGGAGTCGCGCGCGCCTTCGGAGAAGACGCGGACGCGGTCCGCCACGCGGCGTCCGTCCTGGCCGATGGTGTTGCCGACAATGTCGTTGTTGAGCACCGCCGACACCGTCCAGCCGCGCTCCTTTGCCGTCTCGGCGAGCAGCTGGCCGCCATACAGCCCCTGCTCCTCGCCCGAGAGCGCGGCATAGACGATGGTCGCCCTGAACTTGTGCTTCGACAGCAGCCGCGCCGATTCCAGCACCAGCGCGACGCCCGAGGCATCGTCATTGGCGCCGGGCGCATCGGCGGTGGCGTTCATCACGTCGGTGACGCGGCTGTCGATATGGCCCATCACGATCACGACGCGATTCGGCTCGCTGCCGCGCTGGATGCCGAGGACGTCGACGATCCGCACGCCGTTGGGCGCGCGCGGCCCCTTGAAGTCGCGCGCGACTTCGCTCGTCTCGATGCAGCCGCCGCAGGCCGCGCCGATCTTCGCCAGTTCGGCGCCGAACCAGCGCCGCGCCGCGCCGATGCCGCGCGTGGGGTTGTCCGGGTCGGACAGCGTATGGCGCGTGCCGAAACCGACCAGCTTCTCGACGGTCGCCTTGAGGCGCTGGGGATCGGGCCGGTCCTGCGCGGCGGCAGGCATTGCGATCAGGGCGAGCGGCAAAAGAGCTAGGATGCGCATGGGCTTATGCTGACGCGCCCGGTCGCGCGGGTCAATCGACTCAGCTCAGCCGATCGATCGTGTCCATGTCGAGCGAGCCCGGGATGATCATCACCGGCACCGTCAGCTTGCCTGCATCCGCGCCCGTGAAGTGCGTGACCAGCTTGCCGGGCGCGCCGCTGGGCGCCGCCCCCAGCACCAGCGCCGCCACATCGGGATTGGCGGCCAGCATCTCGCGGACGACCTTCGGCCCGTCGCCTTCGCGCACGGTGATCGAGGGGGTCAGGCCGGATTCGGCGAACAGCGTGCCCGCCGCGCGCATCACCAGCGCCTCGGCCCGTTCGCGCGCTTCTTCCTCGATCGTCGCCATCACCCCGCCCCATTGGACGAACTCGGGCGGCGGGATCAGCGCCAGGATTTCGACGTTGCCGCCCGTCTTGGTTGCGCGCCGCGCGGCGAAGCGCAGCGCGATTTCGGCCTCGGGCGAATCGTCGATCACCACCAGATAGGTGCGCATGGGGGCCTTCCTTGCAGTCACGCGTTACGTGGACCGGCACGGGCCGCAGCGCAAGAGCGGGGCTTGACCCTAGGGACGGCGGCGGCAAAGGAGGGGCCAGCCACCCCCAGGACCAACGACGGGAACCTTCATGGGAATCGAAATCAAGATGCCGGCACTTTCTCCCACCATGGAGGAGGGCACGCTTGCCAAGTGGCTCGTCAAGGAAGGCGACACGGTGAAATCCGGCGACCTGCTTGCCGAGATCGAAACCGACAAGGCGACGATGGAATTCGAAGCGGTCGACGAAGGCGTGATCGGGAAGATCCTGGTCGCCGAAGGGACCGATAACGTAAAGGTCGGTACCGTGATCGCGGTGATCGCCGGCGAAGGCGAGGACGTCTCGTCCGCCACCGCCGCCCCCGCGCCGAGCCCGACCCCTGCGCCTGCGCCGGCACCGGCCGCGAGCGCACCGGCGCCCACGCCGACTCCGGCCCCTGCTCCGGCGGCGCAGCCCGCCGTTGCTGCGGGTTCGCGCGTCAAGGCGAGCCCGCTCGCCCGCCGCATCGCCGCCGACAAGGGCGTCGACCTCGCCGCCGTGACCGGCTCGGGCCCGAACGGCCGCATCGTCAAGGTTGACGTCGAAGGCGCCAAGCCGGGTGCCGCCCCCGCTGCCGCCCCGGCCGCCGCTGCCGCTGCAGCTGCCCCGGCGCCGACCGCTGCACCGGCTGCCGCGCCGGCCGAGACCAAGGCCGTCTGGTTCGACGACTCGATCCCGCACGAGGAAGAGAAGCTCTCGAACATCCGCAAGACGATCGCGCGTCGCCTCACCGAGTCGAAGCAGACCGTCCCGCACATCTACCTCACGGTCGATATCCGTCTCGACGCGCTGCTCAAGCTGCGCGGTGAGCTCAACAAGGCGCTCGAAGCGCGCGGCGTGAAGCTGTCGGTCAACGATCTGCTGATCAAGGCGCTGGGCGTGGCGCTGGCCCGCACGCCGAAGTGCAACGTCACCTTCACCGGCGACAAGCTGATCAAGTACAGCCGCGCCGACGTGTCGGTCGCGGTGTCGACGCCCACCGGCCTGATCACCCCGATCGTCAAGGATGCGGCGAACAAGAGCGTCTCGGCGATCGCGACCGAGATGAAGGACCTCGCCGCCCGCGCCCGCGAAGGCAAGCTGCAGCCGGTTGAGTATCAGGGTGGCACCGCCAGCCTCTCCAACATGGGCATGTACGGCATCAAGCAGTTCGAGGCGGTGATCAACCCGCCGCAGGGCATGATCATGGCGATCGGCGCTGGCGAGAAGCGCCCTTACATTGTCGACGACGCGCTCGGCGTGGCGACGGTGATGAGCGCTACCGGCAGCTTCGACCATCGCGCCATCGACGGGGCCGACGGGGCCGAGATGATGAAGATCTTCAAGGAACTCGTCGAAGCCCCGATGGGCATGATCGCCTGATCGGAGCCGGGCGGTGCGCGTATTGATCGAGGTGCTTCACATCGTCGCGGGATTGATCGCGGCGTGGATCATTGCGTCGCTAGCCGCCTGGTCCTACCGCCGCGCCACCCACGACATTTGGCTCGTCGCCTATGTGGCAATGGTCGCGGTCGTGGCCATGGGCATGGGTCCGCTGCGACGTGCCTATGCCGAGGATCGTGCCAAGCTGAACGGAAGCAAGGAGGCTGCTCGCGATGATTGACCAACAGGGCGGCCCGCCCGACCGACAGCCGGCGATCCGCGTCACGGCAATGCCCGCCGATACCAATCCCTATGGCGATATCTTCGGCGGCTGGCTGATGAGCCACATGGACATGGCGGCGGGGCTTGTCGCCTCGCGCTATTCGCGCGGTCGCGCCGTGACCATCGCGGTAGAGGGCATGAAATTCCATGCTCCCGTCGCGGTAGGCGACGAAGTCTCGGTCTATGCCGAGATGATCAAGGTCGGCCGCACCTCGATGACCATCGAGGTACAGGCATGGCGCCGCGGCCGGCACGTCGAGACCAGTTGCCTCGTGACCCAGGCGCATTTCGTGTTCGTCGCGGTCGACGCCGACAAGCGCCCGAGACCGGTGGAACAGATCGCGTAACGCACCTGCGGAAGCCGGCCGCCGCATGAAATTCGCTGGCTCCGCATTATGTACTCCCCAGCCCTCCCCCGCCGATGGGAAGGGAGCAGAAGGAAGCAAACCTTGGCTGAATCCTACGACGTCCTCGTTCTCGGCTCGGGCCCCGGCGGCTATGTCGCGGCAATCCGGGCGGCCCAGTTGGGCCTGAAGACCGCCATCGTCGAGCGCGAGCTGCTCGGTGGCATCTGCCTCAACTGGGGCTGCATCCCCACCAAGGCGCTGCTGCGCTCGGCGGAAATCTTCCACTATATGCAGCACGCCAAGGATTACGGCTTGATCGCCAATCAGATCAGCGCCGACCTCGAGGCGGTGGTGAAGCGCTCGCGCGGCGTTGCCAAGCAGCTCAATCAGGGCGTCACGCACCTGATGAAGAAGAACAAGATCGCCGTGCACATGGGCACCGGCGTGCTGACCGCGAAGGGCAAGCTGACCGTCACCGCGGCGGACGGCAAGAAAACCGACCTGGAAGCGAAGAACATCATCGTCGCCACCGGCGCGCGCGCCCGCGACCTGCCCTTCGCCAAGGCCGACGGCAAGCGTATCTGGACCTATCGCCACGCGATGACGCCGACCGAGATGCCGACCAAGCTGCTGGTTATCGGCTCGGGCGCGATCGGCGTGGAGTTCGCCAGCTTCTACAACGACATGGGCGCCAAGGTGACCATCGTCGAAATGCTCGACCGGATCGTACCGGTGGAAGACAAGGACGTCTCCGCGCACTTGGAAAAGGCGTTCAAGAAGCAGGGGATGACCATCCTCACCCAGACCGGCGTCGACAAGCTCGACGTGACGGCGACCGGCGTCAAGGCGTCGATCAAGGGCAAGGACGGCAAGGTCACCGTCGAGGAGTTCAGCCACGTCATCGTCGCGATCGGCATCGTGCCGAACACCGAGAATATCGGGCTCGAGACGCTGGGCGTGAAGACCGAGCGCGGCCATATCGTGACGGACGGCGCCTGCCGCACCAATGTCGACGGCCTCTGGGCGATCGGCGACGTCACCGCGCCGCCATGGCTCGCGCATAAGGCCAGCCATGAGGGCGTGATCGCAGTCGAGGCGATCAACGGCGGCCACCCGCACGCGATGGACCCGCGCAACATCCCGGGCTGCACCTATTGCCACCCGCAGATCGCCAGCGTCGGCCTCACCGAAGCCAAGGCCAAGGAAGCCGGCTACGAGGTCAAGGTCGGCAACTTCCCCTTCATCGGCAACGGCAAGGCGATCGCGCTCGGCGAGCCGGAAGGGTTCGTGAAGACGGTGTTCGACGCCAAGACCGGCGAGCTGCTCGGCGCGCACATGATCGGTGCGGAAGTAACCGAGATGATCCAGGGCTACACGATCGGCAAGACCGGCGAGCTGACTGAAGCGGAGCTGATGGAAACGGTGTTCCCGCACCCGACGATCAGCGAGACGATGCACGAGGCCGTGCTCGGCGCCTATGGTCGCGCACTGCACATCTGATCCGGCGACGGCGCCGAGGCGCGTTGACTGCCGCTAAGGAAAAAGCTCCGGCCTGGGAGGATTCCCAGGCCGGAGCCGTTTTCAGGCCGCGCCGTCGCGTGGTCCTTCGGCCCCGATAAGGGGGAGGCTATCGAGGCCGGCCCGGCGCGCCCATGCTGGACGCGCCGCACTCAGGCGTCGGCAAGCGCCTGCTGCGACGAGCGCTGGAGCTCCAGCCCGATCGGGCCTTCCCCCTGATAGGTCATCGTACCGTCGACCTCGACGCCATCGCCGGCCGCCTTGATCGCCACCACGCCCTGATTGGTGCGGCAGCCCAGCACCCAGGTACCGCCCGGATGCCACGGCTTGTCGTTGCCGCCCCACTGGTTCACCACGCTATAGGTGTTGGCCATGATCAGCGTGCCACGGAAGCCGATGGGACCCTCACCCTTGTAGGTAATCGTACCTGCAAGCGTCTTGCCGGAGTCCGCGCTGCTCACGTCGATCGCAACCACCGGCTGATCAGGGCGGCAGCCGAGGATGAACTGGCCGCCCGGGTGCCACGGCGCCTGATCACCGCCCCACTGGTTCTGCGCGTTATAGGCAACGCCGTCCGACACGGCGGCCTTCACGCCAATCGGGCCCTCGCCCTGATAGGTCATCGTGCCGGTAAGGGTGTCGCCCTGGTCGTCGGACCGCAGGTCGAAGGCGACCGCGTTCTGCCCGTTGCGCGCGCCCAGCAGGAAAAGGCCCGCATCATGCCAGGGAGCATTGCTGCCGCCCCACTGATTTTCCACACGATAGCAATTGGTCGTCACAAGGGTGGCGCGCACGCCGATGGGACCTTCGCCCTGATAGGTCATGGTACCGGAGAAGCTGTGGCCCCCGTCGCCCGACTGGATTTTCAGCGCGACGGGCCGTTGATCGGCGCGATTGCCGATATTGAAGACGCCGCCTTCGTGCCAGGGCGCGCTGATGCCACCCCATTGATTTTGGATCACATAGACCGTCATTGCATTCTCTCCTGCCTAGTTGGACAAGCCGCTCCCGTTCGGCGCACCATTGGCACGCCGAGTGCAAACGACTGCAAACAGAGCTGACCCTTTTGGTCAATTCTGTTCACGTTCATTATTATTTTTATGACGCCACCCCGCAGATGCGACGACTCGCATCTACATCTTCATTTTACGCTACTTGAGAAACCCCGCAATACGCTTGATACGCAACTTGCGACCTTCGCAGGCTATACATCGGCGCAGCCGAAACAATTTCGCTCAACCGCAAGCCGACGAATTGCCCTTCGGCCGCGAGGGGTGTGCTGGCGCGCCTGGACGTTCCCTCGTAGAGTCCGTGCCCAAGCTCCCGTCGCCACGCAGGAAAGTCGATCGATGACAAGGTACCGCTCGCGCTCCCAGGCTTTTGGCGGATCGCCGCGCGGCCGGGGCGGGAGGGCGTTGCAACGGAGGCCGGTCGGTACGCGCCGGCAGGCTATTTCGGCGTTGATCGTGGCGGCGCTGCTGGCGGGCATCACCCTCGCCTTTTTCTGGCCGGGCGTGGCAAGCTATGACAGCGTGGTGCAGTATCAGCAGGTGCTGAGCGGCCAATATGATGATTGGCACCCGCCGGCGATGGCGCGTCTCTGGGCAGTGTTCCACGATCTGGGCTGGCGCGGCCAGATACCGATGTTCGTCCTGCAGATCCTGCTCTACTGGGGCGGCCTGGCATTGTTCGCCGGCGCGCTTGCCCGGAATGGCCGGGCGCTCGCGGCTCTGGTCGTGCTGCTGCTCGGAACCTGGCCACCGCTGCTCGGATGGCAGATCGCGGTGCTGAAGGACGCGCAGATGACCGGCGCGCTGCTTGCTGCCGTCGGTCTGGCCAGTTGGTGGCGCCTCGACGATCGCCGACTACCGATCTGGGCGGCGGCATTGGTGCTTCTCCTGCTCGGCTACGCGACGCTGGTGCGCTTCAATGCCGCCTTCGCCACCGTGCCGCTCGCTCTGGGGCTGCTCGGCGGCGTCCGCTGGGACCGGCCACTGTTCCAGGCGGTGCTGGTCGTTGCCGCCGCCGCCGCAGTGCTCGGCGTACTGACCCCGATCAACCAGCGCCTGCTCGACGCTAAGCCCAGCGGCGTGGAGCGTTCGCTCCCGCTGTTCGACCTTGCCGGCATCGCCCATCACGCCGGTCCCCAAGCCGTACCGCTGGTACCCGCACGCCTCTGGCGGCGGGCGGAGACCCGGGGATGCCTGACACCGATCCTGTGGGATCCGATCGGCGACGAAAAGGCATGCGGCTATATCGTCGACACGCTCCAGCGCGCCGCCCCCGGAAATCGGCTGCGCAATGCCTGGCTGCACGCGATCGCGACCCATCCTCTCGCCTATGCCGCGCACCGGATCGGGCACTGGAACAGCGAGATGCGGCTCTGGATGCCCGCGACCATGCCAGGTACCGGCCCGCTCGCGCGCTCCGAACCCAACAAGCTGGGACTCGCCTCGCCCGACAAGCGGATCGCCGGATTCCAGAAGACGGGCTATGTGCTGGCGAGCAGCGTGGCGGGGGCGCCGATCCTGTGGTTCGCCATCGCGCTGGGCGTGCTTTTCTGCACCTGGCCGGCGCGCAACGGGATGGGAAGCGTGGCAGTGACGCTGGCGCTGTCCGCCATCCTTACCGAACTGGCGTTCGGCCTGGTCGGCGTCGCATCGGATTATCGCTATCATTGCTGGGGGATGCTGGCAGCAGGCCTTGCGTTGCTCGCCGCGACCGGCACGCGCCCTTTGCCACAGCGGGTGCTGGTGGCGGTGCTCGGCGTCGCGGCGGTGGCCGGGGTGGTGATCGTCGCACGCTGGACCCTGCCGCCGGCATTGCCGCCGCTCTAACCCCCTCTTTAGTCGGAGTAGAATCCGTGTCATGGCGCGCGTGATAAACGCTAAGGGAGGATCCATGCTTCGAAAGACCTTGCTCGCCGGCGCGGCGTTGCTGCTCGCGCCCACGCCCGCGATGGCGCAGGATATCGCTGTCACGGTCGATACCGCCAAACCGGGGCCGATGATCGACCGCCACATCTTCGGCCAGTTCGCCGAACATCTCGGCAGCGGCATCTATGGCGGCATCTGGGTGGGCAGGGACTCGCCGGTCCCCAACACGCGCGGCATCCGCAAGGACGTGGTCGCGGCATTGCGCGCCATCAAGGTTCCGGTGGTGCGCTGGCCGGGCGGCTGCTTCGCCGACGAATATCACTGGCGCGACGGCGTCGGCCCGCAGGACAAGCGCCGCAGCAGCGTCAACACCAACTGGGGCGGGTCGGGCGAGCCGAACAGCTTCGGCACCGACGAGTTCATGGACTTTGCCGACCAGGTGGGCGCAGAGGCCTATGTCTCGGTGAACGTCGGCTCCGGCACGATCCAGGAGGCGGCGGACTGGCTCGCCTACATGACCGCCGATCCCTCGACCACCGCCGGCAAGGAACGCGCCGCCAACGGCCATGCCGCACCCTATAAGGTGAAATGGCTGGGGCTAGGCAACGAAAGCTGGGGCTGCGGCGGATCGATGCGGCCGGACGCCTATATCGACCTGATGAAGCGCTTCGCCCGCTTCACCCACAATCTCGATCCGGTGCAGGGTGAGAAGGGCAAGGAGCCGATGCAGCGCATCGCCGTCGGCCCCAACGATAGCGACACGACCTACACCGAGGCGGTGATGGCGGCGTGGAAGGGCCATGACTGGGCGTGGAACATCGAAGGCCTGTCGATGCACGCTTACACCACCGGCGGCTGGCCGCCCTCCTACCCGAGCGTCGGCTTCGACGAGACGGGCTATGCCAAGCTGGTCAAGGCGGCGCTGGCGATGGACGGGATGATCGCCAAGCATTCGGCGATCATGGACAAGTACGATCCCGACAAGAAGGTGCCGCTGGTCGTCGACGAATGGGGCGTTTGGCTGGCGCCGCTGCCGGGCACCAACCCGGGCTTCCTCTACCAGCAGAACTCGCTGCGCGACGCGATCATCGCGGCGCTGCACTTCAACATCTTCGCGCGCCATGCCGATCGGGTGCGGATGACCAATATCGCGCAGATGATCAACGTGCTCCAGGCGATGATCCTCACCGACAAGGAGAAAATGGTCCTCACGCCGACCTATCACGTGTTCCGCATGTACGTGCCGTTCCAGGATGCGCAGGCGGTCCCGGTATCGTTCGACGCCGGGACCTACGCCCAGGGCGGCGTGACCATGCCGCGCGTCGACGCAATCGCGGCGCGGGGCAAGGACGGCAAGCTGTGGCTGGCGGTGACCAATCTAGACGCCGGCAAGCCGGCGCGGATCGCCGTGAAACTCACCGGGCTGACCGCCAAGCGCGCCACGGGCGAGGTGCTGACCGCAGCGAAGGTGGATGCGGTCAACAGCTTTGAGTCGCCGAACACGGTGGTGCCGAAGCCGATCAGCGGGACGGTGACCAAGGGCGCGGTGACACTGGAACTGCCGGCCAAGTCGGTCGCGGTGCTCGACGTCGGAGGCTGACACCGCGGCCCCATTGCCCCCTCCCGCTGGCGGGAGGGGGAATCTACGTCAGAGCGTCTTCACCGCCATCAGGCCGGTATCTTCCACCTGCGCCAGCGGATTGCGCAGCGGCAGGGTGAAGGGCGCCGCCTCGATCTCGAAGCTATCGCCCACCTGCGTCTTCACGCCGTCACTGAACGACAGCGTCGCGGTGCCGAAGAAATGGACGTGCACATCGCCCGGCTGGCGGAACAGGCCGTATTTGAAGTGGTGATGCTCCAGGTTGGCAAGCGTGTGCGACATGTTCGCCTCGCCCGAGAGGAACGGCTTTTCCCACAAGGTCGCGCCGTCGCGCACGATGCGGCTGGTGCCCCGTACGTCGCTCGGCGCCTCGCCGACCAGCAGTTCCGGGCCCAGCGACGCCTGCCGCAGCTTGGAATGCGCCAGCCACAGATAGTTGTGCCGCTCGGTTACATGGTCGCTGAACTCGTTGGCTAGGCACAGACCGATCCGCCACGGGGTACCGTCCGGGCCGATCAGATAGATGCCCGCAAGCTCGGGCTCCTCGCCGCCGTCCTGGGCGAATCCCGGCATTTCGAGCGTTTCGCCCGGCCCGGCGAGATGGTGGCCATTGCCCTTGTAGAACCATTCCGGCTGCTGACCGATCGCGCCCGCACCCGGCTTGCCGCCCTCGACGCCTTCGAGGAACATGCGCATCGAATCGGTCTTGTGCTCGGCTGCCGCCGCATCGCGGTGCATCTTGTCGCGACCCTCGGCCGAGCCGAGATGGGTGAGCCCGGTGCCGGTCAGCACCAGATGCGCCGCGTCCGGATGATCGATCGGCGCAAGCAGCTGGCCCGCAGCCAGTGCCTCGGCCGGATCGACCGATCCTTCCCGGCCCGCCGCCGCGACGGCCCCGGCCAGCGACTGGCCCGCCTCGATCGCATGCAGCGCCAAGCTGCGCACATCGGCGAAGCCGCGTACGAAACTCGCGCCGCTTTCGTCGGCCGCGATCACCCGCCGCACGCCGTCCGCCCCACGATATTGCATCAGCCGCAACGCCATCGAACCACTCCTCATCGCAATTTAGTCCGACTTATTCGCTGGTGTCCCGCTTGGCAATCGGGCATCGTTTGCGAGAGAGCACAGCTTCGCGCTACACGATGAAATATGCAGGAGAGCGAGCGAATGGCAGTGGACGAGGTGGCGGACGGCGTGGACGAGATGGGCGTGCAGCCGATCACGCGGACGCCCAAGGGATCCGGCCGGCGCCTGCGCGGGGCGATCGCCCATTATCTCGGCACCCAGATCGTGTCCGGCGCCATCGCCCCCGGCGAGAAGCTGACCGGCGAAGTCGCCAATGCGGAAGCGCTCGACGTGTCGCGCAGCGCCTATCGCGAGGCGGTGCAGGTGCTGACCGCCAAGGGTCTGGTCGAAAGCCGCCCCAAGGCCGGCACCCGCGTGCTGCCGCGCAGCCGCTGGAACATGCTGGACCCGCAGGTGCTCGCCTGGGCTTTCTCCGGGGAACCCGATACCGATTTCGTCCGCGACCTGTTCGAGCTGCGCGCGGTGGTGGAGCCCGCCGCCGCTCGCCTCGCCGCCGAGCGCCGCGACCGCGACGATGTGAAGGCGATGCGCGACGCGCTCGCCAAGATGCGTCGCCATACGCTGGCGACCGAGGCGGGCCGCGCGGCGGACCGCGACTTCCATGACGCGCTGCTGGAGGCGACGCACAACAATGCGCTGATCGCGCTCAGCGCCAGCATCGGCGCGGCGGTGAGCTGGACGACCAAGTACAAGCAGCGCGCCCGTGCCCTGCCGCGCGATCCGGTGCCCGATCACATCAAGGTGTTCGATGCGATCGCGGCGGGCGATCCCGAGGCGGCGGCGGCGGCGATGCGGACGCTGGTCGATCTCGCACTGGAGGATACGCGCCTCTCGATGTGACGGTACCCCCTCCCAGACATACGAAAGGGGCGCCGCCCGCGGCGACGCCCCCTCCGCCACTGCCCGCTGCGGCGGTCCCCCTCCCCCGCTTGCGCGAGGGAGGAAACACTTCTCAATCCTCGATCGCGTTGGTGGGCTTGGAGCCCCACAACGCGTAGAACAGGATGTAGAGTTCGCAGACCGCGGTCAGCAGGAACGAATGCTGCAGGCCATAGGTATCGGCCAGCCAGCCCTGCACCGCCACCAGCGCGCCGCCGGCGATCGCCATGATCAGCAGGCCCGATCCCTCCTCGGTCAGCGGGCCGAGACCCTTGATGCCGAGGGTGAAGATGGTCGGGAACATGATCGAGTGGAACAGGCCCACCAGGATCAGCGACCACATCGCGACTTCGCCCTGCGTGAACACTGTGACCATCATCACGACGAACGCGCCGATCGAAAAGACGGCGAGAACGATACCCGCATCGACCTTCTGCATGATCGCCGAACCGACGAACCGGCCGACCATCATGCCGCCCCACAGCAGCGTGAGGTAGCGGCCCGCCTGCTCGGTCGTCATGTTGCCGATCTCGGGCCGGCTGACGAAGTTCACGAACAGGTTGCCGACGCCGATCTCGGCGATCAGGTAGATGAAGATCGCGCCGATGCCGAACACCAGGTTGCGGTGGCTCCACAAGCTGTGATTCTTGCGATCCTCCTTGGCAACGCGGCTGGTGGCCGAGCCCATGGCGGGCAGCGGAAAGCGCGCGATTACGATCGCGAGGACCAGCAGCACCACCGCGACCAGCACATAGGGCAGGATCACGGCGTGCGCGTCGGCCAGGCGTTCTGCCTGGGTGAGCGTGGCACCCGCATGCGCCGTGCCGCCCTTCGAACGGCCGAGGATCAGATAGGCGCCGAACAGCGGAGCGAGCATCGTGCCCGCCGAGTTCATCGCCTGCACCAGATTGAGCCGCGACGAGGCGGTTTCGGACGGACCGATTACCGCGACATAGGGATTGGCGGCGACCTGCAGCAGGGTGATGCCGCTGGCGATCACGAACAGCATGAACAGCGTGACGCCGTAGGACGGCAGGCTCGCCGCCAGCGTCATCCCCAGCGCACCCGCCGCCATGATCAGCAGCCCGACGACCAGCGACTTCTGGTAGCCGATCCGTTCGATCAGCTTGGCCGAAGGGATGGAGGCGAAGAAATAGGCGATGAACCAGACGCTTTCGATCAGCGCCGCCTGGAAATAGCTGAGTTCGAACACGCTGCGCAGATGCGGCAGCAGCGTGCCGTTGATCACCGTGATGAAGCCCCACATGAAGAACAGCGTGGCCAGCAGGGCCAGCGCGCGTCCGTAGTTTGTAGGGGAAGAAGCTGGCCCGGCCCCCGCCGGAGCAGCCTTTGAGGTCGGCATGACCGCCATGCTGGTGTGATCCTCTCGTTTTTTAGCCACGCAGTCACGCGGCGGGGTTGCTCTTCGCTTTCTAGTCCGAGTATTAAACCCGGTGTCCAGCGTCAACGGCCGCGTCGCCGCTCGCAGCAGCGATAGCCCATGGGGAGAGGTTTTGCATGAATTATCTTATCAAGGGCGCCCTGCTCGCCACCGCGATGATCCCGCTGTCCGCACAAGCAGGCGAAGCGACTCGCGCCGCCTTCGGCACCACCGCCGATGGTCAGAAGGTGGAGGCAATCACCCTCACCAATGGTCACGGCATGCGCGCCACCATCCTCAGTTATGGCGCGATCCTTCAGTCGCTCTCGGCGCCCGACCGCAGCGGCAAGTCCGAGGACGTGACGCTCGGCTATAATGACATGAAGGGCTATCTGGTCGCGCCGAACTATTTCGGCGCCACGGTCGGCCGCTATGCCAATCGCATCAAGGGCGGCACGTTCAGCATCGACCGCAAGACCTATACGCTCGCCAAGAACAACGGCCCCAATGCGCTGCACGGCGGCCTGAAGGGCTTCGACAAGCGACTATGGACCGTGGAGAAGGTGGCGAGCGGCGAGAGCGCCAGCGTTACGCTCCGCTATGTCGCGGCCGATGGCGAGGAAGGCTATCCGGGCCAGCTCACCGTCACCGCAACCTACGCGCTGAACGAGAAGAACGAGCTGTCGGTCGAGTATACGGCGACCACGACCAAGCCGACGATCGTCAACATCACCAACCACAGCTTCTTCAATCTAGCGGGCGAGGCCTCGCAGCGCTCGATCTACGACCATGTCGTGACGATCCCGGCCGAGACCACCACCCCGGTCGACAAGACGCTGATCCCCACCGGCACGCTTCGCCCGGTGGAGGGCACGCCGTTCGACTTCCGCAAGCCGATGGCGATCGGTGCGCGCATCCGCGATGGCCGCGATCCGCAGATCGTGTTCGGCCAGGGCTATGACGAGAATTTCGTGATCGCCAAGGCACCCTCAGCCCAGCCGGTGCTGCATGCCCGCGTCGAGGATCCGTCGAGCGGCCGGGTGATGGAGGTTCTCTCCAACCAGCCGGGCGTGCAATTCTACACCGGCAACTTCCTCGACGGCACCGCCATCGGCAAGTCGAACCACGCCTATCGCCAGGGCGATGCCCTCGCCCTCGAACCCCAGGTCTTCCCGGATACGCCCAACCAGCCCGCACTCGGCTCGGCGCGGCTCAATCCGGGGCAGACCTATCGCAACGTGATCGTCTATCGCTTCTCGACGACCAACTGACCTTTCCTCCCGCAAGGCTTTTCCGATGACCGATACTGCCCCCAAGCTGCGCAGCCGCGCCTGGTTCGATAACCCCGAGAATGTTGACATGACGGCGCTCTATCTCGAGCGCTATCTCAACTACGGGCTGAGCCTCGAGGAACTGCGTTCGGGCAAGCCGATCATCGGAATTGCCCAGACGGGGTCGGACCTGAGCCCGTGCAACCGCCACCATCTGGTGCTCGCAGAGCGCATCCGCGAAGGCATTCGCGAGGCCGGCGGCATTGCGATCGAGTTTCCGGTCCATCCGATCCAGGAAACCGGCAAGCGCCCGACCGCCGGCCTGGATCGCAACCTCGCCTATCTCGGCCTGGTCGAGCTGCTGTACGGCTATCCGATCGACGGCGTGGTGCTCACCACCGGCTGCGACAAGACCACCCCGGCCTGCCTGATGGCGGCGGCGACAGTGAACATCCCGGCGATCGCGCTGTCGGTCGGGCCGATGCTCAACGGCTGGCACCGCGGCGAGCGCACCGGCTCGGGCACGATCGTGTGGAAGGCGCGCGAGCTGCTCGCGGCGGGCGAGATCGATGACGAGGGTTTTATCCGCCTGGTCAGCTCCTCGGCACCGTCGACCGGCTATTGCAACACCATGGGCACGGCGACGACGATGAACAGCCTTGCCGAGGCCCTGGGCATGATGCTGCCGGGCTCGGCGGCGATCCCCGCGCCCTATCGTGACCGGCAGGAGGCCGCCTATCGCACCGGCAAGCGCATCGTCGATATGGTGGCAGAGGACCTCAAGCCTTCGGACATCCTGACGCGCGAGGCCTTCCTCAATGCCATCGTGGTCAACTCGGCGATCGGCGGATCGACCAACGCGCCGATCCATCTCGCGGCGATCGCCCGCCATGTCGGTGCCGACCTCGCGCTCGACGACTGGCAGACGCACGGCCACAAGGTGCCGCTGCTGGTCAACCTGCAGCCGGCCGGCGAGTATCTCGGCGAGGACTATTACCGCGCCGGCGGCGTGCCCGCGGTGGTTGCCCAGCTGATGCAGCAGGGCCTGATCCACGAGAATGCGATCACCGCCAACGGCAAGACCATCGGCGAGAATTGCCGCAATGCGACGATCGAGGACGAAAAGGTCATCCGCAGCTTCGACCAGCCGCTGGTCGAGGAAGCCGGCTTCATCGTGCTGCGCGGCAATCTGTTCGACGCGGCGATCATGAAGACCAGCGTGATCGGCCCCGAATTCCGCGATCGCTACCTCTCCAACCCCAATGATCCCGAGGCGTTCGAAGGCCCGGTCGTGGTGTTCGACGGTCCCGAGGACTATCACCACCGCATCGACGATCCGGCGACCGGCATCACGCCGGACACGCTGCTGGTGATGCGCGGCGCCGGGCCGATCGGCTATCCGGGTGCGGCGGAAGTGGTGAACATGCGCGCGCCGGCCTATCTGATCCGCGAGGGCGTGCATGCGCTGCCGTGCATCGGCGACGGCCGACAGTCGGGCACCTCGGCCTCGCCGTCGATCCTCAACGCCTCGCCCGAGGCGGCGGCAATGGGCGGGCTGGCGCTGCTGAAGACGGGCGACCGGGTGCGGATCGATCTCCAGCGCGGCACCGCCGACGTGCTCATCCCGGCAGACGAGCTCGCCGAGCGTCGCCGCGTGCTGGCCGAGGCGGGCGGCTATGCCTATCCGGCTTCGCAGACGCCGTGGCAGGCGATTCAGCGTGCCGTGGTCGGCCAGATGAACACCGGCGCGATCCTGGAGGGTGCCGAACAGTTCCAGCGCATCGCCCAGACGCACGGCGTACCGCGCGACAACCACTGACGACATCTATCCTCCCCCGCCAGGGGGAGGTGGCGCCACAGGCGACGGAGGGGGCGGAAGCACGCCCGCCGCGAGGGTCTGGCATCCTCCCCCTCCGTCAGGCTAGGCCTGACACCTCCCCCTGGCGGGGGAGGATATGCGCAGGAACTCGCCAATGCCCACCTTCACCCATCGCCTCGCCCAGCCGGATGATCTGGAGGCGCTGCGGGCGGTCATGAGCCGTGCGATCGCGCAGCTCCAGCACGGCTTCCTGACGCCCGAGCAGGTTGCCGCCAGCCACCAGGTGATGGGCCTCGACACCCAGTTGATCGCCGACCAGACCTATTTCCTCGTGGAAGATGCCGGGGGCGCCATCGCCGGGTGCGGCGGCTGGTCCTTTCGGGCGACCCTGTACGGTGGCGATGCCAGCATCGTCGCACGCGAACCCCAGCGCCTCGATCCGATGCGCGACGCGGCGAAGATCCGCGCCATGTACACCCATCCGGATTTCACCCGCCGCGGCATCGGCCGCCGCGTGCTTGGTCTGTGCGAGGACGCCGCGCGCGCTGCTGGATACGCCCGGGCCGAGATGATGGCCACCATGGCCGGCGTGCCGCTGTACAAGGCCTGTGGCTACCAGTCGGTGGAGCCGATCCTGTCCGCCCCGATCGGCGGCGTCCGCGTGCCGCTGGTACGCATGGAAAAGCGACTCTGACGGTGCTTGCCCCGGCCGCCCCCTCCCCTTAGGATGGGTGGGTCATCGGGAGTTCTCGACATGGTCCATCGTCACCGCTGAAGCGGCAACCGAAAGCCCGCGGCCCCACCGTGCACCTGGACCCTGTTTCCGAGAAGAACATGCAACGATTGAAGAACAAGACCTGCGTCGTCACCGGCGCAGCGCGCGGCATCGGTCGCGCCATCGCCGCCCGCTTCCTTGCCGAAGGCGGCACGGTGATCCTCACCGACCTGAACGACGTCGCCGGCTCCGCCGCCGCGGCGGACCTGGGCTGTCGGTTCGAGCGGCTCGACGTTGCCGAAGAAGCCGACTGGGCACGACTGGCGGCCGAAATTCCCGTCGCGGACGTGGTCGTCAACAATGCCGGGGTGACAGGCTTCGAGCAGGGAATGGTGGCGCACGACCCCGAACATGCCCGGCTGGAGGACTGGCGCGCCGTGCACCGCGTCAATCTGGACGGCACCTTCCTCGGTTGCCGCTATGCCATCGGCGCAATGAAGGCGGCAGGGGCAGGATCGATCCTCAACATCTCGTCCCGCTCCGGCATGGTCGGCATCCCCAGTGCGGCCGCCTATGCCTCCTCCAAGGCGGCAATCCGCAACCACAGCAAGACGGTGGCGCTCTACTGCGCGCAGCAGGGCTGGAAGATCCGGTGCAACAGCATCCATCCCGCCGCCATCCTCACCCCGATGTGGGAGCCGATGCTGGGCCGCGGCCCCGATCGCGCCGCACGCATGGACGCCTTGGTCGCCGACACGCCGCTCCGGCGGTTCGGTCTGGCCGAGGAAGTCGCTGCGGTCGCCGCTATGCTGGCTTCCGACGAAGCGGCCTATATCACCGGCACCGAAGTGCAGGTGGATGGCGGGTTGCTTGCGGGATCGGCGGCAGCGCCCGGCTGAGGCTTGCCACCCGGATCGCGATCGGCGATGCCCCGCGCCGGCCGTGTCCGCGGCCGGGGAGATGCATCAAATGACAACACCCTTCTCGCTGGTCGACGTGTTTCATGACGGGCCGTTCACGGGCAACCCGCTGGCGGTGGTGCATGGCGGCGGCGATCTCGATACGGCGACGATGCTGGCGATCACCCGCTGGTTCAATCTGAGCGAAACGGTGTTTCTGCTGCCACCCAGCATCGCGGGTGCGGACTATCATGCCCGCATCTTCACGCTGGATCGCGAATTGCCCTTTGCCGGCCACCCGACGCTGGGCGCGTGCCATGCCTGGCTGGCGGCGGGCGGTGTTCCGGCGGCAGGCGACCGGATCGTCCAGCAATGCGGCGCGGGTCTGATCCCGATCCGCCGCAACGCCGATCGCCTTGCCTTCGCAGCCCCGCCGCTGATGCGAGACGGCCCCGTGGATTCGGACACTCGCGCCATGCTGGCACGGGCCCTCCGGATCGACCCGGACGCGATCGTCGATGCCGCCTGGGCCGACAACGGCCCGGGCTGGATCGCAGTGTTGCTCCACTCTGCGGAAGCCGTGCTGGCGGTGGAGCCGGTGCGGCATTGGGACGGGCGGGTCGAGATCGGCCTGATCGGCGCGCATCCCGCGGGAGGCCCGGTAGACTGGGAAATCCGCACGTTCTTCAGCGGCGCGTTCGGCGCCGTGATCGAGGACCCGGTTACCGGCAGCTTCAACGCCTCGGCCGCGCAGTGGCTGCTTGAAAGTGGCCGGGCAACGGGCGGCTATGTTGCCGCGCAGGGCACCCGGCTCGATCGGCGTGGGCGGATCTTCGTGACCTATGAAGCGGATGGCCAGGCCTGGATCGGTGGCCGCAGCATGACCATCGCGAAGGGTGTGCTTCCCGGGCTCAGCGCCCCCGCCTGACCAAGCGCGCGACGAGCGTGGTCGCGGTCACCTGGCCGGTGACGCTGGCGGTGGTAATGAACATGTCCGGGATGGCCGAGACTGCGATGTAGAGCGGGATCATCGCCAGCGGCGCACCAAGGATCTGCATGCCCGGCGCGTCGCACGCATAGAGGATCGCCGCCCCCGGCAGCCCCGGCGTCGCGATGCCCGCGATCACCGCCGACAGGCCCGCCAGCGCCCATTGCACCGGGGACGCGTGCACCCCCGCCGCGTGCGCGGCCAGGAACACCTCGATCACCGTTACGCCCGTTGTCGCCAGCCGGAAGGTGGAGATGGCAAGCGGAAGCGTGGTACCCGCGACTTCCTGCGGGAGTTGCAGGCCGTTAAGCGCGACGTCCATCGAGACCGGCGCAGTCGCCATCGACGAGCAGGTGCCCGCCGCCGTTGCCTGCGCAGGCAGGATCCCGCGGGCGAAGCGGGCGAGCGGCATCGCCCGCAGTCCCAGAACCAGCAGATAACACATGCCGATCGCGGCAAGACAGAACAGGATTTCCGCTGCCACGTCGCGTGCCAGCACACCCGCAACGCTCGCGCCAGCCGCCTTGCCCGCTCCGAGCGCCAGCACGAAAATGCCGATCGGCGCCGCCAGCAGGATCCAGTCGACGATGCGCGTCATCGACATGCCGAGTTCGTCGATCACACCCGCCAGCCCGTTCCCGCCCGTCCGCGCGATGGCAACACCGAGCAGCACGGCGAAGACAACCAGCGGCAGCATCTGTCCGCCCGCCGCTGCCGCGATCGGATTTTCCGGAAGAACCGCGAGGATCTGTTCAGAGGCCGTCGGCACATACGGCGCTGCGGGCGGCGCAGCCGTCAGCAACCCAGCAAGGGGTTCGGGACCGAGAGGAAACAGCCACAAGACGATCTCCAGCGCGCCCCAAGCGAGCAGTGCCGCCAGAACCAGCATCGGCAGGAACACGGCAAAGCTGGTTGCCAGCAGCCGTCCGCCCTGGCCATGGCGCACCGCGTTGACGACGCCGCTCACCACCAGCGCGAAGACCAGCGGCACCAGCGTCATGGTCAGCGCACGGATCCAGAAAGCCCCGACGGGAGCCACGAAATCGATCCAGGGTGCCAGAAACGCGCCCGCAGGCCAGCGCGCGGCAAAGCCCAGCAGAACCCCTGCCAGCAATGCGCCCACCACCAGCGCCGTTTTCCCCATCACTCCTGCCTTTCGCTATTCCGGGCGGCTGATGGCGGCAGCGGCGCATGGGCGCCAGTGCTTTTTTATCTTGGCTCAGGCGAGCCGCGGCCGGGAACGCGCAAACATGTCGGCAAGCGCCGAGGCGCCGCCTACCACGACATGGGCGGCGAGCATCAGCGTCGCAACGAAGAGCACGGCCCCTGCGAGCCCCGCCGCATCGCCCAGCAACGCTACGATCAGGGGCGCGAGCAAGGCCTCGCGCGCCGGCACGAACGGCAGCCGCGAGAGCATCATGCGCAGCGTGCCGACCAGAAACAGCGCTGCGGTCGGCACCGCCGGCAGCAACAGCTTCCAGAGTAAAGCAGTAAGCAACAGGCTCAGCAGGATACGCGCAATGTGAATGCCGATGGTCGCCGCGAGCTGGCGTGGCGGCAGCGCAAACACCACCCGTCGGAAGAAGAAGATCGCCATCGAAGACAGCACGATCGTCGCGGTGGAGATCAGCAACGTCGTGAACAAGGTGCCCTTGGCGAGCCCGTGGACAATCGGCGCGTGCAGCACGAGCATCGCCAGCGTGACGAGGTTGCCCGCCAGCGCCGAGGTGACCGCCACGTCGCGCAGCGTCTCAAACGGCCGCCCGGCGGCGCCCATCGTTCGCCGCGCCCAGACATAGAGCTGCGCGTCGCCCGAATAACCGAGGACCACTTCGTTCGCCGCCTGCTTGCGCAGCAGGGCCGGGAAAGCCGCCGCACCCACGCCCCAGATGCGCCGCAGGATCAGCCAGTCCATGAACGGCGCCAGCGCATAGGTGGCAGCGAAGCATAACCAGAACAGCGGGTTGGTCGGCGTCTGGGTGAGTACGGTGAAGTCCAGCCCGTCGAGCTGCCAGAATACTGCGACGAGAATGACGGCCGAAAAGGCGAGCCCAACAATGGCGAGCAATCGCTCCCGGGTGATGGGTGAAAGCGACGCATAGGCGGACCGTACCGCCTGTACCGGGGACTTCATGCAGGAACCTCTTGCTCCAAGCCCGTGGATCGGGCTCGCGTCCGCGCTGCCGCTGCCGCTGCAGCAACGAACAACGTGAGATAGTCTTGCGCCGAGCGCTCGATCGTGAAGCGGCGCAGCGACGCGAGCAACGCGGAGCGATCGGGCGCAGCCACAGGCGCGGCGCGGATCGCATCGGCCAACAGCGTTTCGTTCTGCGGCACGATGGTGCCGAACCGGCCCTCGCCCAGCAAGCTGCGCAGGCCGGCGCCGCAATCGGTCGAAACGACCGCCAGACCCGCAGCCAATGCTTCGATAACAACTGCCGGCACGCCTTCATAGCGCGAGGACATCAGCAACACGTCGAATGCCGGCAGCCGCGCGGGCGCATCAGCGACATGGCCGGCGAAATGCACGCAATCGGCGATGCCGAGCGACGCAGCAAGCGCCTCGAGCGCGCCGCGCTCCACGCCGTCACCAAAGATCGTCAGCGTCTCTCCGGGCTGCACCACGCGCGCGAACGCCCGCAACATCAGCGCGAAATGCTTTTGCGCCGCAAGCCGCCCGACGGCGACGAACCGCCGCGGCCCTTCCTCCCGAGCGTCTCGTTCGGGCAGCAACTGCGTTGCGCAGATCGCGGGATCGTGCACGACATGGCTGCGCCGCGCCATCACCGGCGGCAGTTCGGGTACCATGGCCTCATCCATCACCACCCAGTGGTGCGCGGCGTGCGCCTGGACGCGCAGCCAGGCGCGCCAGAAGAGGCGGCTGATCGGGTTCAGGTCGCGCCGCGCCAGATCGTTGCTGACCTTCACGACGATCGGCGGGCAGCGGCGACCGAGCAGCAGCGTCATCGCGACGGCGACGATGGTGTAGGTAGAGCCGGCCACGAACAGCACGTCCGGCCGAAGGCGACGGATCGCCGCGGGCAGGGTCACAATCATCCACAGCGTTTCCCAGCTGTGCTGGCGAATGCGAGGCTGGCGGGGCATGTCATAGGCGATGTCGCCGAACTCGCCGTGCATTGCGCCGTCGTCGCGGCCCATGAATAGCGGCGCATCCACGCCCATCGCTCGCCAGTGTCGGACTAAGCGAAGGGCAACACGCTCCACACCGCCGGCATCGAAGCTGTGCAGGAAGGTGAGAACGCGGATTCGTCCGCTGCTATATTGTGGCGACACTCGCAGATCCCCTGGCAACGTTGCGATATCGTGCCGCTGTTCTGCCCGCTTTTCTTCGGCTCGGCCACTAAGGAGCTTTCCACATGCTCCGAAACGGCCGCACCCATCAGCTGAACCGAGTACGGTATGAATATCCATTGGTAAGACGACGCCGCCCCGAGCGACCCACAGCACGCCTTTGAATTTTTTTTGCCGTCGCGCCGAGCGTCCGCCGCTGGGATGCGCTGGCCCGTTCGCCCGAGTCGGCCGCACAAGACGCCGCAAAGGCCCTATCTACTTTCGCATGACGTGCGCCAGCGGGTTTCCGTCGGTTCGCCCGAATTCACCCGAAGCACGTCGCGGCTACCGCAAGGCGCTCAGATACCAGGACGCGAGTCGACCTGCACGCCTCGTAAGGTTACGAACAGCCGCCTTCCGTAAGAGCACCCGCATGCAATCCTCGTCCGAAACGCTGTCCACTCCCTCCCTTCGCGCCCTCGTCGTCGAGGACGACGCACAGTTGAGCGCCCTGCTCGTTCGCCAACTCGGAAGCCTCGGCTACCTCGTGGCGGCTGTGGGTGACGGACGCGCCGCCATCGCCGCGCTCGCCGAGGCGCAATTCGACGTGGTACTGCTCGATCGCATGTTGCCGGCGATCGAGGGCGTGGAAGTACTGCGACGCCTGCGCGCAGAGGGCGTGGAAACACCCGTGATTCTGCTGACCGCGCTGGGCCTCACCAACGAACGGGTGGAAGGCCTGGAGGCCGGCGCCGACGATTACATCGTCAAGCCCTTCGAAATCGATGAGCTCAACGCGCGAATCCGCGCAGTCCTCCGCCGTCGCACGGCGCCTGTCGCGGACAACGCCACCCTCAGTGCCGGCGACGTCACCGTCAGCGTACTGCGGCACCGCGTCACCCGCGCGGGCAAGACGATCGAGTTGCAGAAGACCGAGCTGAAACTGCTCGCCGAACTGGTGCGCGAGGCGGGCAGCGTGCTGTCACGCAAGATGCTGATCGAGCGCGTCTGGGGCTATGACTTCGTGCCTGCCACCAATATCGTCGACGTCCACATCCTGAAGCTGCGGCAGCGGCTGGAGATACCTGGCCTGCCGGACCCCATCGTCACCGTACGAGGCGTCGGCTACATGTTCCGCGCCTGATCGATGCGGCGCCGACGCCTACAATCGCTCGGCCGGATCGCGATCGGCTTCGCGCTCAGCGTTTCGGTCGCGACGGCGCTGGTCGGCGTGGGCGTCTATCTCGCACTGCTCGACGCGATCGATCGCCAGGTCGACCTGCGACTGCAGGGGGAAGCGCGCGAATTGCTGGAAGGCGGTGTCGAAGTGCCCGAAATTGCCCGGCGCATCGTCCGCGAAAGCAGCGAGCGCGAGAGCGCCGATATCGGCTTCCTGCTGCTTACCCCGCAAGGCGCAGTGATCGCGGGCAACATCTCGCCGGCCACGCCACTGCCGCTGGGCGTCTCCACGGTGAAGCGCAACGCCGCCATCCCGGGTCTCAGCCGCGGGCGCGCCTGGGTGACGCGGCTGCGCGGCGGCGAAACCCTGGCGCTGATCGCGGAAAGCGAGCCGATCGACCAGCATGACTATAAGCGCGGACTGATTCTCGCGACCGGCTTCGGCGCGCTGCTGGGCATTTTGTTGCTCGGCACGATGGCGCTGATCCGTGCGATCCGGGTAAACATCGCGGCAATTCGCGGAACGGCCGAAGCGATCATCGACGGCGACATGTCCGCGCGCGTCCCGGTCGAGCGCCCGAACAGCGTCTTTGGCGGGCTGGCGGTGACCTTCAACCGCATGCTCGATCGTATCGGCGAGTTGATGGGCGGCATGCGCAGCATCTCCAACGACGTCGCGCACGACCTGCGAACACCCATGTCGCGCTTGCACGGCAGGCTGGCAGCACTGGCCGACGCACCCGAAGCAGCCCCCGTGCGCGACGAACTGGCTGGCGCCGTGGCCGAAAGCGAGGAAATCCTCGCGCTGTTCGCGGCCATCTTGCGGATCACCGAGATTGAAGGCGGCGAGCGCCGAAACGGCTTCGTGCCGCTCGATCTCGCTGGGCTGGCGGGGGATGTCGGTGAGGGACTCGCGCTGATGGTAACCGAAAGCGGCCGCGGTTTCCGGGTCGCGATCCCCGCCGAGCCGCTACCGATCGAAGGCGACCCCCGCCTGCTGACGCAGGTGATCGTCAATCTCGTCGAGAACGCCGTAACCCACACGCCGCGCGGCACGAGCATCCGCCTGGAAGTGCTGCGCGAGGGCGATGCGGCACTGCTGCGGGTCGAGGACAATGGACGGGGCATCCCCCCCGAGGACCGAGCACGCGCGCTGCGCCGCTTCGGGCGGCTCGATGCCAGTCGGCAGGTGCGGGGGTACGGGCTGGGTCTTCCGCTCGTCGCCGCGGTCGCACGGCTGCATCGCGGCGAGCTGACCCTGGAAGACGCGATGCCCGGACTGCGCGTGCAGCTCCGCCTAAAAACGCCGGATAGTCCGCGCGTTATCTTAACGGCGGGTAAATGAAATCGTAAATAAATCGCTCCGCATCCGCGGACTCTATTGCTACAAAAGCCTTGCAAGCAGAACAGCTTGCAAGAGTCTTCTAGCAAATTGACGGGGGTTCATGATGCGTAAGGTATTGACGGCGATTGCCGGAGCATTTGTCGCGACCGCAGCCTTTGCGGCCACGCCTGCCCAGGCGCAGACCTACGCCTATCTTTACATGGGCAATGCCGATCCCAGCCTCGACATCACCATTTCCGACGTGAGCTGGTCGGGCTCCTACTATCCTCGGATCGAGGGCACCCTGAAAGCCGGCTCGCCTGAAGTGCGGGGAAGCTACCACACCGTACTCGGCGACGGTAACGTCTCGTTCAAGGCAAACATGACCGTGAATGGCGCGATCCAGACCTGCTATTTCTATGTCGATGTAAGCTCATCGGGCTCGATCAGCGCAGGGGCTATCCACTGGACTGGCTCGCCAAACTGCAGCGCCAACCGTTCGGGCAGCAATGTCACCTTCACGATGAGCAAGCAGTGAGCCGCTGATCCGGCCACAACAATCACGTTGCGGGGAGGTAAGGTTCTTGCCTCCCCGTTTTCTTGCGGAACGCGCACGACAAGATCCCACCATGACGGCAGGTTGGGAACGGTGCGGTTTTCGTAGAAGATGTGGCGGCTGGTGGAGCTGAGGGGAATCGAACCCCTGACCTCTGCAGTGCGATTGCAGCGCTCTCCCATCTGAGCTACAGCCCCGCCGCCGGATCCCGGGCTGGCCCGGGAGGCGCTCCCCTTAGCGAGCCGAAACGCGCGATGCAACCGGCTTGTCGCCCCTTTCCGCTGCTTTTGTATCGCCGACGACGAAGTGCCTGTGACGCAGGTTAAATTTGCGGAACCCATCCGCCCCTCCGCTCGCTTGGACGGGGCGTGACGGCAAGCATGCCGCAGCCGCCGAAATCTCAGCAGGAGAGATACGATGGACGACCGCAACAATCGCTACGGCCCGTACGGCCCCACCGGCTATAACGACAGTGGCACCCCCGGCGACTATGGTCGCGATTACGGCTCGGGCCGCGATTACACCTACAGCAGCGCGCGCGATTATGCCGCCGCAGGCGAACTGGGACGCGATCGCGGCCAGCGCGACACCTATGGCAATCGTGGGCGCTCCGAAGCGCGCAACCAGGACCGGTCGAACTACGGCGCGCAGGGCTATGGCCGTCGCGAGGAGCGCGGCGGCTGGAACGACGGTGCTCGCGACTGGAGCGACTATGGTTCGCGCAGCTATGACAATTACGGCGGCTATTCGAGCCAGGACCGCGACCGCGACCGCGACTATGGCCAGCGCAATTATGGGAACAGCGACTGGGGCAGCCGCGATGCATCCGCGCGCAGCTATGGCCAGCAGGGCCAGGGTCGCGGCAGCAGCTATGGGTATGACCGCGACCGCGGCGGCAACGACCTGCGCGGCTATGACCGTGACCGCGGCTTCTTCGACCGCGCCGGTGACGAGGTCCGCTCGTGGTTCGGCGATGAGGAAGCGGAGCGCCGGCGCCGTCAGGACCAGCGCTACGACGAGCAGCAGGCCCGGCGCGAAGGCCATGCTGACAACCATTATGGCGAATGGCGTCGCAGCCGGATCGAAGAATTCGACCGCGACTATGATGAATATCGCCGCGAGAACGCCCAGCGTTTCCACAGCGAGTTCGACAGCTTCCGCACCGAGCGCACCGGCCAGCGCGACGCCCTGCGCCGCGTGACCGAGCATATGGAAGTACTGGGTTCCGACGGCAGCCATGTCGGCACCGTCGACAAGGTGCGCGGCGACCGCATCATCCTGACCAAGAACGACGCCGATGCGAATGGCCGCCACCATTCGATCCCGTCGCGCTGGATCCAGACCGTCGACGACAAGGTGACGCTGCGCAAGACCGCCGACGAAGCCAAGAACCACTGGCGCGACGAAGAACAGTCGGGCGCGATGTTCGGCGAGGACAAGACCAAGTCCACCGCCGCGACCACCGATCAGACCAGCACCGACGACCGATCGAAGGATTGGAGCACGACGGGCAATCTGAATTCGAGCTTCAAGGGTACCTACTAAGGTCCCCTCCAAGCGATGAAGGGGCCGTCCGGCAGTGCCGGGCGGCCCCTTTTCACGCGTGTCAGTTCCGCGAGACCACACCGTTTCCTCCCCCGCCAGGGGGAGGTGGCAGGCGCAGCCTGACGGAGGGGGAGGCAGCATGACGGCCGAGAGGTTCTGGCATCCCTCCCCCTCCGTCGCGCGTCGCGCGCCACCTCCCCCTGGCGGGAGAGGATAGGCTGAAAGAAAGGGGCCGCCGGCAACGCCGGACGGCTCCTTCTGGATGACTTACAGGTCGACGCGGTCGGCGTGCATCACCTTGGTCCACGCCTTGCCGAATGCCTCGACGAACGCGCCCTCCGCATCGTCCGTCGCATAAGCCTCGGCCAGCGCGCGCAGCTGCGCGTTCGAGCCGAAGATCAGGTCGACACGGGTGCCGGTCCACGTCGCCTCGCCGGTCTTGCGATCGGTCGCGACGAAGCTGCCGTCGCCCTGCGCCGCCCATTTCGCGGTGAAGCTGGTGGTCAGCAGGTTGCGGAAGAAGTCGTTGGTCAGCGTTTCCGGGCGATCCGTGAACACGCCGTGCTTCGACTCGCCATGGTTGGCGCCGAGCACGCGCAGGCCGCCGACCAGCACGGTCATCTCCGGCGCGGTGAGCGTCAGCAGCGCGGCGCGATCGACCAGCAGTTCCTCTTCCGACCATCCCATGGTGTCGCGGGCATAGTTGCGGAAGCCGTCGACCTTGGGTTCGAGCGGCTCGAAGCTGTGGGCGTCGGTCTGTTCCTGAGTCGCGTCGGTGCGGCCGGGGACGAAGGGCAGCGCCAGCTCGTGCCCGGCCCTCTTCGCCGCCGCTTCCACCGCCGCGGTGCCGCCGAGCACGATCAGATCGGCAAGCGACACCTTCTTGCCGCCGGTCTGGGCGCCGTTGAACGTCGCCTGGATGCCCTCCAGCACGCCGAGCGCCTGGGCGAGCTCGACCGGCTCGTTCACCGCCCAGTCCTTTTGCGGGGCAAGGCGGATGCGCGCGCCATTGGCACCGCCGCGCTTGTCCGAGCCGCGATAGGTGCTGGCAGAAGCCCAGGCGGTCTTCACCAAGCGCGAAATCGACAGGCCGGAGGCGAGGATTTCAGCCTTGAGCGCCGCCACGTCCGCGGCGTCGATCAGCACATGGTCCACCGGCGGGACAGGATCCTGCCAGATGCGCGGCTCCGCCGGCACCTCGGGCCCGAGCAGCTTGGCGTGCGGACCGCTGTCGCGGTGCGTCAGCTTGTACCACGCCTCGGCAAAGGCATGGGCGAACTGATCGGGATTCTCGTAGAAGCGCCGCGAGATCGGGCCATAGGCCGGGTCGAAGCGCAGCGAGAGGTCCGTGGTCAGCATCGTCGGGCGGTGCTTCTTCGACGGATCATGCGCGTCCGGGATCACCTCGCCGGCATCCTTCGCCACCCACTGATGCGCACCCGCCGGGCTCTTGGTCAGTTCATACTCATATTCGAACAGGTTCTTGAAGAAGCCCATGCCCCACTGGGTCGGCGTCTCGGTCCAGGTGACTTCCAGGCCGCTGGTGATCGTATCGCCGGCATTGCCCTTGCCATAGCTGTTGGACCAGCCGAGCGCCTGCATCTCGATGCCGGCACCTTCCGGCTCCGGGCCGATATACTGGCTCGGGTCCGCCGCGCCGTGCGTCTTGCCGAAGGTGTGGCCGCCCGCGATCAGCGCAACGGTTTCCTCGTCGTTCATCGCCATGCGCGCGAAGGTCTCGCGAATGTCGTGCGCGGCGAGCAGCGGATCGGGATTGCCGTCCGGTCCCTCCGGATTGACGTAGATGAGGCCCATCTGCACCGCGGCCAGCGGATTCGACAGGTCGCGCTCGCCCGAATAGCGGCCGCCCGGCTTTTCGCTGGTCTGCAGCCATTCGCGTTCGGGTCCCCAGTTGATGTCGCGTTCCGGCTCCCACACATCGGCGCGGCCGCCGCCGAACCCGGCCGTCTTGAAGCCCATCGATTCGAGCGCGCAGTTCCCCGTGAGGATCAGCAGGTCGGCCCAGGACAGCGCCCGGCCGTATTTCTGCTTGATCGGCCACAGCAGCATGCGGGCCTTGTCGAGATTGGCATTGTCCGGCCAGCTGTTGAGCGGCGCGAAGCGTTGCGTGCCCGACCCTGCGCCGCCGCGACCGTCACCGACGCGGTAGGTGCCGGCGCTGTGCCAGGCCATGCGGACGAACAGCGGGCCATAATGGCCGAAATCCGCCGGCCACCAATCCTGCGAATCGGTCATCAGGGCGAAGATGTCGGCCTTCACCGCCGCGAGGTCGAGCTTCTGGAATTCGGCGACATAGTCGAAGTCCGCGCCCATCGGGTCGCCGGCGGGCGGATTCTGGTGGAGCACGGTCAGATCGAGCTGGTTGGGCCACCAGGTCCGGTTCGTCATCTCGAACAGGACGGCGTTCCCTTCCATCTTGCCGCCATGCATCGGGCATTGGGATTCGGCGTTCATTGGGCACCTCCACAGGACTTTCGGGTTATCATCTGCGCTAAGCCTCGCACGGCCAGAGCGATCGATGAAATGGATTAGTCCGAGGACACTGATCGATCTTTCCGCTCAGGTCAGCGTATATCAAAGGTTAGCCGGGGACCACGGTCGCGCGGCCGAAACGATGCGGTGATACGACGGTTGGGGGATGGGTGGATTGCCCGCCCGAACTGGTTACAATCGCAACCATCATCAGAAGACATACCGGAGAGCTTTTACATGACCGACGCCACCGAAGCCGATCTGACCGGCGGCACCCCCCGCCCCCGCCCCGAGGGCGATGTCGAGAAGATCGGCGATCGCAAGCTGAAGCCGGCGACGATGATGATGGGGCACGGCTATGATCCGATGCTCTCGGAAGGCTCGCTGAAACCTCCGATCTTCCTTACGTCCACCTTCGTCTTCCCCAATGCGGCGGCCGGCAAGCGCCACTTCGAAGGCGTGACGGGCAAGCGCCCGGGCGGGGCCGAGGGGCTGGTCTATTCGCGCTTCAACGGCCCGAACCAGGAGATCCTCGAAGACCGGCTCGCCATCTGGGAAGAGGCCGAGGACGCCCTCGCCTTCTCCTCGGGCATGTCGGCGATCGCCACGCTGTTCCTGTCGATGGTCAAGCCGGGCGACACGATCGTCCATTCGGGCCCGCTCTATGCGGCGACGGAGACGCTGATCGCGCGCATTCTCGGCCGCTTCGGCATCCACTGGCTCGACTTCCCGGCGGGCGCGACCCGCGAGGAAATCGACGCGGTGCTGAGCAAGGCGGCGACCGGCAATGTCGCGCTGATCTATCTGGAAAGCCCGGCCAACCCGACCAATGCGCTGGTCGACGTGGAGGCCGTCGCCGCCAGCCGTGACGCGATCTTCAAGGGCGACAGCAAGCCGCCGATCGCGATCGACAACACCTTCCTGGGCCCGCTATGGGCGCAACCGCTCCGCCAGGGTGCCGATATCGTCGTCTACTCGCTCACCAAATATGCGGGCGGCCATTCGGATCTGGTCGCGGGCGGCGTGCTCGGATCGAAGGCGCACATCAACACGATCCGGCTGATGCGCAACACGATCGGCACGATCTGCGACCCGAACACCGCCTGGATGCTGCTCCGCTCGCTGGAGACGCTGGAGCTCCGCATGAGCCGTGCAGGCGAGAATGCCGCAAAGGTCTGCGAATTCCTGGCCGCGCATCCCAAGGTGGAGAAGGTCGGCTATCTCGGCTTTCTCGAGCGGGGCGAGGACAAGCGCCAGGCCGACATCTATCGCCGCCACTGCACCGGTGCGGGATCGACCTTCTCGCTGTATCTCAAAGGCGGCGAGAAGGAAGCATTCGCCTTTCTGGATGCACTCAAGATCGCCAAGCTGGCGGTCAGCCTGGGCGGTACCGAGACGCTGGCAAGCCACCCCGCGGGCATGACGCACCTTTCCGTGCCGGAGGCGCGCAAGCAGGCGCTGGGAATCACCGATAATCTGGTGCGTATCTCGATCGGCGTCGAGGATGCCGATGACCTGATTGCCGACTTCGAGAATGCCCTGAAGGCGGTGTGATCCTGTTGCTCCCCTCCCCGCGTGCGGGAGGGGAGCGCTTACTTCAGCGTGCCCGCCGCAGCCTCTACCAGATCCGCCATCTGCTGCTGATCCTTGAGAGACGGATGGAAATTGCACGCGGTGAATGCCAGCTGCGGCACCGCCAGGGGCGTCGCGCCCGTTGCCGCCGCCACCGCACGCACATCCGCGATAAAGGCCGGCGCCCCCATCAGCAGGAAGCGGGCGTTCGGGTTTGCCGCCTGCAACTGCCGCACGAACGCGACATATTTCGTACGATAGTCTGCATGCAGTGCCGCCGCATCCGTCCACGCCTCGCCCGAATGCACCGGTGTAGAGAAGTCGTTGGTACCCAGGTTGATGACGATCAGCTGCGGCTTCCAGCCATCCGTGGCAGCCGGCGCTGGCTCGCCCGGGATCGCGCGCGGATACAGCACCGGCAGCGTCTCACCGGGATTGCCCCCCGCATAATTGCGCACCACGCCGCGCCCCGAAAAGGCGATCACGCGGTAGTCGGCGTCCCACTTCTTCGCGAGCAACGGCCCGAAGGCGCGCGCGGTGTTCGTCGTGTCATGGACTTCCTCCGCGCTGCAGCTGCGCGTCGATGCGGTGTCGCCATAGCCGACGCTGTGCGAGTCGCCGATGAACTCCACCTTCCGGACATACACCGGCGGCGCAAGCGGCGTGCCGTCGGTGGTGACACCGACGATGCGACTGCTGCCGCTTTGCGTCTCGGTCAGCTTCTCGATGCGGATCACATGCTCCCCGTCCGCCAGGCCATCGAAGCGCCGATCGACGCGGCCGGGCTTTTTCAGCACGGCGCGCTCCACGCCATCGATCAGGATGGCGAGATGGTCGGTATCGGCCTCGACCGATACGGTTACCGACGTCCCCTGGAACCGCCCTTCGAAATAAACGCCCGGCCAGCCGAAGCGGCCATCCGCGGTCGCCCGGCCGCCGGCATGCAGCGGCACGGGCGTTTCGGCAGGCGCGAACATCAGCGCGGCGGCGAGGGCTAGGCGGAGCATGGTCCCAGCCTAGCAACCCGCCTGCCCTGCGTCAGCCCCAGAGCCGATCGCGATACGCCTCGAAACAGCGCGCGCCGCAACGCAGGCGGATCAGCGCACCTTCGGCCATCGCCGTCGCGCGGCGCGGATCTTCTTCCACGGCCGGACGGACGGCCTCCCGGTTCCAGTCCTCGCTATGCTTGATGTCGAGCACGGCGTGCAGCGTGAAGTAGCGCGCCTCCTTGGGGCTCAGCCCCACGCGCTTCAGCCCTTCGGCGGTCGCCGCCGAGCGTCCCGGCGCCGTCAGTTCGATCACGCCAAGCGCGCCCACCGAATGCCAGGCATAGCGGCGGCTGCTCGCCATCGCGGTCATCGCATTGGCGAGGCACAGGCTTTCCCATACCGTGTTCTCGATCACCGGCGTGACGGCGAGCGTCTCGACCAGCGCGTCGAGCATCGGGCCATGCATGCCCTTTTCGGTGCCATGCCCCATCTCGTCCCAATAGTTGCGGGCGAGTTCCAGCTTGGGCCGCGTCGGCAGCTTGACCTGCGTCATCGCGACCAGATCGTCGAACCCCGCTTCGCCGGCGGCTTCCTGCTCGAAGAACCATCGAAGCTGGTCCCGGTCGGCGTGTTCAGCCAGCCACGGGAAGAGCGGGTCGCCCTGCCCCGGGCCCGTCGCCTTCAGCCCTTCGAACCAGGCGATGAAACCATCGGCATCGGTCGGCGCTTCGGCGGCCTCGTCGCTCACCTCGGCGCGCAGCTCCTCGAGGAACGCGCCCTGCAGCCGCTCCATGCGCACGTCCCGCTCGAACAGGCGCTGCCAGTCGTCGGATGGAAAGCCGGGCTCGAGCCGCTCCCGGTTCCAGTGGGCGAGACCGCGCTGGAAACTGTCGGTCAGAAATTGCGAGCGGATCCGTGGCGCGAAATCGCGCGCGAGCGTTGCCATGTGGAATTCTCTCTCCTGCTTGGTCGCCTCAACCCCCGGGCGAAAGGGGATGTTCCGATCGACTTAACTAGATCAAGCACTTGGCATTCACGGATCTGTCACGGCAGGGCTCGCCGCGCGCGCTCCCGCATCGGATATCGCGCGTATGCGATGCGCGACCCGTGCGCCGGCTGCATCCACCCATACCAAGTAGGTAATTGCAACAATTGCACGCGCCTCGGTAGGGCTGCATCGCCGCCAATGATGCAGCCCCCCCGAGAGGATCCATGAGCAGAATCGCGCACCCCGGACTAGCCGCCAAGGTCACTACCGCAGAGCACGCCGCCTCGTTCATCGCCGATGGCATGACCGTGGGCATGAGCGGCTTCACCGGCTCCGGCTATCCCAAGGCGGTGCCGACGGCGCTCGCGGCCCAGATCGAAGCGTCGCACGCCGCCGGCCATCCGATGCGCCTGAAGGTGTGGACCGGCGCTTCGACCGGCCCGGAACTGGACGGCGCGCTGGCTCGCGTCGACGGCATCTCCGCCCGCCTGCCCTATAATTCGGACCCCATCGCCCGCGAGAAGATCAACGCGGGCGAGATGGACTATGTCGACCTGCACCTCAGCCAGGTCGCGCCGCTCGCCTGGGAAGGCTTTCTCGGCCAGCTCGACGTCGCGGTGATCGAAGTCGCCGGCATCCGCGAGGACGGATCGCTGATCCCGTCGAGCTCGGTAGGCAACAACAAGACCTGGCTCGATGTCGCCAAGCGCGTGATCCTGGAGGTCAACCATTGGCAGAACCCCGCGCTGGAGGGGATGCACGACATCTATTACGGCACCGCGCTGCCGCCGAACCGCGTGCCGATCCCGCTCACCGCGCCCGATCAGCGCATCGGCCAGCCGACGCTCCGCTGCGATCCGCACAAGGTGATCGCCGTGGTCGAAACCCATTCGCCCGATCGCAACCTGCCCTTTGCCGCTCCCGATGCAAGCGCGCTCGCGATCGCGCAGCACCTGATTGAATTCTTCCGTCACGAGGTAGGCAAGGGGCGCCTGCCCCCGTCGCTGCTGCCGCTGCAATCGGGCGTGGGCAATATCGCCAATGCGGTGCTCGCCGGGCTGCTGACCGCGCCGTTCGAGAACCTCACCGCCTATACGGAAGTGCTGCAGGACGGGATGCTGGACCTGCTCGCGGCGGGCAAGCTGCGCATGGCAAGCTGCACCGCCTTCTCGCTGAGCCCCACCGCCGCCGAGCGACTGAACGCCGATCTCGACACCTTCCGCGATCGCATTCTGCTGCGCTCGCAGGAGATCAGCAACCATCCCGAAGTGGTCCGCCGTCTCGGCTGCCTGGCGATGAACGGGATGATCGAGGCCGATCTGTACGGCAACGTCAATTCCACCCATGTCATGGGTTCGCGGATCCAGAACGGCATCGGCGGATCGGGCGACTTCGCGCGCAACGCCTATATCTCGATCTTCATGTCGCCTTCCACCGCGAAGGGCGGGGCGATCTCCGCGATCGTGCCGCACGTCTCCCATGTCGACCACATCGCTCAGGACGTGCAGGTGGTGGTGACCGAGCAGGGGCTGGCCGATCTGCGCGGGCTTGCGCCGCGCAAGCGCGCCGAACAGGTGATCGAACGCTGCGCCCACCCAAACTACAAGCCGATGCTGCGCGACTATTATGAGCGCGCGCTGGCCGGCAGCTATGGCAAGCAGACGCCGATGCTGCCGGGCGAGGCACTCGCCTGGCACCAGCGGTTCATCGATACGGGATCGATGCTGTAGGCGGTTGCGGCTTCGCCCCCGTAGCGGGCGAAGCCATGCGGCCGGGCTTCCGTCCTCAGCTTCGCTCGGTTAAGCCTTGGCAATGCAGGGGACCTTTCAGCGCACCGCGCTTGCACTCGCCGCCACGTCGCTTCTCGCGGCGCCGCTTGCCGCCCAGACCGGCTATGAGCATGCCGATCCACTGGTCGGCACCGGCGGCGAGGGACATACATTCCCTGGCGCGGTCGCGCCCTTCGGCATGGTGCAGCTCAGCCCCGACACGGATAGCGGCTGCGAGATCCGCGCATGCTATGGCCATGCCGCCGGCTATCGCTACGACGACCCGACGATCCAGGGCTTCTCGCTGACTCATTTTTCGGGCGCCGGCCATTCGGACCTGGGCGACTTCCTGATCGCACCGGTATCCGGCGACACGGTGCCGCTGGAACCGGGCGATCCGAAAAAGCCGGGCTCGGGCTATCGCTCGCGCTTCACCCATGCCGACGAAGTCGCACGGCCGGGCTATTATGCGGTGACGCTGCAGGACCAGGGCGTCCGCGCCGAAATGACCGCGGGCACCCGCGTGGCGGTGGAGCGCTATGCCTTCCCCGCAGGCAAGGCGGCGCATCTCGTGCTCGACCTGCGCAGCTCGCTCTACAATTACCCGGGCAAGATCCTCTGGTCCTCGGTGCGCGTGCGGCCCGACGGCACGATCACCGGCGCGCGGGAGACGCGCGGCTGGGCGCCGGCGCGCAAGCTGTTCTTCGCGATCCGACCCTCGACGCCGCTCAAGACCCATGCCTTCATCGATACCGAGGGCAAGGTGCCCTATCGCGGCTTTCAGGGCCCCGGCCGCGGCGACGATGGCGTCGCCCAGCTACAGGGCCGCGCGATCGTCGCGCGGCTCGATTTCGGGGTGCTCGATCGGCCGCTGGAACTGCGGGTGGCGCTGTCGAGCGTGGACGAGGATGCCGCGCTGGCCAACCTCGCCAGCGAACCCGGCGACTTCGATGCCGTCCACGCCCGCACCACCACTGCCTGGAAGCAGGCACTCGGCGCGATCGAGGCGCAGGGCAGCGACACGGCGCTGCGCAATTTCTACTCGGCCTTCTATCACACGCTGATGGCGCCCAGCGTCTTCTCCGACGCCGATGGCCGCTATCGCGGGCCCGACGACCAGGTGCACCAGGCCGAGGGCTTCACCTTCCACTCGACCTTCTCGCTCTGGGATACCTTCCGCGCCGAGCACCCGCTGCTGCTGCTCGTCCAGCCCGAAGCGCGCAACCGCGACATCATCCAGTCGCTGATCGCCAGCCGGCAGAACAGCCCGTTCGGCATCCTGCCCGTGTGGCAGTTCCAGGGCCGCGAGACCTGGACGATGATCGGCTATCACGCCGTGCCGGTGATCGCCGATGCGTATCTCAAGGGCCTGCGCGGCTTCGACGGCAAGGCGGCGCTCGACGCGATGGTCGCCAGCGCGACCTACGGCCCCTATGGCGGGCTCGACTGGTACCAGAAGCTTGGCTATGTCCCGATCGACAAGGAGCCGGAAGCCGCCTCCAAGACCGTCGAATATGCCTATGACGACTGGACCATCGCCCGCATGGCGCGTGCGCTGGGCCGCGACGATCTCGCCGCGACCTTCGAGAAGCGCGCGGGCAACTGGCGCAACAGCTTCGACGTGAAGACCGGCTTCCTGCGCGCCCGCAAGAGCGACGGGGCGTACCGTGAGCCCTTCGACCCCACCGCGATCAACTATGGCTCGGACTATACCGAGGGCAATGCCTGGCAATATTCGTGGTTCGTGCCGCAGGACCAGGCCGGGCTGTTCCGCCTGATGGGCGGGGACGCCGCGGTGGTGCGCAAGCTCGACGCGATGTTCGATTTCGACAATTCAAAGATCGACTACAGCCATGCCGAGGACATTGCCGGGCTGATCGGCCAGTATATCCATGGCAACGAGCCGAGCCACCATGTCGCCTATCTGTACAGCTATGCCGGCCAGCCCTGGCGGACGCAGGAGCGACTGAAGCAGATCGTCGACAGCCAGTACAAGCCGACCCCGGACGGGCTCGCGGGCAATGACGATCTCGGCCAGATGTCCGCCTGGCTGGTGTTCACCATGCTGGGCTTCTACCCCGTTGCACCGGGGTCCAACCAATATGTGCTGGGCCGCCCGTTCCTGGAACGCGCGACGCTGACGCTGCCGGGCGGCAAGCGCTTCACGGTGCGCGCGCCGGGGCTGTCGGAAGCGAACCGCTATGTCGGCAGCGTGACGCTGAACGGCCGCAGGCTCGACCGGCAATATGTCACCCACGAGGAGCTGATGCGCGGCGGCGAGCTGCGCTTCGCGATGCAGGCGGCGCCCAACCGGGCGACGGTGCCGGGGGCCGGCCGGCCCTATTCGATGTCGGCCCACTGACCCTCTCCCTCAGGGGAGAGGGCTTTACGCCTCACCCGTCGCCGACGCGCTCGATGTCCGCGCCGACCGCCTGCAGCTTTTCTTCGAGCCGCTCATAGCCGCGGTCGAGATGGTAGACGCGGTTGACCTGCGTCTCGCCTTCGGCGGCCAGGCCCGCGAGGATGAGGCTCATCGAAGCGCGCAGGTCGGTCGCCATCACGGGGGCGCCCGTCAGCTTCTTCACGCCGCGGACGATCGCGGTGCGGCCATGCACCTCGATATCCGCCCCCATGCGGGCCAGTTCGGGCACGTGCATGTAGCGATTCTCGAAGATCGTCTCGGTGAGCGTGCTCGCCCCGTCCGCCTTGCACAGCATCGCCATGAACTGCGCCTGCATGTCGGTGGCAAAGCCCGGGAAGGGCGCGGTGTTGAGCGTCAGCGGGTGGATGCCGTTCTCGGCCGCGATGCGCACCCCGTTCGCGGTTTCCTCGACCGTGATGCCGGCCTCGACCAGCGCATCCAGCGTCGCGCGCATGTCCTCGGCCGAGGCGCCGACCAGCTCGACGTCACCACCGGTGATCGCCGCCGCGCAGGCATAGCTGCCTGCCTCGATGCGATCGGGCATCACCGCATAGGTGGCGCCGTGCAGCCGGTCACGCCCATCGATCTCCAGCGTCTCGGTGCCGATGCCACGGATCACCGCGCCCATCGCGACGAGCAGGTTGCACAGGTCGACGATCTCCGGCTCCCGCGCCGCGTTCTCGAGAACCGTGGTGCCGCGGGCCGTGGCGGCGGCCATCAAGGCATTCTCGGTCGCACCGACCGAGACCACCGGGAAGCGGAAACGCCCGCCGGCGATTCGCCCGCCGGGCGCCGTCGCCTTCACATAGCCGGCGCTGATCTCGATCTCCGCGCCCATCGCTTCCAGCGCCTTGAGATGCAGGTCGATAGGGCGGTTGCCGATCGCGCAGCCGCCGGGCAGCGATACCGTCGCCTCCCCTTCGCGTGCCAGCAGCGGCCCCAGCACGAGGATGGACGCGCGCATCTTCCGCACGATGTCGTAGGGCGCGACGGTCGAGGTCAACCGACTGGCGCGTACCGAGAGCACCCGGCCGAATTCGTTCGGGCGCGTACCCTCTACCGCGGTGGACGCGCCAAGCTCATTCAGTAGATGTCCGAAGCTGTCTACGTCTGCGAGGCGTGGCAGATTTCTGAGCGTGAGCGGCTCGTCGGTGAGCAGCGCACACGGCATCAGGGTGAGAGCGGCGTTCTTTGCGCCGGAAATCGCGATCTTGCCGGCGAGCCGATTGCCGCCACGGATGAGGATACGGTCCATGGCGAGCTTCTAGCCGCTCTGCGCGTACGCGCAAGCGGTGGGCTGCGGGGGAGGCTTGATCGATTTTAATGCACTGATTTCGTTGCGCTGCTTTGCAGGAGGGCCCGGGGGAAAGTGCAGAGCGTGTCAGCCAGTTGTTTTGCCGATGTTTTGAGCGAGTTCATCGCGCTCACGCCGAAGGAGCGCGAGGCGTTGGACGCGCTCGAACTGCGCCAACGGCATATCCGCCGCGGGGCAATCCTGCAGCGTGAGAACGAGCCTTGCGGGGAATTGTTCATTCTTCGCAAGGGATTGATGATGAGCTACGTGCTGCTCGACGACGGCAGCCGCCAGATTCTTCGCTTTCTGTTCCCCGGCGACATGCTCGGCATTTCCTCGGCCATCTATCACGAGGCGCCGGAAACACTCTGCGCCCTCTCGGACACGGTGGTATGTCCGTTCGATCGCGCGGCACTTTCCGACATCATGCGGCAGCACCCCCGCCTTTCGGCGATGATCCTCGTCTACAGTCAGATCGAGCGCGTGGCCCTTACCGACCGCCTCGCCGCGCTGGGCCGCACCAGCGCCAAGGCACGCGTCGCCGCGCTGCTGCTCGATCTGCGCAACCGGCTGCGCGCCACCGACAAATCGATTGACCGCGAATTCACGCTGGGCCTGACGCAGGAAGAGATCGGCGACGCCACCGGCCTCACCGCGGTGCACGTCAACCGAATGCTGCGCCAGTTGGAAGAAGAGGGCATGATCGCCCGCGAGGGCGGCCGGGTAACGCTGCTCGATCGCCCGGCGCTGGCCGGCGCGGCCAATTACGTCAACCGCTATGAGGGCCTCGACCTGCGCTGGCTGCCGCCGGCGCATTGAGCGCCGCGCTCGGCCGACGCGCGTTACGGAAACGCGGGGCGGTGGGCACGCGGCGGACGGGGCGGCCGCGACCGCCCGCGATCACGCCTTTTCGAGCGTGCACTGCAGCGGGTGCTGGTTCTGCCGGGCGAAATCGATCACCTGCGACACCTTGGTTTCGGCCACCTCGTAGCTGAACACACCGCACACACCCACGCCGCGCTGATGGACATGGAGCATCACCTGGGTCGCTTCCTCGATGTTCATCCGGAAGAAGCGCTGCAACACGAGCACGACGAACTCCATCGGCGTGTAATCGTCGTTGAGCATCAGCACGCGATAGGGCGTGGGCTTCTTCGTGCGGGTCCGCGTACGCGTGGCGATGCCGACCGCGTTGTCGTTGCCGCGATCATCCTGGTCGCCGTCCTCGGCCATCCGAATCTGCACTGTACGAAGCTCGACCATAGGCATCGCAAAATATGTCGCACTGCCCCCAAGGGCAAGGCATGCCGACGTACAGTGCGCGTTTTGAGGATAAAAAAGAAAAGGGCGACCGCATCGGCGGCCGCCCCGTCCTTTTGATCGTCGACCAGGCCGATCAGGCGTTGGTCTTCACCTTCTCGACGGCAACCGCGAAACGGTTCGAGATCGGCTGCGCGGCGTCGCCGGCCAGCTTGATCATCGCTTCGGTGTGCTTCGAGGCTTCCGCGACATAGGAGTCGAACGCGCTGCGCATGTAATCGCTCTGCAGCTTGAAGAAGTCGGTCGGCGACTTGACCGAAGCGAGGTTCTTCATCGCGGCGGTCGCGCTTTCGAACGAACGGCGGCTGTAATCGGCAGCTTCCTGGCCCAGGCTCTCGAAGCCCTTCGCAGCGATGCGGCCGGATTCGACCAGCGCCTCGATGTTGCCCTTGGCGAACTCATTGGCTTCTTCGACGAGCTTGGTCGACTTCTCGACGGCAGCCTTGGTGCGCTCATTGAAATCGGCGAAAGCGGTGTGAGCCTGGGTAGTCGCGTTCTCGTACGTGGTAGCCATGGTAGTCGTTTCCTTCGCGGTGCTGGTGGTGACCGCCGGCGCGACGGTCTCTACGGCTTCGATCACCTTCTCGGTCACGGCCTGGGCCGCTTCCGCCGGAGCGGCGATCGCTTCCTCAACGTGGGTCTTCACTTCCTGCGGTGCAGCGGTTTCAGCCGTCTCCGGTACCAGTGCCGCAGCCGGGACGATCGTCTCGGCAACGGGGGGTACGGGCGGCGGCGTAACCGCAGCAGCATCGGCCAGAATCGCGGGCTTGGTAGCGCCGCGTGCCGCCGTCTTGGCGACCGGTTTGGCCGTCGTCTTGGGTCCCTTGCTGGCCATGTGACTAGCTTTCCCTGCCTATTGCTGCAGTGCAGCATATAGAGACTTGGCGTCAGATTTGCAAGCCTCCATTGTGCACTGCACAAAAATGCCGAAACCCGCAGAAATTCGACATCTCTATCAGCGCATTCTTACATATTCCCCTGGCGCCTGCGCAATCGCACAAAGGTTTCCACCTCCTGGAATGCGCGCGCCGCTCGCCGCTGTTTTTGCACCGTTCAACGCTTTCAACCAGTAAATCCAATCCGGCCACCAGCTTCCGGCATGTTCTGTCGCGTGCGCAACGAAGGTTTCGAGCGACTCGGCGGGCTTTGAATTGGTCCAATATTGGTATTTCTTCGCTGCCGGCGGGTTTATTACCCCTGCGATATGACCGGAACCCGCCAGCACGAACTTGTGCGGCCCGCGAAAATGCTCGGTCAACTTCCAGACACTTTGTGGCGGGGCGATGTGATCTTCGCGACCTGCCTGGATATAGGCGGGCGTCTCCACCTTCGACAGGTCGATCGGCGTGCCGCCGATGCTCAGCGCGCCGGGCGCGATCAGCTTGTTGTCGCGGTACAGGTCGGTCAGATAGCTGAGGTGCCAGGTTGCCGGCAGGTTGGTGACGTCCGAGTTCCAGTGGAGCAGATCGAACGGGGCATATTCCTGCCCCATCAGATAGTTGTTGGTGACGTAGTTCCAGATCAGGTCGCGCCCGCGCAGCAGGTTGAACGTCGCCGCCATGTACCGCCCGTCGAGGAAACCATCGGCGCTGAGGCTGCGGATCATCGCCAGCTGATCGTCGTCGACAAAGACGCGCAGGTCACCCGCCTCGGTGAAGTCGACCTGGGCGGTGAAGAAGGTCGCGCTCGCCACCTTCGCCGCCTGCCCGCGCGCGGCGAGTACCGCCAGCGTCGCCGCCAGCGTGGTACCGGCCACGCAATAGCCGATGGTGTGGACGCTCTCGACACCGAGCAGGTCGCGCACGGTATCGATCGCGTCGATCTGGCCGCGTTCGACATAATCGTCCCACACCACGTCCTTCATCGTCGCGTCGGCCGAACGCCAGGAGACGACGAAGACGGTGATCCCCTGCTCCACCGCCCAGCGGATGAAGCTTTTCTCCGGCGTCAGGTCCAGGATGTAGAAGCGATTGATCCAGGGCGGGAAAATGATCAGCGGCGTTTCCAGCACCGCGTCGGTCGTGGGCGAATATTGGATAAGCTCGTAGAGCGGGGTGCGCTTGATCACCTTGCCGGGCGTCATCGCCAGATTGCGGCCGAGCTCGAACGCCCCCGCCGCGGTCTGGGTCATCTGGCCCTTGGCCATATCCTGCAGCATGTGCTGCAACCCCTTGAGCAGGCTCTCTCCCTTGGTCTCGACGATCTTCTCGATCACCTGGGGGTTGGTGGCCGGGAAGTTGGTCGGGCTGATCGCATCGATGAACCCCTTGGTCGCGAAGCGGATCTGGTCCCGCTGCCGGTCGTCGACATGCTCCAGCGCCTCGACATTCTTGAGCATGTGGTCGGCGATGACGAAATAGCTCTGGCGCAGGAAATCGAAGATCGGCTCCTCGCGCCATTGCGGCGCCTTGAAGCGCTTGTCGCGCGCCTGTTCCGGCGTCTCGACGAAGGGCTCGGCGTTGGCCGGATCGAGGAAGCGCTGCCACAGCTGCATCGTGTCCGCCCAGAAGTCGGCGCTGGCGCGCATCGCCGGCGTGGGATCGAGCAGCATGCCGAAGGGCGGCGCGGCGGGCACATGCTCCATCAGGTCCAGCCCGTGCTCCAGCATCATCTGCTGCGCGCGGCCCAATACCCAGGTCCAATGCTGCAACTCTTCCAGGCTGGGCAGGCTCGGCGTGAGCGTATCGGCCATTCGGTCCTCTCCTTTACTTCGCCTTAGCGCAGGCAAAGCAATGCGTCATTCCCGGACGCGCTTTTATGGCGTAGAACGCCTGCACGACACAATTTTGTGTCGCACGCCAAAACCCTTGAAAGTCGAGGAAATGTCCGAAGAATTCTACCGCATCAAGCGCTTGCCTCCATATGTCATCGCCGAAGTGAACGCGATGCGGGCAGCGGCGCGTGCGGGCGGAGAGGACATCATCGATCTCGGCATGGGCAATCCCGACCTGCCGCCGCCCGACCATGTGATAGAGAAGCTGTGCGAAGTGGCGCGCAAGCCCGACGCGCATGGCTATTCGCAGTCCAAGGGCATTCCGGGCCTGCGCCGCGCCCAGGCCAATTATTACGGTCGGCGGTTCGGGGTCGACCTCGATCCCGAAACCGAAGTGGTCGTGACCATGGGCTCCAAGGAGGGCCTGGCCAGCCTCGCCACCGCGATCACCGCGCCGGGCGATGTGGTGCTGGCGCCGAACCCGAGCTACCCGATCCATACCTTCGGCTTCATCATCGCCGGCGCGACGATCCGCGCGGTGCCGACCACGCCCGACGACGCCTATTTCGAGAGCCTCGAGCGCGCGATGAACTTCACCGTGCCGCGCCCCTCGATCCTGGTCGTCAATTATCCGTCGAACCCCACGGCGGAAACGGTGGACCTCGCCTTCTACGAGCGACTCGTCGCCTGGGCGCGCGAGAACAAGGTGTGGATCCTCTCCGACCTAGCCTATTCCGAGCTGTATTTCGACGGCAAGCCGACGCCGTCGATCCTGCAGGTGAAGGGCGCCAAGGATGTCGCGATCGAGTTCACCTCGCTCAGCAAGACCTATTCGATGGCCGGCTGGCGCATGGGCTTCGCCGTCGGCAACAAGCAGCTGATCGCGGCAATGACGCGGGTGAAGTCGTATCTCGATTACGGCGCCTTCACGCCGATCCAGGCCGCTGCCTGCGCCGCGCTCAACGGGCCGCAGGACATCGTCGAGAAAAACCGCCAGCTCTATCACAAGCGCCGCGACGTGATGGTGGAAAGCTTCGCGCGTGCCGGCTGGGAGATCCCCTCCCCCCGCGCCTCGATGTTCGCCTGGGCGCCGCTGCCGCCGGCGCTTGCCCATCTCGGCAGCCTCGAATTCTCGAAGCAGATGCTCACCCATGCGAAGGTCGCGGTCGCGCCGGGCGTGGGCTATGGCGAGAATGGCGAGGGCTTTGTCCGCATCGCGATGGTGGAGAACGAGCAGCGCCTCCGCCAGGCCGCGCGCAACGTGAAGAAATATCTCCAGTCGATGGGCGTCAACACCCCGGCGGCCAACGCCGGGTGATGCCGGCGAGGACAGGGACCGCCTTCGCACGTTGAGAGGACGTGCCCGCGCTGCCGCAACGGCGCGGGCGCGCTTCCCGCACGAGTCACCCGGGCGAGCGGCGGGCGGGCGATGGTGTTCGATCCCGGTACGCGCGGTTGCGGACGCAGCACTTGCGAACCACCCCATGCCCGGGGCATGGCCGCGCGCCATGGCTCGCCCCGGTTTCCCCTTTTCCACGCGCTTCCGCGTCCGCTATTCCGAAATTGACGGGCAGAAGATCGTCTTCAATTCGCGCTATCTGGAATATGCCGATGTCGGCATCACCGAATTCTGGCGCTGGGCCGATCTGGCGGCACTCGGTCCGGCATGGGCCGAAGCCGAATTCAACGTCGTGCGCGCGCAGGTAGAATATAAGCGCCCCTTCCGGTTCGACGATCTGGTGGAGGTGTTCGTCCGCGTCGACCGGATCGGCACGTCCAGCATGACGGTCCGGGTCGATCTCTGCCATGCCGAGACCGGCGAACTCCACGCGGAAGTGGAGCTCGTAAGCGTGCATGTCGATCTGGTGGAACGTCGCGCAACCCCGCTCCCGGACGAGGTGCGTGCCGCGCTGCTGGCAATCCGCGCCTAGACGACGACGTCGGCGAAAGCGCCGCCCTGGGCGCGGCCGAGCTTGCGGCGCATTTCTTCCTCGATCTCGCGACGGATCGCCGCCTGCTTCTCGGGCGGCAGTGCCTCGAACTGGTCCTGCGTCAGGTTGTACCGCTTGAGCACGGCTTCCTTCGTGCGTTCAGCGGGGCTCTTGTGCGCCTCGCGCAGGAACGCCTCAGCCGTATCGTCAAAGGGTGTGCCGGAGGCGCCCTGAACCGGCGACGTTGCCGAAACGCCCTTCACGGCGCTCATTCCCACTGTCGAAATGCTGAAGCTCATGCGCAAATTTCCCTGATGCACCGAAGCATTATAGGCGCCCGCAAGGCCCGGCGGGCAATTCTTGCCGAATACTTACTCGGCCGCGCGCGTTTCCCCGATAGCATCGGGCAATGCCCAGAGCAGGTCCCCCTTCCCGAGCACGCGCCCGTCCTGCGACTGCACCGTCACCGGTGCGATCGGCTTCAGGTCCCGCGCATCGACCAGGATCGGCGAAGCAGGCACGCCGGTTTCCCACCGCTCGCCCCATTGGCGCAGCGCCACCATCGTCGGCAGCAGCGCATGCCCCTTGTCGGTCAGCCGATACTCCACCTTGCGGCGATCATCGGCACAGGGAACGCGGGCGAGGATACCATGTTCGACCAGCCGGGCGAGCCGATTGGCGAGGATGTTGCGGGCAATGCCGAGTTCGCTCTGGAATTCCTCGAAATGGCGCAGGCCGTTGAACGCGCCGCGCAGGATCAGGAACGACCAGCGCTCGCCCATCGCCTCCAGCGCGGCCGGCAGGCTGCATTCCCGCGCCATGGCCCGCAGCGTCTCTCGAACGGCTCCACCCATGCGGCCACCCTATCGCAAAAACGGGGGGTGGGAAACCGGCGCGGCGCAGCACTTCGGCAACAGCGTTGCCGCTAAGCCGCGATTGCACCTTCAAATCGGTTGCAAAAGGCAGACCGGTAACGCCATCTAGGCGCTGTGCTGCGTCAGTATGAACTTGTAGACCGGGTCCTCTCCTACGACCCCGAAGCCGATGAGGCATTGCTCAACCGGGCCTATGTCTTCTCGGTCAATGCCCATGGCACCCAGAAACGGGCCTCGGGCGACCCCTATTTCAGCCACCCGATCGAGGTGGCCGGCATCCTCACCGACCTGCATCTCGATGACGAGACGATCGCGACGGCGATCCTCCACGACACGATCGAGGACACGGTGGCGACGCCCGAGGAGATCCAGCGACTGTTCGGGCCGAACGTCGCCCGCATGGTGGACGGCGTCACCAAGCTCTCCAAGATCGAGGCGCAGACCGAAAGCGAGCGCGCCGCCGAAAATCTGCGCAAGTTCCTGCTCGCGATGTCCGACGACATTCGCGTGCTGCTGGTGAAGCTCGCCGACCGGCTGCACAACATGCGCACGCTCCACTTCATCAAGAAGGAGGAGAAGCGCCGCCGTATCGCGCGCGAGACGATGGACATCTATGCCCCGCTCGCCGAGCGGATCGGCATGTACGAGTTCATGAAGGAGATGCAGACGCTCGCCTTCCGCCAGCTCGAACCCGAAGCCTATGAATCGATCACCCGCCGGCTGGAAAGCTTCCGCGTCGAGGGTGAGGACCGGGTGCTCAAGATCGCCTCGGGCCTCAAGCTGCTGCTCGGGCGCGGCGGCATCGATGCCGAAGTGACGGGACGCGAGAAGCATCCCTATTCGATCTGGAAGAAGATGTCCGAGCGCCATGTCAGCCTCGAACAGCTTTCCGACATCATGGCCTTCCGCGCGATCGTCGACAGCGAGGAGGAATGCTATCGGGCGCTCGGCGCGATCCACCGCCGCTGGCCGATGGTGCCGGGGCGGTTCAAGGATTACATCTCGACGCCGAAGCGCAACGGCTATCGCTCGCTGCACACCACGATCATGCATGCGGGCGACACGCGCATCGAGATCCAGATCCGCACGCGGGACATGCACGCCCAGGCGGAGTTCGGCCTCGCCGCGCACTGGGCCTACAAGCAGAGCTCGGTCCGGCCCGATACCCAGGTCAGCTGGATCCGCGACCTGATCGAGATTCTCGAACATGCCGAGAGCCCGGAAGAGCTGCTCGAACACACCCGCATGGCGATGTACCAGGATCGCATCTTCGCCTTCACCCCCAAGGGCGAGCTGATCCAGCTGCCCAAGGGTGCGACGCCGATCGACTTCGCCTATGCGGTCCACACCGATCTCGGCGACCAGGCGGTGGGTGCCAAGGTGAATGGCAAGGTGGTGCCGCTGCGCACCGAGATCGAGCAGGGCGATCAGGTGCAGATCCTGCGTTCCAAGGCACAGGAGCCGCAGCCCAACTGGCTCAACTTCGCGATTACCGGCAAGGCGCGCGCGGCGATCCGCCGGCATCTGCGCCACAAGGAGCGGGACGAGACGATCCGGCTGGGGCGCAAGCTCTATGAGGACATCGTCGCCCGCCTGCCCGTGGCGCCCGGCGAAGGGGCGCTGGGCGACGCGCTCAAGCGGCTGAAGCTGGCCGACGCGGAATCGCTGATGGAGGCGATCGCCCGTCGCACGCTCACCGACGGACAGGTGATGGAAGCGGTGATGCCGGGGTCGGCGAGCGGTGAGGACGACCAGCTGCCGCCGCAGCACCACGCGATCGACATCAAGGGGCTGACCCCCGGCGTCGCGTTCACCTATGGCGAGGATTGCTGCCCCGTCCCCGGCGACCGAATCCTGGGCGTGCGCAAGCCGGACCAGCCGATCATCGTCCACCGTATCGACTGCCCGAGCCTCGCCGATGTCGAGGAAGCCGACTGGGTCGACCTCACCTGGGGCGACAAGGCCGATGGCGGCGTGGCCGAGATCGCGGTGACGCTGAAGAACGAACCGGGTGCGCTGGGCACGGTCGCGACGCTGATCGGCCAGCACAAGGCCAACATCCTCGGCCTCCGACTGGATAATCGCGACACCACCTTCCACACCAACACGATCGACCTGGAAGTGCGCAACGCCGCGCATCTGATGAAGCTGCTCGCAGCCTTGCGTGCGGCGGACGCGGTGAGCTCGGCCGAACGGGTTTGACGGAATGCCCCATCCTCCCCCGCCAGGGGGAGGTGGCAGGCCGCAGGCATGACAGAGGG
>NZ_LXVY01000006.1:0-134 GCF_001650735.1 Sphingomonas sp. TDK1 | reverse complement strand
AAAGCCTTGGATCGTCGTACCTTCCTCGCCTCATCGAGCACCGCGGCGCTGGCCGCACTGCTCCCCGCCGCTGCCCGCGCCGCCATGGCCGGCACCCGCGACGCCGAGATCAACACCGTCTACAACCAGATCGT
>NZ_LXVY01000005.1 GCF_001650735.1 Sphingomonas sp. TDK1 | reverse complement strand
TGTCGGAGCCTACGCGCTCCAGCAGGCTGGGACGGACCGGGCTTTCGGCAACAGCATCTTCTGCGGCCTCTACCTTTTCGGCTTCGCTTGCGGTCTCGTCAGCACGCGATCGCGCAAATCCTGCGAGTAACTCTGCCCAGATCGCCAACCCATCGCCGCCTCCGTCGTGACGGACGCCTATGAATCACACGACAACCGAAAAGGGAATCCCTCGCGATTCCGCCCATCGTGAAGATGCTCTAGATCCCCCTCCCGCGACCAGGAGGGGGCGCAGGCGCCGCGAGGTTCCGGCTACCGCGCTTGCCGCCGGGTATAGAGATACAGCCCCGCGGTAATCGCCAGGAACAGCAGCGTGCCCCCGGCCAAGGCGATGGGCGCGAAGCCCGGCCCCACCAGCGCGAGCGGAGTCTCGCTTCCCGTCTCGTACACGATGCCTGCGTAGAGCACGCCGAACAGGCTGTCGCCGACGATCATGCCCGTGGCCATCAGCACGCCCATGCGCTTGACGAACTCGGGATCGCGCGCGCGCTCGGCGGCGCGGTCGTAGAACCAGCCGATCACCGCGCCCACCACCACGGTCAGCGTCACGCCCATCGGCAGATAGATGCCGAGGCCCACCGCGAGCGGCGGCAGGCGCAGCTTGGTCGTGCGGGCGAGCAGCTCGTCGACGAGGATCACGCCCGCGCCTACAGCCGCGCCGATCCCGATCAGGTCCCAGCGCAGGTCACCGCCCAGCACGCCCTTCGCCAAGGACGAGATCAGTGCGGCCTGCGGGGCGGGGAGCGCGTCCGCGCTGGCCCCCGCCACGCCGGCGAACCCGAACGAGGCGTTGAGCACGCTCAACACCGGCGGGATGACGAGGCTGCCGAAGATCACGCCGAAGATCAGCGCCACCTGCTGCTTCCACGGCGTCGCGCCGACCAGCTGGCCGGTCTTGAGGTCCTGGAGATTGTCGTTGGAGATGGTCGCCACGCCGAACACGATGCCGGTGACGATCAGCGCATAGGCAATGAGGGCCTGCGTGGTGCCGGGATCGAGGTTGCGGCCATACAGCCCCACCAGCATCAGCGAAGCGGCGACGACCGAAAGGATGCCGATGCCCGAGACCGGGCTGTTCGATGCACCGATCAGGCCCGCCATATAGCCGCACACCGAGGCGATCACGAGGCCGACGACCAGCACGAACACCAAAGATCCCGCGACCAGCAGCCCCGCCGAGGCGGAAAGCGGTCCGCTTGCCAGCACGCTCCACAGCAGCCAGCCGATCGGCAGCAGCATGCCGAGCGTGACGACGGCGACGATAGTGATCGGCAGGTCGCGCTCGCCCAGCGGCACTTCCGCACCGCCGCGGGCTGCCGCCGATGCGGCGAACGAGGAGCGGATGCCGCCGATCACCGGGCCGATGATCTTGAGCAATGTCCAGATCGCCGCCATGCCGATCGTACCGGCACCGAGGAAGCGCACGTCGCTGCGGAACACCGTATTTGCTACCGCTTCGGCAGCGCCGGGCATGCCGGCGCTCAGGATCGGCAGCGCAATCCACCAGCCGATCGCGATGCCGACGAGGATGGCGATGCCGACGGTGAGGCCGATCAGGTGGCCCGCACCGATCAGCGCGAATTGCAGTCCGCCGATGAGCCCGGTCGAGCCTGCGCCCGCCTTGAAGAACACCGCGCCTTCCTCGGCCGCCAGCTTCATCCGGGTGACCAGTGCGAAGCCTGCCGAGGCAAGCGCGTTGACGACGATCACCGCCAGCCCGCGCGCGCTCTCCTCCGCACCCTCGCGGCTGCCGGCGCCGACCTGCAGCACTTCGGCGGCGGCGCGGCCCTCGGGATAGGGCAGGTCGGGCGAATCGACGACCAATGCACGTCGCAGGGGCACTGAAAACATCACGCCGAGGATGCCCCCGAACATCGTGATCGCGGCGGTTTCCAGATAGGGGAAGCCGTTCCACCAGCCGATCATCACCAGACCGGGGAGCACGAAGATGATCGCGGCCAGCGTTCCCGCCGCGCTGGCGACGGTCTGGACGATGTTGTTCTCGAGGATCGTGGAATTGGGGAAGAAGCGCAGGATCGCCATCGAGATCACCGCGGCGGGGATCGAGGTGGCGAAGGTGAGTCCGATCTTCAGGCCGAGATAGACATTCGCGGCGGTGAACAACAACGTGATTGCGCCGCCGAGCAGCACGCCGCGCAGCGTGAGTTCAAGCGGCGCGCGGGCAGGGGCTATGGCCATGCGCTAAAGGCTCCGAATTCGAAAGGGGGAAGGGGCGGGGCGTGCGAAACCGCGCCACCGCTGCACGCGGTGGTCCATCCGGATCAGCATGGGCACCCTCGCCGTCGCATTGTCGTCATGGTGGCACCGGTGGGCGCGAAAGGACAGGCTTTTCCGGCCGATCAGCCCCGGAACAGCCCGCCCAGCACCCCGCGGACGACCTGGCCCAGCACGCCGCCGCCGCCCTTGCTGCCGAACACCGCCTTGCTGACTTCGTTCGCCACCGCGCGCCCCGCCGCCGACGAGGCCGAACGGGTGGCGGAGCGGATTGCGCGGTTGAGCGGGTTGTTCGCTGCCTCGCGCTCGGCGGCGATGCGCGCGCGCTCCTCCTCCTTGGCGCGGCGGGCGTCTTCCTTGGCCTGGGCGGCCGCGGCCTTCTCGGCGGCATCGCGGGCCTGGGCTTCGGCGGCGGCGGCGCTCGCCTCGGCGCGCTTGGCGGCGATCAGTTCCTCGGCGGACTCGCGGTCGATCGCGGTGTCGTATTTGGTCCCGATCGCGTCGGTCTCGATCAGGATCTTGCGCTCGTCCGCCGCGAGCGGGCCGACGCGCGAGGCCGGCGGGCGGGTCAGCGTGCGCGATACCGGCGCGGGCGAGCCATCGGCCTGCAGCAGCGACACCAGCGCCTCGCCCACCGCAAGCTCGGTGATTGCGGTCGCCACGTCGAGCCCCGGGCTTGTCCGGAAGGTCTCGGCGGCGGCGCGGATCGCCTTCTGGTCGCGCGGGGTGAAGGCCCGCAATGCATGCTGGATGCGGTTGCCGAGCTGCGCCGCCACGTCCTCGGGAATGTCGATCGGGTTCTGCGTGACGAAATAGACGCCGACGCCCTTCGACCGGATCAGCCGAACCACCTGCTCGATCTTCTCGAGCAGGGCCTTGGGGGCATCGTCGAACAGCAGATGCGCCTCGTCGAAGAAGAAGACGAGCACCGGCTTGTCAGGATCGCCGATCTCGGGGAGCGTCTCGAACAGTTCGGAGAGCAGCCAGAGCAGGAAGCTGGCATAGAGGCGCGGGCTCGCCATCAGCTTGTCGGCGGCGAGGATGTTGACCACCCCGCGACCGGTGTCGTCGTGCGCCAGGAAGTCCTGCATATTGAGCGCCGGCTCGCCGAAGAAATGGCTGCCGCCCTGGGAGCGCAGCTGGAGCAGCTGGCGCTGGATCGCACCGACGCTCTGCTTCGAGACATTGCCATAGGTGGTGCTGATGGCGTCGGCACGTTCGGCAATGTGCGCCAGCATCGCCTGCAGATCGTCGAGGTCGAGCAGCAGAAGGCCCTCGGCATCGGCGACATGGAAGGCGATGGTCAGCACGCCTTCCTGCACTTCGTTGAGGTCCATCAGCCGCGCGAGCAGCAGGGGCCCCATTTCAGACACGGTGGCGCGAATCGGGTGGCCCTGCGCGCCGAACAGGTCCCACAGCTGCACCGGCATCGCCTGATATTTCCAGTCGCTGTCGCCGATCTGCTGCGCGCGCGCGGTGAAGGCGGCGTGTGCCTTGGCGAGCGGCGATCCGGCCATGCCGAGCCCGCCCAGATCGCCCTTCACGTCCGCCACGAACACCGGGACACCCGCGGCGGAAAAACCTTCGGCCAGTCCCTGCAGCGTCACCGTCTTGCCGGTGCCGGTCGCCCCCGCGATCAGGCCGTGGCGATTGGCCCGGCGCAGGTTCAGTTCGATTCGCGTGGCCCCGGCTGCTCCAACGAAAAGGCCCGTCTCTTCCGCCATTTCCTGCTCCTCTGTGGGGGAGCAGGCATAGGGAAGAAACGGGCCTCGGTCAGCCGCTTTTGCGGCGGATCAGTTCCCGGCGAGACCGATCGGGATATAGTTGCCGATATTCTTGCGCTGGACGTAGAGGACGACCTGCTTGCGGCCCGCAGCCTTGGCGGCGGCGGCGGCCTTGCTCAGATCGGCAGGCGTACGCACCGGCTGCTGGTTGATCGAGACGATCACGTCGCCGCGCTGCAGGCCCTTGCCGGCCGCATCGCTGCTCGGGTTCACGCCCAGGATCACCACGCCGCCGATCGAAGGATCGACACCGATCGAACGCGCGATCTGCGGCGTCAGCGGCGTGACGCCGATGCCGAGCAGGGCGGTGGGGGCGGTGGCGGCGCTGCTGCCGTCGTCGCCGTCATCACCCTGTGCGCCGTCCTGATCGTTCGGATCGAACTGGGCGAGCTGCTCTTCCGGCGGGCGGGCCGCGACGGTGACGTTCACCGTCTGGCGCTTGCCGTCGCGGATCAGCTCGACCGGAATGCGGGTGCCGGGGCTGACATTGGCGACGATGTAGGACAGGGTCTGCTCGGGCGTGACGTCCTTGCCGTTGACCTTGACGATGACGTCGCCCTGCTTGATGCCCGCCTTCTCGGCAGGCTGGTTCGGCTCGACGCGCGCTACCAGCGTGCCGCGGTCCGACGGGAGACCGAAGCCGGCGGCCAGATCCTTGGTCAGATCCTGCATCGCGATGCCGAGATAGCCGCGGGTGATCGACTTGCCCTGCATCAGCTTGTCGATGATCGGCTTGGCTTCCTCGGCCGGGATCGCGAAGCCGATGCCGACATTGCCGCCGGTGGGCGACAGGATCTGCGAATTGATGCCGATCACGTTGCCGTTGAGGTCGAACATCGGGCCGCCCGAATTGCCGCGATTGATCGACGCGTCGGTCTGGATGAAGCGATCATAGGCACCGGCGCCGGTAACGCGGTGGGTCGCCGAGATGATGCCGGCGGTGACGGTGCCGCCCAGGCCGAACGGGTTGCCGATCGCCAGGATCCAGTCGCCGACGCGGGCGCGGCCCGAATCGCCGAACTTCACAAAGGGCAGGGCGCTGCCGTCGATCTTCAGCACCGCCAGGTCCGACTGCGCGTCATGGCCGATCAGCTTGGCCTTGAAGTCGCGGCCGTCGGCGAGGGTGACGGTGATCGATTCGACCACCGCGCCCTGGGCGCCGGCGGAAATGACGTGGTTGTTGGTGACGACATAGCCGTCGGCCGAGATGATGAAGCCCGAGCCCAGCGACTGGGCCTCGCGCGTCACCGACTGGCCCTGGCCGCCGCCGAACATCTCGAACGGCGTGCCGGCGAACGGATTGGCGTTCACCTTCACCCGCTGCGTGGTGGAGATGTTGACCACGGCCGGCTGGAGGCGGGCGACGAGGTCGGCGAAGCTCATCGGCGCGCCGGCCTTGGGCGCCATCGCCTGGATGGTGCCCGGCTCGTTCTGCGCGGTCTGCGCACCGGCGGGCTGGTTGAGCGAGAGCGCGGTGGCGGCACCGCCCAGAAGGATCGCGGTAGTCAAGGCGTAGGCGTAACGCACGGGATCATTTCCTCTCGAAAGGAATGGTATTCGTCTCAAACCGCGCTTCTACCCAGCGCGGCTGAACCGGATTTGAATATGAACGGACGGACAGGCTCATCGTTGCCCGGTGAACTCCCGTAGATATTCGTTGCTCGGGGACAGGATGATCTGGCTCTCGCCCTTGGCGTCCGGACTCAGGAAGGTGGTGCGGTAGGACTGCATCGCCCGGTAGAAGGCGTAGAACTTCGGATCCTGGTTGAACGCCGCGGCATAGATCTGGGCGGCCTGGGCCTGAGCATTGGCGCGAATGATCTGCGCGTCCTTCAGCCCCTGCGCCTTGATCGTCTCCGCCTCCTGGCGACGCGCGGTCGCCATGCGGTTGAGCGCGCTGTTGAGCGGCGAGCCCGAGGGCAGCTCGGTCTGCTTGATCCGCACGTCGACGATCTGCACGCCATATTGGCTGGCAAGCCGCTGCAACGAGGTCTGCACATTGTCCATCACCTGGCCGCGCTCGGGGCTGAGCAAGGTGGCGGAGCGGCGCTTGCCCAGTTCGTTGCGCAGCGAAGAGCGGAGCAGCGGCTGGAGCTGCTCGCGCAGACGGTCCTCGGTGCCGACCGTCACCACCATGCGCAACGGATCCGTGATCCGGTAGCGGGCGTAGGCGTCAATCTCGAGCCGCAGCTGGTCGGTCGAGAGCACGGGCTCGTCGGGAAGATCGACGTCGAGCACGCGCTTGTCGACCCAGACCAGCCTGTCGACGAACGGGATGCGGAACACCGGCCCGGCATTGGTGCGGCCGAAGTTCTGGCCGGACTGATAAGCGTTGACGGTACGGTACGGCTTTTCCAGCCGCAGCACGACGACCTGCTTGGTCTCCGGCACGATCGCCACAGTGCTCATCAGCACGATCAGCACCAGGATCACCGCGACGACAAGCGCGATCGGGTTACGCAGCCAGGCGGTCACTTGGCGCCTCCCTTGTCCTGCGCATCGGCGGGGGCATTGCCCCGGCGCAGCGCCGGCAGCGGCAGATAGCTGTTCACGCCCGGTGCCTCGACGATCGTCTTGTTGGTGTTGGCCAGCACGGCCTCCATGGTTTCGTAATAGAGCCGGCGCTTGGTGACTTCGGGCGCGAGCTTGTACTGTTCGTAGATCTTGTTGAACTCGGCGGCCTCGCCCTGCGAGGCGGCGATCACGCGCTGCGCATAGGCATTGGCGTTGTTGCGGTTCGATTCGGCTTCCTGTTGCGCGGCGGTGACGGCCTTGAAGTCGTCGTCCACCTGCGCGGGCGCTGCGGCCTTCTGGATCGCGACGCCCTGGATGCGGATGCCCGCGCCATATTCGTCGAGGATCTTCTGCATCGCAGCCTGCGCCTCGGCCTCGATCTTGGACCGGCCCTCGCCGATCGCTTCGTTGAGCGTGGTGTTGGAGATCACCGCGCGCATCGCACTTTCGGCGGTGGCGCGCACCGTGTCGCGCGGGTCGGCGATCTGGAACACGTAATCGGAGGCGCTGCGAATGTCCCAGCGGACGGAATAGGCGAGGTCGACGATGTTCTGATCACCGGTCAGCATCAGATTCTCGCCGCTGTTGGGGAAGTTTTCGGTGCGGATATTGCCGACATCGACAACGTCGACCAGCTGGAAGGGGGCGGGCAGGGTAAACTGGATGCCCGGATCGAGCGTGCCCGAATAGCGGCCCAGGAAGGTGACGACGCCCTTCTCGCGCGGACCGATCGGGTGGATCGAGGTGTAGAGGACCCACACCGCGAGCAGTCCGGCAAGGATCAGCAGCCAGAGCCGCGCGCCGGTGGGCACGCCGGGCAGTCCGCCGCCGCCGCCGCTGCGGGCGCGGCGCCACAGCTCGTCCAGCGCGCTCGGCGAACCGGCCGGCCGGCTGCGCCGCCCCTCGGGCGGCACGGACCACGGGTTGCGCGGGCCGCTGCCATTGCCGTCGCCCTTATCCGAGCCGCCGCCCCAGGGGCTTTTCGGCGCCTCGTTGTGGAAGGTGCCGGACAGCGCGTCACGGCCAGAACTATTCACCATGCCGACCTTTATAAGCAGGGCGACGCGGATTTACAGTGGCGTCGCACGATTGTGTACCTATGTGCCGCGGGATGACTGAACCGCAGGACCTTTCCGCAGCCCTCGCGCCCGTTTCGGCGGGCCGTGCCACCGTTCGCCTGGAAGGCGGCCGCGCCAATGTGGTGCTCGACGTGACCGGCCTCGCGCCCGAGACGCGCGATGCGCTCGAAGCCGAGGTACGCAGCGCCGCCGCCGCGCTGCCGGGCGTCGCCGAAGTGCGCGTCCTCCTCACCAGCGAGCGCCGCACGCGCCGCATCCTTGCCGTCGCCAGCGGCAAGGGCGGGGTGGGCAAATCGACCGTCGCCGCGAATCTCGCCATCGCGCTGGCGCGCCGCGGACTGAAGGTCGGGCTGGTCGACGCCGACATCTACGGACCCTCGCAGCCAAAGTTGCTGGGAGTCGAGGGCGTGAAGCCGCAGGCGCGTGACAAAGTATTGCTGCCGATCCAGACTCCGTTCGGCATCAAGATGCTGTCGATGGGCGGGCTCGTCGCCGAGGGACAGGCGATCGCCTGGCGCGGCCCGATGGCGGGCGGCGCGCTCGGCCAGATGGTCGATGCCGATTGGGGCGATACCGAGCTGCTCGTGCTCGATCTGCCGCCCGGTACCGGCGACGTGCAGCTGACGATGATCCAGAAGCACAAGCCGGTGGGCGCGGTGATCGTCTCAACCCCGCAGGACCTCGCGCTGATCGACGCCACGCGCGCCATCGACCTATTCAACAAGGCCGGCGTGCCGATCGTCGGGTTGGTTGAGAACATGGCGGGCTATCGCTGCCCGCACTGCGGCGAAGTCTCGGATCCGTTCGGCTGCGGCGGTGCCGAGCAAGCCGCGGCGACGCTCGGCATCGCGTTCCTGGCGCGCATTCCGCTCGCTATGGCGATCCGCGCCGCCTCGGATGCGGGCACACCCCCCGCGGCGGGGGATACGGACTCTACCGGATCCTTTGTGGCGCTGGCCGATTCGGTCTATACTTGGCTAAAGAGGTGATGCATGCCGCTGACGCGTGACGAAGACATCCGTGCTCTCCTGGAGGAAACGCGCACCATTGCGATGGTCGGCGCGTCGGATCGCCCCAATCGACCCAGCAACGGCGTCATGGTGTTGTTACAGCGGCATGGCTATCGCGTGATCCCGGTCAATCCGCAGATCACCGGCGAACATATCCTTGGCGAGTTTGTCTTTCGCGAACTGGCCCAGATCGGCGTGCCGATCGACATGGTCGACATCTTCCGTCGTTCGGAACATGCCGGCGAGGTGGTGGATGCGGCGATCGCCGCGGGCGCCAAGTCGGTGTGGATGCAGCTCGATGTCGTCGACGAGGCCGCCGCGGTGCGCGCCGAGGCGGCAGGGCTGAAGGTGGTGATGAACCGCTGCCCGGCGATCGAGATTCGTCGCCTGGGCCTCGCCCCGCTCGCCGCCGCCTGATCAGAGCGCGGCGAGCGCCTCGCGCAGCCGCGCCACGTCGCGGGCGTCCTGGTAGAGGCCGAGCCCGATCCGCAGCACGTCGCCGCGCACATCGGTTACGATCTCGTCCTCCAGCAGCGCCTTCTGCCAGTCCGCCGCATGGCGACTGCGCAGCGCGACGAAGCGGGCCTGCGGCGCCTCTGGCGCGGCGGGGTTGATCCGCTCTGCGTCGAGGGGGAAGTCCGCCAGCAACTGCGCGCGTAGCGGCGTGACATGGGCGTTGATCGCGGCGGTGGTCAGCCCCTCGCGCGCCAGCATCTCGCGCACCGCGACGAAACGGTAGAGACCGGAGGGATCGAAGGTCGCGCCGAGGAAGCGGCGCGCGTCGGGCGCATAGCCGATCTGCCCCGGCGGCAGCGCGAGGTCCTCGAACTCGGCATACCAGCCGGTGATCTCCGGTCGCGGCCCGAAGCCGGGCGGCGCGTGGAGGAAGCCGACGCCTTCGCCCGCCATCGCATATTTGTACCCGCCCGCGACGTAGAACACCCGGTCGGCCACCGCCGACAGGTCGGTCTCCATCGCCATGAAACCGTGATAGCCGTCGATCAGCACCCACGGCCCCTCGGGCCGCGCCAGCGCCGCAAGCTCGGCGACGCCGTCGAAGATATGGCCGGTGCCGAACTGGACATGGCTCGCCACGATCAGGTCGAAGCCACCCGCCTGCGCCGTCGCGACGATGTTGCCCATCGGCACGCGGGTGACCACCGCCGTGCCGGCCTCCTCCCAGCGCAGCGACTGGCGGCGGAAGCTGTGGAACTCGCCGTCGGTGGCGAGGATGCGCAGCGGCCGGCGCGGCGCCATCGCGGAGACGATCCGCAGCAGCAGCTCGTGCGTGTTCGACGCGAACACCACCGTCGACGGATCGGGCAGGTGGAGCTCGGCAGCGACATGGGCCTGCGCGGCGGGCCAGATTGCGTCCATCACCCGGCCCCATTTGCGGTCGGCGAGCCGGGCGGCATCATCCCATGCCGCCTGCTGGCCGAGCCACGAGGCGTCGGGCCAGAGGTGATGGCTATGTGCGGCGAAGTGCAGTCGGTCGGGGGCGGCGGCCAGCGACCGCTGGAACAGGTGCTTGAAGCTGCTCACAGATCGGTCCTCAATGACCAGAGTTCGGGAAAGGCGCGCTTGGCGAGGGTCGATTCGAGATAGGACACCCCCGGCGTGCCCCCGGTCCCCGGCTTGCCGCCGATCACCCGGCTGACGGTGAGCACATGCTTGTGCCGCCACGTCGCCATCGCATCGTCGATGTCGACCAGCTTTTCGGCCAGCTGGTACAGGTCCCAGTAGCGATTGGTGTCGCGGTACACCTGGCCCCAGGCGGCGCGGACCGCGTCGTTCGGCTGATAGGGCGTCGGCCAGTCGCGGTGCAGCACGGCATCGGGCAGGGCGAACCCCGCGGCGGCGAGAGCGGCATTGGCATCGTCCCACAGGCTCGGCAGCGCGGCGGCCTTGTCGGTCAGCGGCCCCGGCACCCCGCCGCCGCGCAGGCCCAGCATCGTCTCGACCGCGCGGAACTGGTCCGACTGGAAGCCCGAGCTGCCGCCGAGCACCGAGCGGAAGCGGGTATAGTCGCTGGGCGTCATCGTCGCGAGCACGTCCCAGCTCAGCGTCATCACCGCCTGGATCCGGCTCACCCGCGCCAGGCCCTTATACGCCTCGATCAGCTTGCCGTCGCGCACCAGCCCCTTGGCGAGGTGCAGCTCGGCGAGGATCTGCTTGAGCCACAGCTCCTTGGTCTGGTGGATGATGATGAACAGCAGCTCGTCATGCCGGTCCGACAGCGGATGCTGGGCGGCGAGCAACTGGTCGAGGGCGAGATAGCGCCCATAGGTCATGCCTTCGGTCATGGGCGCGACGCTAGCAGCGGGGCGGGAAACGGCAATGGGGTGGGGCGTAACTAACTTGCTGACAGCTCTAGAGCTCCGTGACTAGGCCCTTAATTTGGAACTCGTCTCCAGTGCGGAGGTTCGTCGCACTGACATATGGCTCTTCCACGATCCCGTTGAAGTGGGGGATGAGTGGCTGAAAATGCAACCCGATCATGTCTGGAAAATAGGTGAGTCGGCCCTTTGATTTATACCATTTATTAGCGCTTCTACGTGAGTAAAATGCATATAGGTCGGATATTTGTATCGCGCGGCAGCTGGTCTTTTCCACAAACTCTATCGTTGTAGATTCATGTATGTTGCCGCATTCTATTTCTCCCTGGATATAGGATGCGAGTTCGGGGTTGTTCTTGTGACCTGTCTCGACCTTGTAGGCTACGCCTTCCGCTGCAACACGCTCCATCAGTCCAACCTCATTGCCGTGGCATAGTGTGTGAACAATGGTGCCAAAGCTGAAGCCATATGCACCAATCTGAGGATTGAGTCTCAGTTGGGCTTTGCGAGCTTTGTAGTAATCTTTAGGCATCGAGCGGCTGATCCCGCAGATCACGTTTCCTAACATCGCGTCGCGGATTGCAAGCAAAAAACCAGTCCGTTTAGGAACTGACCATCCCGCAAAGCACCCCTTGTTCTTTTCAAATTCCGTGCAGTGGATCACATTGACGCCAAACTGCTGGCATATTGCCTCAGCTTCTGATTCGAAGCGTTTCCAAGCTTCTTGCTCGGCCAGATAGCCGGCGATAGTTAGGACGGCGCCTGTGTCGGCGTCGCTGTCGTCTAGGTAAATGGTCAGCATGCTTGAACCTTTATGCCGAGTTCCGATTTAGAGATCGGGCCGGTTTCCTAAAATCACAAGTCGATTCATGGCTGTCGATCAGCGTTGGGGCATAAGGCCGAATTCTGCTGTCGCAATGTCGGGTTGCCCGGTGAAGTAATCCAGCTGGCGGACCATTCTCAGTTGCTGTCGATGGCAATCCTATGGTGAGACGACGGCTTTAAGTTCGAGGTGAAAGGAGCCTAATCGGTGACGATTGGGCATTAGCGAGCGAGCTCCCTGTGCCTCGACTGCGAAAAGGGTTACCGCTACCACCACCCGCTCCCCTACCAACGTCCCCTTTCCCTCCCCGCCGCACCGCGCTAAGGCCCCTCGCGAATCTTCGCATTCGCAGCACCCCGACGGTGCGCCCGCGCGGCCTATAATGGGCTGCGTCCACCGAGCGCCCGGCGGACCAGATCAGGGAAAGGACCCCGCGCCTCATGACCGCCATCGGCAACGATACGCTCGGCACGCGTGACTCGCTCACCGTCTCCGGCAAGACCTACAGCTTCTACTCGCTCCCCAAGGCGGCGGCGAAGCTCGGCGACATCAGCCGCCTGCCCTTCTCGATGAAGGTGCTGCTGGAGAACATGCTCCGCTTCGACGACGGCGTGACCGTCACGCCCGAGGATGCCCAGGCGATCGTCGACTGGCAGCAGAACCCCAAGGCGCCCAGCCGCGAGATCCAGTATCGCCCCGCGCGCGTGCTGATGCAGGATTTCACCGGCGTGCCCTGCGTGGTCGACCTCGCCGCGATGCGCGATGCGATCACCAAGCTCGGCGGCGACGCGGCCAAGATCAACCCGCTGGTGCCGGTGCACCTCGTGATCGACCACTCGGTGATGGTCGACGAGTTCGGCACGCCGCAGGCGTTCGACGACAACGTCAAGCTCGAGTACGAGCGCAACGCCGAGCGCTATGAGTTCCTCAAGTGGGGCTCCAAGGCGCTCAACAACTTCTCGGTCGTCCCGCCGGGCACCGGCATCTGCCACCAGGTCAACCTGGAATATATCGCCCAGTCGATCTGGTCCTCGCAGGCGCCCGACGGCGCAACGATCGCCTATCCGGACACGCTGGTCGGCACCGACAGCCACACGACCATGGTCAACGGCCTGGGCGTGCTCGGCTGGGGCGTGGGTGGCATCGAGGCGGAAGCCGCGATGCTCGGCCAGCCGGTGTCGATGCTGATCCCCGAAGTCGTCGGCTTCAAGCTCACCGGCAAGTTGGCCGAGGGCATCACCGCGACCGACCTGGTGCTCACCGTCACCCAGATGCTGCGCGCCAAGGGCGTCGTCGGCCGCTTCGTCGAGTTCTACGGCCCCGGCCTGCACGCGATGACGCTCGCCGATCGCGCGACCATCGCCAACATGGCGCCGGAATATGGCGCGACCTGCGGCTTCTTCCCGATCGACGACAAGACCCTCGATTACATGCGCCTCACCGGCCGCAGCGAAGAGAATGTCGCGCTGGTCGAAGCCTATGCCAAGGCGCAGGGCATGTGGCACGGCGAGGACGCAGTGGAGCCGATCTTCACCGACACGCTCGAGCTCGACATGTCGACGGTGCGTCCGTCGCTCGCCGGCCCCAAGCGCCCGCAGGACCGCGTCAGCCTCGACAGCGTCGACGAAGTGTTCAACGGCGACCTGACCAAGGTGTACAAGAAGGAGCAGCCCGCGCGCGTGAGCGTCGAGGGTCGCGACCATGACATCGGCGACGGCGACGTGGTGATCGCCGCGATCACCAGCTGCACCAACACCTCGAACCCATCGGTGCTGATCGCCGCCGGCCTCGTCGCCCGCAAGGCGCGCGCGCTGGGCCTCACCCGCAAGCCGTGGGTGAAGACCTCGCTGGCGCCGGGCTCGCAGGTGGTCACCGATTACCTCAACAAGGCCGGCCTCACCGAGGATCTCGACGCGATCGGCTTCAACCTGGTCGGCTATGGCTGCACCACCTGCATCGGCAATTCGGGTCCGCTCGCCGAGCCGATCTCGGCGGCGATCAACGGCAACGACATCGTCGCCGCCTCGGTGCTGTCGGGCAACCGCAACTTCGAGGGCCGCGTCTCGCCGGACGTCCGCGCCAACTTCCTCGCCTCGCCGCCGCTCGTCGTCGCCTATGCGCTGAAGGGCACGGTGACCGAGGACATGTACGAGACGCCGATCGGCCAGGGCACCAACGGCCCGGTCTTCCTCAAGGACATCTGGCCCTCGAACGAGGAAATCCAGGGCCTGATCACGGCCAACATCGACGACGAGATGTTCCGCTCGCGCTACGGCAACGTCTATCTGGGCGACAGCCACTGGCAGGGCATCAGCGTCACCGTGTCGGACACGTATAGCTGGCCGACCGGCTCGACCTACATCCACAACCCGCCCTACTTCGAGGGCATGTCGATGACCCCGGCGCCGGTGCAGGACATCGTCGACGCCAAGCCGCTGGCGATCCTGGGCGATTCGATCACCACCGATCACATCTCGCCCGCCGGCAGCATCAAGGCGGACAGCCCCGCGGGCGTGTTCCTGCAGGAGCACCAGGTCGCCAAGAAGGACTTCAACAGCTACGGCGCGCGCCGCGGCAACGATGAAGTCATGGTCCGCGGCACCTTCGCCAACATCCGCATCAAGAACGAGATGGTGCCGGGCGTCGAAGGCGGCATGACCAAATATGCCGGCGAAGTGATGCCGATCTACGACGCCGCGATGCGCCACAAGGCCGACGGCACCGCGCTCGTCATCGTCGCGGGCAAGGAGTACGGCACCGGCTCGTCGCGCGACTGGGCGGCGAAGGGCACCAACCTGCTCGGCGTGCGCGCGGTGATCACCGAGAGCTTCGAGCGCATCCACCGCTCGAACCTGGTCGGCATGGGCGTGCTGCCGCTGCAGTTCGCCGAGGGCGTGACCCGCGAGACGCTGAAGCTGGACGGCTCGGAAACCTTCACCATCACCGGCGTCGCGGGTCTCCGCCCGCGCCAGGACGTGGAAGTGAAGCTTACCCGCGCCGACGGGTCGTCGGAAACCTTCCTTACCCGTTGCCGGATCGATACCGTCAACGAACTGGAATATTTCCTCAACGGCGGCATCCTCCACTACGTGCTGCGCAAGCTCGCGGCCTGACCCGTTCCGGAAACAAGGAAGCCGGCGCCTTCGAAAGGAGGCGCCGGTTTTTTTATGCCTGAAAGTCGCGCTAACGTACGGTGCTGCAACGCAAAGGAATGGGTGCTGCAGCGCGATGGGCGTCGACGACACACTATTTCAAAATTTTGCTTTTTCGTGACATTTGAAGCTTGACCGCCTCCCCCCGGCTCGGTCACCCTGGTTAACAATCGGTTACTCCGGATTCTGGGGAGCACCGAGGAATCATCGCTCAGGACTTAAAGGGGGTCTGGATGAAGAAGATGGTACAGTCGCTGCTGGCGACCACGGCGGCGCTCGGCCTTGCGATCACGGCGGCGGCGCCGGCTTCGGCCAAACCGACGATCACGCTCAACGACATCGGCGGCGTGAAGGGCAGCAAGGCGGAACTCGGCTTCAAGATTGCCGCCAGCTATTGGGAAAGCGTTCTCACCAACGACGTCTCGCTGACCTTCAATGTCGGCTTCGCGCCGCTGGGCCCGAACATCCTCGGCGGCACGCGTTCCGCGCTCGCCACCTATGTGCCGATCGGCGCCTATTATAACGCGCTGGCTGCGACCGGCACGTCGGCGCTGGACGCCGTTGCGCTCGCGCATCTCGCGCCGCTCAGCGCCAAGGGCAGCGTCACCGCGATCGTGCCGGCCTACGCCAATCCGCTGACCAAGGACGGTATTGCGGCAAACGGCGTCCGCCTCGCGCCGGACGGCACCAACCTGAGCAGCACGATGGCGCTCAGCTCCGCCAACCTCAAGGCGCTCGGTGGCCAGGGTGCGGCGGTGGACGCACAGATCCAGTTCTCCAGCACCTATGCCTTTGACTTCGATCCGACCAACGGCATCCAGAAGGGCACGGTCGACTTCATCGGCGTGGCGATCCACGAGATGGGCCATGCGCTCGGCTTCCTGAGCGGCGCGGACGATTTCGACTATTCGGTCGGCTCCGGCTTCAAGACCAACGGCGACTGGTGGGCCTATGCCGCCGACATGTTCCGCTACAGCGGCGACGGTTCGCTGAACTGGGCCTTCAACCAGCCGTCCTATTTCTCGATCGATGGCGGCGCGACGCCGTTCCAGGGCGACGCCTATTTCTCGACCGGCGAGAATTACGGTGACGGCTGGCAGGCCTCGCACTGGAAGGCCAACAACACCTGCAGCAACTTCGTGGGCGTGATGAACCCCTATACCTGCGGCGGGCTCATGGACGAGGTGACGGCGGCCGACCTCGCACTGTTCGACGCGATCGGCTGGAACACCAAGATCGATGTGCTCGCCAATGGCGGGTACAAGGCCACGACCGCCGATGTGTTCAAGGCCTGGGTTGCGGCCGGCAATGCCGTGCCGGAGCCGGAAAGCTGGACGATGCTGATCCTGGGCTTCGGCGCGATCGGTGGCGCGATGCGCTATCGCAACCGCAAGACGCAGGTCCGGTTCGCCTGATCGATCGCCTTATGGCGCAGAAACGCGGCCCCGCTCCGATCCGGAGCGGGGCCGTTTTCGTATCAGCTGTCGCCGATGCCCAGCAGCTCGATCTTGAACAGCAGCGTGGCGCCGCCCGGAATGGGGCCCTTGCCGCGAAAGCCATAGCCGAGCTCGGCAGGTACCGCGATCTCGACGGTGTCGCCGACGCCCATCAGCGGCACCGCGATCTGCCAGGCGCGGATCAGCCGATCGAGAGGGAAGCGCGCGGGCGGACCGCCATAGGAGCTGTCGAATTCGCTCCCGTCGACGAAGGTGCCGGCATAATGCAGCGTCACCATATCGCTGACTGCGGGATGCCGGCCGGAACCGTCGCCCTTCACCCGCCGCCAGCGCAACCCGCCCTCCAGCACGCGCCAGCCCTGGGCGGAACTGCGGCTGGCCAGCGCGAGCGACTGGGCGCTCAGCCAGCGCAGATCCTGCGATCGATCGATCGGGGCTTCCTGCGCCAGCGCCGGTGGTGCGGCGGCGAGCAGTGCCGCCGCGGCGAGAAGATGCCGCGCCATCAGCGAAGCGCCCGGCCGGCGACGGCGTCGAGCTTTGCCAGCAGTTCCGGATCGCGCGCGGCCGGGGCGGTGATCAGCGCCATGTCGAGGCAGGTATCGATCGGGCTCGGCGTGCGTTCGGCGGGGAGGTTGCGGAGCAGGTGCATTACCATCTTGCGGGCCTTTTCGGCGTTGTTCGAGAGCTGGGCGATCACTTGCGCCACGTCGACTGCCTCCTCGCCTTCGCGCCAGCAGTCATAATCGGTGACCATGCCGACCAGGGCATAGGGAAGCTCGGCCTCGCGGGCGAGCTTGGCCTCCGGCATCGCCGTCATGCCGATGATGTCGCAGCCCCAGCTGCGATAGAGGTTGCTCTCGGCGCGGGTTGAGAATTGTGGCCCTTCCATCGCGAGATAGGTGCCGCCGACATGCGTCACGGCGCCCGCCGCCCGTGCGGCGTCGGCTGCCAGCGAGGAAAGGCGCGGGCATACCGGATCCGCCATCGACACATGCGCGACCATGCCGGTGCCGAAGAAGCTGGGCGTGCGGCCCTTGGTGCGATCGATGAACTGGTCGGCGATGGTGAAGGTGCCCGGCGCACGCTCCTCGGCCAGCGAGCCGACCGAGGATACGGCGAGCACGTCGGTGACGCCGAGGCGCTTCAACACGTCGATATTGGCGCGGACGTTGAGGTCCGAGGGGCTGATGCGGTGGCCCCGACCGTGGCGCGGCAGGAACGCCACCTTCACATGGCCGACATGGCCGACGAAACAGGCATCCGACGCCTGGCCCCATGGGCTCGCCACGTCCACCCATTGGCCGCCCTCAATGCCTTCGACATCGTACAGGCCCGAACCGCCGATGATTCCGATCGTCCAACCGCTCATGCGTCACCCTTTGCTGCGTTGCGGCGGGCATAGGCGAAATAGACGACGAGACCCAAGAGGTTCCAGCAGCCGAACCAGAGTTGCGTTTTGGTCGGCAAGCTGACGAAGAGGTAGAGACAGCCGAAGATCGCGCCAAGGCCCACCACCCAGGCGCCGGGGGTGCGGAACGGGCGGGCGAGGTCCGGCGCGCGGCGGCGCAGTACCAGCAGGCAGAGGCCGACCGCGGCAAAGGCGGTCAGCGTTCCGGCATTGGCGAGGGCGGCGATCTCGTCGATCGGCAGGAAGGCGGCGAAGAAGCTGACGATGGCCGCGGTGAACACCGTGATCCGCACCGGCGAACCGCGGCGCGAGACCTTGGCGAGGCTCTTGGGCAGCAGCCCGTCGCGGGCCATCACGAAGAAGATGCGACTCTGGCCGAAAAGGAAGCCGAGAATCACGGTGGGGAGCGCAACGACGGCGCTCAGCGCGAGGAATTTGGCGACGCCGGGCTGGCCGATCTCGCGCAGGATCAGCGCCAGCGGTTCGGGGCTGGCGGCGAAGCGGGTGTAATGGAGTGCGCCAACGGCGGCGAGTGCGACGATCATGTAGATGGCGACGCACACCACCATCGATCCGACGATGCCGATCGCCAGGTCGCGGCCGGGATTCTTGGCTTCTTCGGCGGCGGTGGAGATCGCGTCGAAGCCGTAAAAGGCGAAGAAGATGATCGCTGCCGCCGCCATCATGCCCCGTTCGGCGCCATCGCTGGACTGCTTGAAATAGCCGAAAGGGGCGAAGGGATCAAAATTGGCAGCATCGAAATGCGGCATCGCGACGGCGACGAACACCGCCAGCGCTATGAGCTTGACGACCACTAGGATCGCATTGAACGTCGCGCTTTCCTTCGTGCCGAGGATCAGCAACCCGGCGACCAGCCATACGACGAACAGTGCCGGCACGTTGACGCCCCAGGCAGCGACATGCCCCGCGGTCATCTGGGGACCATGGGTCAGCTCGGCCGGCACGCCCAGGCCAAGAAGAAACGGTGTGGCATAGCCCGACCAGCCGACCGCGACGGTGGCGACGACCAGCGTATATTCGGCGAGCAGGCTCCAGCCGACCACCCATGCGACGACCTCGCCCAGCGCGACATAGCTGTAGGTATAGGCGCTGCCCGAGGTCGGGATGCTCGTCGCGAGTTCGGCATAGGCGAGCGCGGCGCAGGCGCAGATCGCACCCGCCACGACGAACGAGAGAATCACGGCAGGCCCGGCGCGGTCGGCGCCGACGCCGATCAGGGTGAGGATGCCGGTCCCGACGATCGCGCCGACCCCCAGCGCCACCAGATGATACCAGCCGAGCGTACGCGCCAGACGGTGCGCGTGCGGCTGGTCCTCCGCGGCAATGATGGGTTTCAGACGGAACAGACTGGCCATGGATCCTCCCCTTTGTTCTAGGCCCGCCGGTGATAGCGGGCCCGGGGAAGGGGGCAAGGTCCCGCGGCAGCCGCTTATTGCTGCTGGTTGCAGCTCGTCAGCTTCGCCGCCTCGGACGATTTGGCGACGGCATCGCCTTCCTTCACCTGGTACAGCTGCGGCCAGCGCTTGCCTGTGACGAACAGGCGCTTCGTCGATGCGTCATAGGCGATACCGTTGGCGACATTGTCGGTGCCGCGATCCTTCGGGCCAAGGTCGCTCACGTCGAGGAAGCCGGTGACCTTGCCGCTGGCGGGATCGATCTTGGCGATCAGGTTGGTCTGCCAGATATTGGCGTAGATCTGCCCGTCGACCCATTCGAGCTCATTCAGATTGGCGACGGGGCAGCCATTGGCGGTTACGCGCAGCGTGGAGGTGACCTGCATCGAGTTCGGATCGAGGAAGCGCAGCACCGGGGTGCCGTCGCTCATGATGATCGCCTTGTCGTTGCGCGTCAGGCTCCAGCCCTCGCCGGTGTAGGAAAAGGTGCCGCGCGGTTCGAACTTGTCGAGGCCGTAGATGAAGCCGGTCTTGTCCTGCCAGGTGAGCTGATAGAGCTTGTCGCCCCACGCCACGATGCCTTCGCCGAAATAGGGTGCCGGAAGCGAGGTTTCCTGCTCCACCTTGCCACTGGCGGGATCGACCTTGCGGATGACGGACTCGCCGATCTGGCCCGTGCTTTCGTACATCGCGCCGTGATCGAAAAAGAGACCTTCGGTGAACGAGCCGGTATCGTGCGGCAGCGTCGCGACGGCGACGGCGCGGACCACGGGAATGCCGCTCGGCTTGATCCGGGTGAAGGCGAAGGCGGCGCCTCCGACCAGCACGACCGCGGCCAAGACCACCAACAGGATGCGCTTCATCGGGAACCCTTCTCTTGCACGTCGGCGGCACCAAGCCGAAGCGAGGCCCTCGTGTAAACCCCTAGCGCGCCAGATCGCGCCGGACATAGACGAGCAGATGGCTCTCCTCGCGCGGCGCGTTCAGCGCCAGGCGATAGTCGCGGGCGAGCAGCGGCGCCATCACGGCCAGGCTGTGGGGGTTCCACGGGGCCAGCGGCGGGGCCATCGTCACCACCACCGGCGGGCGGGTTGCCATGATGCGACGGACCTCGGCGGCTTCGTCGATCCCGGTCGCGCCTTGCTCTGCCTCGTAGGCGAGCGTCGAGGGAAAGGCATAGGCGGTCGGTACGCATGCATGCGCAAGCAGGTAGAGGACCGAGTCGCCGGCAAAGACATAGGGACAGCCCTGGCCGACATGGCCGGCATGGGCGGCTAGGATGCGGGTGGCGGCGCGCGCGGTGGCGCGATCATCGGGCTCGATGTTCCCGTGGACGATGAAAAGAAGCGCAGCGGCCAGCGCACTCGCCGCCAATGTCTGCCGCGAACGGCCCAGCGCCGGCGCGGCGACGATGGCGAACGGTACCAACAGGGGGAGGGCATAGTGGTCGAAGAAGGCGCCAATCATCGCGAAGCCGATCAGCGCCGCGGCCAGCCAGCCGAACGCAACCCGAAGTTCCGCACGGCGCTCGCGGGGGTGCCATCGCCAACTGAGCGCGGCGCAGACCAGGAAGGGCGAGAGCTGCGCCGTCGTCCCGGCGAGCCGTCCGGCAATCTTCGCAGCGGGATAGCCGCGGCGCAGCGCGACGGACGCGAAGTTGGAGAACCAGAAGCTGGCGAACGCTGCCGGTCCCTGCGCGTGGTACCAGGCGATCGCGGCAAGCGTGGGGGTGAGCCCAAGCAGCGCCCACAGCAGGGCTGCACCGGCGAGTTGCGGAGTCTTGGTCTCGGCGCGTTGTAGATACCAGAGGTGCGCCAAGCCGAAGAAGGCTCCTTCGACGACGGGCGTGTATTTCGTCTGGATCGCCAGCCCCGCAAGCAGGCAGGCTGCGGCGCCCTGCAGTACGATCGCCCGGCCGTTGCGTGCTGCTGCCAGGGCAGGCAGGCGCAGCGTCAGCCAGCCGGCCGCTGCCATGAACAGATTGTAGAAGACCGGCGACTGACCGCCGCGCCCGCTGAGATAGCCGAGCCAGAGCAGATAGGCGCATCCGCCCGCAATCACCCCGATCCGGCTCGCCCCCAGCCGCCGCGCCGAGAGCGCGATCAGCCCGGCGGTAAGCGCGGCGAAAAGGGTGGCGCTGAGCTGATAGGCAAGGATGCCGTCGCCCGGCAGCAGCCGCATGCCTGCGAACAGCAAAAACAGCCCGAGCGGCTTGCGATCCCAGAAATCGACATAGGGCAGCGCGCCGTGCAGCATGCGGTCACCGACGAGGAGATAATATTGCTCGTCGACATGGATGACGGGGTTACCGAAATCATGTGCTCGCAGCGCGATCGCCACCAGCACGAACAGCAGCAGGGCGCAGGCCATCCGGTGCCACGCGCCACCCTCGCGCGGCGGAAGTGCAGATGTCGAACGATCCACGGGGCCGGCCGGATAATCGCAGTCGCGCTCGGAGTCTTGTGCGATATTTTTGCGGCCGCAGGTGCGGAAGATGGCGAGCGTGTCGTCGTGCTGCTGCATTTTAACCGGAACGAAATTTTTCCGTGCGGGGCGTGTGGATCGGTGCCGCAGACATCGTCTTTCGATCGGGTGGGGAGGAACTGGCCAGACCAGGCACCAGGCCGCGGCAAGCATTTGTCCGCCCCTGATTCTGGTGGCGGTGTTCTGCGCCCATTCGACTCGATGGGATGCATGCGGCAATGTTTCTGGATCTTGCGAAGGACCCGTTTGAAGGCCAGCCCCAAGGGAGCGATCGCGCCTGGACGGTGCTGATCCCGTTCTTCAACGAGCGTGACTATCTCCACGCGACGATCCGGAGCCTCGCCGCGCAGACCAGGCCCTTCACGCTGGTGCTGGTCGACAACGGCTCCACCGACGATAGCGCAGCCGTAGCGGAAGCCGCCTGCCGCGCCCATAAGCTGGACTATATGCTGATCACCGAGCGCGTGCCGGGCAAGGTCGCGGCACTGCGCGCCGGGCTCGCCTGGGTGCGAACGCGGTGGGTCGCAACCTGCGACGCCGATACCGTCTACCCGCCGCATTATCTGGACGCCGCGGAAGCGATCCTGTCGCGCCCGGGCCATGTCGTCGCCGGGGCCTATTTCGTCGCGCCGGAGATCAGCGACCCGGCGCGGGTAACGGAGGCTGCGCGCTTCCTCGCCGCGGCGCGGTTGCTGCCCGGGCAGTGCCATGCGGGTGGCGCGGGCCAGGCCTTTTGCACGCGCGCACTCCGCGCAGCGGGCGGCTTCGACGCCGCGCGCTGGAATTTCGTGCTTGAGGATCACGAGGTGATTCATCGCGTGATGCGCAAGGGTCGAATGGGCTATTCGGCAGAGCTCTGGTGCACGCCCTCGCTGCGCGAACGCGATCGGGATTCGATCCGCTGGACGCTGTTCGAGCGCCTGCTCTACTCGGCGGCCGCGCCGATCGCCGGCGACTGGTTCTTCTACACCTACCTGGCACGCCGTCTGCAACGCCGCCGGTTGCTGAGCAACCGCATCCGCGAGCGCCAATATCAGCATATCGAAGGACCTGTGCTTGTCCCGTCTCATCCTCTGCTCTGACGACTTCGCCTATTCGCCGGCGATCAGCGCCGCGATCGTATCGCTGGCCCAGGCGGGGAAGATCAACGCCGTCAGCTGCATGACGGTGATGCCTGGCTGGATGGAGGATGCGCGGATGCTGGCGGACGTGCCGGCGCATGTGGAGATCGGCCTGCATCTGACGCTCACCGGCGAGACGCCGCGCACCGCGATGCCGCGCTTCGCGCCCGACGGTCGCATGCCGGAGATTGATCCGCTGACTCGCGCCGCCGGCCGCTGGAGCGTGCCGCTGGACGAGATCGCCATGGAAATCTCGGCACAGTTCGATGCCTTTTTCGCCGCGCTTCGTCGCCCGCCCGCTTTCGTGGACGGACATCAGCATGCTCACGCCCTGCCTGGCATCCGCGATTTGGTGCTGGCGGAAACGCTGGGCCGCGCGCCTAATGCCTGGGTGCGCGACTGCACCGACGATGCTGCGGCGATGCTGCTGCGGCCTTTTGCCGGCAAGGCGATCGGAAGTGCGTGGCACAGCCGGGGCATGCGCCGATCTGCCGCACAGCTTGGCTTGCGGACCAATCAGGGCTTTGCCGGCCATTATGATTTCCGCCGCGACTATGCGACGTTGTTTCCGCGCTTCCTGCGCCAGCCGGGGCATATGCATCTGGTGATGTGCCACCCCGGCGCTGGCGAGCGTGCGGGAGATACCATCGCATCGGCGCGAATTCGCGAAGCCAAGGCCTTGCACCGCTTGCCGATCGCCGACATGGCTGCTGCCGAGGGGCTGGCGTTTCCCGCCTGACCACTCAGGGAAACGGAACCTGGTGCGTGAAGACGGGCTGAAGGCAGTATTTTTGGCGCAACGGCCGATGCTGTTGCGGCTGCTCCTCGCTCGGCTGGGCAATCGGGAAGATGCCGAAGACGCGCTGCAGGACATGTGGCTGCGGATCGACCAGCTGGCGGCGCAACCGATCGCGCAACCGGCAGCGTTCCTCTATCGCATCGCCGCCAACCTTGCCACCGATCGCCGCATCGCTGCAGGCCGGCGCGGCAATCGCGACGCTGGCTGGATGGAGACGCAGCCCGGTGCCGAGGAAGTGCCTGATGCCGAGCGTACGCTGGTCGCCCGCAGCGAATGGCAGGCGGTGGAAGAGGCGATCGCCGAGATGCCCGAGCGAATGGCAACGGCCCTGCGCCTGTTCCGCCTCGAGGAACGGCCGCAGCGCGCGATTGCCGAGCAACTGGGTATCAGCGTGAGCGGCGTCGAGAAATTGCTGCAACGTGCCTATAAGAAAATTCAGGACCGTCTCGACTCCGGCAGTGCGGATTCCGTCCTGTCGCGTCGTCTCGATCATGAAAGGGGTTCCGACCTTGCAGGTTGAAACGACAGACGCGACCGAAAGGGCGATCGCTTGGCAGCTCCGGCTGGCGGAAGCGGACGAGGCCTGCTGGGCTGCGTTCATCGCCTGGCTGGAGGAAAGCCCCGCCCATGCAGACGCCTATGATCGGGTCGCGGCGGCGGACCGGTTGATCGTCGCCGCGCGCTTCCCGGAACCGCTTCCAGAGGCCGGCAACGACAATCTCCCCGCGCCGCGCCGCTGGCTCTGGTGGGGCGGCGGCGTCGCGGCGGCGGCCGCAGTGGCGCTGGCGATCGTGCCGACCGTCCAGCCGCGGGCGCAGACCTATCAGGTCGCGACGCGCGACGGTCAACGCCAGACGATCGCACTGGACGACGGCACCCGCATCGAACTGAGCGGTGGCACCCGGCTGACGCTGGATCGTGCCAACCCGCGGGTCGCGACGCTCGATCGCGGCGAGGCATTGTTCCAGGTGCGGCACGATGCTGCGGCGCCGTTCACGCTGAAGGTGGGCGGCGTTGCGGTGCAGGATCTCGGCACCGTGTTCAATGTGAGCCATGTCGCCGGGTACATGACCGTCGCGGTGTCTGAAGGTTCCGTGGCGTTCCAGGCCGGCGGCGCGGCGACGACGCTGCACCCGGGCGATGCGCTTTCCGCGCGGGACGACGGCACCGGCCTGGCGCGCACCCGCGTCGCAACCGATCTGATCGGCGGCTGGCGCAGCGGACGTCTGAGCTTTGCAGGGCAACCCTTGGGTGAGGTTGCAGGGTCGCTGAAACGGCTTTACGGCACCGAAATCGCTCTGCGGGGCACGCTCTCGGAAAGGCCGTTCACGGGTGTCGTTCATTTCTCGGGCATCGCCGACCGCGATGTGCCGCGCTTGGCCGAATTGATCGGCGCGACGTGGCGCCGTGACGGCGATCAGTGGATTCTGGAACCGCAGGGGGCTCGCGCCCCTTAGCCTCGCGCCCCTTAGCCTCGCGCTCCTGTTGGGAGCAGCGGCCCCGCCTGCTCTGGCCCAGCGCAGCACGATCACGCTTCCCCCGTCCACCCTGGACGTCGCGATCGGACAGTTGGCGCGGCTAACCGGGGTAGACATCGTCAGCACCGATAGCGGGTTGCGAGCAGTCCCGACCTCCGCTGTGCGCGGCGCGGGCAGCGTGGAAGCGGCGCTGCGGCAGTTGCTCCGGGGTACGGGCTACCGGGCGCGCGCGCTTCGCGGCGGTGGATACCGGATCGAGCGTGCACCGATGCGCCGTACCCCGCCAGCGGCTGCACCGACAGTGCAGCCCGTCGATCCATCGGCGCCGGTGCATGGGCCCGATATCATCGTCACTGCCAGCAAGCAGCGCGTTCTGCTGCTGCGCTACCCGGGCAGCCTCACCCAGGTGGCCGATGCGACCAGCCTGCCTGCCACCGCGACGGGTACGCTCAGCGATGCTGCACACCAGGTGCCGATCCTGCAGAGCACCCAGCTGGGCGCGGGGCGCAATAAAGTGTTCATCCGCGGTATCGCGGACAGCAGTTTCAACGGCAGCACCCAGGCGCCGACCAGCGTCTATCTCGACGACGTGCAGCTAAATTATTCCGGTCCCGAGCCCGGCCTCCGGCTGTATGACATGGCGAGCGTGGAAGTGCTCGAGGGACCGCAGGGAACGCTCTACGGATCGGGCGCGATCGGCGGCGTGATCCGCCTGACGTCGAATCCGGTGCAACTGGACCGGGTCACTACCGCCGCTACCGCGGGCGTCACCTCTACCGGAGGGGCCGAGCCGGGGTACGACCTGGCCGGCATGCTCAACCTGCCGCTGATCCGCGACGCGGCGGGGCTCCGGCTGGTCGGCTATCATCTGCGCGAAGGCGGGTATATCCGCGACACGGATCGCAAGCTACAGGACGTCAACCGCAGCAACACCAGCGGCCTCCGAGCCGCGCTGCGGATCGTGCCGGGCGATGGGTGGCAGGTGGAGGCGAGCGGCGCGGGACAATGGATCGACGCTGCCGATGGCCAATATGCCGAGCGGATCGAGAGTACGCTCGCGCGGCGCACGCTGGTCGCGCAGCCGTTCGACAACGCGCTGCTGTTCGGTCGGGTGGTCGTCAGCAAGGACTGGGACAGCGGCCTGCGCTTCGTCTCCGCCAGCGGGATCACCGAGTACGATACGCGCGAGACCTTCGATGCGACCACCCGCAATGCCCGCGGAACGGTGACCGGCCCGCGGACACTGTATCGCGCGAACCACGACAAGGCGCTGCTCAGCCAGGAGGCGCGGCTATCGCGCTCGCTGCCGAACGGCAGCAGTTGGGTCGCGGGTTTCACGCTCGTCAGCGACCGAGACGTGCTGACCCGCACGGTGACGCAGGCGGGGCGCGACGCAAGCATCGTCGGTGTTACCAACGTGACCAATGCGGGGTCCGCCTTCGGCGAGGCGACGCTGGCGCTGACGCCGCGCATTTCAATTACCGCCGGCGCCCGCTACTCCGTCGCGCGAACCGATGGCGATCCATCCGCCCAGGCGCGGCCCTCAAGCTTCGTGAAGGGGCGACTGACGCGGCGCCTCGATCCGACCGTTGCCGCCTCCTGGCGTCTCGCGGCGGATCTCGCGCTGTTCGCCCGCTTCCAGACAGGCTACCGCACCGGTGGTCTCGCGGTGGCGCCGGGGGTCGGTCGCATCGCCGACTACAAGCCGGATGCGATCACCGTGGCGGAAGCGGGGCTGCGCAAGTTGCGGCGCGGCGAGACCGGCCTGGCCGCGTCGGGCAGCATCTCCGCCGCCTGGTGGGAGAATGTGCAGGCAGACCTGATCACCCAGCGTGGCCAGCCCTACACGGCCAATATCGGCGATGCGAAGATCCTGGCGGTGGAAGGTACTCTCGACTGGGTGCCGGTGCGGGGGCTGCGGGCGCAGGCCTCGTTCCTGTTCACCGACAATCATGTCGAAGGGCCGATCGCCAACCTGTCGAAGCGGAACAATAGGCGGTTGCCGGAGACGCCGCCTTTCGCTGCCCATGCCGCGCTGTCCTATGGCTGGGAGGGACTGCCCAGCCAGCCGCGGATCGGCGTCGCGACCGACTATACGGGCCGATCGGTGCTGGGAACCGGTGACTTTCTCGACGTGAGCCAGGGCCGCTACTGGACCGCCGATGCCTTTGGGACGATCCGGCTGGGCAAGGCGACGCTGAGCGTCACGCTGAACAATCTCACCGATCGCCGGGCCAACCAGTTCGCCTTCGGCAATCCCTTCAGCCTGAGCCTGCGCGACCAGTTGACGCCGCTGCGGCCCCGCAACGTGCGGATCGGAATCACGACGGGCTGGTGACATCCGCCTCCGCCGGCGCGAGCGGAAAGCGGAGCGATATGCAGGTGCCTTCGCCCGACCGGCTCTGCACTACCAGCCGGCCCTTGTGCACGTCCATGATCCGGCGGACGATCGACAGGCCGAGACCGGCGCCATCGGAGCGCTGGTGATCGGCGCGCCAATAGCGTTCGGTGGCGTCTTGCGGGTTGGAGGCCGCGATGCCGGGACCGTCGTCACGGACCAGCAGGACGCCGTCCGGGGCGACCAGTATCTCGATCGCGGTGCCGGCGGGCGTGTGGCGACTGGCGTTGGTGATCAGGTTGGCCAGCGCGAGCCCGGCGAGCACGGGGTTTCCGCGCACCAGCACGGGTGCGTCCGGTGCGTCCAGCGCGATCGTGTCGCCCGCCGCGAAGATCTGGGGCGCGTGCAGGCCGATCGTTTCCTGGGCGAGCCGCCCGGCGTCGAACGTCTCGAAACGGTCTTCCGCCATCACCTCCAGCGTGGCGAGATCCTGCACCTGGGCGACAACGTGGCTCAGCCGGTCCACCGAGCTGCGCAGACGGGCGCGGAGCGCCGGGTCTTCCACGGCCTCCAGCTCGACGCGGTGTACGGTCAGCGGGGTGCGCAGCTCGTGCGCTACATTCGCCACGAACTCGGACTGGTTGCGGAAGCTCGCCTGAAGGCGTGCCAGCAGATCGTTGGTGGCATGGGCGAGCGGCGCCACCTCCAGCGGCAGCGCCGCCTCGTCGAGCCGCACGCCCAGATTGTGCGAGCCGATCGCCGCCGCCTGTTGCGAAGCATCCCGTACCGCGAAGAACAGCCGCGCGATCAGCGCGCTGTTGATCAGCGGCAGCAACAGCAGGATCGAGACGAGCACCGGATCGTAGCGGCGGATAAAGCCGTGGACGACATCGTCCAGGATCGCGCCGGGGCCGGTGCGATCCTGCGTCACGATCACCCAGATGCGCTGTGCACCGGCGCGCACCGGCTGGCTGACACCGACAAAGGCGCCGGCCCGGAACGCGACCTGCACACCCTTTCGCGGCGCGCCGCGCCAGGGCACGAGATCGGCATAGGGGCTTTCGGCAAAGGTGCGTCCGACCCCGTCTGTGACGACATAGGCCCGCCCGTCATAGGGAGAGGCATAGAGGTGCGTGAGTACCGGATCGAGGCGCACCCGGGGGCCCTCCGCGCCCGAGGTGACCCCGTGGGCGATGGCCCGGGCCTGCTCGCCAAGGATACGCTGCTCGTACCGGCTGGCTTCGTCGCGCAGGAAGGAGGTGAGCAGCATCGGCAACGCCACGGCGGCAATCGCGATGGCGCCCAGCTCGAGCAGCAGGATTCGGGCGATCAGCGAACGCGGCCAGAACTTCATGAGTCGGCTCTATCGCGGCCGGACGCGGCGGGCCATCACGTGGCGTCGCGCATCATATAGCCCACACCCCGGATCGTTTCGATCCGCAGCGTGGCGCCCGCGGCCTCCAGCTTGCGCCGCAGTCGATAGGCCTGCACTTCCAGCGCGTTCGACCCCACCGGCTCGGTAAGGCCGTAGAGCTGGTCCTCGGCAAGCTGCTTGCTGACCACCTGTCCGAACCGGCGGAGCAGCAGCGCGGCGAACTGCCGTTCCCGCGCCGTGAGGATTACCGGCGCATCCGCCACCATCAGGTCGCCCGAAGCAGTGTCGAAGCGGACATTGCCGAAGCGCAGTTCCGCGCCCGCCAACGCGCCCTGCCGCCGCAGCACGGCGTGGAGTCGCGCGGTGAGCTCGTCAACGTCGAACGGCTTGACGACATAGTCGTCCGCACCCGCATTCAGCCCGGCGATGCGGGCGTCCAGCGCGCTGCGGGCGGAGACGGCGATCACGGGAATGGGGTCGTTCTGCGCCCGAAGGGTGCGGACAAGCGCGAGCCCGTCGCCATCGGGGAGCCCCAAATCGAGCAACAGCGCGGCATAGCGTGCGGCTGCCAGCATCTGCCGGCCGTCGGCGAGATTGGACGCCACGTCGCTCTGCACGCCGCGTCGCTTCAGCGCCTCGGTCAGCGCATCGGCGAGCGGCTGGTCGTCCTCGATCATCAGCACCCGCACGATTTCACTTTCCCGTAAGCTTCCTGTCAGTCGGCTTCAATAATGGCGCGCTGCAGCATCAACCGCAACGCAGGTGTGTCTGCTATATTGCACCCGTTAGGGGATTTTCGTGACTGGACATACGGTAGAAAGCAACACCCTCCCGGAAGCCCGCCGGCTGACGGTACGTTCGCAGGGGGTGCTGGTGGGCGCGATCGTGATCGCCGTGGTGGCGCTGTTGGCGCTGATCCTGATCGTGAAGGCCGCCCTGGCCCCCAAGCCCGTCCCCGATACGCCGGTGCCACCGGGCGCCTTCCGCCCGACGCAGCAGCAGCTGGCGCAGATGCAGTTCGCCACCGTGCAGGGCGGCGCCAATGTCGAGCTGGTGCGCGCCAGCGGCTCGATCCAGGCGGACGGCGACCACAGCACACCGATCGTCCTCCCCTTCTCCGGACAGGTGCTGCAGGTGCTGGTGGAGCCGGGGCAGCGCGTCACGCGCGGCCAGCCGCTGCTCCGCATTGCGTCGCCCGAGCTGATCGATGCGCGCAACACCCTGCTTAGCGCCGGCGCGCAGCGGGCGAGCGCCGCCGAGGCGCTGCGCATCGCCCAGGGCAATCTCGCCCGCCAGAAGGCGATCACCGAGACCGCCGGCGGCGCGATGAAGGACTATCTCCAGGCCCAGGCCGACTTCGTCGCGGCCCAGTCCGCCGCGCGTCAGGCCGACTCGGCCCAACGGGCTGCCCAGGACCGCCTGGCCCTGTTCGGCAAGACCGAAGGCGTCGGCACCTCGGCCTATACCGTGTATCGTGCGCCGGTTTCCGGCATCATCGCCGATCGTAACGTCGCGCCCGGCCAGTTTCTGAGCAGCGGCAATGCGACGCCGGTGATGACGATCACCGATTCCGCCCGCGTCTGGCTGGTCGCCCAGCTCGCCGAGAGCGAGGCGGCGAGCATCCGCGTCGGCGATCAGGTGGTGGTCACCACGCCTGCACTACCCGGCCGCGAATTCACCGCAACGATCGACAATGTCGCCGCAGGCCTGGATCCCACCACGCACCGCCTGCCGGTGCGCGCGACGATCGCCAATCCGGGAGGCGAGTTGAAGCCGCAGATGTTCGCGTCGTTCACGATCCGCCGCCCGGTCGACAACGGCAAGGGCGTGCTCGTGCCCGCCGTCGCCGTGATCCATGAAGGCGACACCACCCGCGTCTGGGTGAAGGCCAAGGACGGGCTGATCTACGGTCGACCGGTCCAGATCGGCGAGACCGATGGCGGGCTCACGCGCGTGCTCAGCGGCCTCGCCCCGGGCGACCGGATCGTCGCCAAGGGCGCGCTGTTCGTCAACGAGGCGGGTCTCGGCGAATGAACCGCCTCGTCGAAATGGCGCTGCGCCAGCGGATGCTGGTGCTCACCCTGCTGATCGGCATGATCGCGGCGGGCGTGCTCGGCTTCCTCAACCTCAACATCGAGGCCTATCCCGATCCGGTGCCGCCGATGGTGGAGCTGGTGACGCAGAGCGACGGCATCTCCGCCGAGGAGATGGAGCGCAACGTCACCACCCCGATCGAAGTGGCGATCGCCGGGCTCCCGCACCTCACCGCGGTGCGCTCGATCTCGCTGTTCGGCCTGTCCGACGTGAAGATCCAGTTCAGCTATGACGTGACGCACGAGCAGGCCCAGCAGATGGTGCTCGGCCGCCTGTCGCAGCTCGGCACCCTGCCCAACAACGCCCAGCCGCTGATCTCGCCGACCAGCCCGATCGGCGAAATCTATCGCTACCGGCTGAGCGGCCCCAGCGGCTATTCGGTGATGGACCTCAAGACCATCCAGGACTGGGTGCTTCAGCGCCGCTTCAAGCGTATCCCCGGCGTGATCGACGTGACCGGCTGGGGCGGCAAGCTGCGCTCCTACGAGGTCCAGCTCGATCGCGACAAGCTGACCGCGCACGGCATCACCGTGCCGCAGGTGCTGGCCGCGATCGGCAAGAGCGATTCGAACGTCGGCGGCCAGACCGTCAATTTCGGCGAGCAGGCGGCGATCGTGCGCGGCGTGGGCCTGATCCAGTCGGTCGACGCGATCAACAACGTGCTGGTCGGCACGGCCGGCACCACGCCGGTGCTGCTGCGCGATGTCGGCCAGGTGAAGATCGCCAACCTGCCGCGCTTGGGCGTGGCAGGCGAGGGCCAGGACGACGACATCGTCATGGGCATCGTGCTGATGCAGCGCGGCGCCCAGTCGCTGCCGACGATCAACCGCGTGAAGGCCGAGATCGAGGAGATCAACACCAGCGGCGTGCTGCCGCCGGGGGTCAAGATCGAGCGCATCTATGATCGCTCGGACCTGATCGGCGTCACCACCAAGACGGTGATGCACAATCTGCTCGAAGGCGTGCTGCTGATCTTCATCCTGCAGTGGCTGTTCCTGGGCGACCTGCGCAGCGCGTTGATCGTGGCGATCACCATCCCGTTCGCGCTGTCGGTCGCGGTGCTGATCCTGGTGATCCAGGGCGAATCGGCGAACCTGCTGTCGCTCGGCGCGCTCGATTTCGGCCTGGTCGTCGATGCGGCGGTGATCATGGTGGAGGCGATCTACCGAAGGCTGGCGGACCGATCGACCGCGATCTCCGAAGGGCGGATCCATGCGACGCCCGCCAACCGCTTCTCGGCGATCCTGCACGCTTCCAGCGACGTCAGCCGCGGCATCTTCTTCGCCGCCGCAATCATCATCGCCAGCTTCCTGCCGCTGTTCACGCTGACCGGCGTGGAGGGCCATATCTTCGGCCCGATGGCCAAGACCTATGCCTATGCCATCGCCGGCGGTCTGCTGGCGGCGTTCACCGTCTCGCCGGTGCTCTCCGCGCTGCTGCTGCCGGACAAGCTGAAGGAAGTGGATACCTGGGTGGTGCGGCAGATCCGCCGCGTGCTGGAGCCCGCAATCGCCTTCGCCATCGCCAATCGCGTGCTGACCTTCGCGCTTGCGGGGCTGCTGGTGTTCGGCTCCTTCGCGACGATTCGCGTGCTAGGCGTCGAGTTCCTGCCGCATCTGGAGGAGGGCAATCTCTACATCCGCGCCAGCCTGCCGGCGTCGATCTCGCTCGAGGCGGGCGAGGATGCGGTGAACGGCATCCGCAAGATCATCGCCAGCTATCCCGAGGTCGATCGCGTCGTCTCGACGCATGGCCGGCCGGATGACGGCACCGATCCCACCGGCTTCTTCAACGCCGAATTCTACACGCCGCTCAAGCCCTTCGACAGCTGGCCGAGCGGGGTGACCAAGGAGAAGCTGACCGCCGAGCTGCAGGCCAGGCTCCAGGCGAAATATCCGGGCGTCGAGTTCGAATTCTCGCAATACATCCAGGATAACGTCGAAGAGGCGTCGTCGGGGGTGAAGAGCTCCAACTCGCTCAAGATCTATGGCAGCGATCTCGAGACGCTCGAATCGATCGCCAACCAGATCAAGGCGCAGATGGCGCAGGTGAAGGGCGTTGCCGACCTCGGCATCTCCGATTCGCTCGGCCAGCCGACGGTGCGCATCGACGTCGATCGCGCCGCCGCCGCCCGGTACGGGCTGACGCCGGACGACATCAATTCCACCGTCGCGGCGGCGGTGGGCGGCCAGTCGAGCGGCGACCTGTACGAGAAGTCGACCGATCGGCACTTCCCGATCGTCGTCCGGCTCGATGCCGCGCAGCGCGACGACATCGAGTCGATCCGCCGCATCCAGATCGGCGCACCGTCCCCGACCGGCAACGGCATCATCCAGGTGCCGCTCTCCGAAGTGGCGACGGTCAAGCTCACCTCGGGCGCGTCGTTCATCTATCGCGAGCACCAGGAACGCTATGTCCCGATCAAGTTCAGCGTCCGCGGACGCGACCTGGGCAGCACGATTGGGGAAGCGCAGGCGCGCATCGCCAAGCATGTCCAGCTGCCGCCGGGCTACCACCTCGAATGGGCGGGCGAGCTCGGCAACCTGACCAACGCCGTCAACCGGCTGGAGGTGGTGGTGCCGATCAGCCTGGTGCTGATCCTGGTGCTGCTGTTCGCGAACTTCGGCTCGATCCGCGACACGCTGCTGGCGTTCAGCGTCATCCCGATGGCGATGGTGGGCGGCGTGCTGGCGCTGGCGCTGACGGGGACGGCGTTCAGCATCTCCGCTGCGATCGGCTTCGTCGCCTTGTTCGGCATCGCGGTGATGGACGGGATTCTGGTGGTCAGCACATTCAACCAGAATGTCAACGAAGACATGGATCACACGACCGCGATGGCGGCGACGGTGAAGCATGCGCTGCGCCCGGTGATCATGACCTGCCTCGCCGCCGCGATCGGCCTGCTGCCCGCGGCGATGTCGACGGGCATCGGCAGCCAGGTGCAGAAGCCGCTGGCGCTGGTGGTGGTGGGCGGCATGACGCTCGCGCCGCTGCTGATCCTGCTGGTGCTGCCGCCGCTGATCCTCAAATTCTCGCGTCACCAGGGGGCGCATGGCCATACCGTCCGTCGCCACCATGTCGACGGCACCCCGACGGAGCAGGCATGATGCGCCGCACTTCGATGATCCCGCTCGCCCTGCTCGCCGGCTGCACGGTGGGCCCGCATGACCTGACCAACAAGGTGCCGACCCCGCCGACGCAGACGCCGGGGCCGCTCGCCCCGGCCAGCGGCGCCGCGCAGCAGCTGGTCGCCGGTGCGGCGGTGGTGCCGAACTGGTGGCAGGGCTTCGGCAGCGCCCGGCTGGATGCGCTGGTCGCGCAGGCGCTGGCGCACAACAACGACCTCGCCGCCGCCGAGGCCAATTTGCGGCAGGCGCAGGAACTGGCCAAGGCCGCCTCGGGCAGCACGGGGCCGCAGGTGGACGCGAACTACCAGGCCCAGCGCACGCGAATCTCCAAGGCGCTGTCCGGTCCGCTCGCCGACCAGAACACCTATCTCTACACGCTCCACACCGCCCAGCTGACCGTCGCCTATCCGCTCGACCTGTTCGGCGCCGGCCGCAACAAGGTCCGGTCGGCGCGCGCGGCGGCCGACGTCGCGGCGCACCGGCTGCATGCGGCACAGGCCACCGCGGTCGCCAATCTGGTGCTCGCCGTGATCCAGCATGCGGCGCTGCAGGCCCAGATCGAAGCGACGCAATCGGCGATCCGGGACAACCGGGATCTGGTCGATCTGCTCGAGAAGCGCCGCAAGCTGGGCGATATCGGCGAGGCGGATGTCGGCGCGCAGCAGACCGCGCTCGCCACGATCGAGGCGACGCTGCCGCCGCTGCTCCGCCAGGCGCAGCACCAGGCGGGGCTGATCGCGATCCTGACCGGCCAGGCACCCGGCACCGCCGGCGACCTGCCGACGCTTGCCGATCTCCGGCTGCCGGCGAGCCTGCCGGTGGCGCTGCCGGCGGACATCGTCGCTGCCCGCCCCGACGTGCGCGCGGCAGAGGCGCAGGTGCGCGGTGCCGCCGCCGATGTCGGTTCGGCGATCGCGGCGCGGCTGCCGTCGATCACGCTCAGCGGCAACGCGGGTGGGTCGGCCACCAAGTTCCTCGACATGTTCCAGAACGGCAACCCGTTCTTCTCGATCGTCGGCGGCATCACCCAGCCGATCTTCCACGCCGGCCAGCTCAAGCACCAGCAGCGTGCGACGGAAGCGGCGCTGGACGAGGCCAAGGCGCAGTATCGCGCCACGGCGCTCCAGGCGTTCCTCGACGTCGACGACGCGATCGCCGGCCTGCGTACCGATGCCGAGGCATTGGACGCCGCCGCGCGCGCCGATGCCGCGGCGAGCCGGACGCTGGCGATGACGCGGCGGCAGGTGGAACTGGGCGCGCTCGGCACGCTCCAGCTGCTCAACGCGGCTTCGGCGGCATCGCAGGCATCGGTGCAGCTGGTTCAGGCAAAAAGCGCTCGGCTGGCGGACAGCGTAGCCTTGTACCTAGCCTCGGGCAGCACGCCGGCGGATCTTCAGTCCGCCGGCCGCTGAGTTACTTCCCCGTCGCCGCGACATTGGCGGCGTTGACGTTCCACCCCCGCACCGCGAGGTGCGCCGCCGCCGTCACGCTCGCCGGATAGCGCACGTTCAACACGCGGTGCTGGCCCGGCAGCAGCGAGACGTAATTGTCGCTGTAGAAGGCCGGCAGGATGCGCTTGCCCTCGGCATCGACCAGGGTGAGCTTGGCGTTCAGTACCGGCACCGTGCTCTTGTTCGAAACGGTGACCGCAATCACCTTGTCCTCGCCGTCGACCTTGGGCGTGCTTGCCTGCACCTCCAGCGGCACCGAGGCGAGGCTCTCCAGCGCGCGGTAGGCGGTGTCGTCGCGGCCGCGCCAGTAGAAGTTGCGCGAGAGCGGAGTGCCCTTTGCGTCGGTCAGCGTCAGCTCGACGAGCAGCATCGGGCTTGCGGCATAGAGCCGGTCCAGCGGCACGTCGTCGAGCGTGGTGACGCGGTTGGCGCGCGCGTCGACCTTGTCGGTGCGCGCGAACAGCTGGACATTGTCGAGGCTGACGACGCGGGTCTTGGCAGTGAGCCCCCGCAAATCGTCGCGGGTGGTGTTGAGCACCACCAGCTGGTTGTCCGGCAGGTTGAGCTGGATGTGCACCGGCTCGGCTGCGGTCTTGGCGCCGTAATAGGAAGCCTGGGTGTCATAGTCCCAGCTGTAGATCTGCCAGCTGTTCGATGGCCAGGCCGGGTGGGTCATCCAGAGCAGGCGGCCGCTGTTCTTGGTCCAGAGGTGCCCCAGGAACCCCTCATACATCGCCTTGTGCGTTTCGAGGTTCATCATCTGCGCCTTGCGCTCGAAATCCTCGAAGCTCAGCGGCTGGCCGAACATGGTGTTGAGCGCAGCCATGAACGTCTTGCTGTCGCCGTTCCCGCCGAAATGCCAGTCGTGATAGGCGAGCGTGTCCGACAGCGGCCAGCGATCCTTGGCGGGCACCGTCGCTCCCACGGACTCGAGCGTCGAGAGCGACGGCGTGCCCGTCTCGACCGAGAAGCCGGTGGCGAGATCGGTGAAATAGCCCTCTGGCTTGCGGTAGTTATAGGGGCCCGAACCCTGCAGGTTCACCTCGTTCGAGCTGCCGGTGTACCAGCGCGTGCCATCGAGTTCGCGGATCAGCTTGTCCAGGCCCTCGTTGAGCGTGGGGTACGGCACGCCCTCGTTGCGGCCGAACCAGACGACGATGGAGGGATGGTTGCGATAGCGCGCCACCACGTCGCGGGCATTGTCGAGGAACAGCGTCGCGTCGTCCGGCTCGACCTGGAAATTCTGGGTCGACTGCCAGAAATCGTTGAGCACCATCATGCCGTTCTCGTCGGCGAGCTGGAAGAACTCCTCTTCGTCGTTGTTGCCCATCCAGTTGCGGATGATGTTCATGTGCGCCTCGCGCTGGAGGCGGAAATAGGGGGCGAGCCGCTCGCGGCTGACCTGCTTCATCGCATCGTCCATGCCCCAGTTGCCGCCGCGCGCGGCGATCTTCACGCCGTTGACGCGCAGCACGAGATGCGGCTCGGGCAGCGTCTCGTCGGGGATCGCGGTGACCGCCTTGGAGGTCTCGCCGGCAAGGGTGAGGGACTCGGCCCAGCCGGTGGGGCTGCGCTTGAGTGCTTCGTGGCGCACGTCGATCAGCTGCTGGCCGGCCAGGCCGCCATCGGTGGTCTGCACGTTGACGCGACGCAGCTGGCCGAGATGATCGAACAGCGACAGGTCGTAGCTCACCTCGCGGATGCCGAAGCGGAGTGCGCGCGTGTCGCTCGGCTGGCCGCCGGCCGCAAGGTCGATCTTGAGGTCGTGCAGCGCCGGGTCGCCATAGCCGTTCGGCCACCACAGCCTGGGGTTGCGCACGGTCAGCTGGCGGAACTCGGCGGGCGTGAACCGGACCTCGCCCTTTCCGGGCTGGGCGGTGACGGTCTTTTCCACGATCACATCGTCGAACGCGGCGCGGATCGTCACCGGCTGGGCGGTCGCGGCGCGGTTCTCGAACGGCACGGTGATGTAGACGTCGGCGCTGTCGGTGCGCGGCAGCGGCAGGTCGGTCACGACATGCGGGTCGCCGATCTTGACGTCGCCGGTCGCGACCAGCTCGACCGGGCGCCAGATGCCGGTGTTGCGATCACGGATGCCGGGGATCCAGTCCCAGCCCTCGGTCGCGACGAAAGTGGGGCCGTCGATCGCGAGCTGGCCGCCATTCTCGCCGACGCCGGCCTTGATCGACTGTTCGTGCGGGATGCCGGGATGCGGCGGCGGCGATACGCGCACCGCGACGACGTTCTCGCCGGCGGCGGGCGTGATCTCGAACTGGCCGCGGATGAAGGCGCCGCGCGTCTCCCCCTGGCGCTGGCCGTTGACCCACACTTCGGAGGCATAGTTGATGCCGCCGAACACCAGGGTCAGCCGCTTGCCGGCCGCTTCGGCTGGGACGGTGAAGCTGGTGCGATACCAATAGTCCTGCCGCGCGAGGCTTTCGGGAATCTTGAGGTTGTTCAGCCCGTAATAGGGATCGGGATAGATGCCGCGATCCACCAGCGTGGTCAGCACCGTGCCGGGCACGACGGCGGCATGCCAGGTGCCTTCGGGCTGGCCGGGCCTGGACAATGTGCTGCCGTCGGCGGGGACGCCGGGGGCGGCGGCGAGCTGCCAGCCGTTGATCTGCCAGCGCGAGGGGCCGGTGGGGGCGAGGCTCGGCAGCACCGGCACCGGCTTCGCGACCGGGGGCGAATAGGCGGTGTCGCTCTGCGGCAGCGTCCAGGGGTCCTGCTGGCGCGTCATGCCGATATTGGCAGTCTTTTGCAGGTTCCAGCCGACACCGACCTGCCACATCTGGACGAGGTCGAAGGCGGGCGGGGCGGCGGCCTCGCCCTGCACTTCGGTCACACCCAGCGCGACGCCGCGCAGCTGCGCCTGGACCAGCGATCCGCCGAAATGCGGCTGGCCCGGCGTGACCGGCGCGAGGGCGAGGCGGGAGGCGACCGCCGAGCCGTTGAGCGCGCCTTCCCCGACCTGCTTGCCGTCGAGATAGAGCCGCACCCGGCCCCCCTCGATCACCGCGGCGACATGCGCCCAGCGACCGGCCGCGAGCTTGGGCGTGCTGTTCACCGCCGTGCCGCTGCCGAAGAAGTGCAGCGTGCCGTTGCGCAGGCCGAGGCAGCGGCAATCGCCCGTCGGATCGCCGAACGCGATCAGGGTTACGACGCCCTGCTGGACGAGATCGGGCTTCACCCAGGCGGACAAGGTCACCGGCGCGCCGGACCGGAGCAGCGCGTCCGCCCCGCTCAGCGGCCGGTCGATGCCGATGCCCCCGGCAAGGAAGCTGGCATTGTACGGCCCGGCATTGTCTGGTTCGGCCGCCTGGACGGCGGTCATCGCCAGCATTGCGGCACCGGCGAGCATCGCGCGGGTGAAACTGCGCATCGATCTTCTTCCCCCAAGAGGCTGCCGTGCCCGCCAACGCGGCGGCGCGGGTGTCGCATTCCGTGGAACGGTCACGGCTAGGTTTTTATTCACCAAGTTTCGCAATTCAACCGGCGAGAACGGTTCCACGCTTGCACCCTGGCCGCAAATCGACTGTTATCGCAATCAACATGAGTAGCGGTCGCCCTCCAATCCGCCTTTCCGGGACCAATCTGGAACGCGCTGCGGATCACAATCAGCGCGTTACGCTGCATGCCATCCGCGCCAACGGATCGCTGACCCGGGTCGATCTGGCGCGGATCACCGGGCTGACCGCGGCGGCGATCGCGAACATCACCAAGCGGCTGCTTGCCGACGGCCTGATCCGCGAGGCGGGGCGGCGGTTCGGCGGACGAGGCCAGCCGCCGACCAATCTGATCATCAATCCGCAGGCCTGCTATTCGCTGGGGCTGAATATCGATCGCGACCATGTGACGCTGGTGCTGGTCGACTTCCTCGGCGAAACCGTCGCGCGGGTATCGCGCGAGATCGACTTCGCGCTGCCGGAGCAGGTGGCCGAATTCTATCATGCCGAAGTGGAGATGCTGATCGCCTCGGCCCAGGTCGATGCGAGCCGCATCGTGGGGCTGGGCGTTGCGACGCCGGACGACCTGGGGCTGATCGAGCTGCCCGGCAAGCCCGATGCGTATCGTCGCTGGGAGCAGACCGATCTTGCCGAGCTGCTGGCCTGGCCGCTGGACGTGCCGGTGTTCGTCGAGAACGACGCCGCCGCCGCCGCGATGGGCGAGCTGCAGCTGGGGCTCGGCCTCCAGCATTCGAGCTTCTTCTACATCCTGATTTCCTCGGCGCTGGGCGGTGGTCTGGTGATCGACAGCAATTACTTCCGCGGCGCCACCGGGCGCAGCGGCGAACTGGGATTCCTCACCTACCGCGACTCCGACGGCGTGGTGCGGCAGATCCAGTCGCATGTGTCCCTGTCCGGCCTTGCCGCGCCGCTGGAGGCGGCGGGCTATAGCGTGCAGGACATGCTGACGTGCGACGGCGACGACCCGAAGCTCGAAGCGGTGGTCGACGCCTGGATCGAGGAAGCGGCACGGTTGCTGGTCGCGCCGCTGCTGGCGGTGAACTGCCTGATCAATCCCGAGACGGTGCTGATCGGCGGCCGGTTGCCGCGCCGCCATGTCGATCGTCTGGCGGAACGGGCCAATGCGCTGGTCGCCGAGCAGGGCGACAATGCCCCCGCGCTGGCACCAATCGCCCGCGCGCAGCTTTCCGCCGACGCCCCCGCGGTCGGCGCGGCCATCCTGCCGTTCAGCTATTTCCTGCTGCCCAAGAGCAGCGCGCTGTGGAAAGACACCGCTGACGGCGCGGCCGCCACGGCTTGACCCATCATTAAATCAACTGAATAACTTTAATCTTGTGCCCGACGCTCGCGCGCGGCAGAGGAAGGCGATGATGTTGGTGAAACGGCCGGGCCGCTGCCGGTCGAGGGGGAGAGAGATGGCGTTGGCGATCGATCGCATGGGCAAGCAGGCCGGTCGGGGCATGTTCCGCTGATGTCGACCGCGGCCCTCCCCGTCGCCGGTATTGAACTGGGCGGCACCAAGTGCATCCTCACCCTCGCCCGCGGCCCGGGCGACATCCTCGCGCAGGACATCGTGCCCACCGAGGCACCCGAAAAGACGCTCGCGGCGCTGGAAGCGGTGCTGGCGGGCTGGTGGGCGACGCACGGCTTCGCAGCGCTCGGCATCGCGAGCTTCGGTCCGGTGTGCCTCGACCCCGCGAATGATCGTTTCGGCCATATCCTGACCACCTCCAAGCCTGGCTGGAGCGGTACGGATGTCGCCCGCCGCCTGGCCGCGCCCTTCCCGGTGCCGATGGCGTTCGACACCGACGTCAACGGCGCAGCGCTGGCGGAGATGCGCTGGGGCGCGGGGCAGGGCCTCAGCGACTTCGCCTATGTGACCGTGGGCACCGGTGTCGGCGTCGGGCTGGTGATCAACGGCAAGCCGACCCGCGGCATCGGCCATTGCGAGATGGGCCATATCCGCGTGCCGCGCCTGCCCACCGACACCGCGCCGAGCGGCTGCCCCTTCCATGACGACTGCATCGAGGGCCTCGCCTCGGGCACCGGCATCCGTGCGGCGCTGGGCGACCAGCCGGTCGACAGCGTGGGCGAGGATCATGCGGTATGGGACCGCGTTGCCTCGGCGATCGCGCTCCTCTGCCACACCATGGTCGCCACCGCCGGGCCCCAGCGGATCGCGATCGGCGGCGGGGTGATGCAGCGCCAGCCGCATCTGCTCGGCCGGATCGACCCGCTGCTGCGCGACAGCATCGCCGGCTATCTGGCGGTGCCGCCCGCGCCGTATATCGTCTCCCCCGCACTGGGTGACCAGGCGGGACCGATGGGGCCGATCGCGATGGCGTTGCGCGCACAGGGAAACTAGCGCGCAAAGTTCGGCCGGCGCATGGACTTGGGCGCCGGTCCTGCGGTATCGCCTCTCCCCAACAACCCAGGGGAGAGAGATCCATGCCCGCAGGCCTGAAGCTGCTATTGGCCACCACCATTCTCGCCGCCGCGCCGGCATGCGCGCAGCAGGCGCCGACAGCGTTGTCCGGAACCGCGCATCCCGACAAGTGGCCGGCGGCCCGGAGCCAGGGCCTGATCGATCCGGCCACCGAGACGTTCGTCACCGACCTGATGGCGAAGATGACGCTGGAGGAAAAGGTCGGCCAGATGATCCAGGCCGATATCGGCAGCATCAAGCCGGACGATCTGGCGGTCTATCCGCTCGGCTCGATCCTCGCGGGTGGCAGCTCGCCGCCGCTCGGCGCACCCGATCGCTCGCCCCGCGGGCCCTGGCTCGCGACCGCGCAGGCGTTCCAGAAGGCGGCGCTCGCCCGCAAGGGCAACCATGTCGCGATCCCGATCATGTTCGGCATCGATGCGGTCCACGGCAACAACAATGTCGTCGGTGCGACGCTCTTCCCGCACAATGTCGGCCTGGGCGCGATGCGCGATCCTGCGCTGATGGAGAAGATCGGCCGCGCCACCGCCGAGGAAACCAGCTCGGTCGGCATCGACTGGGCGTTCGGGCCGACGCTCGCGGTGCCGCAGGACGAGCGCTGGGGCCGCGCCTATGAAGGCTATTCGGAGGAGCCCGAGGTCATTCGCAGCTATGCCGGCGCGATGATCCGCGGCCTGCAGGGCGCACCGGGCACCAAGGATCGGCTCCAGAAGGGCTATGTCGCGGCCTCGGCCAAGCATTTCCTCGGCGACGGCGGCACGTTCGGCGGGCAGGACCAGGGCGATACCCGCGTCTCCGAAGACGAACTGATCCGCATCCACAATGCCGGCTATCCGGGCGCGATCGATGCCGGCACGATGACCGTGATGGCGTCGTTCAGCAGCTGGAACGGCGTGAAGATGCACGGCAACAAGGCGCTGCTCACCGACGTACTGAAGGGGAGGATGGGCTTTGACGGCTTCGTCGTCGGTGACTGGAACGGTCATGCCCAGGTGCCGGGCTGCACCCCCACCGATTGCGCCGCGACCTTCAACGCCGGGCTGGACATGGCAATGGCGCCGGACAGCTGGAAAGGCCTGTACGAATCGACCATCGCGCATGTGAAGGACGGCACGATCCCGATGGCGCGCGTCGACGATGCGGTGCGCCGCATCCTGCGCGTGAAGGTGCAGATGGGCCTGTTCAACACCGCGCGGCCCTATGAGAGCAAGGCCGAGCTGGTCGGAGCGGCCGCGCATCGCGCGATTGCCCGCGAGGCGGTGGCCAAGTCGCTGGTGCTGCTCAAGAACAGCGGCGTGCTGCCGGTCAAGGCGAGCGCCAACGTGCTGGTCGCCGGGCCGGGTGCCGATTCGATGGCGCAGCAGACCGGCGGCTGGACGCTCAGCTGGCAGGGCGACGGCAACCCGAACACCATGTTCCCCAACGGCGAGACGATCTTCGCGGGCATTCAGGCGGCGGTGAAGGCCGGCGGCGGCAGCGCGACGCTCTCCGCCGACGGCAGCTTCACCAAGAAGCCCGACGTGGCGATCGTCGTGTTCGGCGAGGAGCCCTATGCCGAGATGCGCGGCGACGTGCGCACGCTGGAATTCCAGCCGGGCGACAAGCAGGCGCTGGCGTTGCTCAAGAAGTTCAAGGCGGCGGGCGTGCCGGTCGTCTCGGTGTTCCTGTCGGGCCGCCCGCTCTGGGTGAATCCGGAGCTCAACGCCTCGGACGCGTTCGTCGCCGCCTGGCTGCCGGGCAGCGAAGGCGCGGGCGTGGCCGACGTGCTGATCGGCGACCAGGCCGGCAAGCCGCGCCGCGACTTCACCGGCACGCTGTCCTTCAGCTGGCCCAAGACCGCCGGCCAGTTCACGCTCAACCGTGGGGAGCCGGGCTATGACCCGCTCTTCGCCTTCGGCTACGGGCTCAGCTACGCCAAGCCGGGCACGGTGGGTGCGCTCAGCGAAGTCTCGGGCGTCGATGCGTCGCTGGCCAACACCAGCACCTTCTTCGCCAAGGGCGTCACCCCGGCGCCCTTCTCCTTCGCGACCGACAGCAAGATCACCCGCAAGACCGTCGACGGCCCGGCCACCCAGGAAGGCGCGCAGCAGCTCACCTGGCCTGCCGGTCCGGCGACACTGCGCATCGGCGGCAGCGACCTGGATCTCAGCCGCGAGACCAATGGCGATCTTTCGCTGCGGCTGGTCTACCGCGTCGATGCCGGCCCGACCGGTCCGGTGCGGCTGTCGATGGAAGGCGGCAAGAACACGGGAACGATCGATGCGACCAGCCTGTTCACCGGCAAGCGCGGCTGGCAGACGGTCAACCTGCTGCTGAAATGCTATCAGAAGAACGGAGTCGACGTGACCAAGGTAAACGCGCCGATCGTGTTGCAGGCGAACGGGCCCTTCACGCTCTCGCTGGCCGAGGCGAAGATCGTCTCCGATCCCAACAACTCGGTCTGCCCGGGCCAATGAGCGGGATCGAGGTCGTCGACATCGCGCGGGGGGCATTCCGCGCGCAGTTCCTCACCCTGGGCGCGACGCTCCACCGGCTGGAGGTGCCCGACCGGCACGGCCGGGCGGACAATGTCGTGCTCGGCTATGCCGACCTCGAGGACTATCGCCGCCAGCCGCCGCGTTATTATGGCGCGGTGGCGGGGCGCTATGCCAATCGCATCGCGGGCGGGCGTTTCACGCTGGACGGCGAGACCTTCCAGCTGACCACCAACGAGAACGGTAACAGCCTGCACTCGGGTCCCGATGGGTTCGACCGGCAAATCTGGACGGTGGAGGCGCGCAGCGACAGCGCGGTCACCTTCCGGCTCGACACACCGCATGGCTGGAACGGCTTTCCCGGCGATCTGGTCGCGCGGGTGGAATATGCGCTGGAGGAAGACGGGCTGGCGGTGCGCTTCACCGCCACGGCGGACCGGGCGACGATCGTCAACCTTACCCAGCATGCCTATTTCAACCTCGCGGGCGAGGGCAGCGGGGCGACGGTGCTCGACCATCTGCTGCAGATCCCGGCGGGCGCGATCACGCCGGTGAACGAGGCGCTGATCCCGACCGGCGTGCTGGCCCCCGTGGAGGGCGGCGCGTTCGACTTCCGCGCGCCGAAGCCGATCGGTCGCGACGTCGATGCCGCCGACGCGCAACTCGTGCTCGGGCAGGGCTACGACCATAATTTCGTGCTCGACGGTCCTGCGGGCTTCGAGCGCCGCATCGCGACGCTGTTCGATCCGGGCTCCGGTCGCGTGCTGGAAGTCCATTCCACCGAGCCGGGCGTGCAGTTCTATTCGGGCAACCATCTCGCCGATGGCGCCCCGGGGACCGGCGGCGGCGTGTATCCGACGCGCGGTGGGCTGTGCCTGGAGCCGCAGAAATTCCCCGACAGCCCCAACCAGCCGGGCTTCCCCTCGGCGCGGGTGGAGGCGGGGGAGACGTATCGCCACAGCATGGCGTTCCGGTTCCGGACGGCTGGGGACGCGGAAGAGGCGTTCCCTCTCTAAGCCCCTCCTCCTTGGAGGAGGGGTTGGGGGTGGAGGGATTCCAGAACGTCTGTCGGTCTCGGTGAGACACTGCCCCACCCCAACCCCTCCCCTGAAGGGGAGGGGCTTAGGTAGCGCGGTTGCCCCCTCCGCCTGTCCCCGATACAGCCGCCACATGGCAAAAGCGGATCGCCTCGAACGGCTCGACACCCGGCGCATCGAACTCGAGGCGGAATATCGTGCCGCGCTGATCGAGGCGCTGGAGCGCACCGCGGCGGGCAAATGGGGTCTGTTCGACCACCAGAAGGATCGGCACGCCCGCGCCGCCATCCGCCCGACGCTCGATCACCTGGCCGAGCTGGGCGAGGAAATCGACGCCGCGCGCGATCGGCTCGGCCTGCCGCCTTTCGCGCTTCAGCAGGAATTCCTCGCCGCGCGCGGCCCGGTGGGCCCATCGGCGGTCGGTGAGCCCAAGCAGGCACAGGCCTGGCTGGCGCGCCTGGCGCCGGAGGAACCTTCGGCAGGCTGACGCCCGCGCGTTATTCCGCGTCTTCCAGCGCTTCCTCGGCGGCGGCGCGCGCCTCTTCTTCCTTCTGCTTCTTGCCCTGGTCGTAGTGCCACTTGATCGCGAAGAACATGCCCGTGCCGAACACGGCGAGCTTGAACGTGCCCAAAAGAATCGGAACCCAAATCATCGCTACCACCTGACCCGCTGTGCCGGCGTCGACCGCTCTGGCTAGTCGGCGATGCCCTTGCACATATCAACGGCAAACAAAACCCATACGATGTACGGTATGTATCCGTACAATGGCGGATCTAGGGTGCCCCGATGCCGGCCGCAAGTACCAGGCGTCAGTCCGCGTCGCCGCCGTCGCCGCTGCGCTGCGAATAGGTGATTCGAATGCGCACCCAGCTGCCAACCAGAAGCCGGCTGTTCACGCGTGGCGCCTTTACGCGGAACTGGAAGGCGGCCTGGCGTACCGCACCGGCATAGCCCGAGCCGCGCGGGAACTCGCCGAGCTCCTGGCAATCGGTCACCTGATAGCGTTCGATGGTGCGGCACGCGACTTCGCCCCAGCCTTCGCGACCCAGCGCGCGCTGCGGCAGATAGGGGGAGAGCTGCGCGTCGGTCGGCCGGCGATACCAGTCGGCGGCATAGAGCGTCTCGCCATGCGGACCGGTGCCGGCGCGGGGGGTATCGTCGGCGCCGCTGCCGCCGCCGGCGTCGGCGGTCTGGGTGTTGCCCTGGTCACCGGACTGCGCGGCCGGCGCCTTGGCGATATCGGTCGCCGCATAATCGCGACGGCTCATCACGATGAAGCTCGGCGGGCCGCTGGATACGGGCGGCACGACCGGGGGCGGGGGCAGCGCCGCGGTCGGTGGCGTGGGCTGCGGGGCCGCCGCCTTCTCACCGGCGCGCTTGCGGGCCTTTTCCGGTGCTTTCGCTGCGTCCTTCTCGGCCGGCGCCTTGTCGCCTTCGGATGCCTCGATCCCGAACACGACGGTCTTGGGCTTTTCCTTCGGTTCGACGTGCGGCGCCATCCACAGCAGCAGCAGCGCGATCAGCAGCTCGATCGCCAGCGCCAGCAGAATGGCGACGGTGCGCCCCCGCAGCGAGACGCGCAGCCGGCGCACGGGTAAGGCGGAGGAGGTGGACGACATGGTGCGCGGAACACTCAGGACAAGGCAAAGCCGGGGATTCGAGCTCCGTGCCGGCGGTCGCTATACGCCGGAGGGGACGCGGCGGGATTGGGGCGAAATGGTGTCGGCATTCCGCATTCCCGCCGCGATGTGTAACGACATCCGTAACAATCAGTCGCGCAGCAACTCGTTGATGCCGGTCTTGCTGCGGGTCTGGGCGTCGACCGTCTTGACGATCACGGCGCAATAGAGGCCGGGCTTGCCATTCTCGGCGGGCAGCGTGCCGGGCACCACCACGGCGTATGGCGGGACCTCGCCGCGATAGACCTGGCCGGTCGCGCGATCGACGATCTTGGTCGAGGCGCCGAGATAGACGCCCATCGACAGCACCGCGCCCTCGCCGACGCGCACGCCTTCGGCTACCTCCGAGCGCGCACCGATGAACGCGCCGTCGCCGATGATGACGGGATCGGCCTGCAACGGCTCCAGCACGCCGCCGATGCCGACGCCGCCCGAGAGGTGGACGTTCCTGCCGATCTGCGCGCAGCTGCCGACGGTGGTCCAGGTATCGACCATCGTACCTTCGCCGACATAGGCGCCGATATTGACGAAGCTCGGCATCAGCACCGCACCCTTGGCGATGTGCGCGCCGTGGCGGACGATGCTGCCCGGCACCGCGCGGAAGCCGGCGTCGCGGAACGCGGCCTCGCCCCAGCCGGTGAACTTGGAGGGCACCTTGTCGAACCAGGCGGTGCCTTCGGGGCCGGGGACGACGACATTGTCGTTGAGGCGGAAGCTGAGCAGCACCGCCTTTTTCAGCCACTGGTTCACCTGCCAGCCGCCGTCCACCGGCGCGGCGACGCGGGCTTCGCCGCGATCGAGCAGGTTCAGCGCTTCGGCGACGGCCTCGCGTACTGCGCCTTCGGTGGCGAAGCTCAGATTGGCGCGGTCTTCCCAGGCGGCGTCGATCGTCGCGGCGAGATCGGTCATGTCAGCTCTCCAAGATGCTGTGGAGCCAGGCTCCGAGATCGGTGATGGTATAGTCGATAAAGCTGCGATCGGCGTCCGGCGCCTGTTCCGAGCCGTTGTCGATCCAGACGGTGGTCATGCCGATCGCCTTGGCCGGACCCAGATTGCGCGCCATGTCCTCTACGAACAGCGATTCGCGTGGATTCAGGCCATAGGCGTCGCACAGGCCGCGATACGCCGCGGGTTCCGGCTTGGGGCGATAGCTGGTGGCGTGGATGTCGTGGATCGCCTCGAACGTGTCGCCCATCCCCAGCTTGTCGAGCACCTTGCGGGCATAGGGCGCATCGCCGTTGGTGAAGATCAGCTTGCGGCCGGGGAGCCGCGCCAGCGCCTCGACCAGCGCTTCGTTCGTCTCCAGCACGCTCATGTCGACGTCGTGGACATAATCCAGATAGTCGTGCGGATCGGTGCCGTGTTCCTGGATCAGGCCGTACAACGTGGCGCCGTGCGCGTGGAAATAGGCCTTCTGCACCTTGTGCGCCTCTTCCGGCGAGCAGTGGAGCAGGCGCTGGACATATTCCCCGATACGCGCGTCGATCATGGCGAACAGATTGGCGCTCGCCGGATAGAGCGTGTTGTCGAGATCGAAGATCCAGTTGCGGATATGCGAGAGCGAAGCGTCCATCGCCGCGGCCTGTAGGAGGTGGTCCCTCCCGCCGCAAGCGCGGACCGGGTGGGGCTTTCCCCAACCTCTAGTAAACAGAACCGAAACCAATCCCGACGTAACGGAAACATCTCTGTAGCGAGGTGGGTATGCGGGTGGCGTTGCGCGTTGGTTGGATGCACTCGGCGGCGATGGGCGGCCTGGTGGCACTTGGGGCGTGCAGCGGCGGCGGGGGCGGCGGCGTGTCGAGCACGCCTGCACCGGCGCCCGCCCCTGCGCCTGCGCCGGTACCATCGCCGTCGCCGTCGCCGTCGCCAAGCCCCGCGCCCGCACCCTCCCCCTCGCCGAGCCCGTCTCCGACCCCCACTCCGGCTCCCACCCCGACTCCGACGCCAGCGCCCACCGCTTCGCCGGCACCGAGCCCCAGCCCGAGCCCAAGCCCGACCGTCACGACCAACTATGACACGACGGAGTATCGAAACACGGTCGGCGCGGTGTCGATGAACGCGCTCCTCGCCTATAAGGCGGGCTCGACGGGCAGCGGCATCAAGGTCGGCGTCATCGATTCGGGAATCGACCTGCAGAGCGCCGAGTTCGGCGATTGCAGCGGCGGCCCGGGCACCGGCACCTGCCGGATCCTCGCCGCGTCGAGCGACCCCGGCGGTAACGGCTCGATCGACGATGTGGGCGGGCACGGCACCGCGGTGGCCTTCACCATCGCCGGTCGGCGCAACGATGTCGGCACCCACGGCGTCGCGTTCGACGCGCAACTGGTAGTCGAACGCGCCGATCAGCCGGGCAGCTGCAACGGCACCGATACCAGCAGCTGCAAATTCTCGGACAGCACGATCGCCCAGGGGCTCGACCGTGCCCGACAGGCCGGCGCCCGGGTGGTGAACATCTCGCTCGGTGGCGATTCGGCGTCGAGCACGCTTGCGGCGGCGGTCGACCGCGCCACGGCGGCGGGCGTGATCATCGTGATCTCGGCCGGCAATGACGGTGCGGCCAATCCGGACGCCTTCACCAGTCCGGCCATGAACGCGGCGATCGCCCGCGGACTGGTCATCATCGCGGGATCGGTCGATTCGAGCGACAAGATTTCCAAATTCTCCAACCAGGCCGGGACTTCGGCCGCGGTCTATCTTGCCGCCGTCGGTGAGGGGGTGCGCGCGCCGGGGGCGAACAACACCGCCTATGTCTGGTCCGGCACCTCTTTCTCCGCGCCGCAGATCGCGGGGGCGATCGCGCTGCTCGCCCAGGCGTTTCCGAACCTGACCAGCAAGCAGATCGTCGATCTTCTCTACGCCACCGCGCGCGACGTGGGCGATCCCGGTGTCGACCCCATTTATGGCCGCGGTGTGCTGGACCTTACCCGCGCCTTCCAGCCGGTGGGGACGCTCTCGGTCGCCGGCACCAAGGCGGTGCTGTCGCCGACGCTCAACGGCACGCTGAGCGCGCCGATGGGCGATGCCAGCCAGGGCGCACTGGGAATGGCGGTACTCGATTCCTTCGGCCGCGCCTTCGGCACCACGATCAACCACGCTTTCCAGCGCCAGGGCCTGTCGCGCAACCTGCCGACCCTGATGGCCACGCGCGAGCGCAGCTTTTCAGTCGGTGGGGATCAGATGCGGGTCGCGGTATCGCTCGTTCCCACGGCCGATTCCGTGCGGATCGAACGGCTGGGCATCACCACCCGCGACGCCGGGGTTGCGCGGATGCTGGCGACGACGGTGAGCGGCCGGCTGGGGTCGAAGGCGCAGTTCGCCTTCGGCGCTTCGCAGAGCGGCAACGTCCTGACCGCGCAGCTGGCCGGGCGCGACGATCCCGCCTTCCTCATCGCGCGCGATCCGTTGAGCGGTGCGGGTTTCGAAACCGATGTCGGCGGATCGGCGGCGGTGCGCCGCAGCTTCGGCGGCTGGGGGCTGACGATGGCGAGCGAAGTGGGCGACGTGCTCAGCCGCCGCGCCGACGGTGTCGCCGGGCTGGAGGCGCGCTGGCTGCGCTTCGGCTATGGCCGCAGCACGCTCGCGATCGACCGGCGCCTGGGCGGCCTCAACGCCAGCCTGGGGGTGACCCGACTGTCGGAGGACAACACCGTGCTGGGCGCGCGGTTCAGCGCCGGCCTCGGCGCGGCGCGCGCGCGCAGCCTGTTCGCCGATCTGGGCGTGCGCTGGACGCTGGGCGACGGCTGGGCGCTCGGCGGATCGCTGCGCAAGGGCTGGACCGACGTGCGCCTGCGCGAAGGCATACGGGGCGGCGGCCTGATCCGCACCAATGCCTGGGCGGCGGACCTCGGCAAGGACGGGCTGTTCGGCCCCGACTCGCTCGGCCTGCGTATCGCCCAGCCGCTGCGCGTCGCGCATGGCGGCATCGGCCTCACCCTGCCGCAGGGCTGGGACTATGAAACCATGAGCGTGACCCGCTGGAGCGACCAGCGGATCAACCTCGCGCCGGTCGGCCGCGAGATCGATTATGAACTCCGCTATCGCTGGCGGTTCGCCGATGGCGATGTGAGCAGCAATTTCTTCCTGCGCCGCCAGCCCGGCAATATCGCCGCGATGCCCAGCGACCTGGGCGGGGCGGTGCGCTGGAGCCGGGGGTTCTGACGGCGCTTTCCCTGGCCGCGCCGCAGCTGTATCGCGGGTCCGCAGCCAGGGGAGACGGCATGATCGAAATCGCAAGCGCGCGGCTTACCGCCGCGATCAACCCGCACGGCGCCGAACTATCGTCGCTGCGCGATCCCGCCGGGCGTGAGCTGATGACGGATGCGGATCCCGCCTTCTGGTCGGGGCGGGCGCCGCTCCTGTTCCCGATCGTCGGGCGGTTGGTGGCCGATCGCTACCGGCTGGACGGCCGCGATTACAGCCTGCCGCAGCACGGCTTCGCCCGCCGCCGGGACTTCGCGCTGGCCGAGCAAGGCGCCGACCGCGTGACCTTTCGCCTGGAGGACGATGCGGAGACGCGCGCGGTCTATCCCTTCGCCTTCACGCTCGATGCCACCTACCGGCTGGACGACGCGACCTTGTGGATCGAGATCGCGGTGACCAACCGCGACACCCACGACATGCCCGCCAGCTTCGGCTTCCACCCCGCCTTTGCCTGGCCCCTGCCCTATGGGCGTCCGCGTGGCGACCACCGCATCCTGTTCGACGAGCCGGAGTTTTCGTCGCTCCGCTACATCGGCGAGGGCGGCATCGCCCCGGATCGCCGGACCAGCCCGGTAGTGGGGCAGACGCTGCCGCTGTCCGACGACTTGTTCACCGCCGATGCATTGATCTGGGACCAGCTCGCCAGCCGCGGCTTGCTGTACGGCGCGGAAGACGGGCCGCAGCTGCGCATCCGCTTCCCCGATACCGGCCTGCTCGGCATCTGGACCAAGCCCGGCGCGCGCTTCGTCTGCGTCGAGCCCTGGTGGGGCATCGCGGATCCGGCGGGCTTCGACGGCGAGATCTGGGACAAGCCCGGGATCCAGCGGCTGGCGCCCGGCGAGACGCGGCGCTTCGGGATGGATGTCACGCTTCTGGATTGAGTCTGCGTTGCGGGGCGGTGCCGGAAGGCGTATCTTCTGCGCATGGCAAAGGACGTCGATCTCGGTCCGGAACTCGAAAAGGTCGTGGCCGATCTCGTTGCCAGCGGTCGCTTCGCCTCTCGCAGCGCGCTGTTGGAAGAGGGCGCGCGCCTCGTCGTGGCGCATAATCGGCAGCTGGACGCGCTCGATACTGCGATCGAGGCCGGGATTGCCGATGAAAAAGCCGGCCGGCTTATAGGCACCGAAGAACTTCTCGACCATCTGCATCGCCAGCTGAGCAAACGCTCCGCGGCATGATTCTTCGTTGGTCGCAGACCGCGCGGGATGATCTGACCGACATCCTTCTCCATATTGCTGCCGACGATCCGGCGATGGCGCTGCGGTTCATCGACGGGCTTACCACGGTGGGCGAAGCCTTGCTCGATGCGCCGCGCGGCTATCCCATCGTGGATGGCATCCGCGCGAAGAACATCCGGCGCCGCAGCTACCGCGGCTATGGCCTGTACTACCGCGTGATGGGCGAGCGGCTGACGATCCTCCGCGTTCTGCACGGTGCGCGCGATGTCCACTCCCTGCTGGATAAAAACCCCGCCACCGACTAAGGCGTCGCGATTCTCCCCTCCGTTCGAAGCACCCGCATGTCCCCCTCCGATCGTCGTACGTTCGCCATCATCTCGCACCCGGACGCGGGCAAGACCACGCTCACCGAAAAGCTGCTGCTGTTTGGCGGCGCGATTCACCTTGCCGGCGAAGTGAAGGCGCGCGGCCAGGCGCGGCGCGCGCGCTCGGACTGGATGAAGATCGAGCAGCAGCGCGGCATCTCGGTCACCAGCTCGGTGATGACGTTCGAGCGTGACGGGATCACCTTCAACCTGCTCGACACGCCGGGCCACGAGGACTTCTCGGAAGACACCTACCGCACGCTGACCGCAGTCGACTCCGCGGTGATGGTGATCGACGTCGCCAAGGGCATCGAGAGCCAGACGCGCAAGCTGTTCGAGGTCTGCCGCCTGCGCAACGTGCCGATCATCACCTTCGTCAACAAGGTCGACCGCGAGGGCCGCGAGGTGTTCGCGACGCTGGACGAAGTGGCTGAGCTGCTCCAGCTCGACGTGGTGCCGATGACATGGCCCGTGGGCATGGGCGGCACCTTCGAGGGGATCTACGATCTCGCCACCAAGCGCCTGCTGCTCCCCGAGGGCGACAGCCGCGAGTTTCACGGCAAGGTGATCCAGACCAGCGGTGTCGACGATCCGCAGCTCGATGCGATCGTCTCGGCCGACAATCTCGCCAAGCTGCGCGAGGATGTCGAGCTGGCGCAGGCCGGCTATGCCGAGTTCGACGGGGAAGCCTATCGCAACGGCGACATGACGCCGGTCTATTTCGGCTCGGCGCTGAAGGAGTTCGGCGTGGATTCGCTGATCGCCGCGATCGCCGAGTTCGCGCCCCCGCCGCACGCGTTGCCGGCCGAGCCCGCGCCGGTCGAGCCGACCCGCGACGAGGTGACCGGCTTCGTGTTCAAGGTCCAGGCGAATATGGATCCCAACCACCGTGACCGCATCGCGTTCATGCGGCTGGTGTCGGGCACGTTCAAGCGCGGCATGAAGCTGACGCCGACGGGCCATGGCAAGCCGATCGCGATCCACTCGCCGATCCTGTTCTTCGCCCGCGAGCGCGAGCTGGCGGACGAGGCTTTTCCGGGCGACATCATCGGCATCCCCAACCACGGCACGCTGCGGGTGGGCGATACGCTGTCCGAGCGGGCGGGGGTGCGGTTCACCGGGCTGCCCAATTTCGCGCCGGAAATCCTGCGCCGCGTGGCGCTGAAGGACCCGACCAAGACCAAGCAGCTCCGCAAGGCGCTGGACGACCTCTCCGAAGAGGGCGTGATCCAGGTCTTCTATCCGGAGATCGGGTCGAACTGGATCATCGGCGTGGTCGGCCAGCTGCAGCTCGACGTGCTGCTCAGCCGGCTCGATGCGGAATACAAGGTCGGCGCGGTGCTCGAGCCTTCGCCCTATGACACCGCGCGCTGGATTTCGGCCGAGGACCCGGCCGCGCTCAAGGAATTCCTGGACCTGAATCGCGGCGCGCTCGCCAAGGATCGCGACGGCAATCCCGTCTTCCTGGCCAAGTCGGCCTGGGAAGTCGGCTATATCGCCGAGCGCTACAACCAGGTGAAGTTCGCCGCGACGCGCGAACGGTAAGCGGGGCGGCTCAGGCCGCCACGCGATGTTCCCGTCCGCGCTCGCCCAGACCGCTGGCGATCCAGTCGCGGATTCGCTCGGCGCGGCCGAGATCGGCTTCGAACTTGGCGAGCAGTTCCTGCGCGCCCTCGGTGGGGCTGCCGGCGGCGCGCATCATGGCGAGCACTTCCTGCTGGGCGGCAATGTGGCGCTCCGCGAGCACCACATTCTTCTCGGCTTTGACGAGGTCGGTCGGGGTATAGCTCATGTGGTTATTATAGAGGTAACCACGTCCGCGCGGGAATCGCGGCGTCAATCGACCCAGTCGCGGCGTAGCCGGCCGCTCGCCAGCGCCATCAGGACGGCGGCGACGAGATACAGCCCGAGCCCCGCGGCAATCGCGTAGCGCAAGCCTTCCGCGGCCCCATAGGTCGGCGCGAGCTGCTTGGAGAGCAGGCCGATCGCCCAGCTGCCCAGGCCCAGTCCGATCAGATTGTTGATCAGCAGGAACGAGGCCGAGGCAGTGGCGCGCATGTGGGGCGGCACGAGATGCTGGACGGCGGTGAGGACGGGCCCGAGCCACACATAGACGAGGGCCTGCGGCACCAGGAACAGCAGGAACGCCGCCTGCCAGCTTTGCGCCAGCACCCCGGCCACGAACAGCGGCAGGCCGAGGACATAGCTGATCGCCGGGGCGAGCGCGTACCATTTGCGGTCGCGCTGGCCCAGCCGGTCGCCGAGCCAGCCGCCGAGCAGGATGCCGGCGACGCCGCCGGTGAGCAGCAGGCCCCCAAAGAACTGACCGACCTGCGCGAGGTTGAGCTGGAAGCTGCGGAGGATGAGGCTCGGCAGCCAGAAGGCCACGCCATAGCCGCACATCGATCCCGCCGCCGCACCGAAGGCGAGCAGCCAGAAGCTCGGCTTTGCGGCGAGAATGCGGAAGACGTGGCTGGGCGGTGCTGCATCCTTCGCGGCGGCGGCGCGCGGCGGATCGCGGACGATCCATTTGAACGGCAGCACGATCACCAACCCGATCAGCCCGACGGCGATAAATGCCGTGCGCCACTCCACCGTCTGCGCGATATAGCCGCCGAGCAGCGCGCCGCCGGCCGAGCCAAGGGGAATGCCCAGCGAATAGACGGAGAGCGCGCGGGAGCGACGCGCGGCGGGATAGGCATCGGCGATCAGCGCGTAGCTGGGCGCGACACCGCCGGCTTCGCCGACACCGACGCCGAGGCGGTAGAGAAACATGGTCGTGAAGCTGTGCGCCGTGCCGCACAGCGCGGTGAAGGCGCTCCACACGCCCAGGGAAACCGCGATCACCCAGCTCCGGCTGGTGCGGTCCGCCAGCATCGCCAGCGGGATGGCGAGGGTGGAATAGAGCAGGGCGAAGGCGAAGCCGCCGAGCATGCCGAGCTGCCCGTCGTCGAGCCCCAGATCCGCCTTCACCGGCTGGGCGAGGATCGACAGGATCTGCCGGTCGAGGAAGTTGAAGATATAGACCAGCAGCAGCATCGCGAGGACGAGGCCGCGCGGCGCTGCGGGACGGGCGGGAGATGCCGGCATGGTGAAGCTCTCCGAACTGCTCCCCTCTCTCCAGGGCGGGAGAGGATTGGAAGCGGGTGGCGTAGCGGAAGTGCGGGGAGGTTTCAGCCCCGCCCCGCACGTCCGCCGCTCGCGACAGGAAGATGCTGCTCTCAGAAGCGCAGTTCGAAGGTGCCGGTCACCGTGCGCGGCGGGCCGTAATAGCCGATGATCGAATTGCCGTAGAGCGCGCCGGGGAAGTAATAGCCGCCGACGCGGTAGCGTTCGTCGGTAAGGTTCCGACCGGCGACGCCGATGCGGTAGCGCCCGCCGGCCGAAGTCCAGTTGAGGCTGGCCTCGACCAGGGCATAGCCGTCCTGATCGAGCGGCGAGGCATATTCGAACATCGAGATGTCGCTGCGCAGCGAAACCGCGGGCGTGAAGGCGATGGTGCCGCCGGCCAGATCCTCGGACCAGGTGGCCGAGGCGTTCACCGTCCAGCGGGGGGTGTTCTGGAACACGCGCTGGTTGGAAACGTCCACCGGCGTGGTCCCGCCGCCGATATAGGTAAGGAACTTCTTGTACTCGGCATGGGTGTAGCCGACGACCAGGCTGGACGAGAAATGGCGCGAGGGCACCATGCGGGCTTCCGCCTCGAAGCCCCAGATTTTCGCCTTGCCGGCATTGTCCACGAAGCTGGCGATGCCGCCGCCGGCGGCCGGCGCCTGGATCGTCACCTGCTGGTCGCGATAGTTCGAATAATAGCCGGCGAGGTTGAGGAAGAAGCGGCGGTCGAGGAACGCGCCTTTCATGCCGACTTCGTAGGAATCGATCTTCTCGGGCTGGTAGCCATTGACCGTGGTGGGCGTGAGCACCGCGTCGCCGCGCATGTCGAACCCGCCCGATTTGAAACCCTTGCCCCAGCTCGCATAGAGGTTGAGGTCGCGGCGCGGCTCGTAGCTGAGCGAGACGCGCGGGGTCGCCTGCTCGAAATCGCGGCTGTTGGTATAGTTGGTGCGGACCAGTCCCGGCACCGCCGCGGCATTGCCGAAGCGGGGGCTGCGGATGCCGGTGAAGTTCTGGCGATACACCGTGCCGGTCTTGTCGTCCTTGGTGTAGCGCAGCCCGGCGGACAGCTTCAGCTTGTCGGTAAGGTTGTAGCTGAGGTCGCCGAAGGCGGCGTAGCTCTTGGTGTCGACGGTGCCCGAAGTGAGGATCGACGTGTTGATCGCCCCGACCACGGTGTCGAACGCGCCCGACGCGCGCGCATTGAGATAGTAGAGCCCGGCCACGCCCTGCAGGCGGCCGCCGGTGTAGAGCAGCTGCAGCTCTTGGGTGAACTGCCGGTCCTGATAATAAGCGGGTACGTCCAGCGTCGGCAGCGGCGTGTTGTCGAAGTCGATCGTGCCGCTGGTATTGCCGTTGCGCCACGCGCTGATCGTCTTGAAGGTGAGTTCGCCGGTGAGCGCGATCTCTCCCGTTGCGGAGATGCCCTGGCTCATCACGCGATTGGTGTCGCCCGATCCGGCATTGGTGTCATAGACGCTGCCCGCCGGCTGGTAGACGGCAAGCCCGGCATTGCCGGCAAGCCGATGGCCATGGCGCGGATTGGAGTGGTCGACCGTGCGATCGGCGGCGACGCGGAAGAAGAATCCGTCGCGCGGCGCGAACTCCGCCGAGACGCGGCCGGAGACCACGTCCTTGTTATACTGGTCGACGCCGGTGTTAAGGTTGCGGCCATAGCCGTCGCGCCAATAGCGTGCCACGGCGCCTCCGACCGACAGCGTATCCGTCAGCGGCACGGTGACCGTGCCGACCAGATCGACCTGGTTGTAGCTGCCATAGGCGGCGCGGGCCGTGGCGTGGAACTCGTTGCCCAGCCGCTTCGTGACATATTTGATCGCGCCGCCGATCGTGTTGCGGCCGTACAGCGTGCCCTGCGGCCCGCGCAGCACCTCCACCCGCTGCACGTCGAACACGTCGAGCACCGCGTTCTGCGGCCGGGCGACATAGACGTCGTCGATATAGAGCGCGACGCCCGGCTCGAAGCCCCAGAGCGGGTCCTGCTGGCCGACGCCGCGGCTGAACGCGATCAGCGTGGAGTTGGAGCCGCGCGCCACCTGCAATGTGAGGTTCGGCGTAATGTCCTGCAGCGCGGTGATGTCCGGCGCGCCCTTGGCGAGCAGCGTGTCGCCCGAGACGACCGAAAGAGAGATCGGAACGTCGATCAGGCTTTCCTCGCGGCGGCGGGCGGTGACGATGATTTCCCCATCGGTCTGCGCGGTCTCGGCCGCGGCGGCGCCAGCCGGAGCGGCGCTGTCCTGCGCGAAGACGGGAGGGGCGAAAAGCAGCGCCGCGCTGGCGAGCAGGGCGATACGAACGGAATCGTGCCGTGACATGGTAATCCTCCCCTGGTGCAACCCATCTTGAACGCGGGTTGTAAGCCGTTGCCGGAAGCTATACTGAAACCTGAACCGGGTTTCAACTTGGGATTGGAAGGGGAGGCGGATGAAGCCGGAAGAGCGTGGCGTTTCAGCCACTTCCGTGAGCGATGGAGCCGCGTCCGCGAACGACGCCAAGGTGCCGCGCACCGAGCGCGGCCGCCGCACCCTGCGGGCGATTCTCGACGCCGCCGCCGCCGAGTTCGGCGAGAAGGGCTTTCACGAGGGATCGATCAGCGGGATTACGCGGCGCGCCGGCGTGGCGCTCGGCAGCTTCTACACCTATTTCGATTCGAAGGACGCCGTGTTCCGCGCGCTCGTCAGAGACATGAGCGATCAGGTGCGCGAACATGTCGGCCCGGCGCTGCGCGGCGCCCGCGACCAGATTGATGCCGAGCGTGCGGCGCTGCTCGCCTTCATCCGCTTCGCCCGCGAGCACAAGGAGATCTATCGCATCGTCGACGAGGCGGAATTCGTCGATCCGGCCAGCTTTCGCCATCATTATGCCAGCACGGCGGAGCGCATCGCCGCCCGCCTCCGCGCGGGAGCGGAGCGTGGCGAGATTCGCGACGATGTGAGCGAGATCCATGCCTGGGCGATCATGGGGATGAACGTTTTCCTGGGCCTGCGCTACAGCGTCTGGGACGAAGGTACGCCGCCCGAGGCAATTGCTGAAGTTGTTGCGCAGCTGCTGGCGCGGGGGATCGGAACCGGACGCTGACAGGCTTGCATCTGCGGGCCGATCGGATAGCGTGAGTTGCATGGGTAATACACCTGCCGCCGGCGTTCTTGCGTTCCGTCTCGCGCGCCTCAGCCTGCTCGTCGGCGCGGGCATCCATCTGCTCGCCTATTGGGGTGGCCCGGCCTGGATGGCCTGGCTCGGGGCGCCGCCTTCAATCGTCGCGGCGCGCGCTGCAGGGGGCTGGTCCGCACCGATCGGCACGCTGGCGATCGCGGCTGCGCTGGCAGGGCTGGCTGTGGCGTGCCTTCCGCCGGTCTCGCAGCGCCCTCGCCGCGCGGTGCTGGCGGCGGTGGCGGTGCTGTTCGTACTGCGTGGGTTGATCGTGCTTCCCTATTGGGCGGGGCAGCGGGACTGGCGCACGCCGCTGGGACATTTCGTCGTCCGCGGCGATTGGTTCGCGGCCGGGTCGCTGGCCGCGCTGGCGATCGGGCTGTTGCTGGCGGGTGGCCTCATCGCCACCCGGCCTCGCCGCCTTACTTCTTGGCGAGCAGGTCCTTCAAGCCGGCGAGCGCATTGACCGGCGTCGCTTCGTCCTCGCTCTTCACGCCCGCCGCGCGCAGTACTTCGGCGGCGCGGGGGCCGCGGGGATAGGGATCCAGCTCCAGCGCCATCGTTTCCGCCGCGGCCTCTCCGAGATCGATCGTCCCGCCCGCATAGAAGACGGTATCGCACTCGTCCTCGGTCAGCTCGACCTCATCCTCGCCGCCGCCGGCCGTCGGTTCGGGAAGGAAGCGGATGGCGAAATCCTGCTCGACCTTGGCAAGCAGCGAATCGCCCGTGACGACGCAGGCCTGGGTCAGACGCGCGGAGAGGTGGCCTCGGGCCATCACACCCTGCGGGTCGCGACGCAGATGATAGACGGCCTCGAGCTTTTCGATCGTCTTCAGGCCGAAGCGACGGCTGAGCGCCGCGCGCTCGGCGTCGTCTGCGGCGATGCGGACCTCGCTTTCGCCGGCACCGATCTGGTCGAGCCGGTGCGGGCGGGAAAATTCGGGGTGAGTCATTCGGGTAGGTCTCCTGCGATCACGCGCTCGATCGGCATCGCCGCCAGCGCCTCGCGAAAGGCGCGAAGGCGCGCTTCGACATGGGTGAGTGCGGCAGGCGAAGGCGCTTCGCCGCGGTAGAGGTTGCGGACCAGCGCTGGGGCGAGGCTCCCCTCGGCCAGGCCGGTGCGATAGGCGCCGAGCCGGCCGCCCAGCATGCCCATCATCCGGCCGATATGCTTGCCGACGATGATATCGCCGATGCCGATCTCGCGCAGCTGGCCATCCATGTCGTCGATGAAGCATTCGGCGACGGCGGTGCTGGGAGCGATACCGGCAGGTTCAATTTCCAGTCGCAGCAGCACCATGCAGAGGATTGCCGCGATCATGTCGAACCGGCCGTCCACCGTATCCGGCACCGCGCCGTCGGTGTACCAATGCGGTGCCCGACCCCGCGTCACCACGCCCGCATAGAGCTGCGGCGCGGTGCCGCGATCGGTCCGCCCGAAGAGCCGCTGGAGCATTCGCATCGCCGTTGTTCGCGCCTTCCTCTGTCGCGACCTTGTTTGGCCGCATTTTGCCGCATATTGAGGCGTTCGGCCCGCGATGCAATCCGGGGGCCCTTGCGTTGCCTGAGTGTTTGCCTGGAGATCCTGATGTCGCTTCCCGTTCGCACGCTCGGCACCGCCGCGTTGTTGGTCGTGCTCGGTACCACCGCCTGTACGCCGGTGCGGACGCATCAGGGCTATGTGATCGATCATGACCTTGTCGCGTCGGTGCAGCCCGGCGTCGATACGCGCGATTCGGTGATGCAGACGCTGGGCCATCCCAGCTTCACCAGCCAGTTCAACGAAGGCGAGTGGTTCTACGTCTCGCGCGACAGCAGCAATTTCGCCTTCCGCAACCCGAAGGTGAAGAGCCAGACGACGCTTCGCGTCCGCTTCGACCAGGCGGGCAACGTGACGTCGATCGACCAGACCGGTGTCGAGCTCGACGCATCGATCAGCCCCTATGGCAAGACCACGCCGACGCTGGGACGCCGCCGCAGCTTCTTCTCGGATCTGTTCGGCAATATCGGCACGGTCGGTGCGCCGGGGGCCGGCGGTGCGGGCGGCGGCAATACGGGCCCGTAACTTGCTTTCAATGCGCTGACCGGATCGTTCTCGCAACGTTCAGCGAGGCTTCTGCATAGATCCGCCCAAGCCGGCCTTCGGACCGGCGGGTTCGATCAGGATGGAGAAGCATATGAAGAAGCTCGTTCCCATCGCCCTGCTGGCGGCGATCGCGGCGCCTGCGCTGCTGGTGCCGGCAAGCGCAACGGCCCAGTCGCGCGCCGAGTTGCGCGAGGATCGCCGCGACATCCGCGATGCCGAGCACGACCTGCGCCGCGCGCAATGGTCGGGCGATCCGCGCCGGATCCGCGAAGAGCGCCGCGACCTGCGGGAAGCGCACCAGGAATATCGCGAGGATTTGCGCGACCGCGACCGCCGCTGGGCGGAAAATGACTGGCGTGCCTGGCGCGATCGCAACCGCCCGCTATATGCCCGCGGCAATTGGGGCGCGCCCTTTCGCTACTATCGCTTCTCGCCCGGCGCGCGGATCGGCACCGTTTACTATGGCCCGCGCTATGTGATCGGCGATCCGTGGCGGTACCATCTGCCGCGTCCTGCGCCGTATCAGGCATGGGTCCGCCATTATAACGACGTGCTGCTCGTCGACACCCGCCGGGGTGCGGTCATCCGCGTCTTGCCGGGCTTCTACTGGTAATAAAAGATCGGCCGCACCGACATGCGTAGGTGCGGCCGGTTCAGGTTGCGGGTTATCCAAAGGACCTGTTGCGCCGACACAACGCCGCCGAGCCGCGCCGGTTCCGTGAAAATCTTGCCAACCAGGATGCGCACGGGTTGTAACAACGTTAGCATTCGTACCTTTTGCATCAATATCGGACTAGTTCCCTAAACGTTCGACTTGCTCGAAAGACGCCCCATCGCAACAGTGGTGACGTCCGAATCGGATACATCGCGCCGGGGGGGGAGTCGATGATCCTGAATATTCTTGATGTGATGACGCGCGAGTGTACGTTATTCGCGGCGATATTTCTTGCCGTCGGGGGTGTCGACGACATTATCGTTGACTTGTTTTTCCTGTATATTTGTCTGATCGGCCGGCAGCACCGACTGCCTCCATCCGGTCGGATGGATCCGGCCTCGGCACATCGCTTCGCAATCTTCGTACCCGCCTGGGACGAATCCGCCGTCATCGCGCCGATGCTGCGCTCGATGCTCGCGCGCTGGCAGCAGGGGCGGTACCGAATCTATGTCGGGGCCTATCCCAATGATCCGGCGACCATCGCCGCGGTCTTGTCCGTCAGCCAGTCTGATCCGCGGGTGCGGCTGGTGATCGGACCGCGACCTGGCCCCAGCACCAAGGCCGATTGTCTGAACGCGCTCTGGGCAGCGCTGGAACGCGATGCGGTTGCGGAAGGTGCAGCCTTCAAGGCGATCGTGCTGCACGATGCGGAGGACGTGGTGCATCCGCTGGAACTCGCCGTTTACGCCGGATGGATCGACAGCCACGGCGCGGTGCAGCTTCCGGTAGCGCCTTTGTGCCAGCCGGGCTCGCAGCTCGTCTCGGGCCATTATCTCGATGAGTTCGCCCAGTCGCACGGGGCGACGCTGCTCGTGCGCCAGATGCTGGGCGCAAGCCTGCCGCTGGCCGGGGTCGGCTGCGCCATCCGGTGCGACGTCTTGCGGCGGATCGCCGCCGATCGCGGCGTGCCCTTCGATGCGACCAGCCTGACCGAGGATTATGAGCTGGGGCTCATCCTGCGCGCGATGGGTGTCCGCACGGCGTTCGTGCGCGTCGCGGAGAGTCCCGGTGGGCCGCCGGTTGCCGTGCGCGCCTATTTCCCGGCGACGGTGCACGCGTCCGTGCGGCAGAAAGCCCGGTGGATCGCGGGGATCGCGCTGGCCGGCTGGGACCGTACCGGCTGGGGGCGCCTGCGCGACGTGGCGGACCATTGGATGCGCATGCGCGACCGCCGCATGACGCTGGCCATGCCGGTGCTCGCCATCGCCTATTTTGCGTCGCTGTGCTGGGCCTTGTCGCTCGCCTGCCATCAGCTGTTCGGCGGGGCGATGCAGCCGCCGGGCGCGCTGCTCGGCTGGATGCTGGGGCTGAACCTGTCGATGCTGGCGTGGCGGCTGGGCATGCGGATTGCCATCGTCGCGCGGCTGCACGGTTGGCGAGAAGGGCTCTGGGCCGCGCCCCGCATGCTGGTTGCGAACCTGATCGGGTTGCTGGCAGCGCGACGCGCTCTGTCGACCTATCTGGGCCTGCTGGGCGGCGGACCCGTACGGTGGGACAAGACCGCGCACCAATTTCCCGGCGCAGCATTCGATCCTGCTCCGGCCGCTGCATGAACCGCCCAGGCCGCGGCAGGCCGCTGCGGTTCGTCGGCGTCGTAGGGTCCGGCTGGATCCTGCTGCGCGCGATGCTGCTATGGCCTGCAGAGAATGTGGTGCTGCCGGGACTGGCACGCGGCGCGCAGGCGCCGGCAGGGACGGCGCCGGTGCCTGTACCGGTCCGCAGGACCGGCCCTGCAGCGCCGGACGGCGGCAGGTTGCTTCGGCTCCATCGCGCATCATCCATCGCCAGTGACAGCATCACGCAGGGCGCCGGCGCGCTGATCGGCCCGGCGGCGGCTTGGGGCAACGCGCCGAGCCCGGACGTTGCCTTGCCCGCACCCTCCGCCGGCGGCGCGGGGCCTGCCCTCACGCCGGTGCAGACAAGCTGGCGGCCGGCCACCCAACGCTGGCAGGGAAGCAGCTGGATCGTGTTCCGGCCGGGGCGTGGGATCGGGGCGGCGCCGGGGTCCGGGCAGATCGGCGGCAGCCAATATGGGCTTCGGATCGCCCATGCCCTTGATACGCGGAAGCAGGTGGCGGCCTATGGGCGAATCGCGGGCCCGTTGCGTGGCCGCGGCGCGGAAGCTGCCATCGGAATCGAATGGCGGCCCAGCGCCGCGCCGCTCCGGGTCGCCCTCGAACAACGGGTGGGGCTGGACGGCACGCGCGGTGGGCCCGGCATCGGCCTGGTTGGCGGCGTAGACAGGGCGATGGCGGGATTTCGGCTGGAGGCGTATGGCCAGACCGGCGTGATCCTGCGCAATCGGGCGGAGCCGTACGCCGATGGCGCGGCGCGGCTTATCCGGCCGCTCCCCGGCGCGCGTGCTGCCGGATGGAGCATCGGTCTGGGTGCATGGGGCGCCGCACAGCGCGAGGCGCAGCGGCTCGACATCGGGCCCACGCTGGTGCGAAGCCTGTCGATCGGCGGCATCCAGGCGCGACTTGCGCTCGACTGGCGCCAGCGCGTTGCCGGCGATGCGCTGCCGGGCTCGGGCGTGGCGCTTACCCTGGGCAGCGATTTCTGAGCCGAGCGCCGCGCGAATCAGCACCTTCGCCCTTTCGCAAGCCGCCCCAAAGGCGCTACGCCTAGGCCCGCATGGATGTGTACCTTCCCATCGCCAATCTGTCGGTCAACGCGATCGTGATCGTCGCGCTTGGGCTCGGCGTGGGCCTGCTGTCGGGCATGTTCGGCGTGGGCGGGGGCTTCCTGACAACGCCGCTGCTGATCTTCTACGGCATTCCACCCACGGTCGCGGCAGCGTCGGCGGCGAGCCAGGTCACCGGCGCCAGCGTTTCCGGCGTGTTCGCGCATTTCCGCCGCAAGGGGGTGGACGTACAGATGGGCGCGGTGCTCGTTACCGGCGGCATTCTCGGCAGCCTGCTCGGTGCATGGCTGTTCAAGCTGCTGCAGGCCAGCGGCCAGATCGATGTCGTGATCGGCGTTCTCTACGTCGTGCTGCTCGGCTCGATCGGCGGGTTGATGGCCCGCGAATCGGTCGGTGCGATCCGGGTGTCGCGCGGCGCCCGGCCAGCGAAGGCCCGAAAGCGAAGGCACCATCCGCTGGTCGCGGCGCTGCCCTTCCGCTGGCGCTTCTACGCCTCGGGCCTCTACATTTCGCCCCTGGCGCCGCTGCTGCTGGGCGTGTTCGTCGGCGTGCTGACGATGCTGCTGGGGGTCGGCGGCGGATTCATTCTGGTGCCGGCGATGCTCTATATCCTGGGCATGGGGACGCAGACGGTGGTCGGCACCTCGCTGTTCCAGACCCTGTTTACCACCGCCGTGGCGACGATGGTGCATGCGACGACGACCAAGGCGGTCGACATCGTGCTCGCGATCCTGTTGCTGCTGGGATCGGTGATCGGCGCGCAACTGGGCGCGCGTTTCGCCGCCAAGGCCAAGCCCGAATATCTGCGTCTGCTGCTTGCGGTGATCGTGCTTGCGGTGGCGGCGCGGATGCTGCTCGGGCTCGCCTGGCGCCCGGACGAAATCTATTCGGTGGGGGCTGCGTGAGACGCGCCTGGGCGCCGGCGCTGTTCGCGCCCCTGCTGATGGGTCAGGCCAAGCCCGAGCTGGTGCCCGACGTTTCCCAGCGCGACATCGAGATCGCCTACAGCTTCACCGGCGCCGAGCTCCTGCTGTTCGGCGCGATCCTCTATCCCGGCGGGCGGGCGCCCGGCGAGGGGGAGCGGCCGGCCGACATCGTCGTGGTGATCAAGGGACCGACCGAATCCGTGGTGGTTCGCGAAAAGTCGAAGGTAGCGGGCATCTGGGTAAACGCGGCGCAGATGCGCTATCGCTCGGCGCCGAGCTTCTACGCGATCGCCTCCTCTCGGCCGATCCGCAAGCTGGTCGACGATCGGACGCGCGCGATCTACGAACTGGGACTGGACAGTCTCCAGCTTTCTCCCGCGTCGGGCGCCGCGCCGCAGATTCAGCAGCGCTTCGACAGCGGTCTCGTCGACCTGAAGAAGCGCAATGGCCTGTTCTACGAAGCGCCGGGTGCGGTTGAGATCACCGGCGGCGTGCTCTATCGCGCGCGGCTGACCATCCCTGCGCGCGTGCCGGTGGGGCGCTTCACTGCGGAGACCTTCCTGATCCGCGACGGCCGCGTCCTCGCGGCGGCGGTTCGGCCGATCGAGATCCGCAAGTCCGGCTTCGAGCGTTTCGTTGCGACGAGCGCGGACCAGCACGCGATCGCCTATGGGCTGGTCGCCGTTGGCGTCTCGTTCCTGTTCGGCTGGGGGGCGGGGGCGCTGTGGCGGCGCTTCTGATCGTGCAGCAAACGTAAAATTTACCGGACCCATGCATGCTGCGACCGCCTTTTTGGGGGATGCGCGATGGAAGGCCAGTTCCGCGTTGGTGGGTTCGAGAATGAAACGGCGGGCATCGGCTCGTCGGCCGGGCGAGCGCCCATGGCGCCTCGCGCGATCGGCGCGGTCTTCGAGATCGCGGGATCGTCGAGCCAGGTGCTGCTCGACCTCGCCGCGCTGGACGCGCTTGCCGGCAGCAGCGATGCCGCGCTTGCCAATGCCGGGCAGGTAGGGGCGCAGGTCAAGATCCGCGTGGGTAGCGCCTGGCTGATCGCGAGCATCCGCACGGCGCGACTCGATTCCTCGGGCGAGCGGGTCGCCGCCGCGATCGATTTCCTCGGCGAGGGCGACGAGGAGAAGCTGACCGGCAAGCTGTACCGCTTCCGCCGCGGCGTCACCCGCTATCCCACGCCGGGCGCCGAGGTGTTCCCTGTCACCACCGCCGATCTGCGCCAGATCTACGCGGCCGACGACCGCCCGCACATCGAGATCGGTACCGTCTATCCGACCAAGGACATCCGTGCGGCGCTCTATATCGATGCGATGCTCGGCAAGCATTTCGCGCTGCTGGGGTCCACCGGTACCGGCAAGTCCACCTCCGCCGCGCTGATCCTGCACCGCATCTGCGAGCTGGCGCCGCAGGGCCATGTGGTGATGATCGATCCGCACGGCGAATATGGCAGCGCCTTTCAGCAGAACGGCGCGCTGTTCGACGTTTCGAACTTGCAGCTCCCCTATTGGCTGATGAATTTCGAGGAACATTGCGAGGTGTTCCTGACCAGCGAGGGCAGCGAGCGGCAGGTGGATGCCGACATCCTCGCCAAATGCCTGCTCGCCGCGCGCGGCAAGAACCGGATCGGGCAGGAAATCGGCAAGCTGACGGTCGACGCGCCGGTGCCGTATCTGCTTTCGGACCTGACCAATGCGCTGACGCTCGACATGGGCAAGATGGACAAGGCGACCGATACGGCGCCGTACCTCCGCCTGAAGGGCAAGATCGACGAGGTGAAGGGCGACCCGCGCTACGCCTTCATGTTCTCGGGCATGTTGGTGGCGGACACGATGGCGGCGTTCCTGTCGCGAATCTTCCGCCTGCCAGGGGACGGCAAGCCGATTTCGATCATCGACGTGTCGGGGGTGCCGAACGAAATCACGTCGGTCGTGGTTGCGGTGCTCAGCCGGATGGTGTTCGATTTTGCCATCTGGTCGCGCGGCGAAGCGAAGCGGCCGGTGCTGCTCGTGTGCGAAGAGGCGCATCGCTATGTGCCCAACGAGCGCAATGCCGATGGCTCGTCGGTCGGGCGGATCCTCAGCCGCATCGCCAAGGAAGGACGCAAATACGGTGTCTCGCTGGGGCTGATTACCCAGCGGCCATCGGACCTTGCCGAGGGCGTGCTCTCCCAGTGCGGCACCATCCTGTCGATGCGGCTCAACAACGAGCGCGACCAGGCCTTTGTCCGTGCGGCGATGCCGGAAGGCGCGCGGGGATTCCTCGACGCGATCCCCGCGCTGCGAAATCGGGAGTGCATCGCGGTAGGCGAGGGCGTGGCGACCCCCGTGCGGCTGTTGTTCGACGATCTCGATCCGGCCAAGCGCCCTGCTTCGGACGACCCGCTCTTCTCCGAGCTGTGGTGCGAAGTCGGCGGCGAGGAAGCGATCCTCGAGCGGACGATCCGTCGCTGGAGGTCACAAGGTAGATAGGCGCCTACGCGCCCGCCCTCCCGGCGTTCGCCGGGAATTGCCGGTTACTCCGCGGCTTCCTTCTGCGCGCCGTGCCCGACGGGCACCGCCATCAGGCCGTGCAGCCTGGCCCGGAAGGCGCCCAGCGCACTGCCGGTGAGGCGGCGCACCGAGACGAACGACACCGCACGCGGATTGACTGCCTGGCCGTTGCGCGTCGTCTCGAAATGGAGGTGCGGGCCTGTCGACAGGCCGGAATTGCCGCTCCGTCCGATTTGCTGGCCCTTGCGGACCGACTGGCCGGGGCGGACCATCACCTTGCTGAGATGGGCATAGCCGGTGGCGAAGCCGCCGCCATGGTCGATCCGCACCAGATTGCCATAGCCCGAGGCGCCACCCGCCACGCGGACCACCCCGTCGACCGCGGCGAAGACCGGCGAGCCATAGGGGGCGGCGATGTCGATACCCTTGTGCATCCGGGTGAAGCCCAGGATCGGGTGCATGCGCATGCCGAAGGCAGAGGAGAAGCGGCCGTTGACCGGCATCGTCATCATGCCGGTCTTGCTGCCGGTGCCGCTCGCGTCGAACCATTCGGTCTTGCCGTCGCTCTCCCAGGGGGCGAGCTGGACGCCGTTCGCGCAGCCGGTGACTCCGGCATACATCAGCTGGCCATACTGGACCTCGCCGGTCGCGGCGCGCGCCTGACCGAGGATCAGGTCGAACTTGCACGACGATCCCAGTTTCGACACCGAAACGCGGCTGGCAAGCGTGCGCAGGAAGCCTTCCACCGCCTTGGCCGGGGCGCCGGCGGCGCGCGCGGAGCGATAGAGGCTCGACCCGATCAGTCCCTGCACGCGCAGTGGGGTATGATCGATGGCGATCGGGATCGAGTTGATGGCGAGCGCGGCGCCGGAGCGGACGACCTCGATGCGGCGGTCGAACGCGGCGCGGAAGGCGAGCTTTTCGAGCGGGCGGGGCTGCGACTTGTCGACGCGGCGGCCGAGCGTCATTTCCAGCACCGTGTTGCGCTGAATCTGGCCGAGCGGCATCGTGCCCGAGACCAGGCTGGCGACGATGCCGGCATCGGCCTCGCCCACGCCGGAGCGCTGCAGCACGCTGCGCAGCATGGCGCCGCTGCCCAGCTTCGCCTCATGCTCGATGACCGGGCGTTCGGGGGTGTCGGTCAGCGGCTTGACTAGTCTGGTGGCCGCCGCATGCGCGCCGGTGCGCGATCCCTTGGCGAGCGGCGCGATCGCCTGCGCCTGCTGCGCTTGCTCCGCCTCGCCGGTCAACGGGGCGGGAAGGATGCCCGCGATCGGCCGGTCGAAGCCAGGGGAAAGCATCCAGGTAGCGGCACACAGCGCGGCGCAGGTCGCGGCACCGCGAAACCAAGTCGGCGAGCCGATATCGGCGCCGAGATCCGGCACCAGGTCCAGTGTCGCGAGCCGCGTGCCGATCCGCGTGGGGACGACGGCCGGGATCGCGCGCGCCAGACCGCCGCCGCCGCCGGCGAGGCCCGAGCCATGATCGTCGCGAAAGAACAAGCCGTGCTGCCCCTAAGACCCGATTGCGCGCGGCAAGAAGCGGCGCGTCCATCGAATCACTCTGGAATCATGCCGTTAAAGTCAAATTAAGTTTGGCGTTGCGGGACTTGTGGCGCGGCGACCCGTGCGGAAGGCGCGGCGAAGCGGCCGAATCGGACGCAACCGTCACGAAGTCGTGGAAAAGCGGCGGCAAGGAGTTGCCTAACGCCGCGGGGGCGCCGATCTTGGGAAGTGACATGAGCCAGTTCGCCCGTTCGCCCGTCACGGCAGTGCTTGGGCCCACCAATACCGGCAAGACCCACCTCGCCGTCGAGCGGATGTGCGGCCATGCCAGCGGCATGATCGGCTTCCCGCTGCGGCTGCTCGCGCGCGAGGTGTATGACCGCGTCGTGCGCATGAAGGGCCCGGCCGAAGTCGCGTTGATTACCGGCGAGGAAAAGATCCTGCCACCCAAGGCGCGCTGGTTCTGCTGTACGGCGGAGAGCATGCCGCTGGAGCGCGAGACCGCGTTCGTCGCGCTCGACGAGGCGCAGCTCGGTGCCGATCCGGAGCGCGGCCATGTCTTTACCGATCGCCTGCTGCGCGCACGCGGGCGCGAGGAGACGATGATCCTGGGCTCGGACAGTCTTCGCCCGATGCTGAAGGCGCTGGTACCCGAGGCGGAGATCGTCGGCCGGCCGCGGTTTTCGACGCTCAGCTATGCCGGCGCCAAGAAGCTTTCCCGGCTGCCTCGTCGCTCGGCCGTCGTCGCCTTTTCGGCGGAGGAGGTCTATGCGGTGGCCGAGGCGCTGCGGCGGCTGCGCGGCGGCGCGGCGGTGGTTATGGGAGCGCTTTCTCCCCGCACCCGCAACGCCCAGGTGGCGATGTTCCAGGCGGGCGAGGTCGATTACCTCGTCGCGACGGATGCGATCGGCATGGGCCTGAACATGGACGTACACCATGTCGCCTTCGCCTCGCTCCACAAGTTCGACGGGCGGCGCCAGCGCCGGCTGACCATCGCCGAGATGGCGCAGATCGCCGGCCGTGCCGGCCGTCACCAGAAGGACGGCACCTTCGGCGCGCTGCACGAGGAGGGACCCAGCGCGTTCACGCCCGAGGAAGTGCTGGCGATCGAGGGGCACCAGGTGCCCCGGCTCGAGCATCTCTATTGGCGCGAGGGCGAGCCAGATTTCGCCAGCATCGATGCGTTGATCGGCAGCCTGGAGCGTAAACCGCACGCCGACGTGCTGCGCGCCGCGCCGCAGGCGACCGACCTGGCGGTGCTCAAAAGGCTGTCAGAAGAAAGCTGGGTGCGCGATCGCGTCCGCCATCCGCGCATGGTCGCGCGGCTCTGGGCGGCCTGCGGCCTGCCCGATTTCCGCAAGCTCGGCGTCGATCCGCATGCGCGCTTCGTCGGGCGGCTGTTCGGGCACCTCTCCGAAGGGCGCGGCCATGTGCCGCACCAATGGTTCGCCGACGAGATCCAGCGGCTCGACAATATGGGCGGCGATGTCGAGACGCTCGCGGGCCGCATCGCCGCGGCGCGCAGCTGGGCCTATATCGCCCACCGCGCCGATTGGCTGGAGCAGCCGGCGCACTGGGCCGAGCGTACCCGCGCGATCGAGGAGAAGCTCTCCGACGCGCTTCACGCCAGCCTCACCCAGCGTTTCGTCGACAAACGCACCACCGTGCTGCTGCGCCAGATCGGCGCCGACGCTTCCAGTCTTCCGGTCACGATCGGACCCGAAGGCGAGGTGAGCGTGGAGGAGCATCCGCTCGGCACGCTCCAGGGCTTTCGATTCAAGGTCGCGGCCGAGGCGCGCGCGGGCGACAAGCGGATGCTGCTGGCAGCCGCCGAAAAGCGGCTCGCGGGCGAATATCGGCGCCGCGGCGCGGCCTTGGCGGAAGCGCCGGACGCAGAGCTGACGCAGGTCGGCAGCGCAATTCACTGGCGGGGCGATGATGTCGCCCTGCTGAAGCCCGGCGCCAATATGGTACGACCGCGCGTGCAGCTTGACCGCGCGCTCGACGTGCTCGATCCGCAAACCAAGAGCATGGTGCAGGCGCGGCTGGAGCGCTGGTTCGCCGAGCGAGTGCAGGCGGATCTCCCGGTCCTCGCCAAGCTCGATGCCATCACCCGCGAGGCAGCGGCCGGTGCGCCGCTACGCGCGCTCGCCAATGCCTTGCTCGAACAGGGCGGGCTGCTCCCTCGGCGGGCGGCGGGCGCGATGCTGGAAGCGCTTGATGGTCCGGCGCGTCACCGGCTGCGCACGATAGGGATGACGATCGGCACGCTCGACGTGTTCGCGCCTTCGTTGCTCAAGCCGCGCGCCGCGACGCGACGTCGCGCGCTGATGGGGTTGGAGCAGGGCCCGCCCGAGGCCGCGGTGGTGCTGCCGCGCGATGCCGCCGCTGCGGATCTTGTCCATGGCTTCCGCCCGTTTGGCGCACAGGCCGTGCGGGTCGATCTGGTGGAGCGGATCGCGCGGGCGGCGCATGAGGCGCGGCAGGGGCGCAAGCCTTTCGCCCCCGATCCGGCGCTCGCCACCTCGATCGGCCTTACGCCCGAGACGATCGCGAGACTGATGGCACAGCTCGGCTTCCGTACGGCACGCGGCGATGCCGATGCGCCGCAGCGCTGGATCTGGCAGGGGCTCACCCCGCTGGCCAAGCCCAAGCCGGTCGCCAGGCCCGGCAATGCGTTCGCAGCGCTGGCAGCGCTCCGCAATGGCTGAAGCCGCGGGCGGCCATGGGCCGGCAATGCGGCTCGACCGCTTCCTCTGGTACGCGCGGATCGTGAAGACGCGCAGCGCGGCGCAGGCGCTGTGCGAGAAGGGGCTATTGCGGATCGACGGTCGCCGCGTCGACCGTTCGGCGGCGTCGGTGCGAGTAGGGGCGATCCTCGCTTTCCCGATTCAGGGCAAGGTGCGCGTGCTGCGCGTCGCGTCGCTGCCGATCCGACGCGGGCCGCCGGGGGAGGCGCGCGCCTGTTACGAGGATCTCGTGACCGATCGCGGCGTTCAGGACATGTCCGGCGATTGACGCGGCCGCCGACCGCGCATAGCAGGACCCCCGCATTGATCGTTCGCAACCAAGGACCGTTTTCCCAATGACCTATGTCGTCACCGACGCATGCATCCGGTGCAAGTACATGGACTGTGTCGAGGTATGCCCGGTCGACTGTTTCTATGAAGGCGAGAACATGCTCGTCATCAATCCGAACGAATGCATCGATTGCGGCGTGTGCGAGCCGGAATGCCCGGCCGAGGCGATCCTGCCGGATACCGAGAACGGCCTGGAAAAGTGGCTGGAGCTGAACCGTACCTATTCGGAACAGTGGCCCAACATCACCCAGAAGGGCGAGGCTCCCGCCGATGCCGACGCGATGAAGGCCGAGACCGACAAGTTCGACAAATATTTCTCGCCGAACCCCGGCTCGGGCGATTGAGGCCCCGGACGGGCCTCGTCCCGTCGCGAAAGGACCCGAAATGGTGCACGGCGCAGGGATTTATGCGCCGTTGGCGTGACCTTTCACTGGTAATTTTATTACGAGCGTGTTAAATAGCGCGGGACGAAGGCAGAAAGACTCGCCTTCGCCCGGAGACGCTAGCGTATGCCCCGTGTTCCCTCGTCCGCCGCGCCACGCGCGCTTGGGCGGGATCCGCAATCCAACCGGGGCCGGTAATTCACGAAAGGTTCCTCGCACATGGCTGCCAAGGCGCTGTCCTTCGATGTCGGCGATTATGTCGTTTACCCCAAGCACGGCGTGGGCCGTGTAATCGAGCTGCAAAAGCAGGAAATTGCTGGAATGCAGCTCGAGCTTTACGTCCTGCGTTTCGAAAAAGAGAAGATGACGCTCCGTGTGCCGACCAACAAGGCCGAGAGCGTGGGCATGCGCAAGCTTTCCAGCGACAAGACGCTTCGCGAAGCGCTCGATACGCTGAAGGGCAAGCCCAAGGTCAAGCGCACCATGTGGTCGCGCCGCGCCCAGGAATATGAAGCGAAGATCAACTCGGGCGACCTCGTGTCGATCGCCGAAGTGGTCCGCGACCTGTTCCGTGCCGACGACCAGCCCGAGCAGAGCTATTCCGAGCGCCAGATCTTCGAAGGCGCGGCCAGCCGTCTCGCCCGCGAACTGGCGGCGATGGAAGAAATCGAGGAGCCGGCGGCGCTGGAAAAGATCCTGGATATCCTGCGCAAGGCCGCGGCGATCCACAACAAGGACAAGGTTCCCGCCTGAGGCGCGATCCCGATCAAAGCGAAAAGGGGGCGGAACCATCGGTTCGCGCCCCCTTTTCGTACCGGGATCTTTGTGTATTATGAGTGCAACACACGATCGGGAGATCCCACCATGCGTCCGTTGCTCATCCTTGCCCTGCTGCCGCTCACCACGGCATGTCATGCCAGCTGGGGCGACAACAAGGGTGCGAAGGTCGACGCAAGCGGCACCGGCGCCACCCGAAGCTTCGCCGCGCGTGACTTTACCGGGATCGTGCTGAAGGGCTCGGACGACGTCGATGTGCGCACCGGGCCGGCCTTTTCAGTGCAGGCGGAGGGGGACCCCTCGGTGCTCGACCAGCTCGACATCCGTCTCGATGGCAAGACGCTGAACATCGGCCGCAAGAAGCGCGCCGGTATCGTCTGGGACAAGGGCGGGTCGACCAGGATCCGCGTCGTCCTGCCGCGGCTGACGGATGTAACGGTGGCAGGTTCTGGCACCATGCGGGTGGACCGGGCCGAGGGCCAGTTCGAGGCCGTGGTCGCAGGCTCGGGGGACCTCGATATCGCGGCGCTTGCCACGACCAAGGCTTCGCTCACGGTCGCGGGATCTGGCAACATCACGGTAGCGGGCCGCACCGACGAACTGGACGTATCCGTGGCCGGCTCGGGTGACCTGCGCGGGCAGCAGCTTACCGCCAAGCGCGCCGACGTGTCCGTCGCCGGTTCGGGCGATGTGCGTGCGAATGTCGCCGGACCTGCTTCGGTCTCGATGGTCGGCTCGGGCGACGTCGAACTGCGGGGCGGAGCGCAGTGCGAGGTGAGCAAGATTGGCTCCGGCGAGGCGAAGTGCTCGTGAGCGGTGGGGCGGCCTCGCCGGATCGACCATAGGCAGCGTTGGCCCGGTCCTGTCTGGCCCTTCGCCGCTCCGCCTGCCGTGCACGGCTGTAAAATACGTTTGACATTGCTGGGCCGGTGTACAACTCTTTTTACAGAAAGGAGGCGTCGATGGTGATTTCGGTACGACAGCGAAAAATCGGACGTGCGGCGCTTGGAATGGTGCTCGCCGGCATAGCGGGTGGCATCGTGATCGGGCTCGGCCCGCAATTTCTGGGCCTGGCCGTGTGCGCTATTCTGACGGTGACGGTTCTGACAGGTATATTCCTGGCGATGGTGCCGCGCTGGCGCATGCTGGATCACCTGCAGCAGGATAGCCGGTTGGCAAGCTGGTACTGGGGTGGCGGCTTTGGGGCTGCCTTGGGCCTGGTGCTGGCGATTCTTGCCGTCGGCGTGCGCAGTCCCCTGTTCCTGGGCGCAGCGCTCCTCTTCCTTCTCCAATTTGCCGGCTATTCGGTGGTGCGCCTTCGATGGTGGCTGGCGCATCGCGCGATCGCGGCATGAAGAACCGATTGCGCGAGGAGCGAACCGCGCGCGGATTGAGCCAGGGCGAGCTGGCGGAGCGCATGGACGTCTCCCGCCAGACCATCAATGCGGTCGAGGCGGCGAAATATGATCCCTCGCTTCCGCTTGCCTACAAGCTCGCGGCGTTCTTCGAGAGGAACGTGGAGTCCATCTTCCCCAATCCCTTTAAACCGGCAGGAGGCGAAGGGTAAAACCATGGCGCATCGCGGCTATATTCTCCTAGGCCTGTTGCTGGCGCTGGCCTTGTTCCTTGCCCTGCCTGCTCTGGTGGCGTGGTTTCGAAAACATCCCGAGCGCGGACTGATCTACAAGCTCGCGCCGCTGGCGGTGTTTTCGTTTCTTCTCTGGCTGGTCCTGGTCGCTTGGGCATGGACCGGCAAACGCAACGATGCAGTGCTCTCTCGCTATGTAGCGAAACTGCGGGAAAACAAGCGGTTGCCGCTGGTGATTGCGCTGCTGGTGGTGCTGGGCGTTGCAGGCAGCCTGCTGACCCTTTTGCGCTAGTTTCCGCGCGCGCCGCTGTCTCACGCCGCCAGCGGGAACCGCAGCAGCTTGTGTTCCGTCGCCACCAGCGCCTCCGCGCCCGGACCCACGGCGCGGACGATTTCCGGATGGCCTGCATCCAGCCCGCCGGTGAGCGCGCCGAAGGCCGGCAGGATCAGCTTGGTGCCGGTCGCCACGAAACAGCGTCGAGCAACGTGGCGGCCGCGCACCGTCAGGCGCAGCTTGGGGTGGAAATGGCCGGAAAGCTCCGGCCGTGCCTCGCCGGCCTCCGCCTCGTGGCGCAGCACCAGGCCGTCTACCGCGGCCTCCGCATGCACCATCCCGCCGCAGTGATCGACCAGTATGGAGTCGTGATTGCCGGTGATCCAGTGCCAGGCCAGCCCGCCGGTCAGCGCCGTCAGCATCGACCTGGCTTGCGTCGGCAGGCGCTCGCAGCCTTCGACGTCGTGGAAGCTGTCCCCCAGACACCACAGCTCCGCCGGGCATAGCCGCTCTACCAGCGCCGTCAGCGCGGACAGCGTCGCCAGCGTATCATAGGGCGGCAGCATCTGCCCACCGAGGGCGAACCAGCTCGCCTTTTCGAAATGCAAATCGGCGACGAGCAGCGCCCGCCGCGCCGGCCAGTAGAGCGCGCCCTCGGGCAGCGCGCGGAAATCATGGCCGGCGAACGAAAGGGGAACCATGGTCGTCCTATCCCGCTTCCGCTCGCCGGCGTCAACGGGTCTCAGGCGGCGACCGTCTCGGCGTTGGCGCGCACCGTCTCGCCCAGGGCCCCCAGGATGCGCACCCAGGAGCGGATGCCCTTGTGGAAGCTTTTCAGCTCGTACTTTTCGTTGGGCGAGTGGATATTGTCGTCGGGCAGCGCGAAGCCGACCATCACGCTGTCCATTCCCAGGATCGAGCGGATCGAGTTCACCACCGGGATCGAGCCGCCGCAGCCGAGCAGCGCCGACTTCCCCCATTCCGCATCGAGCGCGCCCTGCGTTGCCGCCAGCGGGCCGCTGTCGCTCGCCAGGCTGATAGCGAAGCTGCCGGGGCCGCGGGTGACGAACTCGGCCGAGCAATCCTCGGGCAGGCGGGTGCGGACATGGCTCTGGAACGCCTCCCACACCTGGTCCGGATCCTGGGTGCCGACCAGACGGAAGCTCACCTTGGCGTGCGCTTCGGCGGGGATCACCGTCTTGAACCCCTCGCCGGTATAGCCGCCCCACATGCCGTTGATCTCGGCGGTCGGGCGCGACCAGACCTGTTCGAGTACGGTCTTGCCCGTTTCCCCCGCCGGCACGCGCAGGCCGATCTCGCCGAGGAACTCGGTGGCGTCGAAGCCGAGCTTGTTCCAGCTTTCCAGTACCGTCGGATCGGTGTCCGGCACGCCGTCATAGAAGCCGTCCAGCGTAACCCGGCCGTCCGCGTCCTTCATCTCACCGAGGATATTGGCCAGCAGCTGAATCGGATTGCGCGCTGCGCCGCCATACAGGCCCGAATGCAGGTCGCGCGAGGGCCCGCGGACCGTCACCTGGCCGGCGGCCATCCCGCGCAGGCCGATGGTGATGCCGGGGGTATCGCGGTCCCACATCAGCGTGTCGCAGATCAGCGCGAAATCGGCCTTCAGTTCCTCGGCATGGGCGTGGAGGAAGGGCTCCAGGCTGGTCGAGCCCGATTCTTCCTCGCCCTCGAACAGGATGGTGACGCGGCAGGGCAGGCGGCCTTCCGCTTCCTTCCACGCGCGGCACGCCTCGACGAAGGTGCGCAGCTGGCCCTTGTCGTCCGAGGCGCCGCGGCCGACGATCGTCTTGGAGCCATCCGCGCGGGTGTCGATCCACGGATCGAACGGGTCTCGCGTCCACAAGTCGATCGGGTCGACCGGCTGGACGTCGTAATGGCCGTAGAACAGCACGTGGGGCCCGTCGCCGTCATGGTGCGCGACTACCATCGGGTGCCCCGGCGTATCGGCGACGCGTGCATCGAAGCCGAGCTCCGCCAGTTCGGCGGCGAGCTGCTCGGCGGCACGGCGGCACTCGGCGGCATAGGCCGGATCGGTGGAAATGGAGGGCACGCGCATCAGCGCGGCGAGGCGCTCGACGCTGGCGTCGAGCTGCGCATCGGCGATCGCAAGAACGGAGTCGGTCATGGACGCCCAGCTATGCCTCCGCAGCTGCTGTCGCAAGCCCGGCGATGGGACAGGATCAATGCGGATCGAGAGACTTGCCGCTCCTCCGGGGCTCTGAGATAGGTTGAGCGCGGGAAGGGAACACGTGATCGAAACAGGGCCGGAGGCGAGCGCGCGGTACGGCGCGTTCATCAGCTACAACCATGCCGATCGGGCCCGCGCGCGCTGGCTGCACCGCGCGCTGGAGCGCTATCGCATCCCTGCCAAGCTGGTCGGGCGGGAGGCCGCGTTCGGGCCGGTGCCGCGGCGGCTGGGGCGGATCTTCCGCGACCTCGACGAACTCTCCGCCGCCAGCGACCTCAGCGCCGAGGTGCGCGCGGCGCTGGCCGAGTCCGCCTGCCTGATCGTCGTCTGCACGCCTGCGGGTGCCGCCTCGCAATGGGTGGCGCGCGAGATCGCGCTGTTCCGCGAACTCCATCCCGATCGCCCGGTGCTCGCCGCGCTGTTCCAGGGCGAGCCCGCCGAGGCGCTGCCGCTGCCGCTGCGGCGCACCGCCGAGGGCGCGGAGACCGAGCCGCTCGCCGCCGATTTCCGCGAGGGCAAGGACGGCAAGCGGCTGGCGCTGCTCAAGCTGGTCGCCGGCGCGGTGGGGGTGCCGCTCGACGCGCTGGTGCAGCGCGACGCGCAGGCGCGGGTTCGGCGCGTGACGGCCGTCACGGCGCTGGCGATTCTTTTGCTGCTAGCCATGGCCGGATTGACGATCCTGGCCGTGCGGGCCCGCGGGGAGGCGGAGGCTCGGCGTGCCCAGGCGGAGGGGCTGGTGGAATTCATGCTGACCGATTTGCGGGGCCGGCTGAAAGAGGTCGGCCGGCTCGACGTGCTTCGGGAAGCCAATGCGCGCGCGCTGCGCTATTATGGCGAGCAGGATCTGGCGACGCTGCCCCCCGACGTCCTCGCTCGCCGTGCGCGCGCGATCATGACGATGGGCGAGGATGCGATGGAGGCCAAGGAAACCGCCCGCGCCCGCACCGCCTTCCTCCAGGCCAACCGCGTCACCCACGCGCTGATCGAGCGGGAGCCGAACCAGTACGACATCGTGTTCGCGCATGCGCAGAGCGAATTCTATCTGGGCTTGCTGCATTTCAAGGCAGGCGAACTGGGTGCCGCCGAGCCGCATTTAGAAACTTACGCTACGCTTGCGCACCGATTGATGGCAATAAATCCTGTCGATCCGCGCAGCTCGGAAGAAATTACCTACGCCAATGGCAATTTATGTGCACTTCGAATGAAGCAGCACATGGCGGACCGGGCGGTAACACTCTGCAGCGAGGCTCTCCACATCACCGAGGCGCTTGCGCGGCGGGAGCCAAATTCGGAGCAGCGGTGGAGGGATGTCGCCAACCGACAGGGATGGTTGGCAGATGCTCAGATAGACGCAGGCAAGCCCAATGCGGCGTTAGAGCTGCGTCGGCAGCAGGTCGCGTTACTTAAGCGATTGTTGGCGCAGGATCCACGCAATGCGCTCAATCGGCGCGTGTCGATCTGGGCAGAACGCGCTCTCGCCTCTGAAGAATACCGCCATGGCGACTCCGCGGCGGCAGTACGGCGGATGCGCACAGCAATTGCGGAACTCCGTACGATGACGGAGGCGGATACAGAAAATCAAGAACTCGCGGCTAGATTGGAGGAGATGAAGGCTGAGTTAAGCCAAATCGAGGGGAAACGTAAATGAATGGTCAATATCCGCTGTCGGTGCTTCCGCCATCGTACATAAGGCTGGTCAAGCGATATCAGATATTTGCTAGCAGCAAGGGTGGTTATCCGCTGAGCGATCTGAATTTTCATATCGAAGGATATGAGGATGTCGATCGGTTTGGCAACGGAAAGGAAGTGACCGCCGAAGACGACTTCACCAAGATCGTCCGCGACTTCGTTGTTGCGCCGCCGAACATCACGCCTATCCTTGTCGGCCCGACGACTCCCCCGCCAACGCCGCTCGACATTGTCGTCCGCGAGCCTTGCTGCGTCATCTTCAAGTTGATCGGGGACTTTTGGGAATATACGCCCAATAGTCTATACGTCAGCACGAAGCACGAATATCCGGATGGCAAGTACCGCCGTGCATTTCCGTTGCTCGACAACAATGGAAGGATTGCTGCTGTAGGGTTCTTCGTGGAGTACGTCACCGATCCCAGGGACCGTAAGACGTGCGAGGGACTCAATCTTTACGTAGACTTTTTGCAAGGGAATATGCGTATGCCGACGATCATCGACCCGGATATTGAGAACCAAGGTGGCAACCATCCGCCGAAGCCGCCCAAGCCGCCGGAGCCCGATGGCGACGAGTGATCGGCGTTTCACTGCAACGCTTTAGGGGAGTATGCCGGGTAGGATGACGTCGAGTGTGCTAGCGATAACGGCCCAGGCGCGTGCCGGTGCGCTCGATCTCGCCTGGCGGATGTTTCGCGACGCGGGCTATGACCGCGTCGCGGACGATCCCGCCGTGCTCAGCCTGCGCGGCAGGCTCCTCAAGGACGAGGCACTGCTGCTCGCCGGCGAGGCCCGGCGGCAGCATGCCCGCGAAGCCGCCGCCGCCTATAGCGCGGCGGCGCAGCTGGCCCCGGCCCCCTATCCCCTGATCAACGCGGCGACGCTCGCGCTGATCGCCGGGGACGTGGCGGGCAGCCGGGCGCTCGCCGCCGACGTGCAGGACCTGCTCCAGGCCGGCGTTCCCGACGAAACCCCCTATTGGCTCGGCGCGACCGAGGCCGAGGCGCTGCTGCTCGCCGGCGACCGCGACGCCGCCGAGACCGCGCTCGCCCGCGCGATCGGCGCGGCGCCGCTCGCCTGGGAGGACCATGCCTCGACGCTGCGCCAGTTCGGCGTGATCCTCGCCGAGCAGGGCGCACCGGCGGCATGGCTCGATGCCTATCGCCCGCCGCGCAGCCTCCATTTCGCCGGCCATATGCGGCTGCCCGAGGACGTCGCGGCGCTTTCCGAGTCGGTCGATGCGCTGCTGGCACAGGAGCGTGTGGGCTTCGGCTATGGCGCGCTCGCTGCGGGCGCCGACCTGCTGATCGCCGAGCGGCTGATCGCGCGCGGTGCCGAGCTCCATGTGGTGCTGCCCGGCGACGTCGCGGCGTTCGTCGATCGCTCGGTGCGCCCGCATGGCGAACATTGGGTCGAGCGGTTCGAAGCCGCGCTGGCCGAGGCTGCCAGCGTGCAGGAAATGGGCGAGGCGAGCCCCGCAGCATTCATGCCCTCGGTCCGGCTTGCCGATCTCGTCGCGATGGGCCGCGCGGCGATGCATGCCGGGCTCCTCCAGTCCGAGGCAGTGCAACTGCTGCTGGGCCCCGGCACGGTCGAGGACGCGGGGCAGAGCGCCCATGCCGGTTGCCTGTGGCGCAATGCCGGGCGGCGGCACCATCTGCTGCCGCTGCGCGTGCGGTCCACGCCGCATCCAATCGACCAGACTGCGCCGCAGATCGTCACGGTGCTGGCGGTCGATCTGATGGGTGGGGAGGGCGAGGATTTCGCCGCGCTCGATCGCGATGTCGTCGCCCGGTTACCGGCGCTGCGGGCGGCGCTGTCCGCCACCCCGCCGCTCGCCGCGCGCTGGACGGCGCATCGTCTGCTGCTCGCGTTCGACGATGCGCGACCGGCCTATGCCGCGGCGGTTCGGCTGTCGGCGGCGTTGGGCGGCACCGGCCCGCTGCGCCAGGCACTGCATATCGGCCTTGCCGCGTCGATCGACGATCCGGTGACCGGCGTACCGGTGCAGCTGGGCGGGGCGTTCGATCTCGCCGAACGTATTCTGGGCGTGACCAACGCCGGCGCGACCTTCGCCAGCGAAGCCTTCGCCGCCAGCCTGGCCGCCTGCACCGCCGATGCGGGCCGGGCCGAGCTGGTGGGGGAAATCGCGTTGATCGGCCATGCGCCGACCACGCTGTACGCGCTGAAGCCGCGCTTCAAACGATAAGCGCTTCCAGCCGCGCGGGCGCCACGATTTCGAAGCCGTCCTCGTGCCGCATGATAATGCCGCGCCGTTCCAGCGCGGAGACGGCGCGGGACACGGTTTCGCGCGCGGTCTGCACGCGCAGCGCGACGTCCGACAGGACCGGCAGCGGCCGGATCCAGCGGCCGTCCGCCTCGCGCGCCATGCGCAGCAGCTCGGCATGTACCCGCCCGGTCGAGGACAGGGTGAGACGGGCGGAAACAAGCTGGGTCAGCGCCCCGAACTGGCGGACCATCGCGCGTGCAAGCACGACCCCCACACCGGCATGGCGTTCGGCCAGCGCGTAGAAATCGGCGGTAGCGAAGCTCGCGATCTGTGACGGCGTCGCGGCGGTAAGCGCGGCGGCCTGCTCGCGACCCGGGTCCACCCCACCGAAAATGTCGCCCGGACGATGCTCGGCCAGTTGGAGCAACCGGCCGTCGAGCGTGACCATCGCCGCCCGGACATGGCCGTCGAGCAACACCATCAGCCGGTTGCAGGCTTCGCCCTGATGGACGATCGGCGCGCCAGGGGCATGCCGGCGCACCGATGCAGCCGCCGCCAGCTCCGCGGCGACGGCTTCGCTACATGCGAAAAGTTTGGCGAACCGCGTCGCCAGATCGAAATCGCTTGCCCCCACGCCCCGTTCGCTGCCTCAGCTGTAGCGCTACCATGTTGGCTGGTGCGCAGCGTGGCAAGTCCGATCCGGTTATAAGAATGCGGATATGGATGTTTTCGTCGCGGGCGTGGCGATGCCGCATCAGACCGGTTTGAGATCAATCGCAAAGATGGCGCCGCCACCGTCGGCGTCGGCGGCGCGGATCGGCGCATCCATCGCCCCGGCAAAGCCTTTGGCGATGGCCAGCCCGAGGCCGCTGCCGCCGGCGCGGTCGCTGCCGGTGCCGCGGGCGAAGGTCTCGAAGATGGCGGCTTCCTCGCCGGGGGGCAGGCCCGGCCCATGATCCCGCACGGCCAGCCGCACACCCTCCAGCCGGCGCTCCCCGACAATCTCGATGGGCCCCTCTCCGCCATGCACCGCGGCATTGGACAGGAGATTGAGCAGGATGTGATGCAGCAGCCGCGGATCGGCGCGGACCAGCGGCAGGTCCGGCGGTACGCGCAGCACGAGTTCGCGACCCGCCAGCACGTCGCGCAGATCATGAACGGCGGCGGCGGCGGCATCGGTGAGATCGATCGGCTCCAGGCTCAGCGCCACTGCGCCCGCGTCGATCCGCACCATGTCGATCAGATTGTCGAGGAAGCGCCGCAGCCGGGCGACTTCGGCGCGGGCGATGGCGGTGGCGGGTTCGCCGGGATGGGCGTGGGCGAGCGCATCCACCGCAGCCGCGACCGAAGTGAGCGGCGTCCGCAGGTCGTGTCCGATCGAGGAGAGCAGGGCAGCCCGCAGCCGGTCGCGCTCGCGCAGCACCGATACTTCGCGCACCTCCTGCTCGAGCTGCAGCCGCTCATGCGCCAGCGCCGCCTGGCCGAGCAGGGTGGAGAGCAGCAGCGCGCGATCGGCGGTGATCGGCTCGCGGCCGTCGGGCGCGGCGAGGCCGATCACCGCGAGCACGCCCAGGCTGGTGCGCAAGGGGTGGAACTGCCAGTCGGCGGCGATCAGCGTGCCGGTACCGACGCCGCCGGCCTCGCCGCTGCTCCACGCCCACTCGGCGGCGGCGTGGTCGACCGCGCCCATCGGCGGTGCGTCTTCGGGACAGCTCGTAACCCGCACCAATGCACCGTCGCGTCGCGCGAGGAGCACCACGGCCACGTCGAGCAGCTGCGCGATTTCCTCGCACACCACCCTGCTGGTGGAGCTGGTGTCGGACGCACGGGCGAGCGCCTGGCCGAAAGCCGCGACGGCGGCATTTTCCTGCGCGCTGCGGGTGCCCAAGGTGGCACGCGCGCGCAACCGGCCGGTGAGGTTGGCGGTGAACAGCGCGATCCCCGTCAGCACGAAGAAGGTGAGCACGCTCTGCGGCTCGCCGATGGTGAAGGTGTAGAGCGGCGGCAGGAAGAAGAAGTTATAGGCGAGGCCCGCGATCATCGCGGTCGACACGCCCGGCCCAAAGCCGGAGCGGAAGGCGATGAGGATCACCGGCAGCAGGAACAGGAGATCCGTGCCGCCCGCACCGATCAGCGGCAACGTTGCCCGGCCGAGGATCACCGTAAGCGCTACGGCGAGCACGCCGATCCCATGCTCCTGCCACCGGCCCAGGGCGGGAAGGGCAGGCGCACGCCGTTCGCGCACCCGGTCTTCCGCGGCGGGAAGGACATGGACCGCCACCCCCTGGCTGGCGCGCAGCATCGATTCCACGACCGAACCGTGGCGCAGCTCGAACCACCAGCTGCGGCGCGAACGGCCGATCACCAGCTGGGTGGCGCGCATGCCGGAGACATGGGTGCGCAACCCGTCGATCACGGTGGCGGCGGGCACCGTGGCGACGGTGGCGCCGAGGCTGCTCGCCAGCTGCAGGGTCTCCGCAACGCGGTGGCGCTGCTCGGGACGGAAGCGTTCGGCGCGGGGCGTCTCGATGAATACGACCTGCCAGGGTGCTTTCAAGGCGTCGGCCAGTCGCTTGCCCGCTCGGACCAGCCCGTCGCCGCCGGGAAGTTCGCTGACGGCCACCAATACGCGTTCGCCGGCAGCAAAGGTACCCGGCACTGCCAGCGCGTCGAGATGGTCGAGCATCGCCCGGTCGACGCTGAGCGCGGCGCGGCGCAGCGCCATCTCGCGCAGCGCGGAAAGGTTCGCCTTGGAAAAGAAATGGGCGAGCGCGCGGGATGCCTCGGCGGGCACATAGACCTTGCCCTCCTTCAGCCGGTCGATCAGCTCGTCCGGCGGCAGGTCGACCAGTTCGATCTCGGCATCGTCGAAGATCGCATCGGGCACCGTCTCGCGCACCCGCACACGCGTAACGCTCGCCACCACATCGTTGAGGCTCTCGACATGCTGGACGTTGAGCGTGGTGTAGACATGGATGCCCGCGTCCCGCAGCTCCTCCACGTCCTGCCAGCGCTTGGGGTGGCGGCAACCGGGGGCGTTGGTGTGGGCAAGCTCGTCGACCAGCACCAGTTTCGGGCGGCGGGCGAGGATCGCGTCGAGATCCATCTCCTCCAGCCGATGGCTCTGATGCTCCACGGCCTTGCGGGGAAGCACCTCGAACGGCGCGACCAGCGCTTCGGTCTCGGCGCGGCCATGCGTCTCGACCACGCCGATCACCACGTCCTTCCCGTCGCGGAGCCGCTCGGCGCCTTCGCGGAGCATCTCGAAGGTCTTGCCCACGCCCGGGGCCGCGCCGAGGAAGATCTTCAGCCGGCCGCGCGCCTCGCGCCGGGCTTCGCGCAGCAGCGCGTCGGGATTGGGGCGGTCGTTCATCGCAGCCCTTGGTAGTGCGCCCGCCCGCCCGGCGCCACGGCGGACCGTCCGGCTATATGGAATCTTAATGCCGCGGGCTGGCTTTCGCCGTCGAAGCTTAACGGCCAGCGGACCTAGATCGCGCCCAAGGCCGCCACCTGGCGGCGCAAACAAGGGCCAACCCCATGTCCGACATTCTCTGGCTCGCCGCGCTCGGCGGGCTTTTTCTGCTTACGCTGGCCTTTGTCCAGCTCTGTGTGAAGGCCTGAGCGCATGAGCCTGCACCTGATGCTCGCCGGCGCGACCGCGCTCGCACTTCTCATTTATCTGGTCGCGGTGCTCCTGCGGCCCGAGCGTTTCTGAGGAGGGCCGCATGACACTCCAAGGCTGGGGCTTCATCGCCCTGTTCGTCGCCATCCTGGCGGCCGCCGCAAAGCCGATGGGCCTGTGGCTCTTCGCGCTCTACGAAGGCCGTCGCACCCCCCTCCACCGCGTGCTCGGCCCCGTCGAGCGCGGCATCTACCGCATCACCGGTATCGATCCGAACGCCGAGCAGGGCTGGCGCACCTATGCGCTGCACCTGATCCTGTTCAACCTCGCGCTCGCGCTGCTCACCTATGCGGTGCTGCGCCTGCAGGCGGTGCTGCCGTGGAACCCGCGCGGCCTGGCCGGCATGGGCGCGGATGGCGCGTTCAACACCGCGATCAGCTTCGCCACCAACACCAACTGGCAGGGCTATGCGGGCGAATCGACGCTGTCCAACCTGTCACAGGCGCTGGGGCTGACGCTCCACAACTTCACGTCCGCTGCGACCGGCATCGCCATCGCCTTCGCGCTGTTCCGTGGTTTCGCCCGCAAGGAAGCGCGCGGCATCGGCAATTTCTGGGCCGATTTCACCCGCGTGACGCTGTACCTGCTGATACCGGCCTGCCTCGTCTATGCGCTGTTCCTCGTCGCGAGCGGCGTGCCGCAGACGCTGGCCAGCAGCGTCGACGCGACCACGCTGGAAGGCGCGCGCCAGACGATCGTGCTGGGCCCGGTGGCCAGCCAGGAAGCGATCAAGATGCTCGGCACCAATGGTGGCGGCTTCTTCAACGCCAACTCCGCGCATCCGTTCGAGAACCCGACCGCGCTGACCAACCTCGTGCAGATGCTGTCGATCTTCCTCGTCGGCGTCGGCCTCACCTGGACCTTCGGCAAGGCGGTGGGCGACACCCGCCAGGGCTGGGCGATCCTCGCCGCGATGGCGGTGCTGTTCCTCGGCGGCGTGGCGGTGACCTATGCGGCGGAGTCCGCCGGCAACCCGGCGCTCCACGCGCTCCATGTCGCCGGTGCGAACATGGAGGGCAAGGAAACCCGCTTCGGCATCGTCGCCAGTTCGCTGTTCGCGGTCGTCACCACGGCAGCCTCGTGTGGCGCGGTCAACGCGATGCATGACAGCTTCACCGCGCTCGGCGGCCTGATCCCGCTATTCAACATCCAGCTCGGCGAGATCGTCGTCGGCGGCGTGGGCGCAGGCATCTACGGCTTCCTGCTGTTCGCCATCCTCTCGGTGTTCGTCGCCGGGCTGATGGTGGGGCGCACGCCCGAATATGTCGGCAAGAAGATCGAGGCGCGCGAAGTGAAGCTGGCGGTGCTCGCCGTCGCGGTGCTGCCGCTGTGCATCCTGGGCGGCGCTGCGCTCGCCTCGGTGCTGCCGGCTGGCCTTGCAGGCATCGCCAATAACGGCCCGCACGGCTTCTCCGAGATTCTCTACGCCTTCACCTCCGCGACCGGCAACAACGGCTCGGCCTTTGCCGGCCTCTCCGCGAACACGCCTTTCTACAACGCCATGCTCGGCATCGCGATGTGGCTCGGCCGCTTCTTCGTGATCGTGCCGGTGCTGGCGATCGCCGGCAGCCTCGCCGCCAAGAAGCAGGTGGCCGGCGGCGTCGGCGCCTTCCCGACCACGGGCGTGCTGTGGGTGGGGCTGCTCGTCGGCATCATCCTGATCCTGGGCGGGCTCACCTTCCTGCCGAGCCTGGCGCTGGGGCCGATCGCCGATCACGTCACGCTGCTCCGCGGCCAGCTCTTCTGAGGACGACAAGCAATGTCTGCACCCAAGTCCATCTTCGCGGCCGAGCTGATCGGCCCGGCCATCGGGGACGCGTTCCGCAAGCTGAATCCGCGCGAGCTGATCCGCAACCCCATCCTGTTCACCACGGCTGTTGCGGCGCTGCTGCTCACGGTCCTGCTGGCGCTCGGCGGCGAGCCGCTGCCGGTGGGGTTCCAGGTCCAGCTGATCGTCTGGCTGTGGCTCACTGTGCTGTTCGGCACCTTCGCCGAGGCGCTGGCCGAGGGCCGCGGCCGCGCCCAGGCGGCGTCGCTGCGCGCCACCAAGTCCGAGCTGGAGGCCAAGAAGCTCACCGGCGTCGGCGAGACCTGGCGCAAGGTCGAGGCGCACCTCCTCCAGCGCGACGACCTCGTCCTGGTCGAGACCGGCGACCTGATCCCGGCCGACGGTGAAGTCGTCGAGGGCGTCGCCTCGGTCAACGAGGCCGCGATCACCGGCGAAAGCGCGCCGGTGATCCGCGAGGCGGGCGGCGACCGCTCGGCCGTCACCGCCGGCACGCGCGTCATCTCGGACAAGATCATCATTCGCGTCACCCAGGATCCCGGCAAGGGCTTCCTCGACCGCATGATCGCGCTGGTCGAAGGCGCCGAGCGCCAGAAGACGCCCAACGAGATCGCGCTGACCATCCTGCTCGTCGGCCTGACGATCATCTTCCTGATCGCGGTGGGCACGATCCCGGCCTTCGCCAACTATGCCGGCGGGGCGATCCCGGTGGCGGTGCTGGCGGCGCTGCTGATCACACTGATCCCGACGACCATCGCCGCGCTGCTTTCCGCGATCGGCATCGCGGGCATGGACCGGCTGGTGCGCTTCAACGTGCTCGCCAAGTCGGGCCGCGCGGTGGAGGCGGCGGGCGACGTCGACGTGCTGCTGCTCGACAAGACCGGCACGATCACCATCGGCGACCGCCAGGCGAGTGCCTTCCACCCGCTGACCGGCGTGGAAGAACGCGCGCTGGCCGAGGCTGCGCTCACCGCGAGCCTCGCCGACGAGACGCCCGAGGGCCGCTCGATCGTGACGCTGGGCCGCGAGAAGTTCGCGTTCGACGCGAAGCTCGATGCTGACGCCGAAGTCATCCCCTTCACCGCGCAGACCCGCAGCTCGGGCGTGCGCCAGGGCGACACGGTGATCCTGAAGGGCGCAGTGGACTCGATCCTCAAGATGGATCCGGACGCTGCCGGTGCCGCCGAGCTCAAGCGCATCACCGACGGCATCGCGCGCGGGGGCATGACCCCGCTGGCGGTGACCCGCAACGGCCGTCTGCTCGGCGCGGTGGCGCTGAAGGACGTGGTCAAGGCAGGGGTTCGCGAGCGCTTCGCCGAGCTGCGTCGGATGGGCATCCGCACGGTGATGATCACCGGCGACAACCCGCTCACCGCCGCCGCCATCGCTGCCGAGGCGGGCGTGGACGACTTCCTCGCGGAAGCCACGCCCGAGGACAAGCTCGCGCTGATCCGCCAGGAGCAGCAGGGCGGCAGGCTGGTCGCGATGTGCGGCGACGGCACCAATGACGCACCGGCACTCGCCCAGGCCGATGTCGGCGTGGCGATGAACACCGGGACCCAGGCCGCGCGCGAGGCGGGCAACATGGTCGATCTCGACAGCGATCCGACCAAGCTCATCGAGATCGTCGGCCTCGGCAAGCAGCTGCTGATGACCCGCGGCGCGCTGACCACCTTCTCGATCGCCAACGACGTCGCCAAATATTTCGCGATCATCCCGGCGATGTTCGTCGCGCTCTATCCCGGCCTCGGCGTGCTCAACGTGATGGGCCTGTCGAGCCCGACCAGCGCGATCCTGTCGGCGGTGATCTTCAATGCGATCATCATCCCGTTCCTGGTGCCGCTGGCGCTGAAGGGCGTCACCTACAAGCCGATGGGGGCCGGCCAGCTGCTTGCCCGCAACCTCGCCATCTACGGCCTGGGCGGCCTTATCGCGCCGTTCATCGGCATCAAGCTTATCGATCTGGCCGTCGCCGGCCTTCACCTCGCCTGAGGATCTGAACCACCATGTTCCGTACGTTTCTTTCGTTCGCGTCGCTCACCGTCGTTGCCGCTCCGGCCTTCGCGCAGGACAGCGTGCCTGCCGCCCCGGCGGCAGCGCTCTCGGCGCCGGCGCTGTGCACCGACCGCCCGACCAAGTCGAACTTCGCCTGCACCGTGCCGCAGGGCATGGTCCAGCTGGAGACCGACATCGGCAACTGGACCCGCACCGATGCCGGCGACACCCGTGTCGACACCATCCTCTACACCAACCCGACGCTGAAAGTCGGCCTGACCGGCTCGACCGACATCGAGGCCAGCATCGCGCCCTATGCAACGGTGCGCACCCGCACCGCCGAGGGCACGCAGACGCTGCACGGCGTCGGCGACCTCACGCTGCGGCTGAAGCAGCGGCTCACCAATCCGGCGGGGCAGGTGCAGATCGCGCTGCTGCCCTTCGTGAAGATCCCCACCGCCAAGACGGGGATCGGCAACGGCCAGACGGAGGGGGGCGTCGCCGTGCCGATCAACATCGCGCTGCCCAAGGGCTTCACGCTCACCTTCGGTCCCGAAGGCGACATCCTCGCCGACAGCGACGGGCATGGCCACCATGCGCAGCTGGTCGGCACCGCCAATCTGGGCAAGGCGGTCACCTCGAAGTTCACGCTGATCGGCGAGTTCTGGGTCGCGCGGAATTTCGACCCGGCGGCCTATGTCACCCAGACCTCCGCCGACATCGCCGCGACCTATCTGCTGCGCCCGACGCTGCAGCTCGATCTCGGCGCCAATTTCGGCCTGAACCAGGCCACCCCCGATGCCCAGGTCTATCTGGGCGTCTCCACGCGCTTCTGAGGAGGATATCGCCATGCGTTCCGATCTCGTTTCCGGCCTCCGCCCCACGCTTCTGTTCACGCTGATCTTCGCCGCGTTGCTGGGGATCGTCTATCCGCTGGTGGTGACCGGCGCGGGGCAGCTGCTGTTCCCGGCGCAGGCCAATGGCTCGCTGGTGCGCGACGATGCCGGCAAGCTGCGCGGCTCGATGCTGCTCGGCCAGGGCTTCGCCGGCGACCGCTATTTCCAGGGCCGTCCCTCCGCGGCGGGCAATGGCTATGACGCGCTCGCCTCGAGCGGCTCCAACCTCGGGCCGGCCTCGAAGAAGCTGGTCGACCGGGTGACCGCCGACCAGAAGCGGCTGGGTGCCGATGCGCCGGCCGACCTGCTCCAGGCGTCGGGCTCGGGCCTCGACCCCGAGATCAGCCCCGAAGCGGCGCGTTTCCAGATCGCACGCGTCGCCAAGGCGCGGGGCATCGCGCCCGACCGCGTCGCGCAGCTGGTCGAGGCGAACGTGCAGGGGCCCCTGCTCGGGCTGGTCGGCGAGCCGCGGGTCAACGTGCTCGCGCTCAATCTCGCGCTCGACCGGCAGGGCGGCGCTCGCTAAGCCAAGCCATGGCGAGCGCAACCAAGGTCCTGATCGTCGAGGACGACAGCCATATCCGGCGGCTGCTGCGCGGGGCGCTTACCCGCGCAGACCACCAGGTGATCGAGGCGGCGACGGCGCGCGAGGCCATCGCCGCCTTCGGCATCGACAAGCCCGACGCCGTGCTGCTCGACCTCGGCCTGCCCGACCGCGACGGCATCGAGCTGATCCAGCAGGCCAAGGCGGGCGGGGCGGCGGTGATCGTCGTCTCTGCCCGTACCGAAACCAGCGAGAAGGTGGCCGCGCTGGATCTCGGCGCCGACGATTACTGCACCAAGCCGTTCGATACCGAGGAACTGCTCGCCCGTCTCCGTACTGCGCTCCGCCACCGCCTTGCCGGCACGGCAGAGCGGGAGCAGCTGACGATCGGCAATATCGAGATCGACCTGGCCCATCGCCGCGTCCGCCGGGCGGGCGAGGTCGTACACCTCGCGCCCAAGGAATATGGCGTGCTGGCGCTGCTCGCTGCGCATCCGGATCGTGTCATCGCCCATGGCCAGCTGCTTCGCGACGTGTGGGGGCCGGCGCATGTCCAGCAGCTCGATTATCTCCGGATCGTGGTGCGCAACCTGCGACAGAAGCTGGAGGAGGACGCAAGCCGGCCACGGCTGATCCTAAACGAGCCTGGAGTCGGATACCGGCTGGTAATGGCATAAACCCCCCGAGCACGCCGAGCAGTGTTTCCTCTCGCGCCAGGGGAAGATGGCGCCGGAAGCGCCCCAGGGAGAAGTCAGCGAGCAACTGGCCGTCGTGTTGCCTCCCCGTCCGCGGCCAGGCCTGCCCCTTACGAGGAGGATAAGGCGAGCCTTACCTTCATTCTTGTCGTCTAATTCTTGCCCGACCGCACGATTGTGACAACGTTTGCACAGCAAAAGCTGTTTGTTGCGCCCCGTTGCTGAAAATCCACAATCGCGCGGCCTCATTTAATTGACAATTTGTTTTTCTATTGCGAAACCTCTCTCACAAGAGCTGCGAACGTCTTTGTGACAGCGCGGTCAGAAGAATCCGTGAGGTGCTTGGGGCCCCTAAGGTCAAGCAGGGAGAAGGATCGTGTCGCACGACAATCTAGTCCGTTCGTCGGCCTCCGCGCGCCAGCGTCTGCTGTGCCAGCTGATGCTGGGCACCAGCCTAGTTGCCGCGTTGCCGGGGCTCGCTTTCGCGCAGGCCGCGACGACCCAGCCGCAGGCCGGCAACAGCGCAGCGCCGCAGAACGCCGCGCCGGGCGACGCCGACGGCGACATCGTGGTCACCGGCTATCGCGCCTCGATCGAGGCGAGCCTGACGCAGAAGCGCGACGCCAATGCGTTCGTCGATGTGATCACTGCCGAGGACGTCGGCAAGTTTCCGGACAAGAATGTCGCCGATGCGCTGCAGCGCGTGCCGGGCGTGGTGATCGAGCGCGACGGCGGCGAAGGCAGCCGGGTAAGCATCCGTGGCCTCAGCTCCGACCTCACGCTGACCGAACTCAACGGCAACTTCATCGCTTCGGCGGACTCGGGCGATCCTTCGCGCAGCTTCAACTATCTGCTGCTCCCCGCGAACCTTATCGGCAGCGTCGAGGTGTTCAAGTCCTCCGAAGCGCGGCTCGATGAGGGCGGCGTTGGCGGCGTGATCATCAACCACACGCGCCGCCCGTTCGATCTGAAGCCCTGGTCGGGCAATGTGCAGGTGGAAGGTACTTATTCGGACGTCACCAAGAAGGTCGAGCCCAGCATCTCGGGTCTCTTGTCGTGGCACAACGAGGACAAGACCTTCGGCCTTTTGCTCGGCGCCACCTATCAGGTGCGCACCAACCGCACGCTGAGCGCCAGCACCGAAAGCTGGCATTGGTGGACGGACGAAAAGAACACCAAGCAGGCGACCGACGTCAACGGCAAGACCTATGCCAATGACGACGCGATCTCCTACTGGAACGATGGCGTGACGACTCAGGGCGGAACCCATTATAACGGCTATTGGGCGCCGCAGTCGGTCGACGAAACGGTGCTGATCGAGAAGCGAAAGCGGCTTGGCATTCAGGCGACGGCGCAGTGGCAGCCGTTCGAGGGCTTCAACCTGACCGCCAATTATTTCCGCTTCCAGCTCAACGGCGACAACGTCTCCAACCTCATCAAGATTCCGGAATGGGGCTATGGTGACTTCTTCACCGGCGCCAAGTTCGACAAGAGCGGGACGGTGCTGACTTCGGCTACCTTTCAGGTGCCGACGGACGGTACGGGATGCCGGACCGGCAAATCGCCCTGCACCATGGAAACGCCGGCGATGCAGAGCTATTACGCACGGGAGAAGACCGTCTCGAACACCTACGATCTGCACGGCGACTATACGCATGATCGGCTGACCGTGTCGTTCGCCGGCGGCAAGACCCGTGCGACCGGCGGTCCCTCGTTCCAGTTCTACGCCCAGGCGAAGCCGCGCCTGGTGGTTGGCGACGGTCTCGCCAACCGCGTGAACGGCAATCTTTTCAGCCAATGGAGCTTTACCGACCAGTCGGTAGCGATGCAGTTCTCCCCGGACGTGCAGCAGAACCTGATGAAGGGCATCTCGCAGGTCGATCTCGGTTCCACCGGCTCCGGCTATACCAACAGCGCGATCGAGCAGAAATATGCCCAGATCGACCTGACCCGACACTTCGACTCGTTCATCGATTCGATCCAGGTCGGCGCGAAGTGGCGCGAGGGCAAGGTGGAACGCCAGACCGGGCGCTTCGAATGGTATTCGGACGCCGCCAACACCATCCGCTACCAGGATACCGCCGGCGCCGCGGTGACGCAGCCGGCTTTCTTTCTGAGTCAGCCGATCGGCAACATCGCCGGCGGCTTCTCGACGAACGTCTTCCCGGCGTTCAACATGGACAACTACCTCGCCTATCTGAACAAGACCTATAACGGCCCGGTGCGCGTGCCGGAGCCAGAGAACCGCTACTACATCAAGGAGCGGATCTGGGCCGGCTATGCCCAGGCAAACTTCAAGGTGAACAACGTCCGCGGTAATCTCGGTCTGCGCGTCGTGAGCACCAAGCAGTCGGGTGTCTCGACCGACGTGATCTATTACGAGAATGATTACTGCCAGAACACCAACGGCAATCCGTTCACCCCCCCGCCCGTCGGTCCCGACGGCAACTGCCTGGTGCTTCCGCAGTCCCAGCGTGAAGTGAAAGTGTTCAGCCCGAACGACGAATCGAAGAGCTACACGGACTTCCTGCCGAGCTTCAATATCTCTTGGGAAGTGACACCGAACCTGCTGCTCCGTGGCGCGGCATCGAAGGTGATCGCGCGTCCCGGGTATGGCGATCTCGCCGGCTCGCGGTCGCTGACCTTCAATTCGGACGCCTATGTCTATGACCGTGCGCAGTTCGGCGCGCGGCCCGGCTGGTTCGGCAGCGGCGGCAATTTCAACCTGAAGCCGTTCAAGGCCTGGCAATATGACGTCGGTGTGGAATGGTATTTCCACCGTGGTTCGGTGCTTGGCGGCACGCTGTTCCGCAAGGACGTGTCCGACTTCATTGTACCGCTGGTTCTCGACGTCCAGAGCGTGGTCGCCGGCAACACCGTGACGGTGCAGCAATATTCGACCCAGGCGAACGGCTCCAACGCCGTTTCACAGGGCGTCGAACTGTACGCGCAGCACACCTTGCCCTTCGGTCTCGGCGCGCAGGTGAACTTCACCTATAACGACACCTCGGTCGCGGAGATCAGCCTCAACGGCAAGAAGGTGGGCGACTCGCCGCTGGTCGGCAGCTCGAAGACGCAGGTCAATGCTTCGGTCTTCTACGAGAACAAGAAGCTGTTGCTGCGTGCCTCGTACAACCGCCGCGGCCAGCAGGTCGGCGGCATCCAGTCGGGCCTGAACGTCTATTCGGACCCGTATGAGCAGGTCGACCTCAACGCCTCGTACAACTTCTTCGAGAATCTGCAGCTGACTGCCTCGGTGATCAACCTCACCAAGTCGGAGCAACGCCAGCATCTCGGCAACGACACTACGGCCCGTTTCGTCGGCAACCAATATTCCGGTCGCCGCGCCTATGTGGGTGTCGCCTACAAGTTCTGATCAAGCCCCCCTCGGGCAGGGCGGCTCCGGTCGCTCTGCCCGATTTTTCTTCGGGGTTCGCCAGGGAGACGAACATGCGATCGAAGCTCCGCCGGGCGCTTGCCCTGTTGGTGTTGATGGCGCCGCTTGCCGCCTCCGCGTCCAATCCGATCGTCCGCGGCTGGTATGCCGATCCCGAGATCCGGGTGTTTGGCGGGCAATATTGGATCTACCCCACCTATTCCGCCGATGACGGCATGCCCGATCGCACCCGGCGCTTCACCTCCGCACAGCAACAGGCCAGACAGCGTAAGACGGTGCGGCCGTCCTATGCCTATCAGACCTTCTTCAACGCCTTCTCCTCGCCCGATCTCGTCCACTGGACCAAGCACCCCCACGTCCTCGATGTGACGCGGATTTCCTGGGCGGCCTATGCGATCTGGGCGCCCTCGGTGATCGAGGCGCAGGGGCGCTACTACATGTTCTTCTCGGCCAACGACATCCAGAGCGACAAGGAACACGGCGGCATCGGCCTCGCGGTCAGCGACAAGCCCGGCGGCCCCTTCCGCGACGCGCTCGGCAAGCCGTTGATCGGCGGATTCCACAATGGCGCGCAGCCGATCGACCCCTTCGTGTTCCGCGATACCGACGGGCAGGTCTATCTCTATTATGGCGGCTGGCGGCACTGCAACGTGGTGCGGCTGAGCAAGGACCTGCGCCGCGTGCTGCCCTATCCCGATGGTTCGACCTGGAAGGAGATCACGCCGCCGGGCTATGTCGAGGGCTCCTTCGTCATCAAGCGCAAGGGGGTCTATTATCTGATGTGGTCCGAAGGCGAATGGACGGGATCCGACTATCGCGTCGCCTATGCGACCGGGCCCAGCCCGACGGGCCCGTTCACGCCGCGCGGCACGATCCTGCAGGAAGACCCTAGGATCGCGCGCGGGGCGGGGCACCATTCGGTGGTCAACGTGCCCGGCACCGATCGCTGGTACATCGCCTATCACCGCCGTCCGCTCGCCGACCAGCAGGGCGAGCATCGCGAACTCGCGATCGATCGCATGACCTTCAACCCGGACGGCACCATCCAGCCGGTCACGCTTACCAACGACGGCGTGGCGCCCGAGCCGCTCCACCGTACCCGCCACAATTGACGACGCGCCCAGCCAAAGGAACCCTCGTGCCCCTTTTCTCCGCCAAGCGGCTCCGCGCCGCCGCCTTCGCGCTCCTCGCCGGCGTCGCCACGCTGCCCGCCACCGCGCAGCAATCCGATCGCAACGAGGCGCTGGTCGATCTGGTGAACCCGCTGATGGGCACCGATTCCACCTACGAGCTGTCCTACGGCAACACCTATCCTGCGGTGGCCGTGCCCTGGGGCATGAACTTCTGGACCCCGGTGACCGGCAAGCCCGGCAGCGGCTGGGGCTATATGTACCATGACAACAAGATCAACGGCATCAAGCAGACCCACCAGCCCAGCCCGTGGATGAACGACTATGCCGCCTTCTCGCTGATGGCGGAGACCGGCCCGGTGCGAATCCGCGAGGCAGAGCGCGCCTCCTGGTACAGCCACAAGGCCGAGGAGAGTCACCCGTACAGCTACCGCGTCTACCTCGCCGACTACGACGTGACGGCGGAAGTGGCGCCCACCGCCCGCGCCGCGCAGTTCCGCTTCACCTTCCCCAAGGCCGATGACGCGCACATCGTGCTCGACGCGTTCGCCGGCGGGTCGAGCGTCACCATCGATCGCGCGCGGCGGCGGATCAGCGGCTGGGTGCGCAACAACCATGGCGGCGTGCCGGGCAATTTCCGCAACTATTTCGTCGCCGAGTTCGACCATGACTTTGCGGTCACGCGCAGCTGGGACGATAACTGGCAGCTGACCGCAGCCGCGCAGCGCGAGGGCAACCATGTCGGCGCGGTGGTGAGCTTCGCCACCCGCGCGGGCGAGCAGGTGCACGTCAAGGTCGCCTCGTCCTTCATCAGCCCCGAACAGGCCGAGCGGAACCTCGCCAGCGAGATCGGCGGCGACGGCTTCGAGCAGACCAAGGCCAAGGCCAAGGCGGCGTGGGAGAAGGAGCTCGGCCGCGTCCGCGTGACCGATCCCAATCTCGACAACCGCCGCACCTTCTATTCGGCGCTCTACCGCATGCTGCAATTCCCGCGCATGTTCTACGAGATCGATGCGCAAGGCCGCCAAGTCCATTACAGCCCCTATGACGGGCAGGTGCATCCGGGTCCCATGTACACCGACAACGGCTTCTGGGACACGTGGCGGGCGGTCTTCCCCTGGTTCGCGCTGATGTACCGCGAGCGCGATGCCGAGATCATGCAGGGGCTGGTCAACACCTACAAGGAAGGCGGCTGGCTGCCCGAATGGGCGAGCCCGGGCTATCGCGACGTGATGATCGGCTCCAACTCGGCGAACCTGATCGCCGATGCGTACCTCAACGGCGTGCGCGGCTTCGATATCGAACCCCTCTACGAGGCGATGGTCAAGAACGCGACGACCAGCCAGGGCCGCCCCAAGGACAAGAACGGCAATGTCGTCGGCGCGGTCGGGCGCGAGGGCGTCGAGTACTATAACCAGCTCGGCTATGTGCCCTATGATGTCGGTATCAACGAGAATGCCGCGCGCACGCTCGAATATGCCACCGCCGACTTCTCGCTGTCGCGCCTCGCCGCGGCGCTGGGCAAGAAGGACGATGCCCGCCTCTACGCCGAGCGCGCGCAGAATTTCCGTAAGCTCTACGATCCCGCGAGCGGCTGGATGCGCGGCCGCAACAAGGATGGGTCGTGGGAGACGCCGTTCAATCCGTACAAATGGGGCGATGCCTTCACCGAGGGCAATGCGCTGCATTACAGCTGGTCGGTGATGCAGGACGTGCAGGGCCTGATCGACCTGATGGGCGGCGACGCCAAGTTCGTCGACCGGCTGGACTCGGTGTTCGCCACCGCCCCGATCTTCGACGACAGCTATTACGGCCAGGTGATCCACGAGATCCGCGAGATGCAGATCGTCGACATGGGGCAGTACGCCCATGGCAACCAGCCGATCCAGCACATGATCTATCTCTACGACTGGGCCGGCGCGCCGTGGAAGACGCAGGCCCATGTCCGCGACGTGATGCGCAAGCTCTATGCCGCGACGCCGGACGGCTATCCGGGCGACGAGGATAACGGCCAGACCTCGGCCTGGTACGTCTTCTCGGCGCTCGGCTTCTATCCGGTGACGCCTACGGCGGGGCAATATGCGGTGGGCAGCCCGCTGTTCCGCAGCGTCCGGCTCACCATGCCGGGCGGCAAGGTGCTGACGATCGAGGCGGCGAACAACAGCGCCGAGAATGTCTACATCCAGTCCGCCACGCTGAACGGCCGCGCGTACAACAAGCCGTGGCTGTCGCGCGAGGCGCTGCAGGCGGGCGGCACGCTGCGCTTCGTGATGGGGCCGACGCCGAACAAGGCCTGGGGTGCGCGCAAGGCCGATGCGCCCTTCTCGATGAGCGCGCCCAAGTGAGCGCGGGGGAGAACAAGATGCAGTTCGATCGACGTTCGCTGATGGCCGGTGCCGCCGCGCTGGGTGCCGCCGCCGCATTGCCGGGTGCCGCCCGCGCCGCCCCCGGCTTTGTCAGCAAGCGCCCGCCGGCGGCCAAGCGCCGCTTCGTCAGCAAGGCGGTGGAGGCGGAAATCGCGCGGGTGAAGGCGCGCATCGCCGATCCCGAACTCGCCTGGCTGTTCGAGAATTGCTACCCGAACACGCTCGACACCACGGTGGAGATCGGCACGCTCGACGGCAAGCCGGACACGTTCATCATCACCGGCGACATCAATGCGATGTGGCTGCGCGACAGCTCGGCCCAGGCGCAGACCTATGTCCATCTCGCCGGACAGGATCCCGCGCTGCGCCGGCTGTTCGTCGGGCTGATCCAGCGCCAGGCGCGCTGCGTCCTGGTCGATCCCTATGCCAATGCGTTCGAGAAGGACCCCAAGGCCAAGTCGAGCCTCGAATGGTCGCAGGTCGACGTCACCGACATGAAGCCCGGCGTCGCCGAGCGGAAATGGGAGATCGATTCGCTCTGCTACACGATGCGGATCGCGCATGCCTATTGGACGCACACGCGCGACAAGACGCCGTTCGACGATCTCTGGTCGCAGGCTGCCAAGCTGGCGGTCGCCACCTTCCGGGTGCAGCAGCGCAAGCAGGGGCCGGGGCCGTACCACTTCCAGCGCCAGGCGGTCGCGCCGACCGACAGCGTGCCGATGGGCGGCTATGGCGCACCGACGCGCAAGATCGGGCTGATCCACTCGATGTTCCGCCCCTCGGACGATGCCTGCGTCTATCCGTTCCTGATCCCGTCTAACCTGTTCGCCGTGTCGGCGCTGCGCAAGGTCGCGCAGCTGCACCGCGAGACGCGCGGCGACGAGGCGGCGGCCAAGGACGCCGAGGCGCTCGCCGACGAGGTCGAGAAGGCGCTGCACGACCATGCGCTGGTGCCCGACGGCAAGGGCGGCAAGGTCTGGGCCTATGAGATCGACGGCTTCGGCAACTGGATCTTCATGGACGACGCCAACGTCCCCAGCCTCTCGGGCCTTGCACTGATCGACGCCGCGCGCCGCGAGGATCCGCTGTTCCGCCGCACCGCCGACCTCGCCTGGAGCGACCGCAATCCCTATTATTTCGAGGGCAAGGCCGCGAAGGGCATCGGCGGCCCGCATATCGGGCTCGACATGATCTGGCCGATGGCGATCATCACCCATGCGCTCAACAGCGACGACGATGCCGTGATCGCCCAGTGCCTCGCCTGGCTGAAGACCACCCATGGCGGCACCGGCTTCATGCACGAGAGCTTCAACAAGGATGACCCCGCCAAGTTCACCCGCGCCTGGTTCGCCTGGACCAACGGGCTGTTCGGCGACCTGATCCTCGATCTCGAGCGCCGCCGCCCCGCGCTGCTCGCCCGCACCTACTGATCGCGATGCCTGGCTCGGTTGTGCCCGCCCCTCAAAGCACGTCATCCCGGCGAAAGCCGGGATCCAGTCGCCTCTCCGCTGCGGCAGGAGCCGGAACGCTGAGGGCAATGGATCCCGACTTTCGTCGGGATGACGGCGCTAGGCACATTTAATCCCACACCACTACACTTCTCATTCGGAGCCGATGACGATGACCATCGCCACACGCCGCCAACTCCTGCTGGGCAGCGGCACCGCCGCCATTGCCGCCGCGCTGCCGCGCACCGCCTGGTCCGCCGCTTTCGAGGCCGCTCGGCCCGATCTGTTCATCGGCACCGGCGGGCATGGCCATACCTTCCCCGGACCAGCACTGCCCTTCGGCATGGTCCAGCTGGGGCCGGATACCGACAACAGCCGCTGGGATGCCTGTTCGGGCTACCACAAGGACGATGCCACGATCATGGGCTTCTCGCACACCCACCTGTCCGGCACCGGCATCGGCGACATGCTCGACGTGCTGGTGGTGCCTAGCCGCGGGCCGCTCAAGCTTACGCCGGGTACGCTGGAAAAGCCCGAGGGCAGCTATCGCCAGCGTTATTCGGACGAGCATGCCGAACCCGGCTATTACCGCGTCCGGCTGGAATCGGGCGTGCTCGCCGAGCTGACCGTTACCGAGCGCACCGGCCAGCATCGCTACACCTTCCCGGCGGGCGAGGGGCATATCCTGATCGATTTCGCCCATGCGATCATCGACAGCTGGGACAAGGGCACATTGGTCGAGGACGCGTCGCTCGCGCTCTCGCCGGACGGGTTGCTCACCGGCAGCCGCAAGGTCAATCGCTGGGCCAAGGGGCGGCACATCCACTTCGCGCTGCGCCTGTCGCGCAAGCCTAGCCGCGTGCAGTTCTTCGGCGATGACGACGCGCCCGCACCGGCGGGTGCGACCAGCGTCACTGGCAAGCGGCTGAAGGTCGCCTTCTTCTTCGACGATGCGGGCGCCAAGCCGATCGAGATCAAGACCGGCATCTCGGCGGTCGATGTCGCGGGCGCCAAGGCGGCGCTGGCGGCCGAGGCCCCAGGCTGGGCGTTCGACGCCACCCGCGCGGCGGCGGCGCGGACCTGGGCGCGCGAGCTGGGCAGCATCCGCGTCGAGGGCGGCACGCCCGAGCACCGCACGATCATGGCGAGCGCGCTCTATCATGCCTCGCTGTCACCGACGCTCTTCACCGATCGCGACGGCCGCTATGTCGGGCTCGACCGGCAGGTCCACCAGGCGCCGGCCGACGCGCCCGCCTACAGCACCTATTCGCTGTGGGACACGTATCGCGCGCTGCACCCGCTGCTCACGCTGATCCGCCCGGACATGGCGACGCGCTTCACCCAAGACCTCGTCCGCCAGACGCAGCAGAGCCCCTATGGCCCGCCGGTCTGGCCGCTCCAGGGCGTCGAGACCGCGTGCATGATCGGCTGGCACGCCGTGTCGGTGCTGGCGGAAGCGCGCAACAAGGGCATCCAGGCCGACTATGCCGCCGCCTGGCCGAAGATCCGCGCGCGCGCCTTCGACCGGACCTTCCCCGATATCGACAGCACGCTCGGCCGCGGCTTCTATTACGATCTCGGCTATGTGCCCGCCGACAAGATCTGGGAATCGGTCAGCCGCACCCAGGAATATGCCTATGACGACTGGGCGATGGCGGTGCTCGCCGAAGCGGCCGGCGCGCATGACGACGCGGCGGCGCTGCGCAAGCGTGCGCAGAACTATCGCAACGTGATCAGCACCGAGATCGGCTTTGCCCGGCCGCGCTTCGCCGATGGCAGCTGGTGGAAGGACTATGATCCGATCCAGCTCGGCCACAACCCCGACAAGCAGCGCGACTATACCGAGGCCAATGGCTGGCAGGCCACCTTCCTCAACCAACACGACGTCTACGGCCTGATCGCGCTGTTCGGTGGCGACCAGAAGTTCGAGGCCAAGCTCGATGCGCTGTTCACCGCGCCCTCGACGCTGCCCAAGAACGCGCCGCCGGACATCTCCGGCCTGGTCGGGCAATATGCGCATGGCAACGAGCCCAACCAGCACGTCGCCTATCTCTATGCCTATGCCGGGGCGCCGTGGAAGACCCAGGCGATGGTCCGCCGTCTGTGCAACGAGATGTACAAGGCCGATCCGGACGGCGTGATCGGCAACGACGACTGCGGCCAGACCAGTGCCTGGTTCATCCTCAGCGCGCTCGGCTTCTATCCGGTCGATCCGGTGAGCGGCGTCTATGTGTTCGGCTCGCCGCTGTTCGATCGCGCGGAGATGCAGCTGGGCGGCGGGCGGACCCTGCGGATCCGCGCGGTCGGCAATGCTGCGGATCGCCCATATGTCCAATCGGTTACCTGGAACGGCAAACCCTGGACCCGCAACTGGATCGGGCATGCCGATCTGGCACGCGGCGGCGAACTGGTCTTCACCATGGGCGCGAAACCGTCAAATTTCGGGACGGCGAAGGCGGATCGGCCGCCTTCCTTCGGACATGGGCCAGCCTGAATGCATCATGTGGGGAGTGCCAGCGCTTCCCACGAAACGATTGCATTAGGACCGGATTGTTACCTTTCGGCAACGCCCTGCAAAATATCGCAATCAAATTGCGTTTTTCTGCAACCTGTCTGTTGCCTGTATGAAACCAGAATGACACCTTCGGACAACCAAGTCCGGAAAGGTTCGTCGGGATTGATCACGGCCATCACGCGCCAGCCATGCTTCCCCGGAGCGCGGCAATCCTGCTGACGAACCGGATTCCCCGGATGCCGGTTAAAAAGAGGGGATTTGTTCATGATGCTAAGGGGAGTTTGGGCCAGCAGCTGTTGCGTGGCCGCGCTGATGGCGGTGCCCGCCGCCGCACAGACCAGCGAGAATCCGCCGGTCTCGATCGGGGATCCGGTCGCGTCGGCCAAGCTGGCCGATGAAACGCCGCAGGATGCTTCGGGCGGCGCCATCGTCGTCACTGGTACGCGTATCGTCCGGCTCAATAACCGTTCCGCCGCGCCGATCGTCACCACCACCGCCGCCGAGATCGCCGCGCAGGGCGCAACCACGATCGAGGAAGTGACCAACCGCCTCCCGCAGGTGCAGGTCAACTCCGAGCAGAATTTCAGCGACTCCGAAGGCCGCCAGCGCATCAAGCTGCGCAGTCTGGGCTATGAGCGCACGCTGATGCTGATCGACGGTCTGCGCATCGGCCTGCCCAACTCGGTCGATGTCGGCATCATCCCGAACGCACTGGTCGAGCGCATCGACGTGCTGACCGGCGGTGCCTCGTCGGTCTACGGTTCGGACGCGGTCGCGGGCGTGGTCAACTTCGTGCTGAAGAAGAACTTCACCGGCATCCGCATCGACGGCAATTACAGCTTCTTCAACCACAACAACCGCAGCAGCGCGGTTACCGATGCCGCCGCACGCGCCGGTTTCAACGCGCCACTGGGCCTGAAGAACGACGGCGGCCGCGCCGACGTCAGCATCGCCGCGGGCACCAACCTGTTCGACGGCAAGGTCAACATCTCGGCCTTTGCCGACTATCGCCAGTCGAGCCTGGTCCGCCTGCGCGACCGCTCGAATGCGGTTTGCGAAGTCGTGACCAGCAGCCGCACCTCGCCGCTTGGCTGTTCGCGCGCGAGCTTCACCCCCGCGGGCACGATCATCCCGCAGGCCGGCCCGAACAAGGGTACGGTGTTCGTCAATAATCCCAACGGCGACGGCACCTTCATCCCGATCAACAGCGGTCCCGCCGGCAGCTCGGCCAATCCCTATGACGATTGGGCGTTCCAGCGGCCGTTCCACCGCGTGAACGCCGGCGGCTTCCTGACCGCGCAGCTTAGCGATCATATCGAGCTGTACAGCAACGTGCTGTGGTACCGCGACAAGTCGTACAACACCCAGCTGAACCGCAACTTCAACTTCGCTTCCTATGGCACTGCGCCGTTCCAGGTGAACTGCGATAACCCGTTCCTTTCCTCCTCGCAGGCACAGACGCTGTGCGGTGCCAATGCCGGGGTGGCAGGACAGTTCGCCCCGATCGACGTGCGCTATCGCTTTGATTCGCAGCCGCTCGTCCGTCAGGAGTTCATCAACGCGGGCTATCGCGTCACCGCCGGTGTTCGCGGACGTGTGCTCGACAACAACTGGTCCTATGACGTGGCCGGCATGCTGTCGCGCGCGCAGCTCGACACGATCGACGTGCCGTTCGCACGCTTCGCCAATATCAACCGCTCGCTGGATGTGGTGAACGTCAACGGCCGCCCGACCTGTCGTTCGGTGGTCAACGGCACCGATCCTTCCTGCGTGCCGTTCAACGCTTTCCGGCCGTTCAACAATGATTCGGCGCTGAACAACTATCTGTTCGGGGGCGCGACCGGCGGCATCGCCAAGCGTATTCCGCGCCTGTTGCAGTTCATCGGCACGGTGAGCGGCGATCTCGGCAAGTATGGCATCACCTCGCCGCTCGCCGAGCAGGGCGTCGCGATCGCGCTGGGTGCCGAATATCGCGACGAGATGGATCGTACCGACTACAACGACATCTTCCGCGAGAACAACAGCAGCGGCGATAACGTTCGCGCCACCCAGAACATCCTGGAAGGCAACGTTGAAATCCAGGCGCCGCTGGTCGAGCACCAGTCCTGGACCAACCTGCTGCAGCTGAACGGCGGCTACCGCCTGTCCAAGTATAACCGCCTGGAAAGCAAGTTCGGCACCTGGAAGATCGAAGGCATCTGGTCGCCGGTCAAGGACATCACGTTCCGCGCCTCGTACAACAAGTCGCAGGCGGCACCGGGCGTGGGTGCGGCAGCTAATGCCTCCAACATCTTCTGGAACCAGGGTTTCTACGCGGATCCCTGCGCCCCGCAGATCAACGGGTCGAACCCGAACGGTCCGCGTGTCGCGCCGACCTGGACGCCGCAGCAGTGCGCACGCACCGGCCTGCCGACCAACCTGTACAACAGCCAGACGCTGATCTGCCCGAACGATGCCTGCACCGTTCGTGAAGGCGGCTTCGCGCTACGTCCGGAAACGGCCTATACCAAGACCTTCGGCGTCGTGCTGCAGCCGCGCTTCGTGCCGGGCCTGACCGTGTCGGTCGATCGCTGGCTGATCGACTTGGAGGACCAGCTCGAGTTCTTCAACCCGCTCGACTGGCTCAACGGCTGCCTCACCACGGGCAACGACTATTATTGCCGTGGCATCAAGCGTAACGCCGACGGCACGCTGTCCAGCTCGCCGGCAACGAGCCCGGCGACCGGCTGGGTTTCGCGTGGCTCGACCAACGGCTACAAGTCCAAGTCGCATGGCTGGGATTTCCAGGGTCAGTACAATGTCGGCCTGGGCAATGTCGGTTCGCTCGACATGAGCTTCAACGGCACGCTGATGACGCTGGTCGGCAGCCAGGGCGCACCGGACATCACGCCGCGCGACTGCACCGGCTATTTCGGCAGCGGTTGCGGCGAGAGCATGCCGACCTGGGCGCACCAGTTCCGCACCACCTGGATGGCGCCGGGTCGCGTCGCCAGCGTGTCGCTGAACTGGCGTCACCGCAGCGGCATGCCGATGACGGTCTATGCGCCGGCCAGCACCGGCATTCCGGCGCTGCCGGAGGGCGACAAGCGTGATGCCTATCCGGGCATCAAGGCGTATGACTGGTTCGACCTTGCGCTGACCTTCGACATCAACAAGCGCATGACGTTCCGCCTTGCGGCGAACAACCTGTTCGACCGCGACCCGCCGATCGTTCCGGACAGCCGCAGCCGCATCGGTCTGCTGCGCGGCAACACGATCATGGGCTATGACCTGCTGGGCCGCCAGCTGGTCGCAGGCGTTTCGCTGCGCCTGTAACGGCCAAGAACCTTCCCCGGGGGCGATACCCCCGGGGAAGATGGCCTGTTTTTCTTGTCCCTACTCGTTGCTGCTTCGTGCCGGCGCAGGGTCGATCGCGAGCAACAGCCGAGTTTCCCCGTTCGCGCCGATCGGCGGCGACCGATGGAGGATTGCCGGGGGATCGGCGGCAAGCCTCCCCTTGAAGATGCCGACATCGCCTGGCTGCATCTGTCGGATCGGCGTATCCGGCGCCTCGACGCCATGTATCCACTGCGTTCCGGAGCCGACCAACGTGGTAAGCAGCCGCGCGGTAACATAGTCGGCATGGAACTTCCGGCAGGCGTCCGTCTGGATCACCTCCAGCCGGATAGAAACCGTGTCCAGTTTCAAGATCGCCGCGACGCATCGGGCGTGCCCCGCGATCTCGTCGAGCAGCGCATCGCCGCGCGCGTCGGCAGGATAGCCGGCGTCCGCGAGCGCTTCCGTCACGTCCCGATCTACCGCTGCGATGGTCGTCTCGAGGTGGAGGTCGTCGATTTTTCCCCAGTCAAGCGACGCCAGCCAGGCAAGATCGCTCGGCAGCGCCCTGCGCCACACGGCCAGATGCACCTCCGGCCGGGCGATCGCATCCAGCACCCCATGGTGGCACCGCTCCAACGCGACGGCGGAGGCGAGCGTATGCTGGCGAGCAAAACCGATCAGGCCATCGGCTGCCGGTACCAGTTCATGCCCATGCGAGGCCCGCGCAGCGGCGGCGGGTGCGGAAGGGGTGGAGAAGCGTTGCTTTCCCCCCGCCAAACAGTGCGAAGGCATCCTGATGGGCAGTTTGGCCACGGCCTCGCGTCCCGGCGCATCGTCGAAAACCACGCACTGATCCTTGTATTAATGAGATGTTGTATCATCTCTATATCCGGTCATGCCGAAGCTCAAGGGCCGGCGCAGCGGGAAGGTACGGACGGTGCTTGAGGAACGACGTGTTGCGGGGCGGTGGGCATATCGGCTGGACAGTATCGGCATCTGCGCGTCGGTTCTCTGCATGCTGCACTGCCTCGCGCTGCCGCTGCTTCTAGCCGCGCTGCCGGCGCTGACGGCGCGGTTGGGGCAGCACCACGCCTTCCACTGGATCGTGCTGGCGCTCGCGCTTCCCACGGGGGCCTTGGCGCTGGTCGGCGGATGGCGTCGACATCGCGCGGCGGCGCCGATGATGGTCGGTGGCCTGGGCCTGGCGTTGCTTACGGCCGGTGTGGCGATCCCGCTGCAGGAACTGGTGGAAACTGGGCTCACCGTTGCGGGCAGCCTGTTTCTCGCCGGCGCCCATCTCGCCAATTGGCGGCATCGCGCGCTCCGCTGCACCGTTGGTGGCGGCTGCGCGCTGGAATGCAGACCGATGCGATCGATCGACAAACGAGCGTAACAAAATATTGTCACGAGCCAAGCGCGCCGCCGCCGCGTGGCGCGACTGGAGGCTGATCATGCGCGACGACCACAACGAAGACCCGACATCCGACGCCGGGCGCGGGCGCGTCGACAACCCGGAGCGTCGGGCGCTGCTCGGCGCCGTTGGCATGGCGGGCGTGCTGGCGGCGGCCCCTGCCTCTGCACATCCCGCCCGGCAGGGACGGGCAGGGCTGACGGAGATCGAAACCGTCGTCGTGATCTATGCCGAGAATCGCAGCTTCAACAATCTTTTCGCCGGCTTCCCCGGACTGGCCGAGCCGCTTTCTGCCGCGCCCCCCGACCGCACCGCCCAGCGGGATCGCGACGGATCGGTGCTGAAGACTTTGCCGAAGATCTGGGAGGGCATGGTTCCCGACGAGCAGGTCGTGGAACATCGCCGCTACAAGATCGGGCCGGACGATCTCCCGCCGATCGCCAACGCGCCCTTCGCGCTGGCGACGCCGGAAGGCGATCCGCTGCCCCACGGCGTGGTGACGCGCGACTTGGTCCATGCCTTCTATCATAACCAGTTGCAGATCAACGGCGGGCGTAACGACGGCTTCGTCGCCTGGGGAGACAGCGGTGCGCTGGTCATGGGCCGCTATGGCGAGACCGCTGCCAAGCTTCGCCTGTGGCAGATCGCCCGCGAGTTCACGCTGTGCGACCGCTTCTTCATGGGCGCGTTCGGCGGCTCCTACCTGAACCACCAATATCTCGTCGCCGCCCGTCCGCCTTTCTATCCCGATGCCGACAAGAGCCCCGCGCGCGGCCGCATCGCGCAGGTCGAGGGCGAGGATCCCAGGGGCATCCAGCTCAGGCTGAAGGCCGGTTCACCCAAGAGCGCCATGGACGGACCGCCCGACTTCGTGCCCAGTTCGCTGACGCCCGATTTCTGGTCGGTGAACACGATGCTGCCGCCCTATGCGCCGACCTATCAGCTCGATCCCGAGCGGCCGGGCTATGCCGACTGGAGCGATGCGAAGACGATGGTACCGCAGCGCCACGCGACGATCGGCGATCTGCTCTCTGCGAAGGGCGTGGCCTGGGCGTGGTATGCCGGAGGATGGAGCGCCGCGCTGGCCGGGCACGCCAATGACGGCAGCTTCCCCAGTCGTCCGAACTTCCAGCCGCATCACCAGCCGCTGAACTATTTCCAACAGTTCGCGCCCGGCACGGAGGCTCGGGCGCGGCATCTGCGCGACGCGGGCGAGGGTGAAACGCCGCGCACCAACCATTTCCTCGCCGATGCGGCGGCGGGCACCTTGCCCGCCGTCAGCTTCTACAAGCCGCAGGGCAACCTCAACATGCATGCCGGCTATTCGGACGTCGAGGCCGGCGACCAGCACATCGCCGTCGTCGTCGACGCGCTGCGCCGCAGCCCGCAATGGCACAAGATGCTGGTCGTCATCACCTTCGACGAGAATGGCGGGTGGTGGGATCATGTCGCGCCGCCCAAGGGGGATCGCTGGGGGCCGGGTACGCGCATCCCCGCCGTGATCGTGTCGCCCTTCGCTAAGCGCGGTCATGTTGACCACACGACCTACGATACCGGCTCGATCGCCCGCTTCCTGACCCGGCGGTTCGGCCTCGCCACCCTGCCGGGCCTGATCGAGCGCGAGCGCGCGATGGTCGCCGCGGGCGGGCCGCCGCCTGGCGACCTCACGGGTGCGCTCACCATAGGCTGAGATCACGTCTCGCGGCTGGGCCCGTGCTCAGCCGTGCCGCGTGGGTCAGCTGGCTTTATAGAATGCGAGAAGCACTGGAGAGGCTCACGGCTGAACCGACCAAGCGGCGCAGCCAGTCCGCAACGGCTGCCGACAACCCGAAATATCGAGCCGTTCTCCCCAGGGAGAAAATGGTGCCCAGAAGAGGAGACTTGATCGCTCCGCAAAGGCTTGGTTTCAAAGCGGGAATTCCAACGAACCCTCGCCAGAAGTCACACTAGCATACACAGCTTCGTTCGCAAACGCGTTTGAGCTCGGACGGCGACTTTTTGAACGTGTCCTAGGCCGTCACCGGCGCTTCGACGGCAACGGCGACGCGTGATCTCGCTGCTCTGGTCCGGCGTGGCGGTTTCATGTGGACCGGTGAGCAGAAAGGGGCACGCTATCGGCTCACCCCTCGCAGTCGGCCCAGTCACACCTATCGACGTCGCCGGTCTCGTCTGGCGAAGTAATCCACAGGATGACGCCCGCTTACAAAAGATCGATCTTTCGTAGGCGCGAGCGGAAGGCATCGCCGATCGGGCCAGTGACGGCGTCGGAAGTGCTGGTCGGCATCGCCGCCACTGCACGCTCCAATGCGGCTTCCCCTCCGCCGCGGAGTTCACCGAAGATCGCCATCATCTCGCGTACATCATACTCGGCGCGGATCGCGCTTTGCACGAAATGCCGGGGGGCGATCTCCGTGATCCGGTAGCGCCGCTTGTCTCCAATCGCCATTGCGAGCCGCATCTGCTTCTGATTGATCTGTTGCGCGGCCAAGCTAGGATCCACCGAGAGCACGTCGTAAAGCGGCGTTGTGGTGAAGCGACCGCCCGGCATCAGGAAGATGCTGAAATTTTTGGCGTGCCCATCGGTCGCGCCGATCAGCCAGAATGCGATCATCGCCTTCATGAAATTACGGCGATCACGGTCGGGCGTGTCACTTGCCGCGAGCAGTTTCATGATCTGTAGGACGCCCGGCCCGCCATGATCCTCATATTTCCGGGTAGGCGGAACGGAGAGGGCCTGACAGACATCTTCCTGAGGACGGCGTAGCAAGCGCCCGCCCCGCCCGTGTTGCCGGTCGAAGCGCTCGACGATCAGAACCTTGCGGTCGCCAAATGCGGCCATCCGGGTCGATGCGACCGGAAGACCGAGCTCGCCCAGCAGGGTAAGGCAGAAATGCTCGTTCTCGACACTGTTTGAAAGGTCGATGCCGTTGGGCAGTTGACCGATCTGCGGCTTGAAGATGTGGGTGGTCGGCGTCGTGCTGATCGGCTTTTGCCATCGCTCCTCCCACCAAAGCAGTGCGGTCTTCTCCTGCGCGCCGGCGATCGAGATTCGAAAGGGATCGTCGGGCTCCAGTCCCAGCGGAGCGGCGGCCAGATTGGCCAGAATATGTGCGATGTCGTCATCGCTTACCGGTTCGGCCTGGACGGCCTTGGGCAGGGCTTCTTCTTTGCCGGTTTCCAGGAACTGAAGCGCACCGACACAGTCTCGTCCGACGATTGACAGCAGGCTGTAGGCGTCGGTCCCGTCGGCGCCGATCCGCTCGGCGATCCGCCGGCGGATGCTGTCATTGTCCGGCAGCAGATTGTCGAACACAGCCGATACCGCCGCGCCCGTATAGCGCTTGTCACTGAGCGGCAGCGAGAGCGAGACGGGTATTGCAAATTCCCAGGCGAGCCAGTCTGGCGCATAGCGGAAGTCGATTGCGCCATTGGCGGCCCGGTTGAGCCAGCCGAGCAGACGGCCATTGAGCAGGATGGACAGCGTCGAGGATCGGCGCTTGGCCATCAGAAGATCTCGTCCAAATCAGCTGGGGACGTGGATCGCGTTTCCAAGCGCATTTCGAGCTTGAGCTCGGTCACGACCTTGAAGAGAGAGTCGAGCGTGCCGCCTTCGCCATTCTCAAGGCTCGAAATCGTGGCTTGTCGAAGGCTGGTTTTCTGGCCGAGCTCCAGCTGCGTCAGGCCTGCCGCGCGACGCGCTTCTCGGAGCGCGGAACCAAGGGTTTTGGCCGATCGAATGACAGTGCGCATATGCTCTCATACGATGTTTCGTATGCGACGCGTATATACGGTTTTTCGAATTTAACAAGGTGATACGAAAAAACGAATAAAATAGTCTTATGCGGAATACCGTATGTAACGGTGCAAGTTTTGTCAGCCGCCGAGCGGGATCATGTCAAAGGCCTATTTCAGCGATGCGCTACGCTGTGGCTGACGACGTTGAGGATTCGCGGTCACCCTGAAAGCTGATGGCGATGGTGAGGATGAGCGACCAGCTTTTGAAGTGCATGTCGCCATTGCCGACCAGCACGCTGAAGGTGAGGCGGCGGATGAACTGGTCGACATTCTGGTCGTCGGTCGCATCGGCGCCGGCCGCTTTTCGCCATCGCACGAAGCGGTTGTAGCAGGTGGTGCGTGGCCCATAGCGCTCGGGTAGGTCACACCAAGGCGCGCCAGATCGCAGCACCCGGAAGATGCCGTTTAGCACGCGGCGATCATCAATCCGCGGCAGGCCTAGCGGCTTGTTCGGCAGCAGCGGCTCGATCACGCGCCACTCGAAGTCAGTCAGGTCGTATCGGCGTCATGCCGACGCTGAATCAGCATTTGGGGCAGGATGGAAGCTCGCTAACAATGTGCCGATGATAGATGGACAACTCAGAGCGGTTTGCTTCTGGATCGCGGCCTTCGCGGGGCTCGCGTCGGTGGCCAGCATTCTGTTCGCTCCCATGCGCTTCATTCTGCTGCCGAGCACGATCTTCGTCGGCGCGACAGCTGTCCTCCTTTTCTTAAGGATGCTGTTCAGCCGGACTTACCGGCGGGGTGTCGATGCCGCAAATCGAGAGATGCAGGGCAATGACCCTTGGCCCGGCCGGCCGAAGAAGTTTCGTGATTCAGATTGGGGGCTCTTTGGTAGCCGGGCCGGGTCATCGGCGCTGCTTTGGCTCCGAGCCGTGCTTGTCCTGGGGCTTTTGCCCTTGGGATTGCTTCAAAATTGGATCGGGATGGAGGTCGTTTGGCTTTGGTTCGCCGGTGCCTTCGTAGCAGTGGAACTCAGCTTAATGCACTTAGCGTTGTCGCAACCGCGCTGAGGGCGTCCTGCATGTCAGCCGTTTATGAGTTTACGACCTAAGCGGGCACGTTCGCCTTTTGGAGTCAATTTATTCAGTTGGCTTTGAAATCGAATATGTGAGAGGTCGTAGTTTTTAATGATTCGGAAAAGAAGATGGTTGCTGTACAACTTTATCGAAATCGTGTGATAACAAGTTTAGGCAGCGGTGCTGCACGCTGAAATACGAAAGTCTAGGTGCGGCATCGTCGTTTGAGTGCCTGCGCGTCCGGTGTTTCATTTCATTGGAGAAGGGCGAGAATTCTGTAATAGGGTATTGCGTCTGCGGTTCGTCGCATTAGTCTGGGGCCGCGCCGCGAGGGCGGCGCCGAGGCTTGAGAACCTCGCTTGGGAAAGTTTGACCCGCCATCGAGACTGCCGGGTGGCCGACGCGCATGTCCAAGCCGCTTGCGGCTAAAGGCGTCGGCGCATGTCTCAAGCATGTTCTCTACACCCGGCTTCCACCGGCTTTGCCTCGAATGACTGGGCGAGCCGGGCATGGGTAATGAGCCACGACTGTTTTTTCGTGCCAGCGATCGCCGGGGGGCGAGGCTTCCTTGCGACTGATCCCGGACGCCTTGAAGGCCCTGTCCAGGTCGCGGCTCGCCGAAGGTGACCCTCTGCCACCGGAAGACCGCGTCGTAACCGGCTCCGTCCTGACGCTCGAAGATCTCTACCATACCGAGGCCCCCAGGCTGCACCGCTTCTTTGCGCGGCGGGCGGATTGTCAGGACGCGAATGACCTTGTGCAGGAGAGCTTCGCGCGCCTCGCAGGCGCGGACGCAGCGCCCGGCAGGTCGATCGAACAGCCGGAAGCCTATTTGAGCCGAACGGCAGCGAACCTGCTCCGCAATCGCGCCAAGTCGGCCTTGCAGCGATCGCTCGCCCGGCAGGTTCCGGTGGAGGAGACATCGCTCGCTGGGCCGGACATGATCGCGATGCTCGAGGCTCGCGACCTGCTTAATCGGATCCAGAACGCCTTGATGCGCCTGAGCCCAAAGACCCGGGACATCTTTCTGGCGCACCGCGTCGACGGTCTCAGCTACAACGACATCGCCAAACGGACGGGACTGAGTCTAAAAGGCGTCGAGTGGCACATGACAAAGGCGATCGCCCATCTCGACCGCGTGCTGAGGTCCCGTTGATGTCCGATGCCGGTAAGGAAGCCCGGACGGATGATGTCGTGCGCGATGAGGCTATTGCCTGGCTCACCCAACTTCAATCATCTTCGGAAGACGACGATCATTCGGCGTTCGAGGCTTGGTACGCGGCTGACGCACGGCACGCGGACATCTATGACGATGTTCTCGACAATTGGGATCGCATGGCCATCGCGGCGCATACGCCCGCTGGCGAGGCACGGGGGCGGTTATCGACGCCACGGCAGACCCGCCCCACGTCGAAACTTGCGCTTGCTACCGTCGCGACACTCGTTCTCGTGATTTTCTCAGGGATGGGCCTGCACCAGCTTGGCCTGTTCGGGTCCACCCGGCTCGACCCAGCGCAGATCGTCAGCCAGCTCGGCGAAATCCGCACCATTACCCTGTCGGACGGCTCCCGCGTAACGCTCGACACCGACAGTAAGCTCGGGATCGCCTATTCCGCCGGTGAACGGAGATTGACGCTTGCACGCGGGCGCGCCCGCTTCGACGTCGCGCACGACGCAACGCGTCCGTTCGTCGTCATGGCTGGGAATGGCATGGTCATCGCGCATGGTACGATCTTCGACGTCGATGTGCAGGGACAGCGCATGACGGTCTCGCTGCTGCGAGGTTCCGTGGAAGTAAGAGAGGCTGCATCTGGGAAGGGACGGCTGCTTGCGCCAGGCCAGCGGCTGGTGTTGGAACAGCGCACACCGGCGGGTGCGCCGATCGCGCTCCCCGCCAGCGAAACGCGCTGGCCCACCGGCATGTTGTCGTTCGAGGACGCGCAGCTTAGCGAGGTCGTCGCTGCCGCGAACCGCTATAATTCTACAAAGATCGTTCTCGCCGACCCTGCCATCGGTGCACTGCGGTTTACAGGCGCCTTCGCCGCAACAGATGCGCCCGGCTTCGCCCGGATGCTAGCGGCGACGTTCAATCTCGACCTTTCCCGCGATGACCATGGCAACCTCATTCTCGCCGCGCGTCGATCCTCCTGAAATAGTCCTAGGGTAGATCGCGCCTCGATTGTCGAGGCCCCCAAGCGATGCCGTGTCAGTGCATCGCCAAGGGGAGCCCATGATGGGAATATGGCGTTCTGCGGTCATTGCCGCTTCGATTTCAACAAGCACGACGGCGCTCGTCCTGGCGTCGACGGTCGCGTCGGCGACAGAGGCCGGGCGACAAACCTACCATCTTCCGTCGCAATCACTGGCGGCGTCGCTCCGCGCGGTAGCGATTGCCTCCGGTCGCAGCATCGCCGCGCCTGCCGACCTTGTGAGAGGCAAGCGCGCGCCATCCCTGGATGGCGATTTCGCGCCCGAGGATGCCATTGCGGCCCTGCTCGACGGCTCGGGCCTGCGCCTGCGCGTCGTCGGCACCGGCCTCGTCATCGAGCGGGATACTGCCGTGCAAGAAGCCGCCTCGGCCGACGAAAGCGGTTCGGAGATCGTCGTGACGGGGAGCCGGATTCGTGGCGCACCGGTGGCGTCGCCGGTCATTCGCCTCGACCAGCAGGACATGCGCAATGCCGGGCAGACCAGTGTCGCCGAGGCGGCGCGCAGCATCCCGCAGAACTTCGGCGGCGGGCAGAATCCAGGCGTCGGCGCGAACGTACCCGCCGCTAGCGGCGTCAATGTCGGAAGCGCCTCCACCATCAACCTGCGCGGCCTGGGCAGCGATGCCACGCTGACTCTGCTTAACGGCCATCGGCTCGCCTATAACGGATCGCGCCAGGGCATCGATGTCTCGGCGATACCGCTGGGCATCGTGGATCGGATCGAAATCGTCGCCGATGGCGCCTCCGCGCTGTACGGTTCCGATGCGGTTGCCGGCGTCGCCAACATCATTCTCAAGCGCGACTATGACGGCCTCGAGACGCGCGCGAACCTCGGTGGATCGACCGACGGCGGCAACTTCCAGCAGCAATATGGCGCGGTCGCGGGCAAAAGATGGGGTTCTGGCGGTTTGGTGGCCGCCTATGAATTCGCACGCAACACCGACATCCTGTCGGATGATCGCTCCTATGCGGCGTCGCGACCCGGCGTCACGCTCTACCCTGCCCTGCGGCGGCACGCGGTGGCCTTGGCGGGACATCAGGCACTGACCGACACCCTCTCTTTCGAGATGGATGCCTTGTTCAACAAGCGCTGGAGCCTGTCGGGTTTTCCGCTCAACGCCGCCGGCAATCTCGCCATCAGCCGCACCGAGCAGCGCTCGACCAGCCGTTCCTTCGCCGTTGCACCGTCGCTCAAGCTCGACCTGGGCAAGGCATGGCGATTGTCGCTCTCCGGCGTCTATGGCGAGGAAAAGGTTGATCTGCACAGCGACAGCTATGCCGGCGCCAGCCAGACCAGTGCCAATTTCATCTGCTATTGCAACAGCGGCCGTTCGGTCGAACTCGCCGCGGATGGCAGTCTCTTCCGTCTGCCGGGCGGCCCGGTCAAGCTGGCGATCGGCGCCGGTTATCGTGACAATCGCCTCAATGCCTTTCGCGGCACCGGCAATCTCAACAATGTGAACCGGTCGCAGGACAGCTATTATACCTATGGCGAACTCAACCTGCCGCTTGTTTCCGCTCGGCAGGGCATCGCCGGGATCGATCGCCTCAACCTGAGCGGCGCTGTCCGCTACGAGCGTTACCCCGGCGTTGATGCAGTCGCGACCCCCAAGCTCGGCATCATCTATGCGCCAGTGGCCGACATCGCGATCAAGGGGAGCTGGGGTCGGTCGTTCCGCGCACCGACGCTTTTCCAGCAATATCAGGCACGCAGTGCGCTCCTCTACCCGGCGGCGAGCCTGGGTGGCACCGGCTATCCGGCAAGCGCAACCGTGCTGCTGGTCCAGGGTGGGAACCCAGCGTTGAAACCCGAGCGCGCCGGGACCTGGACCGCCACGATCGAGTTCACGCCGCACATGGTGCCGGGGCTGCGCCTGCAGCTCGGCTATTTCTCGACCCGCTATACCGACCGGATCGTGACGCCGATCAGCTTCCAGGCCCAGGCGCTCAGCAACCCGCTTTATGCCGGCCAGGTCACCCGGGCGCCGGGCGCGACCACCGTGGCTGCCGCGATCGCCAATGCGGCGCAGTTCTTCAACGTCTCGGGGCAAGTCTACAACCCCGGTGCTGTTGTCGCGATCGTCGACAACAGCAACCTCAACGCCGGTCGCCAATCGATCCGCGGCATCGATCTCCTCGCCGGCTATCGGACCGATCTTGGAAGCAATCGCGGCACGCTGGGCGTCTCGCTCAATGCCAGCTATCTCGAAAGCAACCAGCAGCTCACGCCCGGGGCGCCGATCCTCGAAAAGGCCGGCACTCTTTTCAACCCGCCACACTGGCGAGGTCGAGGCAGCGTTACCTGGAGCAAGGGGGCCCTGACCCTCAATGCAACGGCAAGCCATATCGGCGGCGTCGAGGACGTCCGCTCGACCCCGGCGCTATCGATCGACGGGATGAACACGGTCGATTTCACCGCCCGCTATACATTCGGCGCGGTGCGTGGCCCGCTGCACGGCCTCGAACTCAGTCTTACCCTGCAGAATGCCTTTGACGCCCATCCGACGACGATTGCGACATCGGTCTATTCCGACACCGCCTATGATTCGACCAATTACTCGCCGGTCGGCCGCTATATCGGGTTCGGGATCGCCAAGTCATGGTAACGTCGCCGCATCTGAGGCGTGCCTTCCCGCGCCTCGCTACGCTCGTGGCCCTGCTTTGCCTTGTCGCCATGTCGCACCCTGCCGTGGCGGCATGCGAGGATCTGCTGCCGACCGCGCAGGCGTCGCGCCACGTTGCTCGGGCGGTCACCGCCGATGACCTGCTCAAGCTGCGCGATATCGGTCAGCCGGACGGGTCGATGTTCGGACAGCCAAGCCCGCTTGGTATCTCACCGGATGGGCGCCAGGCTGCCTTCATCCTGAGCCGTGCCGATCCCGACGCCAACCGCTATTGCCGCGCGCTCGTCGTGGTCAACCTGTCTGGCGAACCCCTGCCGCGTATCGTCGATCGCGGCGGCGAGATGATGACCAACAGCACCGTCGCGCGGGGCCTCGTTGTCGACAATGGGTTTCCTACCCTGGTGACGCCGTTCTGGTCGCCCGATGGCCGCTGGATCGCCTATCTTCGGCGCGATCGGGGCATCACCCAGGCCTGGCGTGCGCGATCCGATGGCAGCGGGGCGCAACCGGTCACCCGGTCGGAAGTCGACGTCGAGGCCGTCGCCTGGTCGGGCGACGGGCGCGGCATCGTCTATGTCGCGTTGCCCGGACGCATTGCCGCCCAGCGCCGCATCGCGCAGGAAGGCCGAGACGGCTGGCTGTATGATGCGCGGTTCGCCCCCAATATCGCACCCCGGCCGCTGATCTCGGGCTCGGTGCCGCGTGAAGCCTTCAGGGTCGACCCGGAGACCGGGCAGGTCTCACCCGCAAGCGACGCCGAACGGTCGCTTGTTCCGATGGAGGACCTGTCGGGCAGCGCGATCCCGCCATCGGCGGTCTCGGTCGATGGACGGCGGGCGTGGACCGAACACAGCGACGTATCGCCGCTCAGTCCGTTGCGGCTCCTCGCCATCGATTCAACCGGGCATCGCGTAGCGTGCAGGTCGCCGCGCTGCGACGGCGGATTTACCGGTCTGTGGTGGGCCCGTGAGGGCAAGGAGCTTCGCTTCCTGCGGCGCGAGGGCTGGGCCAAGGGGCAGATGGGCCTTTATCGCTGGACCCCAGGCCCTGCCGAGCCGCAGCGCGTGCTGCTGACCGACGATGTCCTGCTGGGCTGCACGCCGGCGGGCGTGTCGCTGCTATGCACGTCCGAGAATGCCGTCATGCCGCGCCGGCTGGTGTCGATCGACCCCCGCAGCGGTCGCGTGCAGCCGGTATACGACCCGAATCCGGAATTCGCATCGATCCGGCTGGGCAAGGTGGAGCGACTGCGGTGGCGCAACGATCTCGGGCTGGAGGCCTGGGGGGATCTCGTTCTGCCGCCCGGCTACCAGCCGGGCACGAAGCTGCCGATGATCGTCGTGCAATATCATAGTGACGGCTTCCTGCGCGGCGGCACCGGCGACGAATATCCGATCCATGCCTTTGCGGCGCGCGGGTTCGCAGTGCTGAGCATCGAACGTCCCGCCTTCTTTGCGGAAGCGAAGCCCGGCATCCGATCCTATGCCGACGTCAATGCCGTCAACGGCAAGGGATGGGCCGAGCGCCGAAGCCTGTTGTCATCCCTCGTCACCGGCGTGAACATGGTCATCGCCCGCGCCATCGTCGATCCCGCGCGGATCGGCATAACGGGCCTGAGCGACGGCGCCTCGACGGCCCGCTTCGCGCTCATCAACACGCGGCTGTTTGCTGCGGCGTCGATCAGTACCTGCTGCATCGAGCCGCGATCGGTCATGACCTATGGCGGTATCGGCTATGCCGACGCGATGCGGGCGATGGGCTATCCCCCCGCGACCCGCGACGATCCCGCCTTTTGGCGACCCTATTCGATGGCCCTCAATGCGCCCGCGATGGATCGGCCGCTGCTCATGCAACTCGCCGACGAGGAATATCTGCTCGGCCTGGAAACCTTCACCGCGCTGCGCGATGCGGGCCAGCCAGTGGAAATGTACATCTTCCCCGGCGAGCACCACATCAAGTGGCAGCCCGCGCATCGCTGTGCGATCTACGAGCGCAACCTAGACTGGTTTCAGTTCTGGCTGCAATCTCGTGTCGATCCCGATCCCGCCAAGGCCGCGCAATATCAGCGATGGGCGGCGATGCGCGCGCAGATGCGCCCGGCCGCGTCATCGCCCTGATCGCGTCCAGCCGCGTGCCCAGGCTTCGACATCGGCGAACTGCAGGATGCGCCGGAACGCATCGCCATGCACCGGGCGCGGATCGTCAAGCGCACGCAGCACGGCCGGCAGATCGAGCATGTCGTGCGCGGCCAGCTCGCCCTCGGCAAGCATCCGGCGAATCGCGCTGCGATGCGCTTCGAAGATCTGCGCCACGAAACTGTCGGGGGTGCCCTTCGAGCGCCGCCCGATAATGTCGGCAGGAAGGTCCCCGGTAAAGGCGCGGCGCGCGACGGCGCGGTTGCGCCCGCCCTCGAACCATCCCCAGCTCGGAACGCCCAGGCAGGTCTCGACCAGCGGCTGGGCGAGCAACGGCGAAACGGTCGGCAGCGGATCCTGTGGATCATGGCCTTCCACATAGCTTTGCGCGAAGGCGATCAATCGGATGTGCATCGCCTTGCCGGGAAGGGCGTCCGGCGGAAGGATAAGCCAGGGGTGGAGGGTGCTCGCTCCGGCCATGCTTGTTGCCCGCGGAGACAGGAAGCTCAAGTCCTGCACATGCCGCATCGCCGGCTTGCCGAACCAGGCGCGCTTGGCCGCGTCGCTGATAACCGCCCACAGGCTCGCCGAGGCGAGCTGGCTGATCTCCCGCGCCGTACGCAGGAAGGCCATGCCCGGCCCCGCGCTCAGCAGGCGATCTGCCGCGGGCCCGGCGGACTGCAGCGAACAGAACACATTGTCGCCCCCACCACCGTTGAAGATCGCGTCGGCCCCAGCCGCCCGCGCCGTCTCGATGGCCAGGCGGTTCGATTCCTGGACGAACGCCCGGACCGTCGGACGTGGAAGGCGGCGCGCGCCGGATCGTGCGATGTCGATGCGGGATACGTCCCGATACGCCTCCGTCAGACCGACATCCAGGGATTCGCTCACAAGGCGCGCATAGGTGCGCTCATCACCAATCGCGTCCTCGGTAACCAGGGTCAGGCAATGGAATGGCAAGCCCTGCCGGGCGAGGCATGCCGCGACGATTGAGGAATCCAGCCCGCCCGACAGCATCAGGACGACTTGCTTGTACTCGGACGCCCTTGCCGCCACGCATTCCAGCGCGGCATCGCGCAGCCGGTGGGCGGCTTCATCCGCGTCATCGATCTGCCGGCTGCGATCGGCAAAGGTCCAGGGCGACCATAATGGCGTGACCACCGCCTTGCCGCCAGCGAGGGTGAGCCGCTGGCCGCCGGGCAGTTCACGCAAGTCCCTCAGGCAGGTAGCCGGGCTGCGCATGTCGCGCCTGGCGAGGTGTCGCGCGACTTCGTCCCACGCGATGGCAGGGGTGAACAGGCCGAACGCGGCCAGCAAGGCGACGTCCGAGGCAATGGCCCACGCGCCGTCGGTTTCGACGACATAGCATGGAAGATCTCCAAGCGGCGCCCGGACGATATCGACGCGCTGTCCGTCCGGTTCGCGGAGGATGGCGACGTAACGCCCCCAGTAGCGCTCGATCAGATGACTGCCGCGTGTAGCGCCGATCCGCGCCTGCTCGGCCGCGTCCAGAGCCTCTATGTGCGGGCGGCAGACCCGTTTGCCAGGATCGGCCAGCGGACCGTGTCGGTCCAGGTGACGAGCGTAGTCCGGGCATCGGATCGCTCCTTTCAAGTGAAGTGGACCGAGACCGCCTATGAGCGTGGAAATGCTGCAGGCACTTCCCACTGGACCGGCATCCTGACGATCCTGACCAAGCCGCCGGTATCGGCCGACACGCTCCGGAAGAACCCGCTCGGCATCTACATCGACGCGATCGACTGGAGCCGTGAACTTGAACCCGCAGCGCCGGCGGCTTCGACGCGTACTGCGCAGCCGCCCAGCAACGTGCCGCTTGGCTCGCCGCTCGACCCGAACCTTGGTGCGCAACCCACCGTCAATACGGAGACACAGCCATGACGAGACTCTTCGCAACTGCCGCGCCGCTGGTGCCTTGCCTGATCCTTGCAGACGCCAGCGCGGGGGCAACCTCGCCTCGCGATAATGCCGGGCGCGTTCCCTTGCCGATCGTCGGCGCCGAGGAGGGGTCTACGCACGGTCTCGTCGTGCAGGGCTCCGTCAACGCCATGCAGACATATCCATTCGCCGATGGCGCCATCTACTCCGTCGCCACGGCACCAGAGCGGGTAACCGACATTGCCTTGCAGCCGGGCGAAACGCTGGTCGCGGTCGCGAGCGGCGACACGGCCCGCTGGGTGATCGGCGATACCACCAGCGGTTCGGCCGCGGAGCGGCGGACGCATGTGCTCGTCAAGCCGTTCAGCGCGGGCCTCTCGACCAACCTTGTCATCACCACGGACCGGCGCACCTATCATCTCAACCTGACCAGCAGGACTAAGGCGGCAATGGTTGCGCTCGCCTGGACCTATCCGCAGGATGCGCTGATCGCGTTGAAGCGCGCCACCGCAGAAGCCGAGGCGGTTGCACCCGTGGCGACCGGTATCGAGGTCGAGCAGTTGCACTTCAACTACGTCGTGTCGGGCGATCGACCAGCCTGGCGGCCATTTCGTGCTTTCGACGACGGGCGGCAGACCTTCATCGAGTTCCCGGCAACGCTGGCCGTCGGGGAGGCGCCCCCCATCTTCCTGGTGGACGGGAAGGGCGAGGCCCAACTCGTAAACTACCGCGTGAAGGGCCGCTTCTATGTCGTCGATCGGATCTTCGACGTCGCCGAGCTTCGCCTCGGCACGAAGCACCAGCAGATTGTCCGCATCCGCCGGGTGGCGGAAGGTTCGCCTGACCGGAGGGAATCATGACCGCCGAGGCAGCATCACCATCTGCACCCGAAGCGCCTGCCATCCCGGCCAAGGTGGATCCGGAAACGCTGGCGCTTCGCGCACAGCCCGCGCGTGCGATCCGCTTCAAGCGAGGCGCCATTGTCGGCATCGCGGCGCTCGGCTCGGTCAGTCTGGCCGCGACGGCCTGGGTGGCGCTTCGGTCGACGGACCTGCACCTGGCTGCACCAACACAAGACACGCCCGTAGCGGTGAAGGCACCCGCCGATACCCTTAACCGCCTGCCGGGCAGCTATGGCGACGTGCCGAAGCTCGGCCCGCCCTTGCCGGGCGACCTCGGTCGGCCGATCCTCGAGCATCAGCGCGCCATGGCTATCGCGCCGCCAGCGGAGAGCGGGACGCCGCGTGCCGATCAGGCCGCCGTAACCGAACGGGAGCGAATGGCTGCAGAACTGAAGGCAGCGCGCGAGTCGGGGGTGCTGGTGCAATCGGGCAATCGCAACGATCCGGCCCGCACCGCCGATGCGACCCCATCCTCGCCATTCGTCCAAGCCACCGATGCGTCGCGGCTCGCGATCGATCCCGATCGTGATCCCAATGCGCAGCAGCGCAAGGCTGACTTCGTGGCTGCGCGCGACAGCGGCGGCGATGTCAATGCGCACCGGCTGAGCCCGCCAGTGTCACCGAACATGCTGTCCGCCGGCAGCGTCATCGCGGCGAGCCTGATCACCGGACTCAGGTCCGATCTCCCCGGGCTCGTCATCGCTCAGGTGACGGAGCGGGTCTTCGACAGCGCGACGGGCAGTATCCTTCTCATCCCCCAGGGTGCGCGGCTGATCGGCAGCTACGACAGTGTCGTCGCTTTCGGGCAGAAGCGCGCGCTGGTGGTGTGGCAGCGGATCATCCTGCCGGACGGCAGCTCGGTCCGGCTCGACAATGTGCCAGCAACTGACCCGTCGGGCTATGCCGGGCTTGCGGATCGGGTCGATTTCCACACCTGGGCGCTGCTCAAGGGCGTTGCGATTTCGACCCTGCTCGGCGTCGGTGCAAACATGACCTTCTCCGGCGAGAGCGATCTCGTACAGGCGATCCGCCAATCGACCCAGCAAAACGTCTCGCGTGCCGGTGACCAGATCACCTCCCGCAACCTCCAAATCCAGCCGACCATCACGATCCGACCGGGCGCGCCGGTTCGGCTGGTCGTCCACCACGATCTCATTCTCGCGCCGTGGCGCGGTTAGGAGAACACCATGGTAGATCTCAAACTTGCGCGCATTCCTGATCGGACCCCGGTCAAGCTCACCATCACGGTGCTGCCACAGCTGCATCTTGCGCTCGGCGACTAGGCGCGCGTTTATGCGGAGACCTATGGCCGCGAAGAGCCGGCGCGCGAGGCGCTGGCACGCGAGAGGGTGAAATGACCCCGCCCGAGGAAGTCGACCGGTTGTTGCGGATCGACGAGGTGAAGCGGCGCGTGAGGCTGGGTAAGACGATGATCTATCGCCTCATTCGGCAGCAGCGATTTCCTGCACCCTACAATTTATCGCCTTCACGGCCCGCTGGAGCCAGCGTGAGGTGGTCGAATGGATCGACCGGGTCAAGGATGGCTTCGAGGGGCAAGAAACGCGGCTGGTAGCGTAGCGGTGCTGGGAAAAAATTTGGTATCACAGCGACTTGGTGTCACCAAAAATTTTCGGGGCACGCGACGGGGCATTTCTCCGGAAACCTTCGTCTCCTCGGCGGGATTTACGAAGGGAAGCGCCTGTGGGTTCGAAGTCGTGTGCGGAGCGGCGGCGATTGACGTTGGAGGAAATCGCTGTGATCATCGCGTAGGAGCCGATCAGGAGGTAGCTGGGGCGGCTTTTTCGGCGGCGTGCTCATCCCCTGTGCGTACATCGACACAATCTTGTCGTCGAAGCCGGGAAACCGCCGCTGATATTTGGCGATCAGCTGCGGATCGAAGTTCGCCTGGCGGTCGCGGCACCGCAATCGCCAGGCTCCCGGTGTCGGTCATCGCCGTCTTCCGGCCATAGCCGTTCCGCGTGTTGCCGCCGCCGTCCTCACCGGCGAGGCGATGGTTCATCTCCGCGTTCAACGCGCGCTCCGCCAGCGCCTTTTTCAGCGCATCCAGCAAGTCGGCTTGCTGCGGTGCTGTTGCCGCATCCCCGCCGGCCAGAAGCTGGTCCAGCAACTCATTTGGTATCGCGGGCTCTTTGCGTCGGGATATCTCGGGTCTCTTTCTTACCCTCTATGCCCGCCCGCACACGAAATTCCTGAAATTGCCATGTTCTACGATGGCGGCGTCCTCGACCCGCGCTTCGTGAAGGTCCGGATTTTAGAAGAGCAAGCCGCAAAGCCAAAAGGCTGCAGCGAGGCAAGCGAGCGGTATGATCCCCATCATGGCGCAACGGATGTCTGCCATATCGATCCAACGCGCGGCACCGACTCTTTTCAGCATATCGCCTCTCCTGGCCACGGATCGTGTGATCTCTTTGGCACCACACGCATGCGGATGGTGCCGTGATGGAGCGGGCACTGCCGTATACGCAGCCACATATATTCCATATTAGCCAGGCAGTGGGGAGGCTGGCGCTCAAAAATCACATTTGCGATACAGGATGCCAAGTGTCCGGAATCAGGACCGGTACTCCCGCGGGCGCAGACCGAGCCAAATGATGCACCATGGTCGCTCGGCGAGCAGTGGTCGACGCGCTTCTCGCAACAGTCGAAGACCGGTTCGGCCGCGGACGCCGAACAAGAACGCGCAGGCCTTCTCTTGCGGATCGAACTCGGAGTCTTTGACGGATATAGCATTTGCGCCGGATCAGCGATCTACACGACTACCCACCATCGGTCGCGGAGATCGGCCCGCGTGCGCTCGCTTCGATCAGCAGCGCGCACGGGGCGCACTGAGATGCGCCTGATTGCCGCGGCGGCGCCTCGGATCGATCATTCCGTCCGGGCAGGCGCGCTGCGATCCCACTGCTTCGGATCTCCGAAGGAAGTGTCGGTTCGATGCCAGAGCGATGCGCCTTTGGCGAGCTTGTGTCCCAAATATCGTATGCGTGATGTCACCTTGGGATGCGCATGATTGACGGAACAATCGTCCCGCGATACCAATTTCGAACTTCCGCTTGATAAAAAATTGCCCCGGGCAAAGCGATGACGCTTGGACAGGGACTAGCATGATAGAGGGGCGGGAGGCGCTTTTGGGAGAGGAAAAGAATGCGCCATACTCGTACCTGGTGCCCATTGCTGGGCGCTACAGCTGCCTCGTTCGTGATGCTTGCTGTTCCCGCGATCGCTCAGGATGCGGCGCCAGTGCCGGGCTCCTCGCCGGCCCAGCCGGCGCAAGCGTCGCCGACTAATCAGGAGCAGCTCGAAAACATTATCGTTACCGCGCGACGAACATCGGAGAATCTCCAGAATGTTCCCGTTGCGGCATCCGTGCTGAGCTCGGATTCGCTGGAGCGCCAGCAGATCCGTCGTGCGACGGATCTCCAGTTCAGTGCACCAAGCCTGGTGATCACGCCGGACCCCCTGGGAGGGTCGGGCGCGCCGGTCTTCCAGTTGCGTGGCCAGACTTCGCCGCTGGGTGCCGATAACACCGTCGTAAACTATTTTGGAGACGTGCCCGTCGACTCGCGCGTGATTGCGGCCGGTATCTTCGATCTGGCCTCGGTGCAGATCGTCCGCGGTCCGCAGGGGACTCTTTTCGGTAAGAACAGCACGGGCGGCGCGGTTCTGTTTACCCCGCAAAGAGCAAATACGCGCGACGTGAGCGGCTATGTCACCGGGAACATCGGTAACTATGACCTTCTGCAGTTCACCGGCGCCATCAACCTGCCGATCGTCAAGGACATTCTGGGCGTACGCCTTTCCGGGCAGGTCGCTCGCCAGGACGGCATGGTCAAGAATTTGAGCGGGCCTGACGGAAACGACAAGGATTATACCGCACTTCGAGCAGCGGTTACGCTGACCCCTGTGGACGGGCTCGAGAACGATCTGCTTGTCACCTATTTCAATGGCAAGCAGCATTTGAACCCCCCGATCACGAAGACACTCGGTGGCTTCGGCCTGTTTTTCCCTCCCGCGCTGGCCGGACTTGCACGCCAGCAGCAGTTGGGTAACCGGACGATCGATCAGTCATATTCTCCGGATTACGATAATAACAAGAGCTACCTTATTGCTAACACCACCTCCTATGAGTTTGGCGGTGTTACATTGAAAAATATCTTTGGATATTACGATATAAAGAACGCTTTTGACCTTAATTCGACGAGCCTTAATTTTCCGATGGTCGATGTTGCACAGGCTCGTCATCAGACCCAAATCAGTGACGAACTGCAGGTATTTGGTAAATCCTTTGAAAATAGCCTGACGTGGTTGATGGGTGGTTTCATATCCAGGCAAAAGACCAGAGTGGATCAGACGACAACTCTATTCAGTACGAGCCCTACGCTATTCGATACATCATTCGATCGATATACGTCCAAGGCGTTGTTCGGTCAGGTCACCTATGATTTCAGTAATCTTGGGCTGACCGGCGTCAAAATCACCGGTGGCCTGCGGCATACCTGGGATACCCGCGTAGGATCGAACAGGGGAGTTCCTGATCCCCTACGGATAAGCGACAAGGAACTGAGCTCGACCTTGGGTGTCGACTATCAGGTCACCAGTCATGTGTTGATCTATGTAGCCAACCGGCACAGCTACAAGGCAGGCGGATTCAACCTGATTTCTCCGGCGATCCCACCGGCGCTGCGAACCTACGCACCTGAGAAGCTCACGGACTATGAAATTGGCGTCAAAGCCGATGCGCATATCGGCCGAGTGCCCGTTCGTGCCAATCTGGCGCTATACCAGGGCAAGTATTCGAATATCCAGACTCAGGTCACAGGCTCGTGTGGTGTTAGCCAGAACTCCAACTCATTGATCGTTAATGCGGGCAAGGGTACCCCGAAGGGGATCGAACTCGAACTGGAGGCGCGACCGCTGAAGGGCCTGCAGCTGAATGGTTTCTATAACTTGACTCTCGGCAAGTACGACCAGTTTGCCATACCGGATGTCAATGGATGCACGCTGGCAGTGGCTTCGCGCAATCTTACCGGGCAGAACTTCGGCAACATTTCCAGGGATACGGCTGGTCTTACGGCAATCTATACCATTCCTCTGATTGGAAATGGCGAAGAGCTGGCGTTCAACGGTAACGTATACTACCGAAGCTCACGCCTGGGCAATGACCTCCAGGGGTTCAATAGCGCGCAGGCAGGCTATACGCTGCTCAATGCGCGCATCGATTACAACAATATCGGTGGGAGCCGCCTTAGCGCGGGCATCTACGCGCGCAACATCACGAATGAACTCTACGGCCTCACGCGCAATTTCCAATTGACGGGGGCGGGTTACGAAACCTTCACCTATGGTGACCCGCGCACCTATGGGGTGGAGGCGACGTTCCGCTTCTGAGTGTCCCCATGCGGGGCGCATCGGGCGTCCCGCATGGCAAGCTGCCAGGTCGCTTTGGCCACACGCTTTCAAGCCGCCGTGCGCCTTGCCCGGTCCTTGCTGCGGAACCTTCGGTGGATGTTGACCGGGAAGTGATCGTTGCCGCCGTCCTGTGGCGCCGGTGCATGGCTTCTGGTGGCACTATCGTCGAAATATGGAGATACCGAATGACCTCAGGATCGCCACCCGGCGCTCTTTCCGGCTTGACCGTGCTGGATATGACCCGGGTCATCGCCGGTCCGCTTGGCGGGCAGATTTTGGGGGATCTCGGTGCCGAGGTGATCAAGATCGAGCGCCGGGGAGAGGGCGATGACTCGCGGCGGGTCGGTCCTCCCTGGTTACGGCAGCCGACCGAAACCAGCTCCGGGGAGTCGACCTACTTTCTATCGGTCAACCGCAATAAACGCTCGATCGCCGTCGATTTCGCGACCGCGGCAGGGCAGGCGATTATCCGGCGGCTGGCGAGCGCGGCTGATATCCTTATCGAGAATTACCGCACCGGTACATTGGAGCGCTACGGTCTCGGCTATGCGGCGCTGCGCGAGATCAATCCCAGGCTGATCTATTGCTCGATCACGGGCTTCGGCCAAACGGGCCCGTATGCGGAGCGTTCGGGCTATGATTTCCTCGTTCAGGGAATGGGCGGGGTGATGAGCGTCACCGGTCACGCCGATACGGAGGAAGGGGCGGGGCCGTTGCGGGTCGGCATACCCGTCGTCGACGCCTTCGCCGGAATGAATGCCGTCATCGGGATTCTCGCAGCGCTCGAGCATCGGCGCAAGACCGGGGAGGGGCAGCAGGTCGATATCTCCCTGTTCGAGTCGCTAGCAGCGGCATTGCTCAACACGTCGTCTTCGTGGCTCAATGCCGGGGTAAAGTTGGGCCGGACCGGCAACGATCATCCCAGTGCCGCGCCGTACGGCGTCTTCCGTGCCTCCGACGGCCATATCATCATCGCGACGTTCAACGATCGGGAGTTCGTCCGGCTCGCAAACGTTCTGGGGCACCCCGAATGGCTTAGCGATACTCGCTTCATGCGCAATGGCGATCGGGTCCGCAATCGCCCGGCGCTGAAGGCGCTTATCGCCGACATCATCCGTACAAAGACACGCGCCGAATGGGTGTCGATCCTGAACGATGCCACGGTGTCCGCCGGCCCGATCAACGACATTGAGGATATGGAGCGGGACGCGCAGGCGATTGCCCGCAACATGTTCCTGACGCTCTCCTCCGGCGCGTTCGGGGATGTCCGTACCGTTGCCTCGCCCTATCGACTTTCCGCTACTCCCCCCGCCTATCGTTACCCGCCGCCTGCCGTCGGGGAGCATAATGACGAGATCCTGGCAGAGGCAGGATATTCGGAAACCGAGCGCGCTGCGCTTCGGGCCGCCGGCGTGCTCTGAGCGCCGGCGGTGTGCTGGACGATGACGGCATCGCGATACCTGGTCCCGGATCGAGGGAATGGAATTGCGAGCGTTTCGGAGCAGGCCATGAGAATTCGCTGAGATGAAGAAGGATGCCCGCAATGGATAGTCAGCCGACCGCCAACCCCATGTCCCTTGTCGATAGGACGGTCATCGTTACCGGGGCCGCCCAGGGCATCGGCCGGGCAGTCGCCGATCTGGTGGTTGCGCTGGGCGGCAATGTCGTGATCGCGGACATGAATGGCGATGCCCTCGAAGCGGCCAAGGCCGAGTACCCCGAAGGACGCTATCTGGGCGTGAAGGCCAATATCGCCAACGCCGCCGAGGTGGATGCGCTGGTGCAATACGCCGTCGACACGTTCGGCGCCGTGCATGGCCTGGTGAACAATGCCGGCATCACCCGTCCCGCGATGTTGTCGAAAATGACGCTTCAAGAATGGGATCAGGTGATCAGCGTTCACCTGACCGGCGCGTTTCTGTGTTCGCAGGCCGTCGGCAACCATATGATCGAACGTGCGAAGGCGGGGGACCCCAACCCCGGATCGATCGTCAACATCTCCTCGGATGCCGGGGTCCAGGGAACGATAGGCCAGGTAAACTACGCAACGGCCAAGGCGGGCATCATCGGCATGACGATGTCTACGGCGCGCGAATGGGCGAAGTACAATATTCGCGCCAACTGCGTCGCCTTTGGCGTGGTGGTCACGCCGATGACGGAGACGGTGCGCAGCGAGAAGTTCGCCGAGACCTATCTGTCGCGGATCCCACTGGGCCGGTGGAGTTCCGCGGAAGAGGCGGCGAAGCCCGTCTGCTTCCTGCTCTCCGATGCGGCTTCTTTCATCACGGGCCAGCGGTTGTCCGCCAATGGCGGCATGCAGATGGCCGGGTGATCCATGGGCTGGCGCACCGATGACGAACTGCAGCAGATGCTGCGCGACAGCGCTATCGCATTCCTCGGCGATGCGGGCGGCCCGGGCCATTTCCGGGCGGTGCGTGCGTCCGAAACCGGTTTCGATGCCGACACGTGGCGGCGCATGGCCGAACTCGGCTGGACCGGCATGCTCCTTCCGGAAAGCCTGGGCGGCGCCGAACTCGGACTGAGTGCGGCCCTACCGTTGGCGGAGGAACTCGGCCGCGCGCTTTCGCCCGAACCCTTTGTCGCGTCGGCGATCCTGGCGGGGACGCTCCTGGCGCGCGGCGCCGGGCCGGTGGCCGCGGCGCTCGCCACGGGGTTGGCGCAAGGCCATCAATCGGTCACGCTCGCTTGGCAAGAGCGGCGCGGCGGCGTCGGCATTCCGGCGTTCGGGACGCGCCTGGCCGCCGGCCGGCTGCAGGGAGCAAAGGTGCACGTGCCCGCCTGGCACCCTGGCTCCGCGCTCTTGGTTGCCGCACAAGGCGATGACGGCCCTGTCGTGGTAGCGGTCGATCCATCGGCGTCGGGAGTCACCTTCGTCGTTGCGCGCGCGACCGATGGTACCCTGACTGCGGACATCGTGTTCGACGATGTTCACGTATCTGCCGATGCCGTGATTGTGGAGGGCGATGCTGCGCGGGTCGCGCTCGAGCACGCAATCGCACGCGGCACCGTCGCGCTGAGCGCGCAACTCGAGGGCCTGGCAAAGGCGCTGTGGCACGAAACGCTGGCCTATATGCAGCAGCGCGCGCAGTTCGACAGCGCGTTGTCGGAGTTCCAGGCGCTGCGGCATCGCATGGTGGACCTCTATAGCCAGATCGAACTCGCCGCCGCCAGTTGGCGCAAGGCGGCGCGCTGCGCCGAAGAGGGCGGGCTTCGAGGGCCGGCCGTGCACGCAGCCAAAGCCCGTTGCAGCCGGGTAGCCCAGGAAATGGGGCGCTGGGCGATCCAGTATCACGGAGCCTTCGGCTATACCGACGAAGCGGATGTAGGCCTCTACGTCCATTGCGCGCTGCGCTGGTCCAGCTGGCTCGGCAGTGCCTCCGCGCATCGCCGGGCAGCGCTGATGGCACATCGCGACGGAAAGGGCGCATGATGACGCAAGACCTCAACCTGCTGTCCAACGACGCGTTTCGCGCCCGGTGGCGCGGCTGGCTGGAGCAGAATTATCCGGCGGAATGGCGCATCCCGATCATCCGCCGCCTTGCCGGTGACGAGGAACGGCGGTGGCACCGGATGACCTATGAAGCCGGCTGGCGCGCGCCTGCCTGGCCAAAGCAATATGGCGGCCTGGGCCTGAGCCTGGAAAAACAGCTCATCCTGAACGAGGAGATGGAACGCCATCGCTGCGCCCGCGTGCTCGACAGCGGCGGGGTGCTGCTGGCACCGGTGCTGATGAAATATGGCACCGATGCGCAGCGATCGCGCTACCTGCCGGCGATCCTGCGCGGGGAAGATCTGTGGTGCCAGGGCTATTCCGAGCCCAATGCGGGTTCCGATCTGGCCAGCCTGCGGACCTCGGCGGTGCGGGATGGAGAGGCGTTCCTCGTCAACGGCCAGAAAATCTGGACGACGCTGGCCGGCTGTGCGGACCGCATCTTCGTGCTGGTGCGGACCAACAAGGAGGTGAAGAAGCAGGCAGGTATCAGCTTCCTGTTGGCGGACATGGACACGCCCGGCTTGACCGTGCGCCCCATTCTCAACCTCGCCGACGAAGACGAACTCTGCGAGGTTTTCTTCGAGAATGTGCGCATCCCTGCGGAAAATCTGGTCGGCGCGCTCGACCAGGGCTGGACGGTGGCCAAGGCCCTGCTCGGGGATGAGCGCATATCCAACGGCGCCCCCACCTTGCCCAGGCAGGCGTTCGAAGTGCTTGAGCAACTGATCGAAACGCGCGGGCTCGCCGAAGATGCCGGGGTGACGGATAGGGCTGCTTCCTTGTTCTGTGACGTGCACGATCTCGCCGCGCTCCATTCGCAAGTTGCGGACGCGGCAATTCGCGGCGAGGTCGACAATGCCGTTCTGGGCATGATGAAGGTCCTTGCGACGGAGGCGTTCCAGGATATCTCGGAAGAGATACTGAATGTCATCGACGAGGATGCCGGGCTGCAGTCGCCGACGATCGGCGCGGAAAGTCCGTTGGATCTCCGTAAAATATACATGATCGCGCGACCGTCGACCATCTATGCCGGCGCAAGCGAAGTTCAGCGCAACATCGTTTCCAACGCGCTGATGGGCAAAAGCTGAACGCGGCAATTTCTCCGGCGCCTCGCCTTTATACGTGGGGCGAACCCTGGGGCGTAGGGGCGATCGCTGCTGAGCAAGGAGGTGAGACAGCGTGACTTCTTTGGTAGATCGAAGCGACGCGGACGGCGTTGCTACCCTGACGCTAAATCGTCCGGAGGTTCTGAATGCGCTCTCAGCGGGCAGCTTCCGGGAACTGCGCACTCATATCGACGCCATCGCTACCCAGACGGAGGCCATCGGTTGCGTCGTCCTGCGCGGTGCCGGGCGGTCCTTCTGCGCCGGAGCCGATCTCAAGGCGTTCAAGGAGCGGAAGCCGACCGATCCCGACCCCACCGCCTTCAATCGCGCCACCCTGTCAGCCCTGGCCGCGCTTCCGCAACCCGTGATCGCGGCCGTGCAGGGCCATTGCCTGACAGGCGGCCTGGAACTGGCGCTGACCGCCGACATCCTTTTCGCGGCGGAGGATGTACGGTTCGGGGATACCCATCAGAAATGGGGATTGCACGCAGGCTGGGGGCTGACTCAACGGCTTCCGCGCCGGATCGGCCGTGCCAGGGCGAAGGAAATGATGTTCTCCGGTCGCGAAGTCCTGGCCGAAGAGGCGGTGCGCATCGGGCTGGCGAACAGGTCGTTTCCAACGGACCGCTTGCACGAAGAGGTCCAGGCGTTCGCTGCGCTGATCGCCAGTCACCCGCGCGGCGTGACCCGTTGGCTAAAGACGATGATCGATGGCGGCGCCGAGATGCCGCTCGCCGACGGGCTGGCGATGGAGATCGAGACCAATCCGGGCCGCAACGCCGATCTGGCGTCGCGTCTGGAAAGCGGCGGCTTCTAGGGGATGCGGCGCGGGCGGGAAGTGGCAGGAGGTCGTGCTGCGGCGCTGCTGCACACCCGCAGCCCCGAGGATGAACGAGGTAGTCACAGGGAGGCTAATGATGGAACTCTTGGACACGCCGCTATTCTCGGGAATGCGTCTGCCGCTGGTGGCGGCGCCCATGTTCCTCGTCACCGGCCCCGATATCGTCATCGCGGCATGTTCCGCCGGTATCATGGCCGGCGTTGCCTCGGCTTCGGCGCGTTCTGCGGAGGAATATGACGAATGGCTCGATCGGATTGCCGGGGAACTCGCCGCCTTTGAAGCGCGCACCGGCCAGCGGGCGGGGCCTTATGCCGCCAATCTCAGCGCAGGCGCGGGCAGGGACGCGCACCGTGCCGGCTTGTTCGAGAGGCAATTGGAGGTCTGCAGGCGGCGGCGGGTACCGATCGTCATCAGCGTGGGCGGTGCACCGGCTGATCTTGTCAAGGAAGTGCACGGATGGGGGGGCGTCGTTTTCCATGACGCAACGAGCGTTCGCCACGCCGAAAAGGCGGCGGAGGCAGGAGTCGACGGCATCAATCTGATCGCAAGTGGTGGTGGTGGCCATGCTGGCGCTGTCAGCGCCTTCGCCTTGGTCCCGCAGGTTCGCGCCTTTTTCGACGGCGTGATCGTCCTTGGCGGCGCGATCGGCACGGGCGGCGGCATTCTGGCGGCGCAGGCGCTGGGTGCGGATCTCTGTTACATGGGCACCCGCTTCATCGCCACGAAGGAATCGATGGCGCCGGATGCCTATAAGGCGATGTTGGTGGCAGCGGATACCAGCGACATCCTTTACACGCCTGCCTTCACGCGCGGGGTGCCTTGCAATTTCATGCGATCGTCCATCCGCGCGAACGGGTTCGACCCAGACCACCTGTCCGTCGAAACCGTCGCGCAGGATCCCCGTTCCTCCGAGCGCAAGCCCTGGCGGGATATCTGGGCTGCCGGCCAAGGCGTCGGGCTGATCGACGACATTCCCGCCGTGCAGGATCTCGTTGACCGCATTGCCGCGGAATATGGCGAAGCAGCGAAGCGCCTGCGCGAGCGCACGCGACGCTCGTAGGATCTTCATATATTCTATTGAACATTAGATTTAAATTGATACCCTTGTTTCGAGCGGTTTCCCGCAAGAAGAACCCGAGCAGGAGAGAGAAATGGCGAAAAAGCGTGTTGCCGTCTGGGGTACGGGCCCCATCGGAATGCCCGGCCTGCGCGGCCTGATCGGTCATCCAGAATATGAGCTGGTCGGCCTTCTGGCCTGGTCGCCCGACAAGATCGGTCGCGATGCCGGCGATATCGCGGGGCGTCGGAAGACAGGCGTCATTGCGACCGCCGATCCGGCCGAGCTGTTGGCGCTCAAGCCCGATTGCCTGGTTTACCAGGGAAACTATTCGCATCGCGAAGCGGAATGTGTGGCGGATGTGGTTCCGTTTCTCGAGGCCGGCATCAATGTCGTGGGGCCTGCGCTGATGGATCTCATTGCCCCCGAATTCGGCCGCAGCGCGTTTGTCGAGCCGATCGCGCAAGCCTGTGAAAAGGGCGGAGCCTCGATCTTCTGTGGCGGCACGGATCCCGGCTATATGACGATCGGCCATCTGTTCAGCCTGTTGTCGGGTGCCGGTGAAGTCGACACCGTCGATGTCTGCGAGATATCCAACCTGAACGGCTATGGCAGCTTCCTGTCCATCATGAACTGGGGGTTCAACCAGCCGCTCGATTATCGCGCACCGATGTTTTACGATGATATCGGCAAGGGCTGGCATGAAAGCACCATCTGGGGGATCGCCGATTATCTGGGTGTCGAGCTGGACGAGATCGTTCAAACCTATGAGACGGCGGCGCTCGATCATGATTATGATGCAGCCTGGGGCAAAGGGCTTGCCAACACGATCGCCGCGGTCCGCTGGACGATGCGCGGCATGTACAAAGGCAAGCCGCTGATCATCTACCGCAAGGTGGAGCGGTGCCATGTCGACGCCGGGCCCGAATTCGAGCAGCCGCTGAACGGCGCCGAGTGTGGTTATCAGGTGATCATCAAGGGTGAGCCCAATATCCACACCGAAATGGCGCTCAGCCTTTACGATGGGTGTGCGATCACCGCTCTGCACCCGATCAACGCCATCAACGAGGTCTGCGCGGCGAAGCCGGGCATCCTCGGTCAGCTGGATATGCCGCACTTCTACTCCAGGAACATCCGCCGCTGAGGGGGGCGTGCGGGCCGCAGCACCTCCCTGGCATTCGGCGGACGCGCGGCGTTGTGTGCGTCCGCCCCATCAGGCAGCGGTGCCGGTCAGCAGACGGGGAATGCATCCGGATACGCACCGATCTTCGCGGCATCCGGGATATCGTCCTTTGCGCGCAACCCCCGCATCCGGCCGGGTGAGGGGAAGGCCTTGCCCCGGGGAGCGTGATAGTGGACGTCCGGCCCGCCGAGCAGCACCGCATAGGCGCGCCGGGGAGTGGGGTGATTGGGATGCCCCCCGGCACCGTGCACGACGTTCCCCTGGAAGGCGAGCACGTCGCCGGGCGCCACGTCGAAGGTCAAGATGTCGAAGCTTTCCGGGAAACGTGCGACGTCTGGCACCATCGGCATCCCGGGATCGCCAATTCCCGTCGCGCCTTCCTTGGCGGACGGGTCGCCCGATCGAACCTGGGTGCTGAAGATCATGTCCCACCGGTGCGAGCCTCGGAGGACCTGCACCGTCAAGTGTCGCGGCGAGAAATCGCAGGGAAACCATAAGCGAACGATGGACTCCCCGCGCACGCGCAGAAAAGGTGTGTCCTGATGCCATGGCGTCGCCACTACCGGCCCGCCAGCCTTATAGAAAACCTGGTCCAGGATGAGCTGCGCCGATGGGGCTTGCATCAGGGCCGATCCGATCGCTCCGATTCGTCCCGACCCCAGGAGATCCGCTAGAACCGGGCTCTCCATCGAGGCATAGTCGCGAACGACCGTGGCGCCGCCGGTTGCGCCGCCTTCGACCACGGTCGCGGGACCCCGCTCCTCTCGATAGCATTGCTCGATGCCGCGCTCGAGCTGGGCGACGTCTGCGCTCGACAAAGCGCCTTTGATGAGCACGGCGCCGTCACGGCGATATTGTTCGATATGGGCGGGTGTAACGACCGACATGAACCCTCTCCTATTTGACACAAAGTTCCACTTTGGAACTTCAGAGTCAATCTGGAAAACGGCGTTGCAATGTGCGAGGCTTCGCGCTTGCCCGTCATTCTGCCGGAAAGAGTTCATGAAGCCCCTCTCGACTGCCTCGCATCCGCTGGTTCCCCTTGTCGACGAAGTCATCCGGCTGAAGGGGCGGCTGGACGGTCTGTTCGCGGATGTGGCGCCGTCGGTGAACCTCTCGCAAATGGAACTCACCATCCTCACCGCGGTCGTTGAGGCCACGCGCCCCCCGACGGTGCCGCAGATCGGCCGAAGCCTCGGTCTGCATCGCCAGGTCGTTCAGCGCACGGCCAACCGCTTGGTGACGGCAACACTGCTACGGACGGAGCCCAATCCCGATCACAAGCTCGCCCATTTCCTGCAGGTCACCGAGGCGGGAGCGGCCGTCTATCAGGCCGCAACCGAACGTGCGACGCGGACGGCCGAGGCGGTGCTGGAGGCGCTTTCCGTGGAGGCATGCCAGCGCGTGGCCGCAGAGCTACGCGCGGTGCGGACGACGATCGAGGCATATCTGCGGAAACCGGACGGGAAGCGGTAGCGGCGCACAAGGCAGGCATCGCCTGCAGTTGGGTCGGTGCCTGTTGCCTTGCGCGCGATGCGGGGCAGAAGGGTTTGTCGGGGCGGGGAGAAGGCGCCCGGCTACGCCTCCTCCCTGATTACGGCAAACCGCGCAGGCTCAAATGCCCCAGAGCTGGGCGGCGTTGCCGCCAACGATCTTCTTGAATCGCGCTTCCCCGGCCTTGTCGTAGATCTGCTTGGCGATCTGCATGGATTCGCCGAAGACGCCTTCGGGGTGCGGATAGTCGATCGACCACATCAGCTTGTCCTCGCCGATCCAGTCGATCAGATCGAGCGCGACCGGATCGTCCATGAACGTCGTCCAGCAATTCTGATACCAATAGTGGCTGGGCTTGTGTTCGATGCGCGGGCGAATGGCCGAGATATAGTCGCGGTAGATCTTGTCCGCGCCGGTGATCGTCGGCGGAACCCAGCTGGCGCCGCCTTCGGTGAAGACGATCCGCAGATCGGGAAACCGATCGAAGAGACCCGCGAAAACGAGTTGGCCGAACAGCGCGTTGAACGGTTGGAGATTGCGGTTGATGTTCGCCGCCAGCGCCCCCGTGCCCGTATATTCGAGCGCCACGCCGATATGAATCGAAAGCGGCAGACCGGCTTCGGCGATGGCTTCCCACATGGGGAGCATTTCCGATCCGTTATAGCGGACGCCGCGCGGTGCCGACGGGATTTCGACGGCCTTGAAGCCAAGCGCCTTGATCTTCTGCATATAGTCCCGGGTCATCTCGGGTTTGTAGAAGGTCGGGAGATAGGCGACCGGGAACAGTCGGTCGGGCGCGATCATTCGCCATTCGGCCAACCACTCGTTGAAAACGTCGATGCACTTGAACCAAAGATCCTTGTCCTTCATGCGGATCAGTGCGGCAGCGCGCGAGTGGAACGTGATCGACGCATCGATGCCTTCGGCATCCATGTCTTCGAGCCGCTTCTGGGTGTCCCAGAAGCCGGGCCGTCCCTCCGGAAACGAGAGATCGAAGCCCGGCGTGTTGTAGGATTCACCATCCACGACCAGATGGAAGATGCCGTGTTCGTCTTGCCAGAATTTGGGCGCGCGATCCTTGTCGGGGCCGGTCAGCCGCTCTTCCCAAAGATTTTGGGCCTCCATCAGATGATCGTCGGCGGAAATGAACCGCGTGCCGGCCGGCGGTGTCCAATCGCCCTTCGACAATTTCCTGTTCTTCGGCCAGAATTCGGTCAGGTCATTCATAGCGCTAGCTCCTAAGACAACGTCATTTTTTCTTCGAAAGCTTTTCGATCATGGCAGCGATCAGGCTGCGGTGCTCGTCACCGAGGAAGAGGATGCTGTTGGCGAGGCGTTCCACGTTACGGGCCTGTTGCCGCTCGAGATCCGCCGTCAGCTCGATCGTCAGCTTGGAGATGGCGACCGCTTCGGGGGGGAGGGAGGCCAGTTTTTCGCAGAACGCCTCGACGCGGGCGCCGAAATCCTCATCGGAAAACACGTCATGCAGCAGGCCCATGCTCAGCGCTTGCTGCGCGCTCGCCGTTGCGCCGGCCAGCACGAACCAGCGCGCCCAATGGGGGCCGATCAGGCGCGTCAGCCGGCTCGTCCCGCCCGAGCCCGGGATGCAGCCGATATCGATTTCCGGCATCCTGTAGGTTGCCGAGGAAGCGGCGAGGCGGAAGTCGCACGAGAGCGACATTTCGAACGCGCCGCCAAAGCAGGGCCCCTGATGCGCGACGACGATCGGCTTCTCGATGGCCTCCATTTCGTCGAACATGCTGTGGAAGCTACCACGCCCGCGGCGATACCATGTCCGTTCGTTCGACGAGCTTCCCGCCGTGTCGCCCTTCTGGATGTCGGTCAGGTCGGCCCCGGCGGAAAAATACTTCCCGTTCGCGCGGATCAGCAGCACCCGCAGGTCGCGTCGATCCCGGAAGACATCCAAGGCATCTGCGATGCCGTCGGCGATCGCCATGTTGATCGCGTTGTACTTCGCCGGCCGGTTGAGCACGAGTTCGAGGATCGCGCCGCGCTCTTTCCGGAGCAGATCGGGTTCGGACATTGGTTGCACTCCTAGCTTCGGGTTCGCGGAAGCCCGAGCGCGGATTCCGCCACGATGCTGCGCTGCACTTCGCTGGTGCCGCCATAGATCGTCGCCTGAATCGCCTTGCGGCTTTCGAGCTCTACGGTGCCAAGGTCGGTATGCGCCTGGATCAGCGACCATGGCGCGGCGAGTTCGACCAGTTCGCTCGAGCAGCTGACCAGCGCTTCGGAGGCGAACAGCTTCGCCATGGGGCCGTAATATTTCTTGCCCTGGCCGCTCACGAATCCCCAGAGGCATCGCCTGTCGAGGACATCCGCGACGAGCAGGCGGGCATGACATTGGGCAAGGCGCGCGCGGACTCGCTGCCGGTCGATCGGCCGCTCGCCCTGGGTGTTGGCGGTGTGCGCCCAGGCGAGTGCATGGCGGAGCATGATACGCAGGGCACTTACGAAGAAGTCGCCGCCGCCCTGTTCCAGCGCCAGCGCGAGGCCGAGAACCTTGGTTCCTCCATTGACGTCGCCGATCCGATAGCGATCCGGGACGCGCATGTCGGAATAATAGGTGATGTTGGTCCGCTCGCCACCCAGCGTCTTGATCTCGTGTACTTCGAAGCCGGGGATGGAAACGGGCACGAGGAAAAGCGTGAGACCGGCATGCTTGGGCAGCGCCGGGTCCGTTCGGGCGATCAGCAGGACATAGTCGGCCAGATGGCCCTGGCTGGTGAACATCTTCTGTCCGTCGATGATCCAGTCGTCGCCATCGCGGGTGGCGCGCGTCTTCGCGGCGAAGATGTCCGACCCGGCCGAAGGCTCGGAATAGCCGAGAGCGACGTTCCGCTCCCCGGACGCGAGTCCGGGAAGGACTTCTTCTTTCACCTCTTCCGAGGCGAAGTGCATGAGAATCTTGCCGACCATGTGCGTCACCGTGCCGGGCACGCGGGGCCACTCGAACTCGCAATAGACTTCGTTCAGTGCTGCCATCTCATAGGGAGTCCTGTCGCCCCCGCCGAGGGCGGCAGGCCAATCCGCGTAGAGAAAGCCCGCCTTGGCCAGCTGGGTGTTGAAGGGGTGGTCGCCGTCGTCGGTCTCGTGGATGAATCGGCGCATTTCGGGAGTCATGTGCGCGGCGAAGAAGGCGCGGGCCTCGGCCGCATAGGCTTCCGCGGCATCGCCGAGCCCGAAGCTGATCTCGCCGCTGCCGATGTGGGGCACGGGATCCGTCCGCCCACCCCAGAGGCGGTCGCCGAGCAGGTTGAGCTCGGCCTCGGGATCGCCGAGCAGCATCGACCAGGCGCGGGCCCGCCGGAAATAGATCTGCGCGTCATACTCCATCGACACGCCGTAGCCGCCGAAGGTCCGCATAGCCCGGATCGTCGCCGCGGAGGCAGCGCGGGTCGACCACCAAAGCGCTGCCGAGATCTGCGCGGCGCGAGCGGAAGGTTCGGCTTCCGAGGCCGCCCGCCAGCAGAGCAATTGCGCACCCTCGACATCGGTAACGGCGTCGGCGAGCGGATGTGCGAGGCCCTGGAAGCTGCCGATCGGCCGGCCGAATGCCTCGCGCTCCGACGCGTAGGCTGCGGCATGCTCGAGCGCCTTGCGGCCCATGGCGGCGATATTGGCGGCCGCGAGCAACTTCCATTCCTCGATGCCGGCCTGCCAGGCGGCGCATGCGTCCGGACCGGAGGCGAGTGCCAGCGCATTTTCGAGATCGATCGTTATCATAGCCAGCGGCAGCGTGCCGAGGTTGGCCGGAACCGTCCGATCTGCGGGCACGGCGGCGAGATAGACGGTTGCCCCGTCCGAACAGAGGACCCGATCGGCGATGGCGCCGGCGGGAACCAGTTGCGGCATACCGGCTTCCACAGGGTGGAGCGCGACGGTGAGGATCGAACCGCCTGCAATGTCCTCCAGGACGGCATGCCCGGCGGGTGCGATGTCCGCGAGAATTCGGCTCGCCACGGCGCATTCGATCAGTGGCACCGATGCCAGATAGCTGCCGAGCGTTTCGGCAACGACCACCGCATCGATAAGGGCCAGGCCGCCGCCCCCCCGCCCCTCCGGCACCCGCATCAGGGGAAGGCCGAATCCGACCAGTTCCGTCCAGAGTGCCGGATCATATCCCAGCGGTTCTGCGGCCCGGATGCGTGCCGAAGTCGATTCGTTCTGAAACAGTCGCTCAAGGCTGTCCCGCAACAAGGCCTGTTGTTCGCTGAGTTGCAGGTTCAAATGCCATCTCCTTGGGTTTGGACACGCTCTTGCGGCGGTCCTTTAGACCGAGACTAATTTACAATCTAACGATTGGAAGGTAAAATGACAAGGGCGTGATCGCGCCTCCAACGGGGTGCGGGCGACCCCTTAGGCCAGGTTGGCGGCGAGCACGGGCACGTCGGCCAGTCCTCGCAGCACATCGTTGAGATGCGTGCAGCCGAGCGTCGAGGGAAGCGTGTCGAGAACGGTGTTGCGGAAATCGCCGATCTGGTGTCCCACCATTCGCGCAGCCTTGACGGCAGCGCCCGGGCACTCCGGGAAAGGAAGGATCAGCGGCAGCGCCTGGAGCGATTCGAGAATGCCGCTCTCGGCATCGATCTCCGCATAGACGCGATATTCGTGCACCGCCCTGCGCCCGCCATCGGGCGCAGTGCCGCTGTCCTGAAACGCCGCGTCCACCAGGATCAACCGGTCCTCGCGCCAGATGTCCAGTCGGCGGGCGCGACGCATCGCAGGGCCGTGCTGGTCCGGCATGGCATGCCAGCTCCAGCTGTCCGAAGGATCGGCCAGTGGACCCACGCGTGCAGTGTCTTCCGTCGCGGCGTCCTGCAACCGGTCCGGCAGGAGCGCGGAGGAGCCTTCCGCAAAACCGGTACAGATGTTGAGCATGTTGCCTTTCCGGCCATGCGTCTGCGGTTGCGTCTTATCCTTGGAAAACGCCGCCCAGTCCGGCATCCACTGCGACCAGATCCAGCGGGCAACCAGGCTGGCACCGGCGAAATCATCAAGGATCTGATATAGCGGGGTGCCGACCAGATCGCCGAGTGCCGAGGCGATCATCCGCCTGCTGTCGCCGCCCGCCCGCACGCCGACCAGCTCGCCGGTGCGCTCCTGGTGCGCGTTCGTCTTCAACGCTAGTATTTCCCTGGCCGGGGAAATGCGCATTTCATACCCTGCCTCGCTCAGGATATGCGGATCGCCGCCGTCTTCGGGGGTGCACAAGTCGCGGGCGCGCGCCGCCATGGTCCAGGCTGCGGACGCCCCATCCGGCCAGTGGGAGTCGATGGAGGTGGTGCGTCGGATCGAGCCCGGACGACGCAGTGGCGCGACGCCGGCCGACTGCCGCGCCAATGGGAATTGCTGCGGTCTATGTGTCATCATGCCTCCGATGCTCCTCCCTCACCCTGTGCGATCCTCGCCCGGAGGCGCTGCGCCATCGCGTCGAGTTCGCCCGGGTCCCCTCGTTGCTGTGCGTGGATGCCCAGCGCTTGTCCGGCAAAGCGAGGCACCAGATGGACGTGCACATGGAATACGGATTGTCCCCCATCGCCCCCGTTGAACTGCAGCAACTGAACGCCAACGGGATCCAGTTCCGCGACCAGGACCCGCATGAGCATCTGCGCGCGGCGGAAGAGCGGGGCGATGCTCGCTTCGTCGAGGTCGAGCAGGTTCCGCGCCTGTCCCCGCTTCGGAATGATCAGGCTATGCCCGGGCGATTGCGGGAAAAGGTCGAGAAAGGCGAGCGTGTCCTCGTCTTCCCAAATGCGATGGCAAGGCAGTTCTCCCCGCAGGATTTTCGCGAAGACATTGTCTGGATCATAGGTGCCGACCAGCGACATGGCTGCCTCCTGTGCGATCAGACCAGCTCGTACAGGGAGGCCGCGCCCATCCCGCCGGCGATACACATGGTGACCACGACATATTTCACCTTGCGGCGCCTGCCTTCGATCAGGACGTGGCCCAGCTGGCGCGCGCCCGTCATGCCGAAGGGATGGCCGATCGACACGGCGCCGCCATCGACGTTGAGTCGGTCGTCCGGTATCCCGAGCCGGTCGCGGCAATAGACGACCTGGCAGGCATAGGCCTCGTTCAATTCCCACAGGCCGATATCCTCCAGCCGCAGTCCGTGCTGTTTCAGGAGCTTCGGAATGGCATAGACCGGCCCAATGCCCATTTCGTCCGGCGCAAGACCGGCGATGGCGAAGCCGCGATACAGGCCCAGCACGGGCAGGCCACGTTGTGCCGCGAGCGTTCCGTTCATGAGGACGCTCGCGGAGGCGCCGTCGGCGAGCTGGCTGGCATTGCCCGCCGTGACCGTGCCGTCTTCACGCACCACGGGCTTCAGCTTTGCGAGCGTCTCCAGCGTGGTGTCCGGGCGGTTGCACTCGTCCTGCTCGAGCAGCACGTCTAGCTCCGAAACCTCGCCGGTGGCCCTGTCCGTCACCAGCTTGCGCGTCGGCAGGGGTACGATCTCGTCATCGAAGCGCCCGTCACGCTGCGCCTGCGCGGTCCGCATCTGGCTCGAATAGGCATAGGCGTCTTGCACCTCGCGGCTGATGACGTAGCGTTCCGCCACGACCTCGGCGGTTTCGTTCATGCTCAACAGCATGCCGGGCTGATGCGCGCGAATCCAGGGCGCGCGACCGGCCCGCGGTATGTGCGGCGTGGGGCTGACCATGCTGACCGACTCGACGCCGCCGGCGACCACCACGGGTACGCGATCGACGATGATGCGCTGCGCGGCGAAACTCGCGGCCTGGATGCCGGAACTGCATGCGCGTGCAATCGTCACGGCGCCGGCGGTTTGCGGGATTCCGCCGACGAGACCGGCATGGCGCGCGATGTTGTTGCCGCTGTCTCCTTCCGGAACCGCGCAACCGAAGATGACGTCGTCCACTTCCGCCGGATCGATTCCCGCGCGCGCTACTGCGTGACGGATGGCATGGCCGCCCAGCGTGCCGCTGTGCGTATTGTTGAAGGCGCCCCGAAACGCTTTGGCGAGCGGTGTGCGGGCAGTCGAGACAACGACCGCATCGGTCATGGATTCACCTCGAATTTTTCAGGAGTGCCGCTCTAGCACGGGAAAAATATCAATCGATAGGTAAAAATTGAAGGGAGGGGAATGGGGTCGTCCACCGCGGCGGATGGGCAGAAGGGCTTCCGGCCGCCACGCTAGAAATCACAAGCGTGTTGCCGAACGCACGGACAGGTGCGGTGCCGGCGGCTAGCCTGCACCGCAAATGGTGAGGAGGGCGAGCATGGCAGCGACGCAGCAAGGCGGTTTTCGGTTGGCCATGATCACCCTGATCCTGATCGAGGCGTTGAGCTCGTTCGAACATGTCATGATCATTGCGGCACTGCCGTTCATCTCCCGTGCGTTCGGCCTCGCATCGGCAGGGTGGGTCGTCACCAGCTTCCTGCTCGTACAGGCCAGTTCGGCGGCGATCGGTGCTCGGCTGGGCGACATGTACGGGCGTGAGCGCGTGCTCGCCGTGATCCTGGTGCTGACCACAACCGGATCCCTGATCAGCGCATTCGGCGGGAGCATTCACTTCGTGATTGTCGGCCGCTGCCTCCAGGGGCTGTCGGGTGCGAACCTCGCGCTCTGTTATGGTATCGCCCGGCAGATGGTGCCTGCAAAGCGATTGCCCTTCTGGGTTGGCGCCTTGACGGGCGGCGTAACGCTGGCGGCGGCATTCGGCTATATCCTGGGGGGCTATCTGGCCGATCTGGGGAGTTGGCGGCTGATTTTCTGGTTTGCTGCGGGCTATGGCGCCATTGTGCTCCCCCTGCTGCTGGTTACCGTGCCCCGCCTCGGCAACGCGCCGCCGATGGGGGGTGTCGACTGGCTGGGCGGCGTGCTGCTGCCGCTGGGGGTTGCGGGCATATTGTACGCCGTCACCTCCTCCGTCACCCAGGGCGGCCGTGGTCCTTGGATCGCGGGCGCGGGTGTGGCGGGGGTTGTCCTGTTGCTGTGGTGGTGGGGCCACGAATGGCGCCGTCCGGATCCCCTGATACAGGTCCGCTTGTTGACGCAGCGGCCCGTGCTGATCGCCAATCTCTGTTTTGCCATCGCGGCGCTGGGCATCATGCAGTTCCCGCTGGTGCTGATCCAATATCTGCAGCAGCCTGCCAGCAGCGGCGCCGGGCTCGGACTGTCCGCTACGGCAGCGGGATGGATCAAGCTGCCTTCGAACGTGGGTTCGCTCCTGGCGGCGATGCTGGCCGGCTGGCTTTGCGGGCGCCACGGCGGCCGGCCGGTGATCCAATATGGCGGGCTGCTTGCGGCCCTCTCGCTAGGATCCTTTCCGTTCTTCCACAGCAATCCGTGGCAGATCATGGCTATCACGATCGGCGGAGCGGCCGGGATGACCACCTTGCTGGCGGCTGTGCCCAACGTCGTGCTCGCCCATGTGCAGCCCGAGCGTGCCGGAGAGGCCACCGGGCTGACCATGACGGTGTTGCGCGTCTTCACCGCCGCTGGCGCGCAGCTGGTAACGCTCTCGCTGGCGGCCAGCGCGACGCCTGCCCTGGCTGGCGGCCGCGCCTATCCCACCGAGTTCGGCTACACGGTCATTCTGGCAGGGATTGCGCTCAGCGGCGTTCTTATCGTGCTGGTCGCCCAATTGGGGACGGGCGCCGCCCGCCCGCGTCGTACCTGACGAACGCGGGTCTTCTCGCGGGGAAGGCGAAGGTATCAGCGGTCGCTTAGGGCTCGGAAATTGGGCAGAACCCAGCCGTCACAGATATCGGTCCATTCGACGACGACCCGCGTCCCGATCCGTACGTCTTCGGCATTGCAGCCCGTCAGGTTGCCGACCAGGCGCGCGCCGCGCGCGCCATCGATTTCCACCACGACAGGTACATACACATAGTCTTCACCGGTGGCGGGATTCTTGCTGCATATCGCATAGCTAAACACCGTGCCCGTGCCGGGCAGGGTCGGCCATATCCGTTCCTTGCTCGCGCAAATCGGGCAATAGGGCGTCGGCGGCAGACGAAATGCGCCGCAGGATGCGCATTGGCAGGCCGTCAGCCGATGTTCCTTTGCTGCCAGCCAGAAGGGCTCGGTATCGGGATTGGTCGTGATGTGGATCTGGTCTCCGGGCAGCAGCCGCGCGGGACCATAGGCGATCGAATGGGCGGACATCAGGCGCTCCTCAGGACCAGGCTGGATACGGGAATCGGGGCGGGGCCGCCGGTCGCGAGCGCGAATTCGCAATCTGCAACCTGGTTGATGGCGGTTCCGCGGACCTGCTCCACCGCTTCCACGACGTGGGTCATGCCAATGATATAGGCTTCGCTGAGATTGCCGCCGTGGGTATTGACGGGAGTGCCGCCGTTGACGCCGCCGCGGCTCGCCGGATCATAGCGGGTCTTTCCCGCGAGGACATAGTCGTTGCCCTCGCCGCGCTCGCAAAAGCCATAGTCTTCGAGCTGCGCCAATACCATCGAGCTGAAATGATCGTAGATCAGGGCGACATCCATGTCCTTGGCGGCAAGCCCGGTCTGTGCCCAAACCCGCTCCGCCAGAAACTGGTGGCCCGAGCTGGAGAATTCCGGGTCCGGCATGTTCATCCACCCGAATGCGCGACCCCATTTTCGCGACGCGCCATGCACGCAGCCATGGATATAGGCGGGCTTCTGGCGGCAATCGCGCGCTCTGTCCGCGGTGGTGGTGATGACGGCGATCGCACCGTCGGTCTCAAGGCAGAAATCGAGGCGGCGGAGTGGATCCGCCAACATGACGGAGGCGAGATAGTCCTCCTTCGACAGCGGTGTTCTGCGGATCGCCTTCGGTCGATTGAGCGCATGCGTGCGCGAGGCCATCACGATTTCGGCCAGCGCGTCTTCGGTGGACCCGTACAGGTGCATGTGGCGTCTTGCGAGGACGCTCATGAGATGGCCGGGGCCGATCAGGCCTGAAGGCTGCAAAAAGCTGTTTTCCGGATCCGGCTTCATCCTGCCGAAGATATCGCCGAGCCGAGCGGAAGGCGTCTGCTGGACCGCCATGACGGTGACCGCATAGGTACAATCCTCGTTCATCAACCCTGCGGTGGCGAGGCCGACTGCCCCGGCGACGCCACCCCCGCCGGAGGTCAGCGTCGCGGTAAAGGAAATGTGCGGCATGCCGAGCGTTTCCATCAGCGAGCCGCTGTCGAACTTGTCGACATAGCCCGCACTCGCGCCGCCATAATACGCGAAGCCGTCGATATCCTTGACACTGATGCCGGCATCCTCGCACGCCTTGAGGATCGCCTCGCCGGCCATGTCGTTGATCGTTCGGGGCCAGCTCTTTCCGCGGACATAATAGTCCGTCGCGCCTACCCCGACGATCGCACATTTGTCCTGATGCGCCCAAGTCACGGCGTTCCTCCCCTGATGGCGCAAGCGCTGCTATCGCACCCGCTGTTCCCGCGTCCGCGACACCACCCGAGGTGGCGCTAAAAATCGAACGGTCGATTGGTTGATAACAGCGGCGGGCGCGACAATCAATCCGTCTCGCAGGTCGGCGGTAGATGGTGGGGGCTTGGAGGTCAGTCGGGGGATTTGCTCGGCGGAAATGCGGCCATCAGGTGATGGTAGAGGACGTCGATCTTTTCCTCGATGGAGGGGCGGGTGGGGGCGAGCGCGAGTACCGGCAGGACATAGGTGCGGACGATCCTGTGCGCTTCCTCGTCCGTATCGTACCGACGATGGCTGAGCTCGAAGATCTGCACCAGCAGCCACCGCTGGAGTTCATCGAATGGGGCCGGGCATCGGCACAGGCCTTCGGCGCGCGCACGGGCCAGGAGCGGCACCAGTGTCTGGCTGGAAGCGTTCTGCATGGCGCTCGCCAGCAGCTCGATGGTCGCCGTGGAGAGCCCGCGATCCAGCTCGCGTTGCAACCAGCCATGGCGATGCGCGGCCATGATCGAATAGACGATCAGGTTCTCCATCCGCTCGGCGAACGGTGCAGGACTGGTCGCCAACTGTCCGCATGCGGCGATGTCGTCGGCAAAGCGATATCGCAGGAACTTCGCGAGCAGGGCGTCTCGGCCGCCGTAGCGCCGATACAAGGTTGTCCGCGGCACACCCGAATGCCGGATGATGTCGTCCTGCGTGACGTCCTGCAGGCCCTTCTCGTCGATCGCTGCCTGAACCGCTGCGAAGAATCGTACCGACTCCGCGTGCGAAAACTCGATCGCGTCGTCGGTGTCCTGGCGTTGCATCGCTTCCATCGGCTGGTTTCCTTCCCGGTAGCTACCCCGTCGTTGCGAGCGTGATCACCCTTGCCTTCGATAAAAATGGAACTAACATTAGAAATAATCCCAAGGATAGGGACATCGAATCGAAACCATCCTGGCCGGGTCGGACAAGGGCGGCGGGATGACATGGAGAGCGGCCAGATGAGCAAGCAGGCGAACGAGCGTTCAGCATGAGCGGAAAGGTCGAGCCCTTTCAGATCGATGTTGCACAGGCGACGCTGGACGATCTTCGTGAGCGGCTTGCGCGAACGCGCTGGCCCGAAGGGGAGACGACCGGGGGATGGGACCAAGGCGTCCCGCTCGAGCGAATGCGCACCCTGTGCGGCTACTGGCACGATCGCTATGACTGGCGGCGGTGCGAGCGAATGCTCAACGGTCTCGGCCAGCACCGAACGGTGATCGACGGGCTCGGTATCCATTTCCTCCATATACGCTCTCCGGCGCCGAATGCGCTGCCGATGGTGATGACCCATGGTTGGCCGGGATCGGTGCTGGAGTTCGTCAAGGCGATCGGTCCGCTCACCGACCCGGCACGGTACGGAGGGGATCCCAAGGACGCCTTCCACCTCGTCCTGCCTTCGCTGCCCGGATACGGCTTCTCCGACAAGCCGGCCGAGCCGGGCTGGAACGCGGCACGAACCGCGGGTGCTTGGGCCGTGTTGATGCAGCGGCTGGGATATGATCGGTGGGTCGCGCAAGGCGGGGACTGGGGCAGTATCGTCACGCGGGCGCTGGGCGCAGGCCGCGCGCCCGGGTGCGCGGGCATCCACCTCAATTTTGCGTTCGTTCCGCCCACAGCCGAGGATCTGGCGTCGCTGACGCCTGCCGAGCAGGCGATGCTCGGCAAGGCCCAGCGCTATCAGGAAGACGGAAGCGGTTATGCGAAGCAGCAGTCCACCCGCCCGCAAACCCTTGGCTATGGCCTGAACGACAGCCCTGCGGGCCTGGCGGCCTGGATCTATGAGAAACTGCAAGCATGGACCGACCATGACGGGGCGGTCGAGACCGTCCTCACGGTCGACGAGATGCTGGACAACATCATGCTCTACTGGCTGCCGGGCACCGCCACCTCATCGGCGCGGTTCTACTGGGAAAACCGGGCGCTGGACCCTTCCTCACCCAAGGTGGAGCTGCCGACCGGCATCACCCAGTTCCCCGGAGACATCTTTAACGCTTCGCGGACGTGGGTGGAGCGCGCCTTTCCGAACATCATCCATTGGCGGGAAGCGCCGAGCGGAGGCCACTTTGCAGCCTGGGAGCGCCCCGATCTCTTCGTAGCGGAGCTTCGGGACTGTTTCCGCCAACTGCGGTAATGAACGGCGCGGTGAATCATAACGAGAAAAGTAAAGGGAGGTCGAACATGCGAGTGCGGCAACCGGAATTCGATTTTTCCAATTCCCATGCCCATTGGGCGCCGAACTTGGAGTTCGCGCAGAGTCAGAACGGCGCATCGGTCGGGATACCGCCGCTCGAGCGGTTCCTGAACCGGGTAATGGCGAAGGCGCGCAAGGAGATAAAGGGCGACGATCCCGAATCGGTTGCGCTGCGTGCCGACGTTACAACCTTCATCCGGCAGGAATCCTGCCATTACGCCATGCACGACCGCATGAACGAAATGCTTGTGCGTGATGGCTATGATCGGGTGCCGGAGCTCGAGCGCGAAATCGAGGCGCATTATGCGCGCCTGTTCGAGACCAAGTCGCTTGCGTTCCTCACCGCCTATTGCGAAGGGTTCGAGACCCTTGGTCCTGCTTCGGCAATGGCATGGTGCGGCGACAGCCTCGACGCGTATCTCAAGGATTCCGATCCGAATATCGAGACGATGTGGCGTTGGCACCTATTGGAGGAATATGAGCACCGCCATGTCTGTTACGATGTTTTTAAACGCATCCACGGCGGGTACTTCCTGAGAATATACGCTTTCTTCTATCAGTTATATTTCTTCAGTAAATATGCGGGCAAAGTGAAGAATTATCTGCTGGAAGTCGATCGCGCAAAAATGGATGCGGCCGAGCGCAAGGAGTCCAAGAAGCGGGAGAAGATGGTCGCGAAGATGATGATGAAAAACATCCTGTACAACCTTCTGCAGGTGCTTTCGCCTTCCTATCGCCCGCATGTGCTGCCGATCCCGAAGATATGGCAGCAGCTGGAAAGCGACATTGATGCGCATTGGATCAAGCCGCAGCAGAAGGCCGCGCCGAACCAGGACCTTACCGCATCGCCCGCAGGACACCCCGCCTGAGCAAGGGCGCGATCGAGCGACCGATTCCGCTCGACGGAAGCGACTTGCTTTTGCCTTATCGTTTCCGGTGCAAACCGTCGAAGAACAGGTGGGCAAAGATCTCGCCGATGGCGTCGGTCGACGATCGCCCCGGCTCGAACCATTCACCGACGAACGTGATGGCACCGATGATCGCCATGCAGGTCATCGCTTCGGGAATGGCAGAGTCGATCTCGCCGGCGGCCTTGCCTTCCTGGATCAGGTCGCGCCAAAACTTGTTGTAGGCTTGGCGTCGGCGAACCTGCTCGGAATATTCCGGTTCCTGAAGGTAGGAAAGTGTTTTCGCCGAGGCGACGGCCATGTCGCCGGCATCGGCCACGGTCTTCACGGCCGCCCGAACGGCAGCGTGGAATTTTTCCCGGACGGAGGTGCCGGGGGGCAGCGAGTCCACCGCTTCGCGCAGGCACTTGATGGTCGCATCGATATTGTCGTTGAGAATAGCCGCGAGAAGCGCTTCCTTGGACTCGTAATAATAATAGAGGCTGCCGGATTTCATCCCTACCGCGGCGGCGATGTCGCGCATCGACGTAGTCTTGTAGCCATTGGTGCGGAACAGCTCTGACGTCACCGACAACACACGTTCGCGTGTCAACTCGCTCTTCTTCGGCTTTGCCATATCAGTAGCTTTTCATCTCCGTCTTGGCCGTGCGCAGGCACATTCGTGTTGCCATACAGGACGGGCCGAACCAAGGAAAGAGACGTTCGCTCCCAAGGACGACACATGGTCCCGGCGATCGCAGCTAGGCGACCGACGGGGTGTCCTTCACGAGACGATGCAAAAGGCTCTTCAGCGCCTGTACTTCGGTGGGCTCGATGCGCTCGAGCAACGTTTCCTCCGCGTCCTTGCCGATCGACAGCAGCTCGAGCATCAGCGCATGTCCGTTCGCCGTCAGTTGCATGCGCATCGCCGCGCCATCGCCTTCGGCTGGCTCGACAAGACCTCGATTCTTCAACTTCAGCGCTTCCGCGGGGGTGAACGACCGGTCGTAGAACCGGCCGAGTTCCGCGATTTCTAGCATCGAGAGGTCCTTCGCAGCCAGTGCCGAAAGTGCGAAATACTCGTCCAGTCCGATCGCCCGTTGCTGCATCGCCTTCTTGATCGGTTCGAACAGCGCATATTGCACGCGCGGCAGCAGGAAGCCGAGAAACGATCGCGAAAAGGCAGCGGATTCCGCCTCATCCGCAGCGCGATGCGGGGCCAGTGCCGAGTATTTGCCGCTATGGAAGACGAGGGGCGCGGCATCCAGATGATCGAATTCGATCACTTCGCCCACGATGATGTCGTGATCACCGCCTTCGTATCGATAGGCCGTGCGGCACTTGAAGCGCGCAGCGCAGTCTTTCAGGAGCGGGACGTTGCCCGGCCCGCGCTCCACGGTGAGACCGGCAAACTTGTCGGTACCGCGTTTGGCGAAGCGATCGGAAAGCGCCTTTTGCTGGGTAGCGAGGATGTGGACGGCGAAATGCTCGGCCGCAGCGAAGGCAGGGCGGCTCATTGCGTTCTTACCGACACTCCACAGGATCATCGGCGGGTCCAGCGAGACCGAGTTGAAGCTGTTCGCAGTCATACCGACGTCTTCGCCCTCCAGGCCGACGGTCGTCACGATCGTAACGCCCGTCGCGAAGGAGCCGAGGGCGTTCCGGAAATGCGATGGGTCGAAAGTCTGTCCGGTCATCAATGCCTCCCCGATATTCTGGCTGCTTGCGTCGCCCGCCATCGCCCCGAGCGCGCTATTCCTGGCTATAGTCGACCATGCCGTCGCCGAATGCGGCGTCGCGTTGGCGAACCGCTTCCTTCAGCCCCAGGGCCTCGATGGAGCGACGGAACTGCATACGGCCTTCCGACAGATGCCCGCGTGCGTCGATTTCGCTGGCCAGGCGCTGCAGCGTCTTGGCGCCCATCAGTTCCAGCCCGAGATTGACCACACGCTTGTTGCACGCGAGCAGATCCGGTGCGGTCGCGGCGATCCGCGCGGCCAGGGCTTCGACATGCGCGTCGAGCTTGGCGGGGGCAACGGATTCCAGCGCCAGGCCCAGCCGGGCGGCGTCCCTTCCGCGGAGCAGGTCGCCGGTCAGCAGCATGCGCTTCGCCCATTGCGGACCCATATGGTACAACCACATGTGCGAAGGCGGCGAGCCCTGCGCCCTCACCGGCGGATAGCCGATCCTCGCGTCGCTCGCCACGATCACCAGATCCGCCAGCAGGGCGATGTCGGTGCCGTTCGCGATGCAGTTTCCCTGTACCTTGGCGATGACCGGCTTGTGCATGTCGAACAGGACGAGCCGCAGTTCGTTCATCCTGCCCAACTGCCACATATCGTCATCGATCGTGGCGGTTTGACTGCGATATTCGCCGGTCACGCCGTGGGCGGCGTCCTGCTGTTCCTTCACCGGACTGGGTTGCCCACCGGTCAGGTCCCAGCCCGCGCAGAAGTCACGGCCGGCACCCCCGAGGACAATGCAATGCACGCTGGTGAGATCGTCCGCCTCGAGAAGGGCGTCGCGCAGTTCCTGCAAGCTCTGCCAGTTCAGCGCATTCCGCTTTTCCGGTCGGTTCAGGGTGATCCAGGCGACATGGTCGCGAACCTCGAAACGCAGCTGCTCGGTCGATTTGAGCCATTTGCCCATGGCACATCCTTTCAGGGTTCAGCGGATCGGCGACCAGGCGGTCGGCATCAGCAAGCGGTTGCGCTGGCGCACCGGGGAGGGGCAGCGCGCGGCGAATGCACGCCATTCCGGATCGGCCCACAGCGCCTGTCGTCGAACCGCGCGGTCGTTAAGGTCCTCGAAGCCCCAGAGATGGACGATTTCGTTGAGGTCCGGCCCAATCTCGGTACGGAAATAGCCCAGCAGATTGCCCAGCACGCGCTTGGCGATATGCACGCCTTCCTTCTCGTAGATCGCCAGAAACGGCCCGATATCGGCAGGCGCGAAGCTGTAATTGCGTTCCTCGACGATCATCTCACATTCCTTTGAACGTGGCGGGGCGCTTTTCCTGAAACGCCTTGATCGCTTCCTTCGAATCCTCGGTCTGGAAGCAGCGCACCATGCTCGCTGCCTCCTGCTCGAAGTAGCGATCCATATCGATGTCTTCTGCAGCGATCAGGTTTTTCTTGATGTAGCGCATCGCGATCGGCGGTCCGCTGGCGAGTCTGCGCGCGAAGGCCATGGTCTCCTCCAGCAGGCGGTCGTCGCCGAAGACCTTGCTGACCAGACCGATGCGCAGCGCTTCGTCCGCATACACCTTGTCCGACAGCATCAGGATCTCGCGCGCCTTGGTCGGGCCGACGAGCTGATGCAGATAATAGGCGCAGCCAAGGTCGCCCGACGCGCCGATCTTGCTGAAGGCGCTGGTGAAGAAGGCGGATTCCGACGCGAAGCGGAAGTCGCAGGCGATCGCCATCGACAGGCCTGCGCCGGCCGCCGGGCCTCGCACCATGGCGATGGTCGGCTTGCCCATCATGTGCAGCAGCGTCGCGATCTCGCTGTTGGCCTTGATCCGCAGGTGCCGCTGTTCGGTTCCCTGCATGATGGGATCGCCTGCCCATTTGGCCGATACCTTGTCGCGCGGATCGAGGATTCCGAGTTTGCTGACGTCGGCGCCGGCGCAAAATGCGTCCCCAACCCCCGTGAGTATCACTACCCGGACCCCGGGGTCGTTTGCTGCGTCGCGCAGTTCCGCCATCAGTTCCGCGCCCATCGGCTGGCTCAGGGCGTTGCGCATGGCCGGGTTGTTGAGCCGGATCGTCAGAATGCCGTCTTCCAGATCGGTCAGGACAGGGGTCGTCATGTGCATCGTCCCATGGGCGTCGCGAGCGTACGCACGATCCGTGCGGTTCCTACCGACGACGATTCAGCTTCTCGCATCGCCCAGCGGCTGCAGCAGGCCCGCTGCGCACGGTGCGAAACCACCGCGGCTCGATATGGCGCGGCACCAGACCCGATGGGCCGGGCGGTCAATAGAAGCGCTCCCCGCTGGCTGCCATCTCGCGGAGCTTCCGTCCGGGGCGGAACCGCTCTCCGTACAGATCCGCCAGCCGGTCGCATTGTGCGACGAAGGCGGCAACGCCGACCTGATCGATAAGGGAGAGGGGACCGCCCGTCCAAAGCGGAAAGCTGAATCCCAAGGTCGCGCCGACATCCGCTTCGCGCGGATCGGCAAGCACACCTTCTTCGAGGCACTTGGCCGCCTCGAGCGCCATTCGGTAGAGAATGCGGTTCTTGAGGTCGGTCTTGACGCGGTCGTCGAATGCGTCGGTCAGCGTGGGTTTGGCGATGTCGGCGAGCCCCGGCCAGAGCGACTTGGTCTTGCCGTCCTCCGCATAATCGAAAAAGCCCTTGCCATTACGGCGACCGTGGCGTCCGTGCTCGACGACCAGCTTGTGCAAGATGGCATCCGCCGCGCTCGGCACATAGGCGTCGCCAAGATCGCGTCTGGTCTGCTGGAGTACATGATAGGGCAGTTCCAGGCCGATCGCATCCGGGAGGGACAGCGGCCCCACCGGCATTCCCGTCATCTGCCCGATATTCTCCACGATCGCAGGCGCGATGCCTTCGGCGAGCATCTCGCAGGGCTCTTCGAGATACATGGAGATCGTTCTGGAGGTGTAGAAGCCGCGCGAATCCTTGACGACGATCGGCGTTTTGCGGATCGCCGCGACATAGTCGAACGCAGCGGCGAGGGTCGCGTCGTTCGTCCGCTCGCCCCGAATGATTTCGACCAGTTCCATCCGCTCCACGGGGGAAAAGAAGTGCAGGCCGATGAAGCTCTCCGGCCGCGCGGACGCTGCGGCAAGGCCGGTGATCGGCAGGGTCGAGGTGTTCGACGCCAGGACGGCACCTGGCGCCAGCTTCGCTTCGGCGCGCCGCGTCACCTCCGCTTTCACCGCGCGGTCTTCGAACACCGCTTCGATGACGATGTCCGCGTCGGCGATGCGGTCGTAGTCGGTGGTAGCGGTGATCCTGGCGAGGATCGCGTCAGCCGCGTCCGGGGAGGACCGGCCGCGGGCAATGGCCTTTTCGAGTGCGGCGCGAACATGGGCCTTGCCCTTGTCCGCGGCCTCCTGGGTGACGTCGATCAACACGGTCTCGATGCCGGCGGCAGCCTGGGCATGGGCGATACCGCTTCCCATCAGGCCTGCGCCGATCACGACGGCTTTGTGGAACCTGCGAACCGGGATGCCGAGCGGGCGGTTGGCGCCGTTCCTGATCTCGCGCGGCGACACGACCTTGGTACGCAGGATGGCGCGCGCCTGGGGCGACCGTGCCGCCTTGATGAACTCCCGCATCTCGATCCGCAGGCCGGCGTCGAACGGAAGTTGCGTCCCTTCGTAGACCGCCGTCAGGATATGCCCCTGCGCGGGATAGTTGCCGTGATATCGCTGGCGCGACAGCGCCGCCGCAACGGCGATGGCTTCGCTGTTGGCCTGCACATAAGGTCCGCCGCCGGGGACGGCATAGCCCTTCTTGTCCCAGGGCTGCACCGGATCGCCATGCTCGCGCACCCAGTTCCGGGCGGCCTCGACGGTCTCGCCGAGCGGGACCAGGGCGTGGACAAGGCCGATCTTCAACGCTTCGGCCGCGCCGATGATCTTGCTTTCGAGAAGTAGCGGCAGCGCCGCCCGGATGCCGACGATGCGCGGCAGCCGCTGGGTTCCGCCACCGGCTGGCAGCAGGCCCAGGCTCGCTTCGATCAGCCCAATCTTCGCCTCGGGTCCATCGCTGGCTACCCGGTAATGGCAGGCGGTCACGAGTTCCGCCCCACCGCCCAGCGCCGTCCCCTCGATGGCGCACGCAACCGGCTTGCCGCAGGTCTCGAGGGTACGGAACAGCGCCTGCGCTTCGGTCAGCCGCGCCACGTCGCGGGCGAGGCTTTCGGCTTCGGTACCGGCCTCGGGCGGTCCGGCGAAGGTTTCGAGGTGCGTGAAGTCGCCGCCCGCGCAAAACGTCCCAGCTTTGGCGGACGCCAGCACCACGCCTCTGATGGCCGCATCGGCCTTGATGCGCGCGACAAGGGCCGCGAACTCTTCGAGCGTCTCGGCGTCCAGCGTATTGATCCGGCGATCCGCCATGTCGAACGTGATCAGCGCGATGCCGTCGGAATCGATCTCGATCTTCCAGTGTTTCATGCGGTGTTCCAGTTCTGGATAGCGATCAGACGCGCTGGATGAGGGCGGCAGTGCCCATGCCACCGCCGACACAAAGTGCGACCACGGCGAGCTCCTTGTCGGCGCGTTCGAGTTCATCGAGCGCGGTGCCCACCAGCATCGCGCCCGTCGCGCCGAGGGGGTGGCCCATCGCGATCGCACCGCCGTTCACGTTCATCCGGTCGTGGGGGACGGCGAGCGCCGTCATCATGCGGAGGACGACGGCGGCAAACGCCTCGTTCAGTTCGAAGATGTCGATGTCGTTCACCGTCATCCCCTGGGCCTTGAGCAGCTTCTCCACGACCGGCACGGGCCCGCTCAACATGATGGACGGATCCGATCCTATCGAAGCTGCCGCGCGCACCACGCCGCGCGCTTTCAGTCCGGCGCGGGCACCCGCCTCGTGCGTGCCCATCAATACCGCCGCTGCGCCATCGACGATGCCCGCCGAATTGCCGGCATGATGCACATGCGCAATCTTTTCGACTTGCGGGTACCGCTGGCGCGCGGTTGCATCGAACAGCATTTCGCCCATTTGTGCGAAGGACGGCTGCAGTGCCGACAGGGACTCGGTCGTCGTCTCGGCGCGAATATGTTCGTCGCGATCGAGGCGTAGCATCCCCAGCTGGTCCTTGACGGGCACGATCGACCTGGCGAAGCGTCCTTCTGACCAGGCACGGGCCGCGCGCCGCTGGCTCTCTGCAGCATAAGCGTCGACATCGTGGCGGCCATATCCGTCCAGCGTGGCGAGAAGGTCGGCTGCGACTCCTTGGGGCAGCACATAGTTCTCGAGCAGCGAGATAGGGTCGGTCCCGATCGCGCTGCCTTCGGAGCCCATCGGAACCCGGCTCATGCTCGCAACGCCGCCGGCGATCACCATGTCCGCTTCGCCGGACATCAGCTTGCCTGCACCTACATTGCAGGCTTCCAGGCCCGAGGCGCAAAAGCGGTTGAGCTGCATCCCCGGTACGCGATGATCATATCGAGCCCGAAGGAGCGCGGTTCGCGTGATCACGCCGCCTTGCTCGCCCACCGCATCGACGCAGCCAAAGACCGCGTCGTCGACCACGCTGGTGTCGAGTGCGTTGCGGTCCCGGATCGCTTCCAGCACCTGCGCGGCGAGGGACACGGATGTGATTTCGTGCAGGGACCCTTCTTTGCGGCCCCGACCACGCGGCGTGCGCACCGTGTCGTAGATATAGGCTTGTCTCATCCGCCGTCGCCTCATCGCTCTCCTGCTTCGCGACCGATGCCCTATGGCCGACGCGAAGGTGCGGGAGGAGTAACGGAACCCGTTGGCGGGCCCTGCGCCGGTTGCCGGTCGCTTCTCCTCTGATGTTTCAACCTAGCGACCGTTTGATTGATATGGCAAGGCCTATTTGGGCTGCACGTTGGCGGGACCATGCAGGGCACGGCATGGGCAAATTGCGCGTGCGCGGAAGGAGCGGGAGAGGCCTTTGACCAAACAATCGCTGGCCGTGGTGATCGGTGCGGGCGGGATGGGAGCGGCGATCGCGGCGACCTTGTCGCGTGACCATGCCGTGCTCCTGGCCGATATCGACGCGGCGCGTGCGGAGCAGCGGGCCGCAGCGCTGCGCAGCGAAGGCCGGACCGCCACCGCAGCCTGTTGCGATGTGACCAGTGCCGAGTCGGTATATGCCCTGGCTGCCATGGTTGGGGAGCGCGGGGGCTTTCGCGTTCTCGCCCATGTCGCCGGTATGTCGCCGTCCATGGCCGCGTTCGACGCGATCATGCGCGTCAACCTTCTGGGCCCGGCAAGAGTGGCGCAGGCACTGCTGCCGTTCGCGCAGCCCGGGGCTGCGGCAATCGTGATCGCGTCTTTGGGGGCGCATCTGGTCGCGGTTCCGCCACCGGTCGCAGCGGTGCTTCGCGAACATGCGACACAGGACATCAGCGAGCGGTTGCGGGCGGAACTCGGCGAGGACGCAGCGACGTCGGACCTGGCGTATCAATTGTCCAAGTTCGGCGTGCTGATGCTCTGCCGCCGCGAGGCAGCGCGTTGGGCCGAGCGCCAGGCGCGGATCCTGTCCGTTTCACCTGGCCTGATCGCAACTCCGATGGGTGCGCGCGAATGGGAGACGAATGCGGCGAAGCGCCGTCTCGCCGCGATGGCGCCCTTGAAGCGGGAGGGGAGATTGGACGAAATATCCGAGGTCGTGGCGTTCCTCGCTTCCGATCGTGCGTCCTTCATTACCGGCACCGACGTGCTGATCGATGGCGGCTTGGCGGGCGCGATATCCGACGTACCGTTCGGCGGCGGATCGATCTGACGCAGCATGGCCTTTGCGGACGGCCCATCCCCGCCTCCCCACGGAGGGAGGGACGGGGACATCGCACAACCGTCAGCGGACCAGCACGGTCTTGAGATGAAGGAACTCGTCGATGCCTGCCCGGCCGCCTTCCTTGCCATATCCACTAAGGCCTATCCCGCCAAAGGGTGCGTTGTAGGTCAGCGGATCGCCGCCGTTGACGCCGACAGTGCCGCACCGCAACTGGCGAACCAGTCGTCGGATCCGCCGCTCGTCCGTCGTCTGGACATAGGCCGACAATCCGTAGCGGGTGCTATTGGCAAGCGCGACCGCCTCGCTTTCGTCGTCGAAACACATGACCGAGATGACCGGGCCGAAGATTTCCTTCTGCGCGACGGCGCTGTTGGGATCGACATCGGCCAGCACCGTTGGCGCGACGAACCAGCCGTCGCCCAGTTCGCCGCCCAGGCGCTCGCCGCCCGTCGTCACGCGGCCGCTGCCGGATGCCGCGGCTTCCGACACGATGTTCAGGATGCGCTGGCTCGACGCCTCGCTGATCACAGGGCCAACCACGGTGTCTTCCAGCAACGGATCGCCCACCGGCATGGCCGATACCGTGGCTGTCAGCCGCTCGAGAAAGTCCTTGTAGATCGATCGTTCGATCAGCACGCGGGTGGGAAGCGCACAGCCTTGGCCGGCATTCGCCAGCCCTGCCAGGCTGGTATGGCGGCACGCCGCGTCGAGATCGGCATCGGCGAAGATGAGGTTCGCGGACTTGCCGCCGAGTTCGAGTACCGACGGCGTAAGGTTGCGGGCTGCGCCTTCGAGGATGCGTTGCGCCGTCGCGGCGCCTCCCGTGAAGGTGATCTTGGCGACATCTGGATGGCCGGTCAGCGCCGTTCCCGCGGCCGCACCGCCATGGACAAGATTGATCACGCCGGCAGGGACACCCGCCCTTGTCGCCAGCGCCAGGAACTTCTGCGCGGTGAAGGGGGCGATTTCGGCTGGTTTGAGAACGACCGTGTTGCCGGCTGCCAGCGCCGGGATCACCTTCATTCCCAACGAGATGATAGGGCCGTTCCAGGTCACGATGACTGCGATCACGCCAAGCGGCTCGGGAATGCTGTAGACGAAGCCGGCCTCGTCCAGTGACGCGATCTGTCCTTCCAGCTTGTCGGCCCACCCGGCATAATAGCTGGTGAACTTCTGGGAAATCAAACTGATGTGGCGGGTGAAGGAAACCGCACCGCCGAACTCGAGGCTGGAAAGCACGGCCAACTCGTCGGCATGGTCGCCGAGGAGTGTCGCGAGGCGTTCCAGTATCTGGCGCCGCTCAAGCGGCGGCTTCGCGCGCCAGCCTGCAAATGCCCGCTTCGCGGCGGCAACGGCGGCATCCACTTCGTCGGCGCCTGCCAGCGGAATATCGGCTTGCACCTCCCCCGTCGATGGATTGATGTGTCGGTGAACGCCCTGGGATCGACCCCATAGGGCAGCACCATCGACGATATGGTGCAGCGCAGGAATATGGACCGCTGCCGCATGGTGTCGATCTGGCAGGCTCACGCGTTTCTCCTTGAGGCTGTGTGGTCGCACGTTCGCGTCATCACCCGGCGAGGTTCAGCGCTTCCACCGAGAGCATATTCCCCACCCAGCACGGCAAACCGGCGCTCGGATCGCCCCTCTGGTGGAACGAAGGAACGAGGTCGAACCAGCTGTGCATCGCTATCCGCAATTCGCGCCGGGCAAGCGGCGCGCCGAGGCAGTGGTGCAGGCCGTAGCCGAATGCAAGGTGCCGATTGGGCGATCTCTATGTCCTCAAGCGCCGTTCGAGAGCTCGATACAACCGAGAAGGCACGCAGCATCTCCTCCACCGTGGCGGGAATCTCGGCACGGTTCGCGCGCAGCCGCGCCTGCAACGGCTGGAGGCTCTCACCCATGATCTGCGCTCCAGCGAGCAGGGAAAACGCTTCAGGCGAAGGTCAGCATTACCTTGGCGCTCGTCACTTGCTTCGCGACGGCGAACGCCGTGTCGAAATCGTCAAAAGGAAAGGTGCTGGTGACATAGGCATCGAGAACGGCGGGATCGAACGCCGGCAGCTCGTTCAGGGCGTCGCGCAGCTCCTGCTGGTAAACGCCCGCGGTGGTGATCTCCATTTCACGCATGATCAGCCCGCGAAAATTCACTTCCACCGGCTGGATGTAGATGGCGCCGATCACCAGCCGCGAACGGAACTTCGCCATGGCGGTGATCTGATCGATCAGTCCCTTGCCGGCAGCGAGATCATAGAAGATATCGGTGCCGACGGTGGGTTGGCCCATCACCGGTGCGCCTGCGCCATGCTCTTCGCGGAGCCGCTGTGCCAAGTCCTCTTTCGATGGATTGACGGTGGCATGCACGCCCATGCGGCGCGCGTGTTCGAGCCGTTCCTCCGCAACGTCGATCGCCACGATGTGGCGCACGCCCCGACGCACCAGCCAGATGATCGCGGCGAGACCGATCGGCCCACAGCCGAACACGGCAACCTTGCTGTCGGGCGTCGGATTGCCGCGGTTCACGGTGTGAAGACCGACTGCGAGCGGCTCTGCAAGGGCTGCGCGTTCCATGCTGAGATCGGCAGGAACCGCGAGGATGCTCTCGCCCATGACCGCGTTGCGGATCAGGATGTGGCTGGCGAAGGCGCCTTCGTCGGCTCCGGTGCCGATAATCGCGCCGTTGGTCGCCATCGGATTGATGAACACCCGGGATCCCACCGGGATATTCGTGACCGCGCTGCCCACGCTTTCGACGACTCCGGTCGCTTCATGGCCCAGTGGCATCGGACTGCCATCGGGGCGCAAAGAGCCCCGTTGCACGAAATGGATGTCGCTGCCGCAAATACCGCACGCCCGCATTTTGACGACAACGTCCTTGGGGCCAGCGACGGGCATCGGCACCTCGTCGATGGAATATTGGCCTGGCTGATGGACGCGGACCGCCTTCATGCACACTCTCCTAACGGCGCCCTTCGGGCTTGGGCCTAACAGCACCCTTTGGGCTTTGGCTGGTCCTTTGCGGGCCGCCATCGCCGCATCGTAATCCGCACCCAACAGCTCCACAAGATATTTTCAGTCTACCGACCGGTTGATTTTTTGAATAGCTACCGTCCGGCCGACGCGACGCGTGCGGCAGGAGAGGGGAGTGGGCGATGAAGACCTACAAAGTCATACAGTTCGGTGCCGGTGCGACCGGAAAATTCGCGCTGCGCGCGATCCTTACGCATCCTCGCCTCCACCTTGTCGGTCTCGGCGTCCACAGCCCCCAAAATGAAGGGCGGGATGCCGGTGCATTCTGTCGCCTCCCCGAAACCGGCGTCTTGGCGACACGCGATCGCGACTCGCTTCTTTCGACGGAAGCGGATTGCGTGGCATTCCTGCCCTGGGATTCGCCAGCAGGGGATGTGCTGGAGGCGGATAGCCATTCCGGTGCGCTGTTTGCGCTTGTGTGCGCCCTTCTGGCGAGCGGCAAGAACGTCGTGGCGTCGGCCCCCAATTCGCTTGTCTACCCTCCGTACCTCGGACCGGAGACCATGGCGCGGCTGGAGGGGGCGTGTGCTGCGGGGAATGCAAGCTTTCTCTACACCGGCGTCTCGCCCGGTTTCATGCCGGATCGGCTGGTGCTCGCGCTGACGCAGATCTCCGCCCGGATCGACCAGATTTCGGTGCGCGAGATCATGAACTACGCAAATTACGGCGACCGCGACATGATCATGGGCCTGCTCGGGTTCGGACAGCGGCCGGAGAGGTTCGATCCGTCCGCCTTGTCGGGCAGTTTTGCGCGCGCATTGGGCGGATCGGTCGCGATGGTCGCCGATGCCATCCAGACGAACCTCGACAGGATCGACATCGACGTCGAATTCGCCATGGCCTCGACCGGGTTCGACATCGCGACGGGCCGCATCGAGGCAGGAACGATCGCGGCCGAGCGGATCCGCGCCTCGGGCATCCGAGACGGGCGGACCCGCATCGTCGCGGAGCACATCACCCGCGTCGATGACCAGGTTGCGCCGGATTGGCCCCGCTTCGGATCCGGTCAGCGGGAGGGTTATCAGGTCGAAATCCATGGCGCACCGTCGATGAAGATGGAACTCGAACTCGGTGCGTTCGGCCGGAATCCGATGGCCGACGCCGGCTGGGCCGTCGGCGGCCATCTGGCCAACTCGATCATCGGCGTATGCGAGGCGCCCGCGGGCGTTCGCAGCTTCATGGATTTGCCGCTGGCGATCGGGGTCCACCGCATGACGGCGTGAACCGCCCCCAGCGTCAGAAGATCGTCGGAATGCCGCCGCCTTCTACCCGCAGCGCCGCGCCGGTGGTTGCCGAAGCCTGTTGGGAAGCGGTGTAGACCACCATGTTGGCGACTTCTTCCGAGCTCGCCAGCCGCCCGAGCAATTGCGAGGGGCGATATTGGGTGGCGATCTGGCGGTGAACTTCCGCGGTCGTCACCCCCTGCGTTGCCGCTGCTTCGGCGATCGAGCGCTCCACATGCTCGGTCATCGTGATGCCGACCAGAATGGAGTTCGACGTCACGCCGGAATTGCGCGCGATTTCGGCAAGGCCCCGGGCGACGGCCAACATCGCCGCCTTGGTCACGCCGTAATGGATGCGGTTATCCGGGACGGTGACGCCCGATTCGCTGGAAATGAAGATGAGGCGCCCCCAGTCGCGCTGCAGCATGCCGGGCATATAGTGGCGTGCCAGCCGAACGCCCGACATGACGTTCGTCTCGAAATAGCGCATCCACTGTTCGTCGGGCACGGTGAAGAAATCTGCCATCTCGTAGATGCCGAGATTGTTGACCAGGATATCGATCGAGTCGACGGACGCGATCAACTGGTCGACCCCTTCCCGCGTTCCGAGGTCCGCGGAAATGCCGCGTACCGAAGCGCCGGGAAATTGTGCGCCCAACTCGCGCACCGCCCCGTCGGTGACGTCGGAACGCCTGCCGTTGACGATGACGGCGGCACCCGCGCCGGCCAGGCCGCGGGCGATGGCGAGGCCGATCCCGCTGGTCGATGCGGTAACAAGTGCGGTCTTGCCGGTCAGGTCTATGTTCATCTTGGTGTCCCTCTTGATCGGGTAGGTCGACGGCCAGCCGCGTTCGCGGTCAGGCCATATGCTCGTGCATGCGATCGACGATGTCGCGCGCGCCCATGAGGAGCGCGCCGGCATCGATCACATAAGCGCTGCCGGTGATCATCGAAGCATCGTCCGATGCCAGGAAGGACACCAGTTTCGCGACTTCGCGCGTCTCCATCACCGCGCGCAGCGGTTGCAGGCTGGCCACCCAGTCGAGCGGGGCTGCCTCCGTCTGGGGCGTCCGCATCCAGCCGGGATGGACCGAATTGATCCGGATCCGCTCCGGCCCCAGCATGTGCGCACCCGTCTTGGTGAGACCGGTGATGGCGAACTTCGAACCGGTATAGGCAAGCCCGCCCGAGGAATGGATCCCCGCCGTGGACGAGATGTTGACGATCGATCCCGCACCCGCGCGACGCATCGCCGGGACCACCGCCTTCATGCCCAGGAACGTCCCCAGCGCATTGACCTCGAAGATCGCGCGAAACAGTTCCTCGGTCACGTCGTCATACGGGACCTGCTCGATCATCGCCGCATTGTTGACGAGGATGTCGACCGTGCCGAAGCGCGCCTCGGCTGCCGCCACCGCCTCCGCCCATTGATCGGCTTTCGTCACGTCGAGCGCGCGAAAGACCGCGCCTTCGCCGATCTCCCGGGCAACCGCCTGGCCCTGCTCGACCAGAATGTCGCAGAGCATGACCCGGGCGCCTTCCCGGACGAGATCCGCCGCGATGCTGGCGCCGAGGCCGCGTGCGGCACCGGTCACGATCGCGGCCTTGCCTTCCAGACGCACGTCCCTCTCCTCGGTTTTGTTCGATCGGAGCCTTGCCGACGGGGCGTGCAGCCCCGTCCTCGGTCTCCGTCGGTTGTCGATTCAATGGGTAAAAATCTGCCGGTCGTCAATTAGAAAACTTGACTCAAATCGTAGCTTGCCTCCACCATGCCGCACGCAAAAAAGAGCATGCGCTGGAGAGGCCGCTTGATATACGATTACGTCATCGTAGGCGCAGGATCTGCGGGCTGCGTGCTTGCCCATAGGCTGTCTGAAAATCCTGCCGCGCAGGTGGCTCTCCTCGAAGCCGGTCCGAAGGATTCGCACCCGGCAATTCACATGCCCCGCGCCTTCCTCAAGATCTATGCGCAGCCGGACCTGCTCTGGCGATACGAGGCGAACGTCGGCGGCGGCAGCAACCGGGTGGAAACCTGGATTCGGGGGCGTACGCTCGGGGGCTCCAGCTCCGTCAACGGCATGGTCTATGTGCGCGGGCAGCCGCAGGACTATGATGGCTGGAACGCCATGGGCCTGAGGGCGTGGAGCTGGGCCGACATGCTCGCGGCGTACAGGGCGATGGAGAACCACGCGCTGGGCGCCGATGACATGCGGGGCGCGGGCGGCCCGCTCGACATCTCCGCCTATCGCGGCAAGGCGCCGCTCGCCGAGGCGTTCATCGCCGCCGCCGGTGAACTGGGACTGCGTCGGCGCAAGGATCTGAATCGAGACGATCACGAAGGCGCCGGCTATTATTTCCGCACGATCCACAAGGGGCGGCGGAACAGCGCGGCCAGCGCTTTTCTCGATCCGGTCCGCACGCGCCGCAACCTGAGCATCTTCACCGACAGTCCGGTCGACCGGTTGCACCTCGAGGGAAATCGGGTGACCGGCGTGGTCGTACGGCGGGACGGGCGCGAGACCATAGTACAGGCGCGCGAGGTGATCCTGAGCGGCGGCGTGCTCAATTCGCCGCTGCTGCTCCAGCGTTCGGGCATCGGGCCCGGCGAGGTGTTGCGACGGGCCGGGGTGGAGGTAGCCGTCGAACACCGCGAGGTCGGGCGCAACCTGCGCGATCATCGCGGGACGACGGGAATCCAGCTGCGCGTCAACCGTGACAGCCTCAATCGGCAATTTTCCGGCTGGCGTCTGGCCGCCAATGTCGTGCGTCAGCAATTGTTCGGCACCGGCCCGCTGGCGGATTGTGCTTTCGAGGCGGGCGCCTTCTTCCGCACCCGGCCAGAGCTCGATCGGCCGGACGGGCAGCTCTTCATGGGGGCTTTTTCCGTGGACGGCAGCAAGTCGTTCACCGAAACTGCGCTGGAACGCGAGCATGGCATGATGATCGGCGGCTATTTCATGCGCCCGCACAGCGCGGGCACGATCGAAATCGTCTCGCCCGATCCGGACGCTGCACCTGTGATCGATGCCAATGTGCTGGGCGATCCCCGCGACCACCAGCCGGCCATCGACGTGATGAAGTTCGCGCGGCGCTTTGCATCGACCCGTGCCTTGCAACGCTACCAGGCCGTCGAAACGGTTCCGGGGATCGACTTTGCGAGCGACAGCGAGATGCTGGAGTATATCCGCCGCGCGTCCGAGCCTGGCATTCACGCCACCGGCACCTGCCGGATGGGCACGGACGACCATGCGGTTCTGGACGACCGGCTTCGGGTCCGTCGGGTGGAGGGCCTGCGCGTGATCGATTGTTCTGCCATGCCGACACAGGTTTCCGGCAACACCAACGGCCCGGCCATGGCCTTTGCGTGGCACGCGGCCGATCTCATTCTGGAAGACCGTAAGCATCGCTGATGCGCGACGGCCGAACGCCCCCGCTTCGGGGATCAGGATCATCCGACCGCAGAGTCGCTTAGGAGAGAGAAACAGTGGGTAAGAAGCGTGTCATCGTCTGGGGCACCGGACCGATCGGAATGCCGGGGCTTCGCGGCCTCATCGGCCATCCGGAATATGAACTGGTCGGGCTGCACGCCTGGCATCCGGAAAAGATCGGCCGCGACGCCGGCGACATCGCCGGGCGCGAGAAGACCGGCGTGATTGCCACCGGCGATGTCGCCGAGCTCCTCGCCCTCAAAGCGGATTGCCTTGTCTACCAGGGCAATTCGGCGAAACGGGAACAGGAATGCATGGCGGACGTGATTCCGTTCCTGGAAGCGGGAACCAACGTGGTGACCCCCTCGCTGATGGATCTCCACGCCCCCCAGTTCGGCCGGAGCCGGTTCGTCGACCCCATTCGCCGGGCTTGCGAGAAGGGGCGGTCGGCCATCTTCTGCGGCGGCACCGATCCCGGCTATATGTCGATCGGGCATCTTTTCTCGCTGCTGTCCGGGGCTGGGAAGATCGAGTGCATCACCTTCGTCGAACTGGCTGACATCACCGAGTATGGCGGTGTCGATTCCTTGCGCGAATATGGCTTCAACCAGCCGCTCGACTATCTGCCACCGATGTACACCGACGATGCGGGGCGTGGCTGGCACGAAAGCACCTTGCGGGCGATCGCCGACTATCTCGGTGTCGAGCTGGACGAAATCACCTCCGAATGGGAGACTGCCGCGCTGGAGGAGGATGCGCGGGCGGCGTTCGGCACGATCAAGGCCGGGCTCACCGCGGCCGTCCGCTGGACGATGAAAGGCATCTACAAGGGCAGGCCGCTGATCATCTACAAGAAGGTGGAGCGGTTGAACCCCAAGGCAGGCCCGGACTGGGAACAGCCATTGCCGGGCGGCGAAGGCGGATATCAAATCACCATCGCCGGCGATCCGACGTTCCATACCGAGATGTCGCTTAACCTCTATGATGGCTGTTCGGTCACGGCCCTGCACCCGATCAACGCGATCGGGGCGGTTTGCGCGGCCGAGCCCGGCATCTATGGCCAACTCGACCTCGGGCATTTCTATTCGAAGAACATCGTGCGCTGACGAGGCGCACGTTGATCGCGCTTGCGCCCGGCGCCCCTCAGGCGTCGGGCGATTTCTTGCGGTTGAGCGACAGCGTCTGTCCCGACCAATTGGGCTTGCGCTTCTCGCGCGTCGCTGCGGCAGCCTCCTGCGCGTCGGGCAGGTTCGACGCCAGCGTGGTGTAGAGCTGTTCGATGCGATAGCCCTCGGACAGCGGCAGTTCCTCGGTGAGGTTGATCGATTCCTTCATCAGCTGAACCCCGTACGGACTGAGAGTGGCGATCTGGGCTCCGATCTCCTGTGCGCGCGGCATCAATGCATCCGGCGACGTGACGGCCAGAATGCCGCCCACGCGCTCGAGGGTTTGTGCGGAAACCCGCTGCCCGGTGAGCGCCATGAAGCGGACCAGTTTGCTGGGAACCAGGCGCGCGGTGTGGCGCGTTCCGCCCAGCGCCCCAATCAGCACTTCGGTAAGCGAGAAATGGGCGGTTTCCGACGCAAGCACGATATCGCAGCTCGCGGCCAGCACCACGCCGGCACCGACGGCGCCGCCATTGACCGCGCCGATGACGGGGAGCGCGCACCGCCGGATGGCATCGAAACAGGCGCGCGACACTTCCGAACGCGCCAATTGCATCTCGGTGGTGCGCGCGGCGAGTTCGCGTGTGTCCGCACCCGCACAGAAGATCCTGCCGCGCCCTGTCAGGATCACGCATCGCGCCGCCGGGAAGTCGTCGCGTACGCTCGCGAAAAGGTCCCGCAGCGCGCGGAACATGTCGAGCGTGAGCGGATTTGCCGGCGGATTGTCGATCGTGACGATCAAGATGCCCGCAACGGCCTCGTCCATGCGCACGTCGATCAAAGCGTCGGCCATCCTCTCATCTCCTGACCTGGCTGTTCGGCGCGGGGGACGGCGCCGCCTGCAACACGGCCGACGACGTGTGCAGGTGCCGTCGGCCGTCTCTTTCGATGTCCCGTTGCCGCCGGACTAGACCTGGAGCTTGATGATGCGCGGGATCTTGTGCGGGGGGCCGAGCTTGAGCAGATCGTCGTTCGGCACGAGTTCGAGCTTGGAATCGACGCCGAGCTGGTTTCGGATTTCCGCCTTCAGCCGCCGTTCGAGCGATTCCAGGTCGGGTTTGCCGGCATAGCCTACGCGCAGGCGTAGGAAATCTTCCGGCTGCGGCGGGCGAACGATCTGGAACAGCCCTGCCTTGGTTTCGAGCTGCGATTCGATCGTCGGCCAGATGCTGATCGGGAGCAGGGTGTTGCCGCTGACGACGATCTGGTCGCCGGCACGGCCCTTGATCTGGAACCGCGCGTGCGTTCGGCCCGAAGGGCAAGGCGCGCGGGTGAGCGTCACCAGATCTTCGCTCTTGAAGCGGATCAGCGGGTCGACCCGGTTCTGCAGCGGCGTTGCGACCAGCTCGCCCAGGCTTCCATCGGGAACCGGCTCGCCCGTGACGGGGTCGACATGCTCGACGAACACTTCGTCTTCCCAGGCATAGGCGCCGGACTGATTGGCCGACTGGAGCGTGATGGTGGCATCGCCGAGCGACAGCACTTCGTAGATTTTCAGGTTCCAGCGCTCGGTCAACATCCGGCCGCGTGGCCCGAGCGGCTCGCCGCCCCAGATCACCGCCTTGTAGGAGGAAAAGGCTTCGGCGAGATCGACACCGGTATCGATTTCGAACTGCTCCAGGCCCATCAGGAGCACGGTCGACAGCGCCGACAGCAGCGTCGGCCGGTATTTGCGGCTGATCTCGACCAGCCTGCCGATCTCGGAGGGATTATGGTCGAGGCAGATCGGCGTGATGCCGAAATGCAGGAACGGCGCGACCGTGGAACCGCGGATGGTGGGGTTCATCGTCACCCCCCAGTCGCCCGGGCGGATTCCCAGATCCCAGAAGCCGCGATCGAAGCGCGAGTCCATCTGCGTGCCGTGCAGGTCCATCCGGGCCAGGATGGTGGGATCGCCGGTGGTGCCGGAACTGCCGGTGATCGAGCGCAGGGCCGATCGATCGACGCACAGCACGCCGCCGAAAGGATCGCCCGTCGCCTCGCGATATGCGCGGATATCGTCCTTGGTGATGAAGGGCACGAGGCGCGAGAAATCGGCCAGCGATTGGATGTCGGCAGGCGTGATACCTGCCGCATCCCATTTCTGGCGCACCAGACCCGCCTTTTCATAGGCGATCTCGATGATTTCCTTGAGTGCCGGAAACTGCCGCGCCTCGATTTCAGCGCGCGGCATCGTTTCAATCTCGGGGTCGAAGTACAGGCGATCCTCATCCATGGCTTTGCGCGCTTTCTGTCTGTTGCCTTGAACTGTCATTCTACGACGTGCGGGTACCGCCGCCGGGGTAGTTGCCCCCGCCGTACCGCGCGTCGAGCTGCTTGTAGTCGGCGCCGCCGGTGGCCAGCCGCGGGATGGAGTCGCTGAATTCCACCGAAGATGGCTTCTTGTAGGAGGCGATATTCTGGCGGCAGTGTTCGATGATCTCGCTCGGGCTTGCCGCGGCACCGGGCTTCAGCACGACGATCGCCTTGACTGCCTGGATCCAGCGCTCGTCCGGGATGCCGATGATCGCGCAGTCGGCGACCGCCGGGTGCCGGCGAATGCACGCCTCGACTTCGGCGGGATAGATGTTCTCCACACCCGATTTGATCATCTGCGTCTTCGGGCCGATGAAGGTCAGGCTGCCATCGGCCTCGCGCTTGCCGAGGTCGTTGGTGTGGTGCCAGCCGGAGCGATGACGACGCGCATTGATCTCCGGGCGCCGCCAATAGCCGTTCATCACCGTGGGCCCGCGGAAGACGATCTCGCCGACGTCGCCGGGGGCGACGTCGTTATCGTCCGCATCGACGATGCGCATCTGGCAGAAGGGCGCGGGGCGACCGAAGATGCCGATCGCATGGCGGCCATATTGCGGCAGCACCGCCAGCCCCATGACTTCGGTCTGGCCATAGCCCGGCACATGCGTCTCCGCCGGTTCGACGGTGACCATGCGGTTCCACTCTTCGGTGTACGGGATGGAGCGCAGGCTGCTGAGATCGAGCGTGCGATCGCGATTGAGGGCGACGATCTCGTCCATCGTCTTGCTGACCAGCCAGGTGCGGGTGCAGCGGTCCGCGTGGATCGCCTCCGCGATCGAGCGCGCATCCGTGCGCCGGACGAAGACGTTGGTGCCGCCCATGTGGAACACGGTGAGGCAGAACATCAGCGTGCCCAGATGGAACAGCGGTCCCACCGCCAGGAAGACGGTCTCGTTCGACAGTTTCTGGGTGGGTGCCAAGACGAGATTCTCGAGGAGGATCGTGTTCTGGCTGAGCATCGCGCCGTTCGGGCGCCCTTCGAACGCCGCCGTGTAGATGATGAGTGCGGTGTCGCGCGTATCGACTTCGCGCTCGCCCTGTCCGCCCTCGGAACCGGAGGCGACGAAATGCTCGTAGGAGTCTTCGCCCTGCCCATCATGCTGCAGCCATAACCCGCCGGCGTAGCGCGCCAGCGCACGGGCGGCGCGGATCTCGTCACCGACTTCCTCTTCCTGCCAGAGCACGATGGAGGGCTCGAGGTCGTCGATCAGATCGGCCAGTTCGCTCTTGCTCTGCCGCCAGTTGGCCGGACACAGCATCGCCCCGAGCTGCGAGGCGGCGATGAGGGTCTCCAGAATGCGGTGCGAATTCTGCCCCAGCCACAGGACGCGATCGCCGCGTCCGACGCCAGCGCGCGCGAGCGCGTCGATATACCGATCGACCCGGCCGAGTGTCTCGGCAAAGGTGTAGCGCTGATCGCCGCAGGACAGGGCGACCTTTCCGGGATAGGAGCGGACATGCTCTTCCAGGACGGTGTAGAGCGACAGGCTGTGAATTGCATCAGACATGCGTATCTCCGAGGAGTCCGACGGACGATCGTGCGCGAAACTCATTGGTCTGCCGGCGCGGTGCGGTTCCTCCGACAACGCGGCCCGATTGCCGCATCCAGAAGGACCATCTTGGCTCCCGCCGCGCCGCCATTTGCGCCGACGCCTTAGTGGAGCGTGAAATCGTGGCTGGCGCTTACCGATCCCTTCACCCCCGTGCGAAGGCGCACGACCGGGCTGGCCCGGTTCTTCAAGGCAGTGATCAGCAACTCGCCATTGGCTTCCTCGATCAGCCATTCGTCGCGATCGTAGAAGGTCTCGCCTTCGGGAGAAACGAACCCGAACGCGATCCCCAGGCTGACCATCCGCCACGGTGCGAAGCCGAGCGCCGCCAAGCGATCCGCGGCGCCGTCGCGCGCGCAGATCACCTCGGCCGGCGCGAACGCCTTGCGCGTGTCGAGGTTGAGCGCGGCCATGCCGTCCAAGATCGCATCGGAGATGCCGAAGGCGACCTTGATGGGGAAGCGGCGCATGAACATCTCCGCACGCCCGGCGTCGAAGATGAAGTTCTCGCCGATCGCCACGCACGCTTCGAGCGATTCGACGGCAAGCTGGTAGGGCCAGAAATGGGCATATTCGGACGAGCCGGAGGTGCACATCACCATCGAGCCGGGCACCACCCCCATCTTGCCGAACATGGCCGCGCCGAAGCGCGCGTCCGCGTCGACGTCGCGGTAGCTGACGGGATATTCCGTCACCAGGTGCGGCGTGCGCAGGCACCCCACGATCATGATATCCGTATTGCCCGGAATCCCGGCCAGTGATCTCGCTGCCATCAGCGCTGCTCCTCTCGCAACCGTATCAATTTATTGGACGTGGCGTCCGCACGGGAGATCCCCTCCCATGCGCACGTCGCGCCGAGCCTCATGCGTCCGTCAGAACCTTCGGGTTGGCAATCCCGAACAGTTTGGCCGCCGTCAGGCCGAGAATGTCGGCCTTTTCCTGCTCGCTGATGGCGATGCCTCGGAAGTTTTCCGCAATGACTTCGCGAGAATAGGGGAAGGAACCTTCCAGATGCGGATAGTCCGTGGCGAACATCAGCGTCTGGTGGCCCAGCACGTGACGGTTCTCGACGGCTGACCGATCGTGCGAGAATGCCGCCTTGACCTGCTGGGCAATGATTTCGCTCGGCTTCCGGCTGAGCTTGGGGCGCACGTAATGAATGTGCGCCGGATAGATCTCGTCGAGTATTTCCGCGAGATAATTGAGATAGGACGAACCACATTCCATGGTCGCCACCGTGAGATCCGGGAAGCGATCCAGCGCGCCGCTCGCGACGAGATAGGCGACGGAGTCGATGGGGCCGCGCCCCGAAAGCATATAGTTGATGAGGGCGGCACCGAAACCGCGCTCCATCGTGGTTTCGCCGCCGGTTCCCGAATGCAGGATCAGCGGGAGTTTCGCCGAAGCCGCCACCTCCCACAGCGCGTCCCATGCATCCGAATTGTATTTCGGCACCTCTGTGGGCAGTCGACCGGGGATCATCGCGGTCCGATAGCCTAGGGAGACGCAGCGCTTGAGTTCGGCAACCGCGTCTTCGATCGAGCAAACCGGCAGGATCGCCGCCGGAACGAAGATATCGGGATGTGCCTCGAAATGCTTCAGCACCCAATCATTGTACACCTCGCAGGATGCCAGCTCCAGGTCGCGATCGTTGAGCCGGGGCGTAAGCAAACCGGTGGTGGGATAGATGACTTCGGCATCGACGCCATCGCGGATCATGTCCTTGATGCGGAGGTCGATTTCGTACCTGCCGATCTTCTCGTTGCCGGAAACCCCGTCGGCAACCTGCATCTTCAGCAGCGTCATGCCGTTCGCTTCGACGAAGAAGTTCTTCTCGTCCTTGCGCGAACGGAACGCCCTGTCGCGCAGGCTCGCAGGGAGCCGTTCGGCCCAAAGGTCCTTCGGCTCGACCACATGCGAGTCGCAACTCAATACGAACGGCTTCATCACACTCTCCCGCTAGCCGTAAAATCTATCTATCGTCCGATATGAAGAATGGCAATTTTCGAGTCAAGGGCGCCGCTGGCGGCGCGCGCCGCGCCTGCATGGCTGCCAAATAATCTAATTGACGACCGATAGAATTATTGTCAGCTTCGGCGGACGGATCGCGCGGAACCCGCGACGTGTCCGTCACGAAAGCAGCGGCTCAGGCGCGCTGATTGCCACGGCTTTGGCTGCATTGGGTGAGGGCTGAACGTGAGGATCTGTGCGGGCGGGAGCTCGGACCATCGATCGATCCGGCTCGGCCCGCCGCTGCCTAGCGCCCGGCGGCCGGGCCGCTGCTCCTCGTCCAGTTCGAACCGTGCGCCTGCCTGCGGATGTTCCCTGCGCGGAGTCCCGGCGAAGCGGTGTGCAACCTTCCCGTGCCCTGATGGAGGCAAACTTGAATAACGTAGAGACATTCACGCTTTCGAGCATCTTGCAGGCAAACGCCCGGCATTATGGGGATCGGGTCGCCTGGAATTTTGAAGGGCACACGCTGACTCATGCGGAATATCACGCCCGCGCGCGGCGCCTTGCTTCTGCCTGGGCGGCGCGCGGTCTGCTGCCGCACGAGCGAGTCGCCGTCATGAGCCGCAACCGGCTGGAGATCTGCGAAGTCTATGCGGCGGGCGAGGTGGGGGGGTACATCACCGCTACGGTCAGCTTTCGCTTCGCGGCGCCGGAGGTCGAGTATATCGTCCGCGACAGCGCGCCGAAGATCCTGGTGTTCGAAGAAGAATTCACATCCATGATCGATGGGCTGCGGCCCGCGCTCACCAGTGTCGAGCATTTCGTGTGCATCGGCACCGCGCCGGAATGGGCGGAAAGCTATGACGATGTGATGGAATCGGGGAATGCCGCGGTTTCCTATCAACCGCGCGCCAGCGATGTCTGCTATATCATCTACACCAGCGGTACGACCGGTCGCCCCAAGGGCGTGATGCTGACGCACGGTACCAAAGTGAGTGTCGCCAACACCAACAACACGCTCATGGCTGCCGGTCCGGAGGACCGGATGCTGTTGATGATGCCGATGTTCCATGTGGGGGCGAAAGACGTCTCGCTCGGCCAGAGCTGGCGCGCGGGAACCGTCTTCCTGCACCGCGACTTCAACCCGGAGCGGATCCTGCAGACCATCCAGGACGAAAAGATCACCATCACCCACATGGCGCCGACGATGATCCAGATGCTGCTCGATCATCCGAAGATCGAGGCGTTCGATCTCAGCAGCCTGCGCATGATCCTCTATTCGGCGGCGGCGATGCCGGTTGCGCTGTTGCGGCGCGGCCTCGCCTTGCTCGGGCCGGTGTTCCTCCAGATGTATGGGCAGACCGAGGGATCGGGGACGGTGTTGCCCATCGAGGCGCATCGCCCCGACGGCGACGAGCGCGACCTGCGCAGGCTCCAGTCGATCGGCATTCCGTTCCCGGGCGTCGAGATCCGCACGGTGGACGAGGCGGGCGTCGATTGCCCCGTGGGTGCACCGGGCGAAATCCTGCTGCGGGGGCCGATCATGATGCGCGGCTATTGGAACAATTCGAGCGCGACGATCGAAGCGCTACGCGACGGATGGCTGCACACCGGCGACGTGGGAAAGTTCGACGAAGACGGCTATCTCTATCTCGTCGACCGCAAGAAAGACATGATCTCGTCCGGCGGAGAGAACATCTATTCGCGCGAGGTGGAAGAGGCGCTCTACCAGCATTCGGCGGTGGCGAACGCCGCCGTCATCGGGGTGCCGCACGAAAAATGGGGTGAAGCGGTGCGTGCGGTGATCGAATTGCGCGAAGGGGCAAGCGTGACCGAGGCCGAACTGATCGCGCATTGCCGGACCCTGATCGCCGGCTACAAATGCCCCAAGTCGATCGTCTTCGTTGCTGACCTTCCCAAGCTGGCAAGCGGCAAGATCAACAAGGTGGAAATCCGCAAGGAACACGGCCTGGCATAAAGTCGGGCAGGGCCTGCCATTCGGCGTCCGGCGGAACGTTCCGGCCGGACGCCGGTGCCGCTCATTGCGCTGCGGCGCATTTCCAAAACGGGTTCTCAGTCGGTACGCGCCGCGAGATCGGCCCAGAAATGGTCCGCGCCGCGCGCCAGGATGCCTGCCCCCAGCAGATTTGCCCAATAGGCGTCGCCGCCGAATTCCGAACGCCACGACCACAAGCGGCGGGTAAGCGGGTGCAGGCCAAATTCGTGCGTGAAGCCGATGGCGCCATGCGCCTGGTGCGCAATCGCGGTGCCGATGCCCGCCGCCTGGTTTGCGCGGAGCTTCGCGGCGGCAACTTCGAACGCGCCGTCGCCGCGATCGAGCGCCTGTGCCGCACCCATCGCCGCACAATTTGCGGCCGCCGCCTCGCATGCGAACGTCGCCAGATTTTGCTGGACGGCCTGAAACTTCGCCAGCGTCTTGCCGAATTGCCAGCGTTCGTTGACATAGTGCACCGTCATCACGAGCGCTGCATCGAGCGCACCGGCAATCTGCGCGGAGCGCGCGAATGCACCGAGGGCGAAGATGCGTAGCTCGCTCGCCGCGGCGCGTGCTCCGTCGATGCCGATCACCGTGCGGCTGGCACCCGAGAAGTGCGTCTCCTCCACGAATCGTGCCTGGGAGAGGTCGACGACCACCGACCGGTCTCCCAGCGGGGCGACGACGAAGTCCGCGCCCGGCCCTGCCACGACACCTGCCAGCGTGCCGGTAAATCGCCCGTTCTCCAAGCGTCCTTCGCTGCGCGACGCGATCGTTCCCCGGCCGACAAAGCCGAGATGCGTTCCCGCACCGGCAGCCAGAATGGCTTCGACAAGCGGCGTAGACAGCGTGTGGTGGCCGGCGAGACGAAAGACGACGAGCGCATCCTGCCAGCTTCCACCGAACCCGCCATCGGCCTCGCGGATCAGCAACGATGGCAGGCCGAGCGCCTCGATCCTGGCCCATGCTTCGGCTGCGGGCGTGTCGCGAAGCTCGGCGAACACGCCATTGGCCATGTCGCTCAACATGTTCTGCTGTTCGTTCATCTCAATCCCAGTCCCCGCGCGATGATGCCTTTCAGAATCTCGCGCGTGCCGCCGCGCAGCGAGAAGGAGGGGGCGACCTGCAGCAGATGCTCCAGCACCCGGGTGAGGGCCGTGGTGCTCGCCGGATCGATATCGATCGTCGCCTGGACCAGGCCCGGCATGGCCTGCTCGAAGCTGTTGCCGAGATCCTTGACGATGGTGGCTTCCAGCGCCGGATCCTCGCCATCGGCGAGCTTCGCGGCCACCGTTGCCGACATCATGCGCAGCGTCCACATGTCTGCGGCGAGGCGCCCGACAAGTTGCCGGACGGCGGGGTCCGGGCTCTCGCCCACATGCCGCAGCAGTTCGAGGAACAGGGCGGTGGAGGAGAGATAGCGTTCGGGCCCCGATCGCTCCAGCGACAGTTCCGCCGTCGCCTGCTTCCAGCCTTCGCCCTCGATCCCGGCCAATGCCGTCTCGGGCAGCTCGACGCCGTCGAAAAACACCTCGTTGAAATCATGGCCGCCGGTGAGATCGATGATCGGCTTGATGCTCACGCCCGGCGCATCCATCGGGATGACGAATTGGCTCAGCCCTTCGTTGCGCTGCGAGCCTTCCGCGGTACGCACGAGCGCGATCATCAGGTGCGAGAAATGCGCGCCGGTCGTCCAGACCTTCTGCCCGTCGATGATCCATCGGTCGCCGCGCTTGCGCGCCTGGGTCCGGACCGAGGCGAGGTCGGAGCCGGCGTTCGGCTCCGAAAGGCCGATACAGGCGAAGATTTCGCCGCGCGCCATGCCGGGGAGCCAGCGCCGCTTTTCCGTTTCATGGCCGTAGCGCAGCAGCATTCCACCGGTCTGCCGGTCGGCAATCCAATGCGCGCCGACCGGTGCGCCTGCGGCCAGCAGTTCCTCCAAAACCACGTAGCGCTCGAGGTTGGACCGCGCATGGCCGCCATATTCCTTCGGCCACGTCATGCCGATCAGACCTTCGGCGCCCAGCCTTGCGCTGAACGCCGGATCGGCCACGGCCCAGCTGTTCGCGCGTTTGGCGGGATCCGGGTGCCGCGGATGGGCGGCGATGATCGATCGAACCTGCGCACGGATCGACGCGGCATTGTCCGGCCAGGCGATGGGTTGGGGATGAAACGTCTGCAAATGGCGTCTCCGTTGCGTTCGACTTTTTCTGCGGGGTGGGAGACTGGTGACGAGACAAGGATGGGTGCCAGCGGCTGCGAACCACGCGGTGTCACGATCGTGACGGGATGGGGAGGCGAAAAGGACGGCCGTTCAGGCGAGCTTGCGTGCGATTTCCTCGCGCATCACCGTGAGATACTCCTCGAGATTGTCCTTGAGCTGCTGGGTCCGCCCCGCCAGGCCGAGGACCAGTTCTTCGTTATTTTCGAGCATCGGCAGGCGCATCGCGATCATCCCGCCGCCTTTCGTGATCGTGTCGAAGGTGAAGGCCCAGCCGTTCTGTCGCGTCTGCACAACCTGTTCCATCAGCGTCGAGATGCCGACCTGCTGACCGTTGCGACCCGCCTCGTCGTTGGTGCGGATGACGATCCGCTTGATCTCGGGGTCCGAGAGGCCGGCCAGCAGGGCCAGACCCGTCCCGGAGCGGACCAGCGGACGCCTGGAACCCTTGACCATGAACAGGCGTACCGGGTTGGGCGACTGGACCACATGGATATATTCCGACCACACCCGGTTCCGTGCAGCGAGCACCACCGACATGCTGGTGCGTGCATTGATCCGCTCCATCAGTTGCATGAGGCGGCCGTCGCTGATCATCGGACCGTTGATCCAGCTCCCCAGCAGTGCGACTCGCGTCGTCGGCTTGAACATCCGGCTTTCCGGATTGAACTGGAGATAGCCGAGGACCACCATGCTGCGCAGCAAGATGGAGGTGCTCGATTGCGGCATGTGCAACAGGCTGGAGACTTCCGAAACGGGCGCCTCGCGCCGAAGGATGTCGAACAGTTCCAGTATTTTGAGCACGCGTCCCGCCGATTTGACGACGGGATCGCTCTCATGCTCGTCGCTGGAAATGACGTTCGTTTCACCCAACGACCGTGAAAGCTGGCTGACGCGCATATTTCTCTCTCCTGTTTTCAACCTATCAGTTGTTTGATAAATATCAAGGCTCGAGGGGAGGCTGCAGGCGCTGCCATGTCGACCCGCAGGCCAGGAGGCAGGATGTCGGAAAGCGAAGTCCACGCGGCGAAGTCGTCCGCGGAAGCGATCATCAACGAAGCGCGCAACGGCCGCATGTTCATCCTCATGGACGATGAGGATCGCGAGAATGAAGGTGATCTGGTGATTCCGGCGCAGATGGCGACGCCGGATGCCATCAATTTCATGGCGACCCACGGGCGGGGCCTCATCTGCCTTGCGCTTTCGCGCGAGAGGGTATCGCAACTCCAGCTGCCGATGATGACCAAGGAGAACAAGTCGCCCCATGAGACGGCGTTCACCGTCTCGATCGAAGCGCGCGAAGGGGTGACGACCGGCATTTCCGCCGCGGACCGTGCCAGGACCATCGCCGTTGCGATCAACGCGGCGGGCGGCCCCGAAACCCTTGTCACGCCCGGGCACGTGTTTCCGCTCGTCGCGCGTGATGGCGGCGTGCTGGTGCGCGCCGGCCATACCGAGGCGGCCGTCGACGTGGCGCGCCTGGCGGGCCTCAATCCGTCCGGCGTGATCTGCGAGATCATGAAAGAGGATGGGACGATGGCGCGCGGGCCGGACCTCGTCGCTTTCGCCCGCGAGCACAATCTCAAGATCGGCACGATCCGCGATTTGATTGCGCACAGAATGCGGTTCGATCGCCTCATCGAACGCGTCGCGCAGTCCGAGTTCGTTTCCGAGTTCGGTGACCGCTGGACGATGGCGGTGTACGAGAGCAAGATCGACGGGACGCGCGCCTATGTCATGCAAAAAGGCGCAGTGCTGTCCGAGGGAGCAACCCTGGTGCGCGTCCATGTCGCGTCCGCCTTCTACGATCTGCTCGGGGTGCCCGGCCCCCGCCAGGGGCTAATCCCGAAGGCGATCAGGCGGATCACCGAACATGGCGCCGGCGTCATCCTGGTGCTCTTGCCGCCGGCCAAGACCCACGTTTCGGCGGGCCCGGATGTCAACCCGATGGATCGCCGCAGTTACGGCCTCGGTGCGCAGGTGCTGGCAGACCTGGGCATTCACGACATGATCCTGCTGCGCAATCCTTCGGGCCGATCCATTGGCAGCCTGGGCGGCTATGGCCTCAACATCGTCGGCGAGATGCTGTTTTCGCCCCCGGAGCAGTGATGCAGGGGCGCCGCTTGCGGGGATGTGGCTTGGGGGAGGCGGTGCCGCCGTCTCGTCTCCCCGATCCCGAAATCTCCAGGCCTGCCTGTGGAGCGCGGCCCTTCAACGCCCCGTGAACTGTGGCTTCCGCTTGTCGATAAAGGCGTCCAGCGCCTCGCGATGGTCCGCCGTCGCGTGCGCGAGTGGCTGCATCGCCGCGGAAATGTCCAGCACCCGTTCGAGCGTGCTGTCCTGGGCGAAGGTCATCAGACGTTTCGTCAGGCGGACCGCCTGGGGCGGGTTCACGGCAATCCGCTTTGCCAATGCCATTGCCGCGTCGAGCAGGTCGGCATCCTCCACCACCTCGGACACCAGTCCCCAGGCAAGCGCCTTCTCCGCGGAAATCATGTCGCCGGTAAATGCCATTTCGCGCGCGCGCGATTGGCCGATCGCGCGCGGCAACAGCCATGCGCCCCCGTCTCCCGGGACCAGGCCTACCTTGACGAAGCTTTCGGCAAAGGCTGCACTGCGTCCGGCAATGCGAATGTCGCACATGCAGGCAAGGTCGCAGCCGGCGCCAATCGCCGGCCCGTTCACCGCGGCGATGATCGGAACCTCGAGCCGTTCCAGGGCCAGCGGGACGCGCTGGATGCCATCGACATACCATTTGCGGTTGTCGATCGGGGCCGCGTTCGCGTTGCCGTCGGGCGCTGCCATCGCTTTCAAATTGCCGCCGGACGAGAAGGCTGATCCCGCGCCCGTCAGGATGGCGACGCGGACGCTGCCGTCGCCGTTGATCCGGTCGACCGCCGATACCAGTCCAGCCACGATTGCCGGCTCCGACACCGGATTGCGCAGGTCCGGCATGTTCAGCGTCAGCGTCACGATGGGACCGCTTTGTTCATACAGAAACTCCGGTGCGCCGCTCATGCGCATCTCTCCCCTTGCCCTCGACGAATCAATAAACTATCTAATGACCGATCGATAACCCGAGCGGCGGTTGCTGTCTACGCCGCGTCTCAGCTTGAGATCTGGCGATGAAGCATCAGACGGGGGAGGCGTCGGCCGACCTGACCGAACTGCTCCAGCTCCGCCCGGCCGGTGCCGATGCGTGGCACTCCGTCTCCAACGACTCGAACGCGGGTGGTGAGGTTTTCGGTGGCCAGTATCTGGCCTTGGCCGTGAAGGCGGCGATGCTGAGTGCGCCTGGCCGCATGCCGCATATGCTCTCCGCCTTCTTTCTTCGCGGCGCCCGCGCGTCGGCGCCGGTTCTGTATCGTGTCGAGCGGACCCGGGACGGCCGCGGCTTTGCCCATCGGCGGGTGAGCGCATGGCAGGCCGGCCAGGAAGCCTTTCGTGCGGAGGTCAGTTTTCATGAATGGGAAGCGGGCCAGCCGGCGCACGCAACCCCCGCGCCGTCGATGCCGCCCCTCGCGGCGCTGCGATCGCATCGCCAATGTGTGCTCGATCGGGCGGACGAGCTCGACCCGTTGATCGTGCGGCGCGTGGCCAACAGGGTCGCGGCGGAGATCTATTTTGCCGACCCCGAGGAGGGACTTGGCAAGCCCGGCGGCAGCCCGAAAAGTACCGCCTGGCTGCGCCCTGTGCCGCCGCCGGGCGACGGAGACGCGATCGGCTATTATGCCACCCTGGCCTATGTGACGGACGCCTGCGCCAATTTCGCCGGCCGGATCATGCACGCCCCCCAGCTACACGACGGCAGCTTGGCCTCGGTGTCGCTCAACCACGCGATCTGGTTTCACCGTCCGCCGCAGCGAATCGATCGGCTGCTCTACGCCGTTGAAAGTCCGTTTGCCGGTGGAGGGCTGGGGTTCAATCGCGGAACGCTGTTCGACGAGGGGGGCGCCGTTCTCGCGTCGGTGACCCAGGAAGCACTGATCCGGCGGCGGCCGGCGGATGACCATCCGTCCCAGTCCTGATGGTTGCAGCCACGCCCCCGGTGTTCCTCGGTCCGCCGCGGCATGGCGATGCGCCCCTCGCCGGCGCCAATGCACTTCCGGCGACCGCGCACGCCGGGGCCGCCGCATGAAAGCGAGCGGTGCCGCGGCTGCCGGATGGTCTACGTCGTATCGGCATGCGCGACATGCGGCGCGCTGAGGCGCGGGGCGGCGACGCCGTCAAACTCCATCTCCACTTCACGCCAGGTACGAAAGGTGATGCTTGGCACTTGCTCGGGCGTGAAACCGGGGCGCAGGCGCAGGTTCGGCAGCCTTTCGTAGAGTGTACGGACGGCCAGTTTCGTCTCGGCGCGTGCCAGTTCCGCGCCCAGGCAGAAATGGATGCCATAGCCGAACGCGAAATGGCGCGCTTCCTTGCTCCAGTCGCGATCGATCACGAATTCGTCGGGACGATCATACCGGGCCGGGTCGTGATTGGCGGAAGCGTAGAAGGCGTATACCCGGTCCCCCGCAATAACCCGGTGGCCGCCGATCTCGGTATCGTGCGTGACGCCCCGCAAATTGCCCTGCACCGGACAATCGAAGCGCAGCCCTTCCTCGACGGCCGAGTCGAGCAGTATCTCCATGTTGTCGAGCAGGCGCTTCTTGGCGTCGGGATTGGTCTCCAGAAGGAAGATCAGGTTCGAAATGGCGATCGACGTGGTGCCGTTGCCCGCCGCCAGCAGCAGCCGGACCATCGCAGCGCCCTGCGTCAGCGTAAGGCGTGCGCCGTCGATGTCCGCGTGTACGATCGAACTCAAAAGATCATCGCGCGGCCGCGCCAGCCGTTGCGACAATTGCGTTCGAGCATAGTCTAGAAAGGCCGTATTGGCGGCGATCGATTCCGGGGACGGCTCGATTTCGTTCGACGCTGCCTCCATGATTTCGGACCAGGCAATGAATTGCGCCTGGTCGTGGATCGGAACACCCAGGATCTCGGCAATTACCTGCGCCGGGAGGAGACGACCGAAATCATAGCGGAGGCGGAAGCGGTTCCCGCGCCGGGCGATTGCGTCCACCAGGTCGTCCGCGATCTGCTGAATGCGATCCAGCTTCTCGTTCACCCGCGCGACGGAGAAGGCTTTTCCGATCAACTGGCGGTGCAGCGTATGCTCCGGCGGATCGGCGAACTCCAGCACCTGCTCTTCTTCCGGATAGGCCCCCAAGGGCTGAACCCCGAGTTTGTTCGAGAATGCGTCGAACCGCCGGCTTACCTCGCGGACGAGGTCGTAGGTGTTGACTCGGTGATAGTCGAAATTCTGCGGGCCTTGCGCTGCGTGAACCGGGCACATCGCACGATCCTGCTCGACCAGCTTCCATGGGAAGAGCGATTGATCGGTGAAGGGATCATAGCGCGTCATCGGACGATCTCCTGCGTTGCTTCCACGACGATTGCGAAATCAATCAGTGCACCAAGCCCCTTTCCTGCCGGTCAATTCATCCAGCGCCCGCCATTCACGATCAGCGTCTGCCCGGTGACATAGCGTGCTGCATCGCTTGCGAAGAAGGCGACGGCGTGGGCGATGTCACTCGGCTCGCCCAGCATCCCGAGCGGCGTTTCTTCGATTGCCTTGTGCACGAACGCTGCGGGAAGCAGCTCCATTGCCCGCGTGCGAATATAGCCGGGCGCAATAGCGTTCACGGTAATCCGGTTCCCCGCCAATTCGCGCGACAAGGAGCGGGTGAATCCGATCAGGCCGGCCTTTGCCGCCGCATATGCGGCCGATGATTTGCTGCCGACAAAGGCCGAGTCGGAGGAGATGTTGATGATCCTCCCGGCATTTCTACTGCGCATCGCCGGAACGGCCTCGCGCGATGCGTCCATCGCCGTGTGGAGGCAGATGCGCAGTAGAAAATCTGCGGTCTCTGCACGCGCCTCCCAGAAGGGGGCGGCGCGTTCCCGCGCACTTTGGCCGACATTGTTGACCAGGATATCCGCTGGTCCGAGCGTCGACGCGATGGTCGCGAACGCGCCAGCGATGGCGGCCCGATCGAGCATGTCGGTCTCCAGTGGAAGCGCGCGTCGTCCGAGCGTCTCGATTTCTTGGGCGACCGATCGCACTGCCGGCCCATCCAGATCGAGCAAGGCGATGTCGGCGCCGTCCGCGGCGAGCCGCAGGGCGATCGCACGACCGATCCCCTGCGCCGCGCCGGTCACCACGGCAATCTTGCCCGCGCTCGCCGACATGTCTGCCACGCCTCACTTCCGGCTGAAATCGGGCTTCCGCTTTTCGACAAAGGCGTGGACCGCTTCCCGATGGTCCGGGAGCTGGCTCGAAATGCTTTCCAGCGCGAAGCCCGCGTCGACCGAGCTGGCGAGCGCCTGGCGCAGCGGGATGTTGAGGATCGATTTGGAGAAGCGGACGGCAACCGAGGAGTTGCTTTTCAGCCTGCCGATGATCCGCGCGACCTCGGCGTCCAGCCCGTCCTGCGGCACGACCTTGGCGATCAGCCCGATTTCCTTCGCCTCGGTGGCGGAAATGAGATCGCCCGTCATCAGGAAATATTTCGCGTTCGCCGAACCCGAATTATGCGGCCAGAACACGGCCCCGCCGTCGCCGGCGGCGAGGCCGACGCGCACATGCGGATCGCCGAAGCGCGCGCCATCGCTGGCGACGACGATGTCGGCGCAAAGGGCGAGGGTGCAACCCATGCCGACGGCGTCCCCGTTCACCTTGGCGATGATCGGCTTTTCGGTGTCGAGCATCAGCTGCATGAAGCGCTTGCCGTTGCGATAGCCGGCAAGGAAGTTGTCGATCCCGTCGAGATTCTTCTTCATGCCCTCAAGGTCGCCGCCGGCGGAGAACGCACGGCCCTCGCCGGTCAGGACGATGATCTCGACGCGCTTGTCGCGATCGGCCTCGAAGAAGATCCGCGGCAGTTCGTCGTCCATCACGGTGGAAATCGCATTCATCTGCGCCGGGTTATTGAGCGTTACCGTGAGCACGCCATCTGCGAGTTCGAACTTGAACAAGTCGGGGTAGGTCGAAAAATCCATGGTCTGAGCCTTTCAGTCTCGAACTTTTACGGAAGGAAGCCTTGGTTTCGGCTATCCTAGGCACCGATGAACTTGGGCTTGCGCTTCTCCTTGAAAGCGGCAGTCCCTTCTCGGAAATCCTCCGATCGCACGAGGAGCGGCTGCATCAGTACCTCTGCCGCCAGCGCCTCCTCGTACGTCTGGTTTTCGGCTGCGGTGAACTGGCGTTTCGACATGCGAAGCGAGAGGGTGGGCGCGCTTGCCAGTTCCGCTGCTAGCTGCTGCGCGCGCGCGACGACGTCCTCTGCAGGCGCGAGTTCGCTGACCAGGCCCAGCGTGGCAGCTTGCTCGCCGGTGACCATCTGGCCCGAATAGACCAGAGCCTTGGCGCGGATCGGTCCAAGATTTTGCGACAGGAGATGAACCGCGCCGCCATCGGGAGCGAGTCCGATTTGGCGGAAGGCGAACTGAAAGCGCGCGTCCGGCGCGGCGATCACATAATCGCATGCGAGTGCCAGCGACCAGCCGACGCCGACGCAAACGCCCCGTATCGCTGCGATCACGGGAATGTCGGTGCGGACGACACTCCGAACCATGCGGTGCAATATCTCGACCCGCGCCATCGACTCGGCAATGTTGGCGCCGCCCATTTCGCGCACATCCGCGCCTGCGCAGAAGTCGCTGCCGGCGCCGGCGAGAACGACGGCGCGGAGGGAGGAGTCCGCCTTGATCTGTTCGAACGCGCGGGCCAGGTCGATCCGCATGCCGAGATCGAGTGCATTCTTCTTCGCCGGGCGATCGATGGTCACCGTGACTACCGAGCCGTCGTTCTGCGAGCGGATGGACATCGGCGGCTTCCTCAGATCGTTTCGGGCAGGCCGAGGATGCACGTTGCCTGGCTGGACAGCGTGCCTCCGTTGCCGTGTGCGAGGGCGAGGCGGGCATTTCGGACCTGGCGTTCGCCGGCTTCTCCGCGCAGCTGGCGAACGGACTCCACCAGCGTGAAGAGGCCGTACATGCCGGGATGGCAGAACGACAGGCCGCCGCCATTGGTGTTGACCGGCAACGATCCGCCGGGACGGATCGCCCCGCTCTCCACGAACCGGCCGCCTTCGCCTTTCGGACAGAAGCCGAGATCTTCGAGGAACAGGATCGTGTTGATCGCGAAGGCGTCATAGAGATTGGCGACGTCGATGTCCGCAGGCGTCACGCCCGCTTGCGCGAAAGCGCGGGCACCGGATTCGCTGGCGGCGGTGACGGTCAGATCGGCCAGCTGGGCGATTTCGCTGTGCCAGGTCGCCGATGCCGTGCCGAGCAGGGCGATCGGCGTCTTTGCGAGGTCCTTCGCCCGGTCCGCGCGGGTCATCACCACGGCTGCACCGCCATCGGTGACGAGGCAGCATTCCGCGACGTGGAGCGGATCGGCGACCATCCGTGTCGCCAGCACGTCCTCGATCGAAAGGGGACCGCGTCGAAATGCTTCCGGATTCAGGTTGGCCCATTGCCGGGCGGCGACCGCGACCGATGCGAGTTGCTCCGGGGTGGTGCCATATTCAAACATGTGGCGCGATGCTGCGAGGGCATAGGAGGCGGCCGGGTTGTTCGGGCGATAGGGATGCTCGAAGGGCGAGGGGGCCTGGGCGCTGACCAGCTTCCCAGCGCCGGTCCTCTGATTGGACCCGTAACAGATCAGCGCATAATCGATCAGCCCAGCATCGAGCGCGAGCATCGCCCATTCGGCATGGCCCAGAAAGGCCGAGCCGCCCGTCCGGCTGTTGTTCGTCATCTTCGGGCGGATGCCGTAATATTCGGCGATGGTCAGCCCGGAGAGGAAATCGTTCGGCAGGCAGATGAACAGCCCGTCGATATCGGCAAGCTGCAAACCGGCATCCGCGACGGCGAGCCGCCCCGCTTCCGCAGCGATTTCGAGCGCGGAATAGCCAGGTGCTTCGCCGCAGCCGAAGGTCGCGGTCCCGACAAAGGCGGTCTTGCCGCGCAGGTTCCTCGCCGCGTTCATGTCCGGCTCTCCGGCTCGAACACCAGGATGGGCGCGTCGTCCGGGCCGTTCGCGATTTTGGCGCGCACGCGCATGCCGATCGCGACATCCTCTGGGGCAATCCCCTCGACATGCGTCATCATCCGCGGCCCTTCGTCTAGTTCGACGATCGCGATGTTGATGTTCGGGATCGGGGGCTTCATGCGCTTTACGGTCGTGGCGTAGACCGTGCCCATGCCGCTGGGCACAACCCATTCCAGATCGGTGGCGCCTGTGCGCGGCGCGATCGTCCGGGGGTAGAACACCCATTCGCCGGTGCTCGGCGACCGCTGGATCTTGAAGTGTCCTTCGGCGAGGTAGCGGAAATAGGTTGCGGCCGGTGGTGACGGGGTCACGTTGGCTCTCCATTGTTGCGAAGGGCGGCGATCACGCGAAAACGGCCCTGCCGCGATCCAGCACTAGCTTGTCGCGTTCGACGGCCGTGCACCGGAAGACGAACGCGTCGTCCAGATTCCAGATATCGGTGCGCACGGTTTCGCCGGGAAAAAGCGGCGCGGAGAAGCGACAGCGCAGATCGCGCAGTGCCGCCGCATCACCTGCGCGGCACCCGGCAATCAGCGCGTAGGCGGCAATGCCCATGGTCGCCAGACCGTGCAGAATCGGGCGCTCGAAACCGGCCGCTCTGGCGACATCCGGATCGGCATGCAGCGGATTGAGGTCCGACGACAGGCGATAGATCAGCGCCGACTGCGGAAGGGTCGGCCGGAGGATCGACAGATCTGGCGGGCGATCTGGGATCACGCTTTCCGGCTGCGGCTTGCCCATCGACGGGCCGCCGAACCCGCCATCGGCACGACAGAAGATCGACATGACTTGCGTCGATTGCAGCGCGCCGCTGGCTTGATCGATGAGATCTCGGCGCACGCGCAAAATGGCGCCGCGGCCCTCGCCCTTGTCGATGACTTCATCGACCGAGTTGCGCGCAATCACGACTCCTTCCGGCGGAAGGGGGGTGTGAATTGTCAACGACTGCTCGCCGTGCAGGACGCTGCGCAGATCGATGCCTATTTCGGGTCGATCGTACCAGAAGCCGGGGTGCCCCAGCACGACGGCCATGGTCGGCATCGCCTGAAGCCGCTGCTCGAAGACGAACGCGAGTTCCGCGGGATCGAGCGGGTCGGTGCCGATGCCCAGTCCCAGCGCATACAGGATCGTATCGCGCCAGCTATAGCTGCGGACAAGGTCAGGAAACGCCTGCCGCATCAGGGCATCATAATTGATTGCCATCATCCACTCCTGGCACCAGGCGTAGGGCAGACGCGAGGAGGCGTCCAACCGGCACCGTGCGAAATTACGTATGTGACGCCGGATTCCGGGGCGCGCGGCGCGCGTGCCGGCAGGGTCTCGACGAAGCGAATGGCCGCCGCAATGTCTCCTTGCGTGAGGTGGCGGTCCGTCGCCCGGACATGGGGGCTGGACAGAATGACCGCCGCCGTCGTTTCGATCAGTTCCGGCGTCACGGCACGCACGCCGAGGTCCGCGAGCGAAATAGGCAAGCCGATACGGGTGAGGAATGCCGCCATCTCGACAAGCGTGGCGTTCGGGCGGCGTTCCACAACAAGCTGCACCAGAACGCCGTACGCGACATGTTCGCCGTGCAGCCGTTCCTTGGCGCCGTCCAGGCGCAGGAGCCCCCGGGTTACCGAATGCGCGATGGACAGGCCGCCATTTTCAAAACCCAGCGCGCTCAAAAGGATGCAAGCCTCGATCGTGGCCTCCAATGCCTCGCTGTGCTCCCCTCGATTCACCGACGCCAACGCAGCCTCGGCATGCGTTCGAAGCAGGCGGTAGGCGGCATCGGCGATGGCAAGAGCGGCGTGCGTCGCGGTCGTGCCCTGCTTGGTACGCGTCGCTGTTCGCGCGCATGCCTGCGCCTCGAAGGTCTTGGCGATGGCGTCGCCGATGCCTGCCCTGAGAAAATGCGGGGGCGCACGCGCAATGATCGCGCTGTCGACGATCACGGCGACGGGGTTGCTCGGCAGCTGGTCCACGCGCACGAGCTGATGCGTGTCGTCGTATATCGCGATGCCGCGACTGGCGGGTCCGTCGTTGGAGGCGATCGTCGGCACCGAGAGGAAAGGCGAGCCGATCCGCAGGGCAACGCCCTTTGCTGCATCGAGCGCCTTGCCACCGCCGACGCCGATGATGACTTCGCATCCCGCCATTTCCTGCGACAGCAACGCGATGTTGCCATCGGTAACTTCCCCCGCGAACGCCACTTCGCGTGGCGGGACCGCGAAGCTGGCTCGGATCGCGTCCCCGACAAGCGGTCGCACCCGTGCATCGATGATGAGGCCGGGTTTGCGACCATGACGGGCCGCGACTGCCCCGACATGCGCCAATGCGCCCACTCCCTGCAGATAGAAGGGCGTTGCGGCGAAGATCCGTATCACGGGCGCGGACCGGATTGGGGTTGCCGGCAAGGCATCAACGCCCTGTGAACCCTGCCGCGCGCTTCTCGGTGAAGGCGGCCAGGCCTTCGGCATGATCCTGCGTCATGCTCAACATCGGCTGTTGCTGCCGTTCGAGCGCAAGGGCGTCGCTCAGCGGTCCCGGGCCCTGCACAAAGGCCGACTTCATCGCTGCGATCGCCAGCGGGGCGACGCCGCGATAGGCGGCGGCCTTCGCCAACGCTGCGTCGAGCGTGGTGCCGGGGGGAACAAGTTGGTCGATCAGGCTGATCGCGAGCGCCTCCGGACCCTTGACCGGCCGCCCGGTGAACATGAGGTCGCGGGCAAGGGTTCGGCCGATGCGCTGCGGGAGCGACCAGATCAGGCCGCAGTCCGCCGTGAGCCCTATCTTGCCGAAAGCGGCCCCGAACCGAACATCTTCGCCGGCGATGACGAAGTCGCTCGCGGCGGCGATGGACAAGCCCGCCCCGAAGGCGGCACCTTCGACGGCGGCGATGACGGGCTTCGGTCCACCAGCAATCAGCTCGATGAGGCGATGCAGCGGCGTCAACCGTCGTCGCGAGCGGGCCGGGTCCGGACCGCCGGGGACGAGGAGCTGTCGAATGTCTGCGCCCGCGGTGAAATTGCCGCCCGCCCCGGCGAGCACGATCGTGCGGACGGCGTCGTCGAACGCTGCGGTTTCGAACGCCTCCAGCAATGCCGCGCGCATCGCGTCCGACAGCGGATTCAGCCGGGTCGGGTCGTTCATCGTGAGGACGGCGACATCCTCGCGGGTCTCGCGTAGCACTAGATCAGTCATGCTCGTTGCTCTCCCTGCGAGGATATGTCCTGGGGCGGTTGCGTGGGATGGCGGGGGCGGGTCTCGATCACGGCATCGAGCGCGATTGCCCCCTTACCCTCGTCCAGTACGCGAAGCGGGTTTATCTCGATCGTCCGCACGCTATCGGCATTGACGGCAGCAAGGTGCGAGACGGCGCTGATCGCTCGGGCCAGCGCCGGAATGTCGGCGCGCCGCCGTCCCCGGAATCCGTCGAGAAGCGGGAAGCTCCTGGTTCCCCGGATCATTTCCGTGGCTTCTGCCGCGCTTACCGGTGCGAGCCGGGTCGTCACGTCCTTCAGGAGCTCGACCGCCACACCCCCCAGCCCGAACGTCACCGTCGGGCCAAACAGCGGATCATTGTGCGTGCCGACGAAACATTCGACCCCCTCGGTGATCATCGGCGAGACGAGATAGCCTCCGATCCGACCTGTCGATTTCGCACTCACGGTCGCCTGCATGGCGGCAACGCAGTCCGCAGCGGAACCCGGCGCGACATTGAGGGCAACGCCGCCGACGTCGCTTTTGTGCAGGATGTCGGCCGATACGACCTTGATGGCGACCGGGCCGTTGATCCTGCGCGCGGCGTCGTGCGCGCCGGCTGCATCGGCGACCAGATATTCGGTGGGCGATGCAATGCCGATGGCAGCCAGCAATGCCTTGCCATCGGCTTCGGAGAAACGTGCGCCGGCTTCGATGCGGGGGCTGCGCCCCTGCGCGCTTCGCGGGGGCAGGGGCGTGGCCCATGCGGCGTGGAACTGCGCGAGTGCCGCCAATGCCTTGATGGCCCGGGCAGGCTCCCGATAGCAAAGATAGCCGGCCTCTTGATAGGCATTCACGATCGCGTCGGGGGCGGTCACCGAAACAGCCATGGGAAGGTCCGCAAAGCGCTGCGCAGCTTCCGTCAGCCCGTGCAGCAAGGGCTTTTCAATGAACGGGAGACCGGCGATCAGGCCGACATTGCAATAGGCCATGTCGAACTCGCCTGATCCCAGCACGGCGTCGATCGCGCGCGCGAACATCGGAGGGTCGTTGGCAACCTGGCCGGTCAGATCGATCGGATTGAACGGCGCGCCATTGGGCGAAATCGCCACCAGTTCGCGCTGCACCTCGGGGGAAACCGCCGCTACCTCCAACTGCTCGTCCGCAGCGAAGTCCGCCGCCTGAACGCCGATCCCGCCGGAGTTGGTGAGAATGGCGAGACGCTTGCCGTGGGGGAACCGTCCGCGGCTTGCGGCATAGGCCACGTCGAGCATCTCTTCTGTCGTGCGGGCGCGGTACACGCCGAAACGCGCGAATACCGCGTCGTAGACTGCGTCCGAACCGACAAGCGAGGCAGTGTGCGACGCGGCCGCCCGCGCACCCTGATCGGTTCTGCCGACCTTGAGGACGATGACCGGCTTGCGGCGCGCATGCGCTGCGGCGAGCGCCTCGTAAAAGGCGGCCGGATCGCGAACGCCCTCGATATAGCCGACCACGACGTCGACGTCCTTGCTGGTCGCGAGATATCCCAGTGCTTCGCCCAGTCCGATGTCGGCCTCGTTGCCGGTCGTGATCCAGACGCCGAACGCCAGCCCGACATCGCCGGCGGATTTGACGACTTCCCCAGCATAGCCACCGCTTTGGCTGACGAGCCCGAGGCGGCCTGCCGTCCCCGCCACATCGTCGCAGATCCCGGAGAAAGAAAGGAAGCTGCGCGCATGAAGATTATAGGCGCCCAGGCAATTGGGGCCGAGCAGGCGCATCCCATGGGCACGGGCATCGGCGACGATCTGCTGTTGGAGCCGTTCGCCTTCGGCACCCAGTTCGGCAAAGCCGGAGCTGAAGATCACCGCCGCGCGCACTCCCTTGCGGGCGCAGGCCTGGATGGCGGGAAGCACCGCACCGGTGGGCAGCGCGATGATCGCACAATCCGGCGTCGTGGGTATGTCCTCGATGCGCGCCCACGCTTTCAGCCCCTGGACCTCGATTCTGGTCGGGTTCACCGGGAAGATGCCGCCCTCGAATCCCACCTGCACGAGATGACGCAGCGCCCGCCCGCCGATCCGGGTCACGTCGCCGGATGCGCCGATGACCGCCACCGATCGCGGGTGGAGCAAGGGCGTGAGGCTTTGCCGGGTGGCCATGCTACGCGTCCTTCCAGCTCCGGCCTTCGCGTGCCAGCCGTTCGAGAAGCTTGCCCGGTCCCCAGCGCGGGCCGTTGCGCCGTGCCGCCTCGAGCGCGGCCGCATAGATGCGTTCCAGGCCGACCTGTTCGCCCCAGAACATCGGTCCGCCCTTGTGGGCGGGGAAGCCATAGCCATTGACCCAGGCAACATCGATATCGCTGGCGCGCAAGGCTGTGCCGTCCTCCAGTTCCTTCGCGCCTTCATTGACCAGCGGGGCGAACAGACGGAATTCGATTTCGTCATCGGAGAAGGGGCGCCGCGTGATACCGAAGTCCTTCGAAACGGCCGCGATGATCGCGTCGGTTTCCGGGTCGAGCTGCTTGTCGCGTCCTTCGTAGCGATAGAAGCCCTTGCCTGCCTTCATGCCAAGGCGCCCTTGTTCCACCAGCCGTTCGAGGATCGGGGAAAAGCGCTCGCCTGCGGGCAGCGACGCCAAGCGCGCCTTGCGTACGAGAACGCCAACGTCGAGGCCGCTCATGTCCCGCATCGAGATGGGGCCCATCGGCATGCCGAACCGTTCCGCCACCCGATCGATCTGTTCGGGCGTCGCGCCTTGTTCCATCAGGAATTCGGCTTCGCCGGTGTAATATTGCAGCATCCGGTTGCCGATGAAGCCGTCGCAGTTCCCGGCGAGCACGACGTTCTTGCCGAGCGTCTTGCCCAGCGCCATGACCGTGGCGATCGTTTCGTCCGACGTCGCCGCGCCGCGGATATTCTCCTGCAGCTTCATGACATTGGCCGGAGAGAAGAAATGCACGCCGACAACGTCCTGCGGACGGGTGGTGGCGGCGGCGATGTCGTCGATGTTCAGCGACGAGGTGTTGGTGGCGAGGATCGCGCCGGGACGCATCACCACATCGAGCTTCGCGAAGATCTCCCGTTTGATGTCCATCCGCTCGAACGCGGCCTCGACGACCAGATCGGCATGCGCGAAGGTCGCATAATCGGTCGTCGAGCGGATGCGCGACAAGGCGCGTTCCATCGCCGATGGCGCGAGGGAGCCCCGACCGACCGAGGTCTCATAGGTACGACGGATCGTCGCCATTCCCTTCGCGATCGCGACATCGCTGATATCGGCAAGCCAGACGTCTATACCGGCATTGGCGAAGACCATGGCGATCCCGGCGCCCATCGTGCCGGCGCCGATCACGGCGGCGGTGCGCACCGGTTTCGGTTGCGCGTCGATGCCGGGAACCTTGCGCGCTTCGCGCTCTGCGAAGAAATAGTACATCAGTGCCTTGCGCTGATCGCTTGCGAACAGTTCCTGGAACTTGCGCGTTTCCAGCGCCAGTGCGTCACCGGCGGGCATGGTGCAGGCTGCTTCGATGCAATCGATCGCCACCAGCGGGGCAATCTTGCCGCGGGCCTTTTTTGCCACCTTGTTGCGGGCTTCGGCGAACAGTTCGGCCCCTATGCCCGTCACCTTGCCGTCCCGCGCGATGACGGGAAGGGTGGGCCGGCCCGACGCCACCATGGCGCGCGCGAACGCGACGGCACCGGCGCGAAGATCATCGACAACGGCATCGAGAATGCCGAGTTCGCGCGCCTGCTCCGCCGTCAACTGCTTGCCGGTGGTGATGATCTCGATGGCCGCTTCGACCCCGGCGAGCCGCGGCAGGCGCTGCGTTCCGCCTGCGCCGGGCAGAATCCCGAGATTGACCTCGGGCAGCCCGACCTTCGCGCCCGCGACGGCGACGCGTGCGGTGGCGGCCAGCGCCAGTTCGAGGCCGCCACCGAGGGCGGTGCCGTGGATCGCCGCGACCACGGGCTTGCGAAACGAATCGAGGCTGGCCTGGATGTCGGTAAGCTTGGGCCGGACCTGCGACTTGTCGGTACCCAGTTCGGTGATGTCCGCGCCGGCGACGAACGTCTTGCCGCTCCCGAGGAGGACGATGGCGTCGACGGCCGGGTCCGCAGCCGCGCGTTCCAGCGCGTGGCCCAGATCGACCCGTACCGCTGCGCTCAGGGCGTTCACGGGGGGATAGTCGACCGACAGTACGGCTACCGAGCCTTCGACATCATATTGGACCGTAGCCATCGTCTCTCCCTGCTCTGCTGCCGGGGTGCGCGCGATGCGCGTCCCGGCGTCTTTAGAACGGCGCCCCCAACTGCGATGGGCTCCCGCGACACGGATGTGATGCATGCGTCACACCGGCTTCGCTCCGCCGCCGTTGCCGCCAAGGAACGGGCCCGTTGCTTCGGCGGAAGCGACGAACATGCACTTTATATCTATCGAACGGCAGAAAATGCAATTAGATCTCGCATCGTGGATCAGGGCGCTTGGGCGCCGGAGGGGAAAATCAACGTGCGGGCGATCGACGATAGGGTAGAAGGCTGTACGCATCTCCCCGGCCTCGGCTCGGCAGGCGTGTCGCCGCCGGGGAGCGGAGGCGCCTGATGTCGATCGTGATGCCGGTACCAGACGCAACGGCCTTGAAGAATCGGGACGCGATCGCGGCGGCGCTGCGCGCCATCGTCCCCGGGGATGGCGTGATCGACGATCCCGACGCGCTGCGGCCCTATGAATCCGATGGACTGACCGCCTATCGGCAACCGCCGCTGGTGGTGGTGCTGCCGGACTCCGTCGAGCAGGTTTCGGCGATTTTGCGCTGGTGCCATGCGCAAGGCGTAAAGGTGGTGCCGCGCGGGGCCGGCACGTCCCTGTCGGGAGGTGCCTTGCCGCTCGCCGACGCGGTGCTGCTCGGCATGGGCAAGTTCAAGAAGGTGCTCGACATCGACTATGACGAGCGCATCGCAGTCGTCCAGCCGGGGGTGACCAACCTTGCGATAACACAAGCGGTGGAGGGCGCCGGATTCTATTACGCACCCGATCCGTCCAGTCAGATCGCCTGCTCGATCGGCGGTAATGTCGCCGAGAATTCGGGAGGTGTGCACTGCCTGAAATATGGCCTCACGACCAACAACGTGCTGGGCGTCGAGCTGGTGCTGATGGACGGCGAGATCGTACGCCTGGGCGGGCGCCATCTCGACCCCGCAGGCCTGGATCTTCTGGGGGTTGTCGTCGGATCGGAAGGGCTGTTGGGCGTCGTCACCGAAGTCACCGTCCGCATCCTGCCCAAGCCGGAACGGGCACGGGCGATCCTGCTGGGGTTTCCCGATGCCGAACAGGCCGGCGCGTGCGTGGCGCAGGTTATCGCCGAGGGCATCATCCCCGCGGGCATGGAAATGATGGACAAGCCGGCGATTCATGCGGCGGAAGCGTTCGTCAACGTCGGCTATCCGCTCGACGTCGGCGCCTTGCTGATCGTCGAAGTGGACGGTCCCGCAGCGGAATGCGACCATCTGATCGTCGAGATCGACCGCATTGCCGACGAGAACGGCGCCGTCACCCGTCGGATCTCCAACAGCGAGGTGGAGCGGCTCGCATTCTGGGCGGGGCGCAAGGCGGCCTTTCCGGCGGTGGGGCGACTGGCGCCGGATTATTACTGCATGGACGGCACGATTCCGCGCCGCCGCTTGCCCGACGTCCTGCGTCGCATGGAGGAACTCTCCGCGCATTATGGCCTGGGTGTCGCCAACGTGTTCCATGCCGGCGACGGCAATCTCCACCCGCTGATCTTGTACGATGCCAATCGGCCCGGCGAACTGGCCAAGGCCGAGGCATTCGGAAACGACATTCTGCGCCTCTGCGTCGAAATGGGCGGGGTCCTGACGGGCGAGCATGGGGTGGGCGTGGAAAAGCGCGATCTGATGCCCGCGATGTTCAGCGAGATCGACCTCCAGCAGCAACAGCGGCTGAAGTGTGCCTTCGATCCGCAGCTTCTGCTCAACCCCGGCAAGGTCTTTCCGCGCCTCCATCGCTGCGCCGAACTCGGCCGCGTTCATGTTCATGGCGGCCGGCACGCCTTTCCCGACATTCCGCGGTTCTGATGAATCAGGTTCAGCCCGACAGCGCCGAGCAACTGTGCGACGCGATCGCCGACGCGAAGCGCGACGGCGTGCGCGTCGAGATCCGTGGCGGCGGCAGCAAGGCGCGGATCGGTGCGCCGCGCGAGGCGCGCATCGTTCGCACCACCGGATTGTCGGGGGTGGTCGCTTATGATCCCGCCGAACTGGTGCTCACGGTGCGGGCTGGAACCCCGTTGGCCGAGGTGGAGGCACTGGTCGCTGCGGAGCGGCAGATGCTGGCGTTCGAACCGTTCGACCACGGGCCGTTGTTCGGCGCGCCTGCCGGTGCCGCGACCATCGGTGGCGTGATCGCTGCCGGGGTGGCGGGATCGGGGCGGGTGACTGCCGGTAGCGCGCGCGATCATCTTCTGGGGTTCACGGCGGTATCCGGACGATCAGAGGTCTTCGTCGCGGGCGGCAAGGTGGTGAAGAACGTCACCGGCTTCGATCTGTCCAAGCTCGTCGCGGGAAGCTGGGGGCGCCTCGTCGCGCTGACCGAACTGACGCTCAAGGTCCTGCCCCGTCCAAGGGTGTCGGTCACCTTGCGATTGGATGGGCTCGGCCCTGCGGCTTCGTGCACTGCGATGATGCGCGCGCTGGGCAGCCATGCGGAAGTCTCGGCTGCCGCCCGCCACCCCGATGGAGCGACGCTTTTCCGCGTCGCCGGCTTCGAGCCTTCGGTCGTCGCGCGCTGCGCCCTGCTTTCGCAAATGCTGCGTGAGTTCGGTCCCCTGCAGCGATTGGAAGAAGACATGGCGAATGCGTTGTGGCGGCAGGCCGGGACCGGATCCGGTCTCGATGGCGCGATGCTTTGGTGCATCCATGTCGGTCCGCGGTGCGCACCGGAGGTTGCGGCGAGACTTGCCCCCCATGCGCGGCGCCTCGCGCTGGACTGGGGCGGGGGGCGGATCTGGGCGAGCCTGGACGATCCTGTCGTGCCGGTCCGCTCGATCGCACGCGCGGCGGATGGAGAGGCGCTGTTGCTTCGTGCACCCCATGCCGTGCGGGCGACGATTCCCGCGCAGCATCCGCGCGCACCGGGCGTCGCGGCGCTGGAAGCGCGGGTTCGCCGGGCGTTCGATCCCGACGGCGTGTTCGAGACGGGCCGTTTCCTGGACGGGGAGCCGGCGCATGCAGACTAACTTCTCGCCGGCGAGCCTCGCCGATCCGGCGATGCGCGCATCCGAATCGATCGTCCGCAAATGCGTGCATTGCGGCTTCTGCACCGCGACCTGCCCGACCTACACGCTGCTGGGCGATGAGCTGGATTCGCCGCGCGGGCGCATCTATCTGATGAAGGATATGCTCGAAAACGAGCGGGAGCCCACCGAAAAGGTCGTCAAGCACATCGATCGCTGCCTGTCCTGCCTGTCGTGCATGACGACCTGCCCCTCGGGGGTGCACTATATGCACCTGGTGGATCATGCGCGGGCCTATATCGAGGCGCGCTATCGACGCCCCTTGTCGCAGCGGCTCTATCGAAGCCTGCTGGCACTCGTTCTGCCCAGTCCGCGCCGCTTCCGCGCTGCGTTGCGGCTCGCGGCCTTGGCAAGGCCGCTTCGCTCCGTTCTTGCGCGCTTCAACGCCTTCGCACCCATGGTAGCGATGCTCGATCTGGCCCCGCGAACGACACCGCCCGCCTCGTTGGCGCAGTCCTCGCCGGTGCCGCGCGCGCGGGGGCGTGTCGCCCTGCTCCAGGGCTGTGCCGAACCCTCGCTCCGCCCCGAGATTCGCGCGGCAACGGTACGGCTTCTCAACCGGTGCGGCTATGACGTGACCTTCGCATCGGGCGAGGTCTGCTGCGGCGCGCTTGTCCATCACATGGGACGGGAGGCGGCAGCCCTCGACGCGGCACGCAGGAATGTCGACGCCTGGACGCGCGAGATCGAGGCAGGCGGGCTGCGCGCGATCATCGTGACCACCTCGGGCTGCGGCACGACGATCAAGGATTATGGCTTCATGCTGCGCAACGACGCAGCCTATGCGGCGAAGGCCGAGCGGGTCTCCGCACTGGCGCGCGACGTCACGGAGTTCTTGGCCGAGATCGGCCTGCCGTCGGCACAGCCACGCGACATGGCGGTTGCCTATCACGCCGCCTGCTCGCTGCAGCACGGCCAGAAAGTCACGGACGCCCCCAAGGCGCTGCTGACGCAAGCCGGCTTCACCGTCGTGACACCGGCCGAAGCGCATCTGTGCTGCGGCTCGGCCGGCACCTACAATATCCTGCAGGCCGAGATCGCCGGCCAGTTGGGCGCGCGGAAGGTCGCCCAACTCGAACGGCTCGGCGCGCCGGTCATCGCCGCCGGGAACATCGGCTGCGCGATGCAGATCGGAACCCGGACCAAAACCCCGGTCGTCCATACAATCGAACTGCTCGACTGGGCGACAGGCGGTCCGGTGCCGCCCGCGCTCGATGCGATGAACCAGAACGGGAAAGACCGATGAGCCATATATCCCTTGATCAGGCGACCACGATCATTGCGGGCGCCTTCGCCAAGGCGCGCGAACTTGCGCTGAAACCCCTGGGCGTCGTTGTCCTGGACGCCGGTGGCCATGTGATCGCCTATCAGCGGCAGGATGGCGCCTCGACGGGGCGCTTTCAGTTGGCGCTCGGCAAGGCGGCGGGGGCGTTGTTCCTCGGCATGTCGTCGCGGAAGATCGGCGACATGGCGGGGGAGCGGCCGACGTTCCTCGCCTCGCTGGGGCCGATCGCCCCCAGCGGCGTCGTTCCTGCCGCGGGCGGCGTTCTCCTGGTCGACGGGGCGGGACACACGATCGGCGCCGTGGGCATTTCGGGGGACTTGTCCGATAGGGACGAGGCCTGCGCGCTCGCCGGCATCGAAGCGGCCGCCTTGCGCACACAAGGCTGACGCGGCCGACGATCCTGCGCGCTACCAGATCGCGTCGCCGCGCAGGATCGCTTCGGTTCCGCGGTCGGCGAAGATGCATTGTCCGATCAGCAGGCTGTTTTCTTCGGAAGCGAGGAAGCGCGCCAGAACGCCGATTTCCGTCGCCTTGGAGAGTGTCTGCTCCGCTTGCGGATGCATGGCCTGCAACCATGTTGCTATCGCGGGCGCTGCCAGGCCCTTTTGGGTGCGCGGGGTCTCGATCAGGCCGGGGGCGATCGCATTGATCCGGATCCCCGCGTCGTTCCACCGGGGATGGATGGCGGCGCGGCGCATCCACCGCGCTACTGCGGTCTTGGCGGCGATATAATATTGTTGCGGCGTCGTTTCGTCACCATAGCGGGCGACGATCTCGGTCTCGTCGCCGGACAAAAGCAATCCCACCAGCGTGGCATCGCTTGGCTCGAGCGACATGCGGGACGTGGTTACCACCACGCGGGGTGCTTTCGACATCGCGAGCAGCGGGTGCAGCCCATCGATGATATCGATGGTCCCGAAGTAATTGACCCGGAGAAGGTCCAGTGTCGGGCCGCCGCCTCCGGCCCATGTCACCACCGCATCTACCCCGTGCGGAGCACGTTCCTCGACTCTGCGGACGACTTCCTGCCGCCCTTCCGCCTGCGCCAAATCTGCATTGATATCGCATCCGGACAGGTCGACGCGCAGAACGCGGTCTCCGTCCGCTTCTAGTGCTAGGCAGGTCGCCTCGCCAAGGCCGCTGTTCGCGCCGGTTACCACCGCTATCCTGTTCATGCCGGAAACGTCCTGCGACTGTGAAGAGCATCGCGCGTCGGCGGAAAGTGCGGGTTCGAATACCGCATGTCGACGCTTGGCCAAGGTAGAGCCGAATGATCGTATCGCGCAATGCAATCTATCAACTGATTGATTTTTTGTGATGGGGTGTAAGATGGACGACACCAAGGGTGATCGCGACGATGGGCGATTGCGAACCTGTCCCTCTTTTTGTGCGCCCCGGAGGTCACGGCAATCACGCTGGTGATTTTGTCACGCTGGTGATTTTGTTCGGCGGCTAGTCGCCGATTGACCTCCGGCTGCCCTATAGACCCGCCGGCGAACGACGCACGCCGGTGCGCGCTGTGCAGGCGCTCTCGATTTGCATGCGACGCCCGCGGCGCACGGGGAGGGGGCGGCTGCCATCGGAGCAGAAGGTGCCCGATCCACCGGTGAAGCAATGCGCGCAGGTCTGCGCGGGAGGAGGATGGATGACGAAAGATATCTTCATTTTGGCGGGCGCCCGCACGGCGATTGGCGACTTTGGTGGCGGTCTGAAGGACATTGCCCCGGCCGAACTGGGCGCGACGGTCATGGGCGAGGCGATCCACCGCGCCGCGCTTGCGCCTGCGGATGTCGAGCACGTCGTCATGGGGCAGGTGATCCCGACGCTCCCTTCCGATGCCTATCTGGCGCGCGTGGCGGCGGTGCGGGCCGGCATTCCGCACGGGGCGCCTGCACTTACCCTCAACCGGCTCTGCGGCTCGGGGCTGCAGGCGGTGATTTCGGCGGCGCAGATGATTGCGCTTGGCGAAATCGGCGTGGCAGTGGCCGGTGGCGCCGAAAGCATGAGCCGAGCGCCTTATCTCGCCACGGGTGTCCGCTGGGGCACCAAGATGGGCGATACTGCCATGCTCGACATGATGGTGGGGGCGCTGTCCGACCCGTTCGACGCCGTTCATATGGGCGTCACGGCGGAGAACGTCGCCGAGCGCTTCGACGTCTCACGTGAAGCCCAGGACGCGCTCGCCGCCGAAAGTCATGCCCGCGCCGCCCGCGCCATCGCCGAGGGCCGGTTCGCGGCGCAGATCGTCCCGGTCGAGGTAAAGACCCGCAAGGGTATCACCGCCTTTGCCACCGACGAGCATGTCCGCGCCGAGACGACGGCGGAAAGCCTTGCGGCGCTGCGTCCGGCCTTTCGACGCGACGGATCGGTGACGGCGGGCAATGCCTCGGGCCTAAACGACGGTGCCGCGGCGCTGGTACTAGCCTCTGCGCGCGCGGCCGAGGCGCGCGGATTGCAGCCGATGGCCCGGATCCTCGGTTGGGGTCATGCCGGCGTCGACCCGCAGATCATGGGGATCGGCCCGGTCGAAGCGGTGCCGATCGCGCTGCGCCGCGCGGGCGTGACGCTCGATCAGATCGACGTGATCGAAGCCAACGAAGCCTTCGCCGCGCAAGCCTGTGCCGTCGCGGCGCAACTGGGTTTCGATCCGGCCAAGGTCAATCCCAACGGCAGCGGCATCGCGCTCGGCCACCCGATCGGCGCTACCGGCGCGATCATCTTGGTGAAGGCACTGTACGAGCTGCAGCGGACCGGCGGGCGCTATGGCCTCGTCACGATGTGCATCGGTGGCGGCCAGGGCATCGCCATGGTCATCGAACGCATGGAGGCGCACGCATGAAGGTCCTGGTACCGGTCAAGCGCGTGCTTGACTATAACGTGAAGCCCCGCGTCAAAGCGGACGGGACGGGCGTCGATCTGGCGAACGTCAAGATGAGCATGAACCCCTTCGACGAGATCGCGATCGAGGAAGCGGTCCGGCTGAAGGAGAAGGGCGCGGCGACCGAGATCGTCGTCGTCACGATCGGCGTCGCCAAGGCGGAAACCGATGTGCTGCTCACCGCGCGCGCGATGGGTGCCGATCGCGGCATCCTGATCCAGACCGACGAGGAGGTGGAGCCGCTGGCGGTTGCCAAGCTGCTCGCCAAGGTGGCGCAAGAGGAGCAGCCCGGGCTGATCATCCTCGGCAAGCAGGCGATCGACGACGATTCGAACCAGACCGGCCAGATGCTTGGCCAGCTGCTCGGCTGGGCGCAGGGCACCTTCGCCTCGAAGGTCGAGATCGACGGCGAGCGCGTGAAGGTCACCCGCGAGATCGACGGCGGTCTCGAGACCGTCGACCTCAAGCTGCCGGCGATCGTCACCACCGACCTTCGCCTCAACGAGCCGCGCTATGCGACGCTGCCGAACATCATGAAGGCGAAGACCAAGCCGGTCGCGAAGAAGACCGTCGCCGATTACGGCGTCGACGTCACCCCGCGCCTCAAGACGCTCAAGGTCGTCGAGCCGGCCAAGCGCCAGGCGGGCATCAAGGTGGGTTCGGTCGACGAACTGGTCGAGAAGCTCAAGGGCATGGGAGTCGCGTGATGAAGACGCTGGTTTGGGTCGAACACGACCATCAGAGCGTCAAGGACGCGACGCTCTCCACCGTCACCGCAGCTGCCAAGCTGGGGGAAGTCCATCTGCTCGTCGCCGGCAAGGGCGTTTCGGGTGTGGCCGAGGCCGCGGCGCAGATCGCCGGCGTGGGCAAGGTCCATGTCGCAGACGATGCCGCGTACGAGCATTTCCTCGCCGAGAATATCGCGCCGCTGATCGTCCAGTTGATGGGCGACCATGACGCGGTGCTGTTCCCGGCGACCACCACGGGCAAGAATGTGGCCCCGCGCGTCGCCGCCGCGCTCGACGTGATGCAGATCTCGGACATCCTCTCGGTCGAGGGTGCGGACACCTTCACCCGGCCGATCTATGCCGGCAACGCGATCGCCACCGTGCAGACCAGCGACAAGAAGCTGGTGATCACCGTGCGCGGCACCGCGTTCGACAAGGCGGCGACGACCGGCGGCAGCGGCACGGTGGAAGCCGTGGCCGCGGCGGGCGACAAGGGCCTCTCCACCTTCGTCGGCGCCGAGATCGCCGCGTCGGAGCGTCCGGAGCTGACCAGCGCCAAGGTGGTCGTCTCGGGCGGCCGCGCGCTCGGCTCGCAGGAGCAGTTCCACGCGCTGATCGATCCGCTGGCGGACAAGCTGGGTGCCGCGGTCGGCGCCAGCCGCGCGGCGGTCGACGCAGGCTACGCGCCCAACGACTATCAGGTCGGCCAGACCGGCAAGATCGTCGCGCCCCAGGTCTATGTCGCGGTCGGCATCTCCGGGGCGATCCAGCACCTTGCCGGCATGAAGGATTCGAAGACGATCGTCGCGATCAACAAGGACGAGGACGCCCCCATCTTCCAGGTGGCGGATATCGGCCTGGTCGGCGACCTGTTCACGCTGGTGCCAGAGCTGACCGGCAAGCTCTGATTGGGGTAGGGCATCATGGAAACCGTTCTCCTCCATCGCGAAGGGCCCGTCGCGCGGCTTACGCTCAACCGCCCCGAGGTCGGCAACGCGATCGATCCCGCGCTTGCTGCAGCGCTCGCCAAGGCTGCGCGTATCGTGGCAGCGGACCCGACCGTCCGATGTGTCGTGCTGACGGGCGCCGGGCGGCTCTTTTGCGCGGGCGGCGATCTCGCCGGAATCGCGGCGGCAGGCGATGGCGCCTCGCGCTTCCTGCACGATCTGGCGGACATGCTGCATGATGCGGTGTTTACGCTGGCCACTATGGCGAAGCCCCTTCTCGTTGTCGCGAACGGTCCGGCGGCGGGTGCCGGGCTCAGTCTGGTCCTGCTCGGCGATGTGGCGCTTGCCGCCCGAACGGCGCATTTCACCGCCGCCTATGCAGGCGTTGGGCTGACGCCGGACGGCGGCATGAGCTGGTTGCTGCCGCGTCTGGTCGGGCTGCGGCAGGCCCAGGCCATGCTGCTCACCAACCGTCGCGTCGATGCCGAGGCGGCCGAACGGCTGGGCATTGTTACCCAGACGGTCGAGGATGATGCACTGGACGCCGAGGCACATCGCCTCGCGGCGCGACTGGTGCGGTCGCCATCGGGTGCGATTGGCGCGGCGCGTGGTCTGTTGCTGGAAGGTGCAGTGTCAGCGCTCCGCTCGCATCTCGATCGTGAAGCCGCCACCATTGCAGCGGCGGCCGGAACGGCAGAGGGGCAGGAAGGCATTGCTGCCTTCCTCGACCGACGCACGCCGGATTTCTTGCCGGGCTGAACGCCGCCCAAATCTGTGCGCTGCCATCCGCTGCCGCCGCACGGATCACGGCCGGCTTCGGGCGCGACATCTCCCCTGTTCCGGAAATCGGAGAATGCCTTTGGCTGGCAGCAGAGGAATCCAGCGAAATCGAAGCTTAAGCGCAATGGACATTTCGCATTAGGGTCATGCCCCATTGATGTGAGCGTCGCGATCTGATTCAGGCTCCGCGAGGAGACTGGAATGAGCTACCTGTTTTGGCTGACGGACGGGCAGATGGATCGGCTGCGTCCGTTCTTTCCCAAGAGTCACGGCAAGCCTCGGATGGATGATCGCCGGGTGTTGAGCGGCATCGTGTTCGTCAACCCTGATGGGCTGCGGTGGCGTGATGCGCCGAGCGCCTGCGGCCCGTACAAGACGCTCTGCAACCGGTGGAAACGGTGGGCGCAGCTGGGGTGTTCACGCGGATGATGGAGGGTCTCGCTGCGGCCGACGCGGAACCGAAGACGGCGATGATTGATGCGACCTACCTGAAGGCGCACCGTACGGCCTCAAGCCTGCGGGTTAAAAGAGGGGATCTTGGCCGCCTTATCGGGCGCACCAAAGGTGGCATGAACACCAAACTCCACGCCATCGCCGACGCGAACGGTCGTCCGTTGAGCTTCTTCAGGACCGCCGGCCAGGTTAGCGACTACACTGGCGCAGCAGCGCTGTTGGACGATCCGCGCTAGCCGATCTGAACCGGAGCGAGCCCATCAGCGCCCATCAGCGCCGTTCCGTTTTCGGCGCCCGTCACCGAGTCTGAACCTGCCCGAGCCGGTCCTGTCCGGCGGGCGGGAGCCTCGACGTGACACCCACCAAATTGCTCATCGGCCAGATCGTTGTCGTCTTCGCGATCGTCATCGTGGGGGGCCGGGCGGCGACGTGGGCGGCGGCGATTCTAGCCTACCAGCCCGAGCTTGGGCTACCCTGGTTCCGGCTCGGCAATGTGCCGATCTACCATCCCTGGGCGCTGTTTGGCTGGCGGTATCACTATGATGCCTATGCCCCGACCGTTTTCGACAAGGCGGGCATGCTGGCCGGTGCCAGCGGGTTCCTCGGCTGCGCGGCGGCGATCTTCGGTTCGCCGTGGCGCGCGCGTCAGTCGAGCAACGTCACCACCTATGGTTCGGCGCGGTGGGCGAGCCCTCGCGAGATCGAGCGCGCCGGGCTGCATCGCGAAGCAGGCGTCATGCTCGGCACGCTCGGCGGCCGCTATCTGGGCCATGACGGGCCCGAGCACATCATGGCGTTTGCGCCGACACGGAGCGGCAAGGGCGTGGGCCTCGTCGTGCCGACCTTGCTGTCCTGGACCGGTTCGACGGTCGTTCACGATATCAAGGGTGAGAACTGGACGCTGACGGCCGGCTGGCGCGGGCGCTTCTCGCATTCCCTCTTGTTCAATGCCACCGACGCGGCATCGGCGTATTACAATCCACTGCTCGAGGTCCGTCGCGGCATTGAAGAGGTGCGCGACGTCCAGAACATCGCTGACATCCTGTCCGATCCGCAGCGCAGCTTCGTCGCCACGCTCCGCCGGATGATGACCACCAATCACCTCGGTGACGACAACAACCCCAGGTTTCATCCCGTCGTCGCCTCCGCGGCGCGCGAATTGCTGAACAAGAGCGAGAATGACGTCAATGCGCACCTGCTGAGCCCTCCAGCGTCACCGAACATGCTGTCCGCCGGCAGCGTCATCGCCGCCAGTCTGATCATCGGACTCAGGTCCGATCTCCCCGGGCTCGTCATCCCCCAAGGTGCGCGGCTGATCGGCAGCTACGACAGTGTCGTCGCTTTCGGGCAGAAGCGCGCGCTGGTCGTTCACCGTGACCTCATCCTTGCGCCATGGCGCGGCATTGGAGGCTGACATGGCAGAGCTGAAGCTTGGGAAGCTTCCGGATCGAACGCCGGTCAAGCTCTCGATTACGATAACGCCGGATCTGCAGACTGACCTGCAATCATACGCCACGATGTACGCTGAGACGTACGGCGTTGAAGAGCCGATTGCAGAACTGGTTCCCGCGATGCTCGTGTCGTTTCTCGAGGGCGACCGTAGCTTCGTCAGAGCGCGTGAAGCACGGCGGCGGGGGCAGAAATGATCGAGCGCGCCTGGGAGCAGAAGATCGAGCCGCTAACCGTGCGCGTATCGACGGCGGCGCGGATAACCGGTCTCAGCCGGTCGCGCGTCTACGAGCTGATTCAGTCAGGCGATCTCGAGACGGTGAAGGTCGGGCGGGCGACACTCATCCAATATGGCAGTCTCAAGGCCCTTGTGGGATCCTGCCAGCGATCGGGTTGAGGACCCGGCCCGGGCATCGATCGCCTCGGACCCTGCGGGTATCGGCTGGGCCCATACCCGGCAGGATGCAGGCAGCTTATCGCGCTAGCAGGCTGTGAGGGCGGCCGGCCGTCGATTTCTGGGCCTTCGCTTTGCCGGAAGCGGCTTTCCCAGGCCTTGGCGCCTCCGTTGAGTCTCGCAAGTCGTCGAGATAATCGGACCAGTGCTGCATCATGGCGACGCGCTCGTCCCAATATTCGCCGCGCGCATAGGCGCGGCGGACGGACGACATCTCCTGATGCGCGAGCTGCCGCTCGATGGCGTCGGGGTGCCAGCAGCCCATCTCGTTGAGCAATGTCGCGGCCATTGCCCGGAACCCGTGCGCGGTCATTTCGCCGCTTTGATATCCAAGCCGCCGCAGCGCCTGATTGACGCCATTCTCGGACATTGGCTTCCTCGGGCGCCCCATGCATGGGAACAGATGCTGGCGGTGCCCGGTGATCTCGCGTAGCTCCTCGAGCATCTCCAGCACCTGCCGGGACAGCGGGACCTTGTGCGGTCGCCGCATCTTCATCCGCTCGGCGGGAATCGACCAGATAGCTTTATCGACATCGATCTCGCTCCACTCGGCCTGGCGCAACTCGCCCGGCCGGACGAAGAGGTGAGGCGATAGCCGCATGGCGATTCGCGTAACCGCCTGACCGGTGTAGGTCTCCATTGTCTTCAGGAGGATGCCGACTTCTCGAGGATCCGTGATTGCCGCGTGATGCGTGGTCCTGGGGGTGGTCAGTGCGCCGCGCAGGTCGGCCGCCACGTCGCGGTCGCAGCGCGCGGTTGCGATGCCGTAGCGAAATATCCGGCTGAGCACGCTGCGCATGCGGCGCGCGCTCTCGTAGCGGCCTTTCGTCTCCATCTTGCGGAGGACGGCGAGCGTCTCGGCGGGCGTGATGGAGTTTATCGGAAGCGTGCCGATCAGCGGATACGCCATGCCGAGCAGCCAGCGAATCTTGTCCAGGGTGACGTCCGCGCGGCCCTCTCGTTCGCATTTCGCGATCCATTCGAGCGCCACCTCCTTGAAGGTCGTGGCTACCGCGAACTTGGCGGTGATCTTTGCACGCTTTTTCTCAAGGACCGGGTCGAGCCCGGCGGCCATCGCCTTTCGCGCCTCGCGGCATTTCTCGCGTGCGTCGACGAGCGAGATGGTCGGCCATGGACCGAGGTGGAGCGTCTTCTGCACGCCGCCATATCGATAGCGGAAGCGCCAGAGCTTCGAGCCGGTCGTTTGAACGATCAGCACCAAGCCTTGGCCATCGGCGAGATTGTAGGGTTTCCCCATGGGCTTTGCGGAGGTGATCTTGAGCTGTGTCAGCATCATCGTGTTCCCGGATTTTCCGGGTTCACCCAGCAGTCACACAATGAGCCTCTTTTTGTGACTCTTTTGCTGGATTTTGCTGGATCAACCCGGACGGTTGCCAGCGAGCGTCGATGAAATTTTGCTTTGAAACCAGCCTCTTGCTGGACGTCTCTGGACGAATCCAGAGACGGAAAATGGTGCCCAGAAGAGGACTCGAACCTCCACGACCTTGCGATCGCCAGCACCTGAAGCTGGTGCGTCTACCAATTCCGCCATCTGGGCACGGGGTAGGCCGGCGCCTCTAGTGGAGGTTCGCGGGGGGTGTCAAACACTTTTTGCTAAAAATATTGGACTTCGCGTCGCGCTTGCCGTTTAGCCCTTCGCACGGCATTGGGGCCGCAGGTTCGCGCAGGCAGTGAGGCGGAAGATGAAGGACAGGCTGGTAACCCTGATCGGCGGTGGGGGCTTTCTGGGCCGCTACGTGGCGCAGGAGCTGCTGAGTGCCGGTGCGCGCGTCCGCGTCGTCGAGCGCAAGCCGCGCGACGCCTGGTTCCTCAAGACCCAGGGCAATCTCGGCCAGACCCAGCTCGTCGTCGGCGACATCACCAAGCCCGAGACGCTTGCCCGCGCGCTGCAGGGCAGCGACGCGGTGGTGAACTTCGTTGGCATCCTCACGGGCGATTTCGACAAGGTGCACGTGCAGGGCGCCCGCAACGTGGCGGAGGCGGCCAAGGCTGCCGGTGTCGCGGCGCTGGTGCATATCTCGGCGCTCGGCGCCGATGCCGCGTCGCCCTCCGCTTATGGTCGCAGCAAGGCGGCCGGCGAGCAGGCGGTGCTGGGCGCATTTCCGGGTGCCACCATCCTGCGCCCTTCGATCGTGTTCGGTCGTGAGGATGCGTTCGTGAACCGCTTCGCCGGCATGATCGCCGGTGCCCCGCTGAACATCGTGCCCATCGTGCGCGGCGAGACCAGGTTCCAGCCGGTGTTCGTGTCGGACGTTGCGCAGGCCGTAACGGCCGCCCTGGCGGATCCGTCGGCGCATGGCGGCAAGACCTACACGCTGGGCGGGCCGGACGTGCTGAGCATGTCGGCGCTGCTCCACTGGATCGCCGGCGCGATCGGCCGCAAGCCGCACTTCGTCGCGCTGCCCGATTCGCTTGCGGGCCTGATCGCGTCGCTGCCCGGCACGCCGATCACGCGCGACCAGTTCGCGATGCTCCAGGCCGACAACGTCGTGCCGGCGGGTGCCGAGAGCCTCGCCGCGCTGGGCGTGTCGCCGACGCCGTTGGCGACGGTGGCGCCGAGCTGGCTGGTGCGCTTTCGTCAGGCCGGTCGCTTCAGCCGCTTCCGCCCGGCCGCCTGATCCTATTCTCCCTGCCGGGCGGCGCCTTGCAGGGGGTCGCCCGGCACGACCCCTGAAGGAGCCTTTCCATGACCACGTTGCTGGTGGCGATTCTCCTCGGCATCGTCGAAGGTGTTACCGAATTCCTGCCGGTCTCCTCGACCGGGCACCTGATTCTCGCCAGCGAGCTGATGGGCTATGATTCGGCGCGGTGGGCGATGTTCAACGTCGTCATCCAGCTGGGTGCGATCCTGGCGGTGGTGGTGCTCTACTGGCGCACCTTCTGGGCGGTGCTGGACGGGCTGCTCAAGCTCAACCCCGTGTCGTTGCGCTTCGTGCGCAACTTGCTGATCGCCTTCATTCCCGCCGCGCTGATCGGCCTCGCGCTCCACAAGCATATCGAGGCCCTGCTCGGCGCGCCCAAGGTGGTCGCCTGGGCGCTGATCATCGGCGGCGTCGCGATCCTCGTCATCGAGCGGCTGGTCAAGTCGGCGACGATCCACGGCATCGCCGAGATCCCGGTGGTGCGCGTGCTCGGCATCGGCTTCGTCCAGTGTCTGGCGATGGTGCCCGGCGTGAGCCGTTCGGGCGCGACGATCATGGGCGCGCTGTCGCTCGGCGTCGAGCGCCGCACGGCGGCGGAGTTCAGCTTCTTCCTCGCCATCCCGACGATGCTCGGCGCGACCGCGCTCGAACTGCTCAAGAACCGCGAGATGCTGGCAACCAGCGGCGTGGGCTGGGGCGAGATAGGGGTTGGTTTCGTTGTGGCCTTCGTCGTGGCGCTGGCCGTGATCAAGTGGTTCGTCGGTATCGTGAGCAAACATGGCTTCACGCCCTTTGCGCTCTATCGTATTGTTGCTGGAACTGCCGCACTGATTTGGCTTTCCGTGCGTTAGGTCCGAAGCGGGCCTTTGTGGCTTATATTTTTGCTCCCTAAAGGCCGAATTTCGGGTTTCGAGCCCACATAGGTAAGTATTGCTGTCTTTATTGGTCTGCCGCTCTCCTGTACGGGGGCGGCATGGCTGACGATCCCATGCTCAAATTCGTCGGACGCCCACAGGCGTATCCGGCAAAGCGCCCCGCCCAGCTGCGTGCGGAAGACTTTCGCGAGATCGCGGAACGCTATGCGGTGCCCGATGCGGAATCGCAGGCCGGCCGCTGCAGCCAGTGCGGCGTACCCTATTGTTCGGTGCACTGCCCGCTGCACAACCATATCCCGGACTGGCTGCGCCTGACCGCCGAGGGACGACTGCAGGAGGCCTACCAGCTCTCCAACAGCACCTCGACCATGCCGGAGATCTGCGGCCGCATTTGCCCGCAGGACCGGCTGTGCGAAGGCAATTGCGTGATCGAGTTTTCCGGCCACGGATCGGTGACGATCGGTTCGGTCGAGAAGTTCATCACCGATACCGCCTGGGCCGAGGGCTGGGTGGAGCCGGTGCAGGTCGGCCGCGACCGCGGCCAGTCGGTCGGCATCATCGGTGCGGGTCCGGCAGGCCTTGCCGCCGCCGAATATCTGCGCGGCTATGGCTATGCCGTGCACGTCTATGATCGCTACGATCGTTCGGGCGGGCTGCTCACCTACGGCATCCCCGGCTTCAAGCTGGAGAAGGACGTGGTGATGCGCCGCGTTGACCGGCTGGAGCAGGCAGGCATCGTCTTCCACCGCAATTTCGAGGTCGGTCGCGACGCGACGCTGGGCGAGCTCCGCCAGCGCCACGATTCGATCCTGGTCGCCACCGGCGTCTACAAGGCGCGGGCGATCAAGGCGCCGGGCGTCGGCGCCAGGGGCGTGGTCGACGCGCTCGACTATCTCACCGCGTCGAACCGCAAGAATTTCGGCGACGCGGTGCCCGCCTATGACGACGGCAGCCTCAACGCGGTCGGAAAGCATGTCGTGGTCGTCGGCGGCGGCGACACCGCGATGGACTGCGTGCGCACCGCGATCCGCCAGGGCGCGGCGTCGGTGAAGTGCCTCTATCGCCGCGACCGGGCGAACATGCCGGGCTCGCAGCGCGAAGTCGCCAACGCCGAGGAGGAAGGCGTCGAGTTCGTCTGGCTCTCCGCCCCGGAGGCGTTCGAGGGCACCGAGCAGGTCAGCGGCGTCCGCGCCTCCAAGATGCGGTTGGGCGCGCCCGACGCTTCGGGCCGTCGCGCGCCGGAAGTTGATCCGGGTGGGGCGCTGCACATGCCGGCCGACCTCGTCATCAAGGCGCTGGGCTTCGAGCCGGAGGATTTGCCCAAACTGTTCGGCGCCGAGGAGCTGGGCGTCACCCGCTGGGGCACGCTGCGCACCGACGGCAAGACGATGATGACCAGCATGGACGGCGTGTTCGCCGCCGGCGACATCGTCCGCGGCGCGAGCCTCGTCGTCTGGGCGATCCGCGATGGCCGCGACGTGGCGGCGCACATGCACGCCTGGATGAAAGCGCACGCCAAGGCACCGGTTTCGGCCAAGCGCGAAGCGAGCGTCGCATGAGGGCGCTGGCTGCCGCGCTGCTGATCGCCGTCACCGCACCCGGTGCCGCGATGGCGCAGACCGCTCCCGCCGTGCAGGCTCCCGAGCCTGCCCGGTTAGCTGCCGCCACGGCGCTGATTGCCAAGATCATGCCGCCCCAGCGGATCGACACGCTGATCGACCAGATGATGCGGCCGATGATGGATAACCTCCGCAACGCGATGGCACAGTCGCCGCAGATGCAGGCCGCGTTCGCGAAGGACCCGAAGGCCAAGGCGATGCTCGACGGGTTCGTCAGCGATGAGCTCCAGCACTCGATGGCGCTGACGAAAGCGTCGATGCCGACGATGCTGGACGCGATGGCACGCGCCTATGCGCGCCGATTCACCGTCGCGCAGATGCGCGATGTCAGCGCCTTTTTCGATACGCCTTCGGGCAAAATCTACGCCGAACAGGCGCCGACCGTCATGGCGGATCCCGATGTTCTCGCCGCGCAGCGCGCCGTGATGGAAAAGTCGATCCGCGGTACGATGGAGCGCGCACAGGCGATGGTGGCGAAGTTCGCCGCAGAACAGGACAAGAAGTGATGGCCAAGACCCCGGAATCCGAGCGCGAGCGCCTTGCCCGCGAGGGCATGTACCGCCCCGAATATGAAGGCGATGCCTGCGGCGTGGGCATGGTCGCGGCGACCGACGGCCAGTCGTCGCGCCGCGTCGTCCAGTCGGCGATCGATGCGCTGAAGGCCGTTTGGCACCGCGGCGCGGTCGATGCCGACGGCAAGACCGGCGACGGCGCCGGCATCCATGTAGACCTGCCCTTGCGTTTCTTCGACGAGCAGATCGTCGGCAGCGGCCACCGCGTGCTGCCGAACCGCCTCGCGGTCGGCATGATCTTCCTGCCGCGCACCGATCTCGGCGCGCAGGAGACCTGCCGCACCATCGTCGAGAGCGAGATCATCGAGGCGGGCTACACCATCTATGGCTGGCGCCAGGTGCCGGTCGACGTGTCGGTCATCGGCATGAAGGCGCAGGCGACGCGCCCCGAGATCGAGCAGATCATGATCGCCGGGCCGCAGCCCGATGCGATGGATGCCGCCGAGTTTGAGCGCCAGCTCTACCTGATCCGCCGCCGTATCGAGAAGCGGGTGATCGCAGCCCAGGTCGGCGGTTTCTACATCTGCTCGCTGTCGTGCCGCTCGATCATCTACAAGGGGCTGTTCCTCGCCGAATCGCTGTCCGACTTCTATCCGGACCTCAAGGATTCGCGCTTCGAGAGCCGCGTCGCGATCTTCCACCAGCGCTATTCCACCAACACCTTCCCGCAATGGTGGCTGGCCCAGCCGTTCCGCTGCCTGGCGCATAACGGCGAGATCAACACGATCCGCGGCAACCAGAACTGGATGCGCAGCCACGAGATCAAGATGGCGAGCATCGCGTTCGGCGAGCAGAGCGAGGACATCAAGCCGGTGATCCCGGCGGGTGCGTCGGACACCGCCGCGCTCGACGCCGTGTTCGAGGCGATCTGCCGCTCGGGCCGCGACGCGCCCACGGCCAAGCTGATGCTGGTACCCGAGGCGTGGCAGCAGGACGAGGACACCCCGCCGTCGCACGCCGCGATGTACCAGTATCTCGCCTCCGTGATGGAGCCGTGGGACGGCCCTGCGGCGCTGGCGATGACCGACGGCCGCTGGGCGGTCGCCGGCATGGACCGCAACGCGCTGCGCCCTCTGCGCTACACCCAGACCTCGGACGGGCTGCTGATCGTCGGCTCGGAAACCGGCATGGTGCCGGTGCCCGAGGCGAACGTCGTCGCCAAAGGTCGGCTCGGGCCGGGCGAGATGATCGCGGTCGATCTCGACCAGGGCAAGCTGCTTCATGACCGCGCGATCAAGGACCAGATCGCCGGCGAGGCGGACTATGCCTCGATGGTGCAGGGTTTCCTGTCGATCGACGATCTGCCCGCAGCACCGGCCGAAAGCTATTATGAGCGCGCCGAGCTGTCGCGCCGCCAGGTCGCCGCCGGCCAGACGCTGGAGGATATGGAACTGATCCTCGCGCCGATGGTCGAGACCGCCAAGGAAGCGATCGGCTCGATGGGCGACGATACGCCGCTGGCTGTGATCTCGTCCAAGTCGCGGCTGATCAGCCAGTTCTTCCGGCAGAATTTCAGCCAGGTCACCAACCCGCCGATCGATCCGTTGCGCGAGCGCTATGTGATGTCGCTCAAGACGCGGTTCGGCAACCTCGCCAACATCCTCGACACCGAGGGGGCGGGGAGCCCGGTGCTGGTGCTGGAGAGCCCGGTGCTCACCAATGCCGACTGGCACCGCCTTCGCGCGCATTTCGGGGCGAGTGCGGCGGAGATCGACTGCACCTTCGCGGCGGACGGTGATCCGGAATCGCTCAAGCTCGCGATCAAGCGCATCCGCCACGAGGCCGAGCAGGCGGTCCGCGCCGGCTGCACCGAGCTGTTCCTCACCGACGAGCATAGCGGGCCGGACAAGGCCGCTATCGCCGGCGTGTTGGCGGCGGCGGCGGTGCACACGCACCTCGTGCGACGGGGGCTACGCTCCTACGCCAGCGTCAATGTCCGCACGGCGGAGTGCCTCGACACCCATTATTTCGCGGTGCTGATCGGCGTTGGCGCGACCACGGTAAACGCCTATCTGGCCGAAGCTGCGATCGCCGATCGCCATGCCCGCGGCCTGTTCGGCGACATCAGCCTCGCCGATTGCCTCAAGCGCCACCGCAAGGCGATCGACGAGGGGCTGCTCAAGATCCTGTCGAAGATGGGTATCGCGGTAATCAGCTCCTATCGCGGCGGCTATAATTTCGAAGCGGTGGGCCTCAGCCGCGCCTTGGTGAACGACCTGTTCCCCGGCATGCCGGCCAAGATCTCGGGCGAGGGCTATGCCTCGCTCCACCTCTCGGCGATGATGCGCCACGATGCCGCGTACGATGCGGGCGTCGCGACGCTGCCGGTCGGCGGCTTCTACCGCCAGCGCGCGGGCGGCGAGGCGCATGCCTATTCGGCGCAGCTGATGCACCAGTTGCAGACCGCGGTCTCGAACGACAGCTATTCGAGCTACCTCGCGTTCGCGCGCGGGGTGCGCGACCTGCCGCCGGTCTATCTGCGCGACCTGCTCGAGTTCAACTTCCCCGAAAGCGGCGTGCCGATCGACCAGGTCGAGGCGATCACCGAGATCCGCAAGCGCTTCGTCACGCCTGGCATGTCGCTGGGCGCGCTCAGCCCCGAGGCGCACGAGACGCTGGCGATCGCGATGAACCGGATCGGCGCGCGCGCCGTCTCGGGCGAGGGCGGCGAGGATTCGACGCGCTACAAGCCCTATGAGAATGGCGATAACGCCAACTCGTCGATCAAGCAGGTCGCCTCGGGCCGGTTCGGCGTGACCGCGGAATATCTCAACGCCTGCGACGAGATCGAGATCAAGGTGGCACAGGGCGCCAAGCCCGGCGAGGGCGGGCAGTTGCCCGGCTTCAAGGTCACCGAGTTCATCGCCAAGCTGCGCCATGCGACGCCGGGCGTGACGCTGATCTCGCCGCCGCCGCACCACGACATCTATTCGATCGAGGATCTGGCGCAGCTGATCTACGATCTGAAGCAGATCAACCCGCGCGCGCGGGTGTGCGTGAAGCTGGTCAGCTCGGCGGGCATCGGCACCGTCGCGGCGGGCGTGGCGAAGGCGCATGCGGATGTGATCCTGGTCGCCGGCCACAATGGCGGCACCGGCGCGTCGCCGTTCACATCGATCAAGTACGCGGGCACGCCCTGGGAAATGGGCCTGTCCGAAGTAAACCAGACGCTCACCCTCAACGGTCTGCGCGGTCGCATCAAGCTGCGCACCGATGGCGGGCTGAAGACTGGGCGCGACATCGTCATCGCCGCGATCCTCGGCGCGGAGGAGTTCGGCATCGGCACGCTCAGCCTGGTGGCGATGGGCTGCATCATGGTCCGCCAGTGCCATTCGAACACCTGCCCGGTGGGCGTCTGCACCCAGGACGAGAAGCTGCGCGCCAAGTTCGTCGGCACGCCGGAAAAGGTCATCAACCTGATGACCTTCATTGCCGAGGAAGTGCGCGAGATCCTCGCCAAGCTCGGCTTCAAGAGCCTGGACGAAGTGATCGGCCGCACCGAGCTGCTCCGCCAGGTCAGCCGCGGCGCCGAGCATCTCGACGATCTGGACCTCAACCCGATCCTCGCCAAGGTGGATGCGGACGATGCCGAGCGGCGCTTCAGCCTCAGCACCTTCCGCAACGACGTGCCGGACAGCCTCGACGCGCAGATGATCAAGGACGCCGCCCCGGTGTTCGCGCGCGGCGAGAAGATGCAGTTGACCTATTCGGTGCGCAACACCCACCGCGCGGTGGGCACGCGGCTCTCGTCGGAGGTGACCAACACGTTCGGTATGTCGACGCTTGCCGACGGGCACGTCCATGTCCGGCTGCGCGGCTCGGCCGGCCAGTCGCTGGGTGCCTTCCTGTGCAAGGGCATCACGCTCGAAGTGTTCGGCGACGCCAACGACTATGTCGGCAAGGGCCTGTCCGGCGGCGTGATCGTCGTGCGGCCGATGGTCAGCTCGCCGATCGAATCGTGGAACAACACGATCATCGGCAACACGGTGCTATACGGCGCGACCTCGGGCCGGCTGTTCGCCGCGGGCCAGGCGGGCGAGCGCTTCGCGGTGCGCAATTCGGGTGCCGACGTCGTGGTCGAGGGCTGCGGCGCGAACGGGTGCGAGTATATGACCGGCGGCACCGCGGTGGTGCTCGGCCGCGTCGGCATGAACTTCGGCGCCGGCATGACCGGCGGCATGGCGTTCGTCTACGACGTCGACGGCAGCTTCGAACGCCACGCCAATCCGGAGAACATCACCTGGCAGCGGCTGGCGTCGAGCCATTGGGAAGCCAAGCTGCGTGCGCTGGTCGAGGCGCATGCCGAGGCGACCGACAGCAAATGGTCGAACGGCCTGCTGGAGGACTGGGACCGCGAGGTCGGCAAGTTCTGGCAAGTGGTGCCGAAGGAAATGCGCACCCGCCTGGCCCATCCGCTCAACGACACGGTCGAGGCGGTGGCGGCGGAGTAAGGCTCAATCAAGGGCGACGATCACGTCGGTATGGCGGAAGTCGTCGCCCTTGAAGAGCAGCGGGCAGTCCGCCAGCGCGGCAACCGCATAGGCCATGCAGTCGCCATAGTTGAGACGGGCGGGGCGTCCGCCGAAGCGGATGAGCGCCTCGATCGCGATCCGCCCATGCTCTTCCGTCCAAGGCACGATCTCGATCGTCGGCAGGCGCAGCAGCCGCTCGGCGGCTGGCAGGAAGGCCGGCCCTTTCTGCCGCAGCACCACCAGCCGGAACTCGAAGGCGGTCGGCGCGCCGAGCAGCACGCGGTCCGGCGTGGCCATGGCACGGAGGAATGTCTCGGCTTCGGCTTCCTCCTGCAGGATCGCCATCAGCGCCGAGGTATCGACCGCGATCACTTGGGCAGGCCGTCCTTGTCGTACAGCATCGCGTCGGGATCACGGGGATCGAGCGTCGGCATCGCGGCATAGGCCTGACGCACCTCTCGCGCCACGGCGCGATAGTCGGCGAAGCGCTGCTCCACATCCGGATCGGCGACCGGTTCGCCACTCCGGCGCAAGGCATCGCTCACCGCCAGCTTGATCGCGGTGGTATAGCTCACCCCCTTGGCGCGCGCGTAGCGGCGGACCAGCCGGTCGGTCTCTTCGTCCTTGATGCTGAGCGCCATGGTGCGGCTCCGTTCTAGAATGCTGCTCAAAATATAGAATTGCGGCCCGCGCTACAACGAGTCTTCCCCGGCCCATTTCCGCTGCTTATGGCTTTCCCCATGTGGCAGCTCCTTCAATTCCCGCTCTGTCCCTTCTCGCGCAAGGTCCGGCTCCTGCTGGGCGAGAAGGGCATCGCCTATGAGCCGGTGCGCGAATCGCCCTGGCAGCGGCGCGACGAGTTTCTCGACCTCAACCCCACCGGCCAGACCCCGGTGATGATCGATGCCGAGCGCCATGTGACGCTGATCGACTCGACCGTGATCTGCGAGTTCTTCGAGGAGACGGTGGGCAAGAACGCGCTGCTCAACGGCTCGGCGGTCGATCGTGCCGAGATCCGCCGGCTGGTGGTATGGTTCGACAACAACTTCTACAGCGACATCACCGCGCCGCTGCTCCACGAGCGGATGATCAAGCGGATCGTCTATCGCCAGCCGCCGGATGCCAAGGTGCTGCGCGATGCGATGAAGGCGGCGGTCGGCCATCTCGATTACATCGATTACCTGCTCGACCACCGCACCTGGCTGGCCGGTGCGACGATGAGCCTTGCCGACATCACCGCGGCGGCGCAGATCTCGGTCGCCGATTATCTGGGCGGCATCGACTGGAAGAGCCACGAACTCGCCAAGCGCTGGTATATCGGGATGAAGAGCCGCCCGAGCTTCCGCCAACTGCTCGCCGAGCGGATGGAAGGAATCACGCCGCCGGCCGATTACGAGAAGCTCGATCTCTAACGCGGGATAATCATGGGGTCCGGCGCGTTTGGCTGCCAAACGGGAGAGACCGCGATGCTCGAACACATACCGCACTGGCTGGGAAGCGCGCTGAAGGGCCTGCGCGCCGGCGCCAACAAGCTGGCGATCGTCCAGCCCGAACTCGGCAGTTTCGAAGTGTTGCATCTCGCCAGCCCAGCCTTCGCGAATGGCGGACGTCTGCCGGAGCGGTTCACCGCCGATGGCGACGGCGTCTCGCCGCCGCTGTTCTGGACGGGCGTGCCGGAGGGCACGGCGTGCTTGGCGCTGATCGTAGAGGATCCCGACGCGCCCGCGCCGCAGCCTCTTGTGCATGCGGTCGTCTGGGGCCTGCCGGTGGACGGTGACCTCAAGGAGGGTGCGATCCACGCCGATGGCGCGGGGGATGCCGAGGGCAAGGATGTCGGCCGCAACAGCTATCTCGGCGAAGGCTGGCTGCCGCCGGATCCGCCGACCGGCCACGGCCCGCACAACTATGCCTTCCAGCTGTTCGCGCTAAGCGGCGGTTGCGAGATCGGCGACAATCCTGGCCGCAGCGCGCTGGTCAAGGCAATGGCGGGACATGTGCTCGCCGCCGGGCTGCTCACCGGTGTCTATTCGCGCGGGGAGGAAGCGCCGACGGGGCTGGTTGGCGAGACCGCGCCGGTCTGAGACCGGCGCGGCGCGCGTTCAGCCGTTGACGACAGTGCCGCCATTCGGGTGGAGCACCTGCCCTGACATGTAGCTCGAATCCTCGCAGGCGAGGAACAGGAAGGCGGGGGCGACTTCGTTGGGCTGGCCTGGCCGGCCCATCGGCACGCTCTCGCCGAAATGCTCGAGCTTCTCCGGGCTCGCCCCGCCGCTGGGGTTGAGCGGGGTCCAGATCGGGCCCGGGGCGACGGCGTTCACGCGGATGCCCTTGTCGATCAGGTTCATCGACAGGCTGCGGGTGAAAGCGGTGATCGCACCCTTGGTGGCGCTATAGTCGAGCAGTTCGGGCTCGCCCTGGTACATCGTCACCGAGGTGCAGTTCACGATCGTGGCGCCCTCCTTGAGATGCGGCGACGCGGCCTGGACCAGGAAGAACATCCCGAAGATGTTGGTCTGGAAGGTGCGGCGCAGCTGCTGCTCGGTGATGTCGGTGATGTCCTTGTCCGGATGCTGCTCGCCGGCATTGTTGACGAGGATGTCGAGGCGGCCGAACTCGGCGATCACCTTGGCAACGGCGTCTTCGCAGAATGCCTTGTCGCCGACATCGCCGGCAATGGTGATCGCGCGGCGGCCTTCGGCGCGGACGGCCTCGGCGGTGTCCTCGGCATCCCGGTGTTCGTTGAGATAGACGATGGCGACATCGGCGCCTTCGCGGGCGTAGAGCGCGGCGACCGCGCGGCCGATCCCGCTGTCGGCGCCGGTGACGATGGCCACCTTGTCCTTCAGGCGATCCGATCCGCGATAGCGCGGCTGCCATTCAGGCTTGGGATCGAGGGAGCGCTCCTCACCGGGGAGCGCATCCTCGCGGACTCGATCGATTACAGGGGTTTCGGACATTGGCACGGCTCCTGGGATCTGGGGAGGGTGCCGAAAGAACCGGGCGCTAGGGCCCCGAGTTCCAGAGAAAGGGGCCGCCGGGGCGGCCGGCAGGGTCAGCCGAAGAGGCTGGAGCCCTGCAGGCCACTGCCGAGGATCATCACGCTGGTGATGCCGAACGACACGGTGCCGATAAGGAAGCTGCGGAACATGCTGATCTTCTCCATCTGCGCGAGGGTATTCATGCGATCGGGATAACGGGCGTGGAGAAGAGGACCAGCGCTGCAGTGAGCAGGACGGCGGCGCTGACGGCAACGGTCTGGTGCAGCGAAACGAGGCGAGCGGTCATGGTAGTACTCCCTGATATTTCGGCTGGCGGACCATCCGGCGGCCGATGCCAGTTCTTTTGCAGGGAGCGTGCCAAATCTTCTAAGTCATTAGAATACAACAATGTTCGATAGAATGGCCTCAAAATCTGGCAATTTGTGCGCGAAGTAGCGGCAAATTTTGCCAGTTATCGGCGAAATTCGCTATAGCTGGCGCTGCCGGTCTTGATCTGGTTCCTGCCCTCGTGCTTGGCGAGGTAGAGAAGCCGGTCGGCACGGTGAAACGCCGTCTGGTGCATCTCGCCGGTTTCCACCGGCGTCAGTCCGGCGGAGAAGGTGATTTCGCCAAGCGGTGCGTCGTTGTCGCGCAGCTTGTAGCGCTTGGTCTGCACGGTGCCACGGGCATGGTCCAGCACGGTACGCGCCTTTTCGAGCGATACATCGGTGAACAGGATGGCGAACTCTTCGCCACCATAGCGGGTCACCAGATGGCCGCGGCAACACTGGCTCAGCGCATCGGCGATCACGCGCAGCACCCGATCGCCGACCGCATGACCAAAGCGGTCATTGACCGACTTGAAGTGATCGATGTCGCAAACAGCGATGCACATGCTGCCACCGGTCGCCTCCTGCGCGGCAAAGGCTTCCTCGAACGCGCGGCGATTGGGCAACTGGGTCAATGGGTCGCGGCGGGCGTTGTCCCGTGCTTCCTCCAGCTTTTCGCGCAGGTCGTTCGCCTCGCGCGTGGTGCTTTCCAGTTTCTCTTCCGCGACGCGGATGCGATCGAGCATCGCTGCGGTGATTCGCGCGACATCGTCGTTCGCCTGCGGCGTATCGCTGGCGATCGACATGGCTTCGGCGCTGGCGGCGAGGTCGCGGCCGAAATCCGCCGTTTCCGCGCGCATCGCCGTTACCATGTCGGCAAAGCCTTCCACCTGCATCTGCGTGCGGGCGACCAGACCCTCGGTCCGAGCCTTCAGCGCTTCGTCGCATTCCGGCGCTTCTTCGGTGCCGTGATCGGCGGTCAACGTCTGGATATCGCGGGGCGTGATCCGTACCCCGCGTTCGGTGATCAGTTCGACGGCGCGAGCAAGCGCATGATCGGGTTCGGTGAACAGCCGGTGGACGAAAGCGTAGTTGGTCGGAGTCGGCGCTAGCCGCTGGTCGACAAGAAACGCTCCGATACGCTCGAACAGCGCTCGGCCGTCTCCCCCTTCTGCTTCTGATCGAACGGCACGCGCGATGCGCATACGCTCCTAACCCCCGTGCAAGTCACGGCATGACGGCCGCTATGTTGCGCAGGAGGAATAAGCGTAGAGTGCTAATATCTAGTTGCCGGGTAGTTCATGCTGAACGATCCTGCGGCGCAGGGGTGCCGAGGATCTACACATTGTAGCAGGATTTCAGTGGCTTCGGCAGAAACCGACAAAGATTGCTCCGATCCGGAGGATTAATGCCTCCGGATCGGAGCGTCTGGAAGGCGCAACTATCGGGTGCGACTCGGCCTCACTTGCGGTGGGTCTGGCGGTATTTCTGCACGGCGGCGAGCGTGAGTCGGATATGATCCGCGGGGTTGGGATCGGAGTGCACGAACAGTACCTTGCCATCGGGCGCGATGACATAGCTGGTGCGGCTGGTGAATTTTGCTACCGTGCCGTCCGGCTTCTTGGCCGCCACGTCATAGCCCTGCGCGACGTCCGGCGTCGCAGCGGCTACGGCGAACTTGCCGGCGCAATATTGGCTGCTGAATTGTTCTAGCTGGTCGACGTTACCGGCGGTCATGCCGATCACGGTCGCGCCGGCCTTGGTAAAATCGGGCAGTGCCTCGGCAAAGGCATGGGCCTCGGCATTGCAGCCCGAGGTGAAGGCTGCCGGGAAGAAGTACAGCACGACCGGCCCCTTCTTCAGCGCCGCCTTCAGGTCAACGGTGATCGGCTTGCCGGCTACTGCGCCCTTGGCGGTGAAGACGGGCGCCTTGGCGCCGGTGGTCAGCGACGCGTTCGCCGGCATCATGGCGAAGGGCAGGGCAAGGGCGGCTAGGGCGAGCTTCAGGCGCATATCGATCTCCCTGGATGGTTGTTGCGTGTCTACGCCAGCATCGTCGCGGCGGCTAGCGGGTGAAGGCGATACCGATCCGCGCATGCGTGTCGTTGACGTTGTAGCGGTCTAGTGCCTCACCATAGCCGGTGAATGCCTGGCCGAAGACGTAGATGCCCAGGCCCCCGCCCAGACGGCGCAACGGGTAGGAGACGAACGCTTCGGCTGCGCCGTGCCCCGTCCTCACATTGCCGCGGGCGGTAAGCGCAAGCTTGATTCCGTCCTTCTGCTGAATCGACGCGGCCAGCCCGGTATAGCCAAAATAGTCCTTCATGTCGTGGAAGGTGCCGCTGTTTCCGACATACACCCAAGCCTGCGGGGCGACATCCAGCCGCCATTCACTGCCGAGATCAAAGGTCTTCTCGCCGCGCACGAAGATGCGGTTGATGTCGACGGAGTCTGTGACGCCGCGCCCGTTCGAATCGTGTCGCCAGCCGAGCGCGACCCGCGTCGTCTCGTCGACAGGCACGTCGGCATAGAGTTCGGGCGCATAGTTGGTCGAGCGGAACGGGCCCGAGGGTTCGTTCAGTGCCCAGAACATCGTCTGGGTATAGGCGAAGCGCAGATTGCCGAGCTGGAGCGGCGCATCTTCGGCGAAGGGGCGCACCGCGAAGCTGACCTGAAGCTTGCCGCCGGCATCGTTCAGGCCGAAGGTGCCGTAGACCGGCTCGTGCGGCTCGAACCGATCGAGCAGGCCGCTGGAGCTGCCGGTGGCGCTCTGCACGACCGTTTCCTGCGCGGGCATTTCCGCGGCGCGATGCTGCGCAGCAGGCGGCACTGCCGTGCCCGCGACCCCCACCGGCACGTAGCGCGCCTTGGCGAAGCCATGGGGGGCGATGGTGGGCGTGGGGCCGGGGGTGCGTTCCAGCAGCAGCCGGGTGCCGTCGGTCGCGGTGACTTCGATCTGGCGCGGGCCGGCATCCGCGATCGGCGCCCCGCCCTCGTTGACCAGGAACACCTCGACGCCGCGCAGCGCCGCCTGTTCGGAGGCGGGCTGGGCCGGCACCGCGCGCACCTGCGCCAGCGCAGGCGCGGCGACAAGGCAGAGGCCGAGCAGGGGGAGAGCGGCGATACCACGCATAAACCGCGAAGTGGCAGGCGTTTGTGACCTTGGCGAGTCAAATTCGGCCCGGTAGGGCTGGAACATGGCCGTTTCCCAAACCGACATCGCGCTTGCCGCCCGCCTCGCCGACGCCGCCGGCGCCGCGATCCGCCCCTATTTCCGCGCCGAGCACGGTGTCGAGGCGAAGGAGGACCAGTCGCCCGTTACCCTCGCCGATCGCGCGGGCGAAGAAGCGATGCGCAAGCTGCTGATTGCCGAGCGGCCGATGGACGGCATCATCGGCGAGGAATTCGGTGTGCGCGAGGGTAACAGTGGCCGGCAGTGGGTGCTCGATCCGATCGACGGCACCCGCGCCTTCATCGCCGGGCGACCGGTGTTCGGCACGCTGATCGCGCTGGTCGACAATGGCTGGCCGGTGCTGGGCGTGATCGACCAGCCGATCATCAACGAGCGTTGGCTGGGCGTTACCGGCCGCCAGACGCTGTTCAATGGCAAGCCTGCAAGCACGCGCATCTGTCGCGAGCTGAATCAGGCGATCCTCGGTACCACGTCGCCCGCGCTGTTCGACGACGGCCAGCTTCACGCCTTCGAGCATCTCGACGCCAAGGTGATGAGCACGGTGCTCGGCGGTGACTGCTACAATTATGGCTGCGTCGCGAGCGGCTGGCTCGACATCGTCGTCGAGGCCGGCCTGAAGCTGCACGACTTCGCCGCGCTGGTGCCGGTGATCGAAGGCGCGGGCGGGCGGATGTGCGACTGGCAGGGCGATCCGCTCCATGCCGGCAGCATCGGCGAAGTGATCGCCGCGGGCGACCCGGCGCGGATCGACGACATCCTCGAAGCGATGGACTGCCGCGGACACTGAGGACGGTCACCGCCCGTCCCAGAAGGCGGGATGTGCGCGGATGGCGGCGACCAGCCAGTCGGCGATGCGCCGCTGCTCGTCCACCCCGTAATGACCATGGCAGGCGGTGGCGGGGAAGTTGCTGGCAGGGAAGGGCAGGAACAGCAGATCGCGGACACCCGCGGCGCGCGCGGTGGCGCTGATCTGCAACTCCGCCTCGCGCAGCATCGCCGACTGGTCTGGCGGTGCCCCCTGGGTGTCGAACCACCAGAGGATGAACACGGCGCTGGGGTATCGGCGGTGGAGTTGTGCCAGGAATCTCCCGTAGCTCGCGGCGTAGTCCGCCACCAGCGTTGCCAAGTTAGGCCAACGGGCGTCAGGGCGCAGCCCGACAAAATCCGCCTGCAACTTCAGCATGACGATCTGTGGCTGCCAGGCCGGATCGACAAAGGGCGAAGATTCCGCAGGAATGCGACGCGACCAGAGCTGGGTCATCGCGCCCCCCGGCGCGCTGCCGCCCGCGTTGCGTATCAATCCTCGGCCGGAAATCGCATTGATTTGATAGTCGGCTCCCTCCTGCTGCGCGGCGAGCGCCGCAAAGGCGTCGGGCGTGTCGGTCGTGGCTCGAACCTGTTCGGGCGTGCAGTCGAGACGATAGGCACGCGCGCCATAGCCCGTCATCGAAGAATCGCCGATGAACTCGATCTGGCGCCTATGGGTGCGCGGCGCGGGCAGGCCATTGCCCGTGCCAACGAAGAAGCCGCCGAATATCGTGGGGGCGGCGCTTTCCGTGACCTTGTCCAGACGAATGCGGTGCGCCCCGCCGCCGACCCCGTCGATCGTCACATCGGCTTTCCCGGGCCGGTCGATCGAGAGTGGCGGCTTGTCATCCACGCTGACGCGCCACTCGTTGACGGGGTCGTCGAAGCGGAGCGTGACGCGGTCTCCCCGGAATGCCGACTCAAAGTATATGCCAGGCCATTGGTGGCGGAAGCCCGCTGTGGTGCGCTCTACCCTGCCACCGACATGCACCGGCAGGGCTTCTCCGGGAGCCGCGGATGGCGCAGCGTGAGTTACCCGCTGCGGCGGGCGCGCATCGCCTGCCATGGCCAGTGCGGCGGAGAGAATAAGAAAGCGCAGCATGGGCGTTGATCCTGCGCCTGCTTCCAAGCCGTACGCAAGCCGCTAGAAGATGCCGAGGAACTTCTTCCGCTGGCGCTTGGATTCGTCCGGGTTCGCCTTGCCGCTTTCGGACGTGGCGGTCGTGCCGCGGCCGACATCGTCGCGGAGGCGACCCTTGACGTCGCGCTGGCTGGCAGCCGTGGCGCCGGAAAGCACCGGGCCGCAGTCTGCTGCCTTGGCGTCGCCGAAATCGACGAACGCCAGTACGGCGGCCAGCGGCGAGGCGGCGACGCCCAGCCCCAGCCCGACGCCGGCACGGCCGACCAGCTCGGGACTGATCACGCTGATCCCCGGCTTGGCGAAATAGCCGCCGATACCCACCGGAGACTGGCCCGAGAACAGGCTGAACCGCTTCGAATCGGCGCGGAAGGCGAGGTCGATCGTCTCGTTCTTGAAGCTGAACCCACCGCGGCCGAGCATCACGTTTTTCTGCGTGTCGATCAGGATCGGGTCGGCGGCCGCAATTCCGTCGCGCACGGTGAATCCGATCAGCCCGCAATTGATCTGCACCGGCTCCTTCAGCTTCTTCTCGAACATCTTCTGGACAAAGGTGCCGATGTCGAACTCGGCGAGCTCGGTGTTGCGCGTCCAGAAATCGCCCTTGGGCAGGATCACCGCGATGCGGCCGTTCGCGCTGGCCAGCGAATCGCGCACGCTGTTGCCGCTGCCGCGCATCTGGATGCGCGCCTTGAGCATGCCCGTGGTGCCCGATTGCTCGGCGCCGAAGCCGGCGAGCAGCACCCCCATCGGCGTCGGCGACAGGCGGATGTCGTAGGTGGTGAACACCGGTGTCTTGCGCGCGTCGATGCTGATGTCCGAGGTCACCGTGCCGCGCGCGAGGCTGAAGTTGAGCGGGCTCAGCTTGAGCAGCCGGTCGTCGAGATCGAGGCCCAGCTCGATGTTCGACACCGGCAGGTTGGGCGCGCGGACGGTGCGCACCTGCCACTGCACCCTGGCATCGAAATTCTTGAGCGCGTCGATCCGCAGCGGCGCGTCCGGCAGCAGCCGCGGTGTGCCGGAAACCTGCGTGACCGCGGCCTGCGCGCCCTGCGCCGCCAGCGCATTGGGGTTATAGCCGATGAACGGGCCGGCATCGAAGATGTCGAGCACATGGGTGAACAGGTCGGCGGTCAGCAGCATGCGCGGCTCGCCGAGCTTCACCGTGAACTTGCCGGCGAGATCGCTGTCGCCGAACCGGCCCTTCATGCCGGTGAAGCGCCACTCGTCGCCCGCCTTGGTAACGACCGAGGTCAGCCGATAGGTGCGCGTATCGGGCACGGCGATGCCGGCGAGCAGGAAGACGTCGGCAAGGTTCTGCCCGCGCAGGTCCATGTGGAGCTTGGCGCCCTCCAGCACCGTCGCGCCGGGCAGCGTGCCGGCGATATCGACCTGGCTGCGCACGCCCTCGGCATGCAGCCGCAGTCGGTTCTCGCCGCCCGCCAGCGTCTTGTTGGAGGAAAGCAGGGCACCCGCGAGCGTGAAGCGGGCGCCGCGTGCGGTGCCATTGCCGTCGAAGCGGATCGTGTCGGCGAATCGATTATCCTCGGCCGCGACGGTGTCGACGCGAATCGCCGCATCGAGCTGATGGCGCGGATCGAGATAGCGGATCTGCGTGCCGGCGATTCGCGCGCGCTGGATCAGCGGCATCCGCAGCGGCTCGCCCCCGCCGCCGCCGAAGGTCCACGTATTCTGCTTGCCGTCGCGATCCCATTGCAGGTCGATTCGCCCGTCGGTGAGGCCGAGCCACTGAAACCGCTTCTGGGCGGCGAGCAATGAGAAGGTGGCAATACGCGCATCGATTCGCGTCGCGCTGAAAAAGGGGCTGGTTCCCGCCCAGTCCGGGTTCTCGACGCTCAATCCCTCGGCGACGAACTTCAGGTTGAAGGGCGCGAAATAGAGCTGGAAGTCGCCCGCCACGCGCACCTTGCGGTCTGCGCTGCTGCTCGCGATCGATTCGAACGCGCCCTTGAGGAACCGCCCCTTGGTGACGAACAGCACCGCCCAGGCCAGCACCACCAGTCCGATCAGGCTGGTGGCGACGGCGATGGTTGCGGCAAGGGGCGTGCCCATCGCGCGGCGGGGCCGGAGCGGGGAAGGCGCCGGATCGGCGACGAGCAGGGGTGCGTCCGGTTCAGCCATGCGCTTCCAAATCCTCGCCGGCGCTGCGGTTCCCCGGTGGTTGCATATCGCCCAGCCATCGGCTAAGGGCCCCGCTTTCCGCGATCGAGGGACCGTCCGGCTAATAGGGCTGCCGCGGCTGTCTGCAATCGTCGAACCAAAAGGAGACGAAAATGCCCAAGCTCAAGACCAAGAGCGGTGTGAAGAAGCGCTTCAAGTTCACCGCCACGGGCAAGGTGAAGCACGGCGTCGCCGGCAAGCGCCACCGCCTGATTTCGCACAATTCGAAGTATATCCGTACCAACCGCGGCACCAGCGTGCTGGCCGACGCCGACGTGGCACACGTCAAGGCGTGGGCGCCGTACGGCCTGAAGTAAGGGAGTCCTGAAAAATGGCACGAGTGAAGCGTGGTACGACCACCAAGGCGAAGCATAAGCGGATTTTGGATCAGGCGAAGGGCTATTATGGCCGTCGCAAGAACACCATCCGCATCGCGCGCCAGGCCGTCGAAAAGGCCGGCCAGTACGCCTATCGCGACCGCAAGGTAAAGAAGCGCAGCTTCCGCGCCCTGTGGATCCAGCGCATCAACGCCGGCGTCCGCGCCGAAGGCCTGACCTATTCGCAGTTCATGCACGGCCTCAAGCTGGCCGGTATCGAACTCGACCGGAAGGTCCTGGCCGACATCGCAATGCACGAGGGTGAGGCTTTCACGGCCATCATCGCGCAGGCGAAGGCGGCGCTGCCTCAGGCTGCGTAAGCAGCTGTAAGCGCAAGTGAATCGGGGCGTCGAGGCAGCAGCTTCGGCGCCCTTTTTCTTGGCCTCCAGCCAGCGAGGAACGCGATGGCGATGAAGACCTGGTGGCTCTACGTCACCGCCGTATTCTTCGTGTCGATGACGCCGGGACCGAACATGCTGCACGTGATGGTGCAGAGCATCCGCGAGGGCGCGGGCCGCGTGCTGCCGACCACGGCCGGGTTGATGAGCGCGAACCTCTTCTGCCTGATCGCTTCGGCTGCGGGGCTGGGGGCGCTGCTCAAGGCATCGCCGTCGCTGTACGATGTGCTGCGCTATGCCGGCGTCGGCTATCTCGTCTGGCTGGGCATTAAAGCCTGGCGCGCGCCGGTGGCGGCGGCGCAGGCCGATGCCCTGCCGCCCGCACGCCCATCGGTCCGGACCCGCTACTTCACCGGGCTCGGCACGGGACTGTCCAATCCCAAGCTGATCGTCTTCGCCGCAGCGCTTTTTCCGCAGTTCCTTGATGTGAACCGCCCATTCCTGCCGCAGCTGGCGATTCTGATCCTCACCTTCGCGGTGATCGAGGCCTTCTGGTTTTCGGTCTACGCGATGGGCGGTCGCTCGCTGGCGGTATGGCTGGCCCCGGCGGGGCGGCAGCGGCTGTTCAATCGGGTGACGGGCGGCGTGTTCATTGCCTTCGGTGCGGCGCTGCTGGGGAGCCGGGTATAAGGGCGTGTCCCATCATAGTTAGCCAAATCGCAAGCCTTTGCCGCTAGGCCTTGAGCCTTCCTAGGGGACTGAAGGTTCAATGAGCGCATTTGGGCGTCGCAGCGGCATGGGGAGCGGAACCGGGGGACGTCCGGCCTTCGGTGTCGCACGGCCGATGCAGGGTGGCGGGCCCCCGCGCCCCGAGCCCTTGCCACTGGGCGGCGACCAGTTCCCGCCGCTCGACGCGGTCCCGCTACCCGGCCAGACGCTAACCGATCCGATGCTGGAGCGCGATCCCTTGGGTCCCAGCGCCGCCAGTGCGGACGCGATGCAGCGCCTCGCCGATCGCCAGGCCGCACCTGCCGATCAGGGCAGCTCGCGCAACGAGGGCTTTGAAGCCTCGATCCACCGCATCAAGGAACAGGTGCTACCGCGCCTTTTGGAGCGTGTGGATCCCGAAGCTGCGGCGACGCTGAGCAAGGACGAACTGGCCGAGGAATTCCGGCCGATCATCGGCGAGGTTCTTGCCGAGCTGAAACTCACGTTGAACCGGCGCGAGCAGTTCGCGCTGGAGAAGGTCCTTGTCGACGAGTTGCTGGGGCTAGGGCCGCTCGAGGAACTGCTCGCCGACGCCGCGATCAGCGACATCATGGTCAATGGCCCCGAGCAGACCTATGTCGAGCGCAAGGGCCGGCTCGAGCTCGCCAATATCCAGTTCCGCGACGAGGAGCATCTGTTCCAGATCGCCCAGCGGATCTGCAACTCGGTCGGCCGGCGCGTCGACCAGACAACGCCGCTCGCCGATGCCCGCCTCAAGGACGGGAGCCGTGTCAACGTGATCGTGCCGCCGCTGTCGCTGCGCGGCACCGCCATCTCGATCCGCAAATTCTCCGCCAAGCCGATTACGCTGGATATGATGGCCAAGGGCGGGTCGATGTCGGAGAAGATGGCGACGGCGCTGAAGATCGCAGGCGCCAGCCGATTCAACATCGTCATCTCGGGCGGCACCGGCTCGGGCAAGACGACGATGCTCAACGCGATCTCGAAGATGATCGACCCTGGCGAGCGTGTGCTGACGATCGAGGATGCCGCCGAACTCCGCCTGCAGCAGCCACACTGGCTGCCGCTGGAAACCCGCCCCGCCAATCTGGAAGGCCAGGGCGAGATCACGATCCGCGATCTGGTGAAGAACGCGCTGCGCATGCGCCCGGATCGCATCATCCTGGGCGAAATCCGCGGCGCCGAATGTTTCGACATGCTCGCCGCGATGAATACCGGTCACGACGGCTCGATGTGCACGCTCCACTCGAACAGCCCCCGCGAGGCGCTGGCGCGTATGGAGAACATGGTGATGATGTCGGACATCAAGGTGCCGAAGGAGGCGATCAGCCGCCAGATCGCCGATTCGGTCGACCTGATCATTCAGGTGAAGCGGCTGCGCGATGGTAGCCGCCGCGTGACCAACGTCACCGAGGTGATCGGCATGGAGGGCCCGGTGATCGTCACCCAGGAGCTGTTCAAGTTCGAGTATCTGGACGAGAGCACGGACGGCAAGATCATCGGCGAATATCGGTCGATGGGGCTGCGGCCCTATACGCTCGACAAGGCCAAGCAGTTCGGGTTCGACCAGGCGCTGCTGGAAGCCTGCCTGTAACCGACTAGCCCGCGTGCAGCGCCACGCTCACCAGCACCAGCGCCGCGAACAGTCCGGCCATCTGGATGGCCATCCACGGCACCCAGCCCACCCGTTCCAGATCGCGTCGCTTGCGACGGCGATGCTCGGCCAGCCCGGCGACAATCGCGACCAGCAGCGCAACGCCGGCGCCGATCCAGAATTCTAGTTGCATCGTCACCTTGTTGCTTCAAAGTCGCGCCCGGATAGCAGGGAGCCATTGCCAATGCGCCATCGTCTTATCGGCATCGCCGTCGTTACTACCATCGCCGCCGTCGCTAGCGTCGCTGCGCAGCAGCCCGCCTCGCTGCGCCAGGCGATCGGGAACGCCGTCGCGGCCCCCAGCCGCACGCCCGCCAATACCGCACGCGACAAATATCGCCACCCTGCCGATACGCTTGCCTTTTTCGGGGTGAAGCCGAACGACACGGTGGTCGAGATCTGGCCGAGCGGCGGCTGGTATACCGAGATCCTCGCGCCGTTGACACGCGGCAAGGGCACTCTCTATGCTGCGGTCCCGAGCGGCAACGCCAAGGGCATCGAGGCGCTGAAGGCGAAGGACCCAGCCCTGTACGGCCCGATCCGCGTCGTCAGCTTCCCAGCTGCCGCGGGGCAGGCAAAGGTACCGAACGGCACAGCCGATGTCGTGCTCACCTTCCGCAACGTCCACAATTGGCGGATGGGTGGACAGGACGGCAAGGATTACGCGCCCGAGGCGTTCAAGCAGATGTACGCGATGCTCAAGAAGGGGGGCACGCTCGGCATCGAGGACCATCGTCTTCCCGAGAGCGCCGGCGACGATCGCGAGACCAAGAGCGGCTATCTCAAGGTGTCGACGGTGCGCCGGTTGGCCGAGGCGGCAGGTTTCAAATTCGTCGGTGCATCGGAAGTGAATGCCAACAAGGCCGATACTGCCGACTGGCCGAACGGCGTGTGGACGCTGCCGCCCACCTACGCGCTGAAGGATCAGGACCGCGCCAAATATGCCGCGATCGGCGAGAGCGACCGCATGACGCTCAAATTCCGCAAGCCATAGGGATGTTGCCGCGCCATCCGCCCGCGGCGGGTGGCGCAGCGGCCTTTTTAAGGCTGCTTCCTCGGGCTTACGGTAACCTTCCCGAAGGTCATGTAGATCAGCGTCGGCCCGGAGTTCCCGCGATACGTACCGGTTGCACCCGCCAGGTACGAAGCGACCGCGGTGAATTGCCACGCTTCTGTTTCGCTGCAGGACACTTTCCGCGTCGTGTATCGGGAAAGTCCGTGCACCTCGCCGAATTGCCGCGCCAGCTTCGCATCGGCCCGTCGGCTCTCCGGGATGGATGGATGGTCCCATCCCCACAGGAAGGTACCGTCGCGCCTGTTGTAGGTACCGATAACCTGCACCGGCGCAGTGGCGACATAGCTGGCAGCGGTGAACATGATCACGCCCAGGTCGAGGTCCACGCTCCAGTCGAATGCCTCTTCCCCCACCATGTGCTGGAAGATGTCGGTCTTGCGGGCAATGTCCTCCTCGGCCTTGGCGAAGACCAATTCCTCGGACTGGTGAACGCGCTCCTGGGGATCCTCCGGCATGCTCGGGGATCCGAGCAGGAGGGATACCAGCACACCGAGCCATAGCGTCATGTCCGCTGCTCCGGATCGCGGCGGGTGCGGGCCGGTGCGCGCTGCGCCCGGTCCGCAATGCCCTTATTTGCCCAGCTTTTCGATCTTTTCCTGAAGCCGCGCGAGTTCTGCCTTCAGCGCCGAGACATCGCCATCGCCGGTGCCCGCCTCGGTAGGGGCGGGTGCAGCAGCCGGTGCTGCGCCTGGCGTCGGGTTCGCCGCACCCCCCGGCTGGAAGGCGCTCGCGGCGGCTTCGAACATCGCCATGTTGCGCTTGGCGATCTCCGCGAAGGGCGAGTTGGCGAACGCGCCCTCCACCGCCGACTTAAACTGTTCCTGGTTGCGGCGGAAGCTGTCCATCGACGCTTCGAGATAGCCCGGCACCATCGCCTGCATCGAGTCGCCATAAAGCGCGATCAGCTGGCGCAGGAAGTTCACAGGCAGCATGGTCTGGCCGCGCGCTTCCTCCTCCATGATGATCTGGGTGAGGACGTTATGGGTAATATCCTCCTCGGTCTTGGCATCCACGACCTTGAAGTCGCGGCCTTCGCGCGTCATCGCTGCGAGATGCTCGAGCGTGATGTAAGACGAGGTCTCGGTATTATAGAGCCGGCGGTTCGCATATTTCTTAATGATGACCGGACCGCTTCCGGGTGCAGCTTTCTTCATGGGAACCCCCGCACGTGACAGATGCGCACCTAACTACAGTTTCTGACGCGCCGCAACACGGACCGCGTCCTTTGCCGCTTTTTCTCGCAATGCTGCGCAACGAAACGGCAGCATCGGCCGAAAAACGCGCCGCGGCACTTGCGGGCTTGGCCGCATATCAGAACGCCCCGCGCCCGGCCCCGCGCCCGGAAAAGCCGATCGTCGCGCGTGCCGGCCGCGCAGTGCTGCGCGATTATGGTGGGCATGGCCTACCGGTCGTGTTCGTGCCCTCGCTGATCAATCCGCCGGTCGTGCTCGATCTTGCCCGAGGCAACTCGCTGCTGCGCTGGCTGTCACGGCAAGGGGTGCGGCCTTTGCTGGTCGACTGGGGCAGCCCGCCGCCCGACGCCGCCGGGCTGGACGTGAACGGCCATGTCGAACGGCTGCTGCTGCCCTTGCTCCGCCAGTTGCGGCGACCGCCGGTGCTGGCCGGCTATTGTCTGGGCGGCACCATGGCGATTGCCGCCGCGCAGGCGATCGAGACCGCAGGGCTGGTCTCGATCGCGGCGCCGTGGCGCTTTGCCGGCTATGGCGCGGCGCTCGAATCCTTCGCGGCGCTGTGGGACCAGGCCTATCCCACCTGCGAGCGGCTGGGCGTGGTACCGATGGAAGTGCTGCAGGCCGGCTTCTGGCAGCTCGACCCGCGGCGCACGATCCTGAAATATGAGCGATTCGGTCGCCTTCGTCCGAAGGATCCGGAGGCCCGCGCTTTTGTGGTGCTCGAGGACTGGGCGAATGCCGGTGCGCCGCTTACCTTCGGGGCGGGGCGGCAGTTGTTTGACGATTTCCTATCCGCCGATCTTCCCGGCAGCGGCCGCTGGCAGGTTGCGGGAATCACGGCCCATCCGGAAGCGCTGGAAATCCCGGCGCTTTCCTTCGTCTCTACCACCGACCGCATCGTTCCCGCCGCCAGCGCTGCGCGGCTGGGTGAGGTGCGTGAGATGGCGCTCGGCCATGTCGGCATGATCGTCGGCAGGCGCGCGCGGAAGGCGGTATGGGAACCGCTGGCCCACTGGCTAACCACGCTGCGCCGCATTAGATAACGCCCAAACACACTCCCAGGAGACCAGCATGACCGACGTCGTGATTACCGCTGCCAAGCGCACCCCGGTGGGCAGCTTCCTCGGCGCCTTCGCCGCCACGCCCGCGCACGAGCTCGGCCGAATCGCGATCGAAGCCGCCCTTGCCGAAGCCGGTGTGAAGGGCGAAGAGGTCTCCGAGGTGATCCTCGGCCAAGTGCTGACGGCCGCCCAGGGCCAGAACCCCGCCCGCCAGGCATCGATGCATGCCGGCGTCCCCAAGGAAGTCCCGGCGTGGAGCGTGCAGCAGGTCTGCGGCTCGGGCCTGCGCGCGGTGGCGCTCGGCTTCCAGTCGATCCGTAACGGCGACGCTGCGATCATCGTCGCGGGCGGCCAGGAATCGATGTCGATGAGCACCCACGCCCAGTCGCTGCGTCCGGGCACCAAGATGGGCGACCTGAGCCTGGTCGACACGATGATCAAGGACGGCCTGACCGACGTCTTCAACGGCTATCACATGGGCATCACCGCAGAGAATCTCGCCGAGCAGTATCAGGTGACCCGCGGCGAGCAGGACGAATTCGCGGTGCGCTCGCAGAACCTCGCCGAGAAGGCCCGCGCAGAGGGACGCTTCAAGGACGAGATCGCGCCGGTGACCGTGAAGACCCGCAAGGGCGAGACGATCGTCGCCGACGACGAATATATCCGGGCCGGCGCGACGGTGGACAGCGTCGCCGGCCTGCGCCCGGCCTTCAAGAAGGACGGCACCGTCACCGCCGCCAACGCCTCGGGCCTCAACGACGGCGCCGCGGCGCTGGTGCTGATGACGCGTGAGGAGGCCGAGAAGCGCGGCGCGCCGATCCTGGCGACGATCCGCAGTTGGGCGAGCACGGGTGTCGATCCGTCGGTGATGGGCATTGGACCGGTTACCGCCAGCCGCAAGGCCTTGGAGAAGGCGGGCTGGACCATCGCCGACCTCGACCTGATCGAGGCGAACGAGGCGTTCGCGGCACAGTCCTTGTCGGTCGGCAAGGAACTGGGCTGGGATGCGGACAAGGTGAACGTGAACGGCGGCGCGATCGCCATCGGCCACCCGATCGGCGCCTCGGGCGCGCGCATCCTTACCACGCTGATTCACGAAATGGGCAAGCGCGACGCGAAAAAGGGCCTGGCGACGCTGTGCATCGGCGGCGGCATGGGCATCGCGATGTGCGTCGAGCGCGACTGACGTTCGACCTAGCGGAAGGAATGGGCCGGGGCGGTAGCCTCGGCCTTTTTCTTGGTGCGCGATGTCAACAAATCGCATAGCTGCACGGCCGCAAAGATTTGTAACAAAAATGCGTCAGAATATTGCTTGCTGGCAACAATGCGCCCAACTCTGTGACTCTTCTGCAACAGGGTGCAACAAAGTTGTAAAATTAGTTACCAAAAGCTTGTAAGAATCGTGCGAGCTAGGATCAGAGGCCCTCAGGCATCCCGCCTGTGAGGGGCAACTCATGAAATTTTCCAAGCTATTAGGTGCTACGGCACTGATGGGCAGCACGATGCTGTGCCCCGCCCTTGCGCTGGCGCAGACCGCGCAGAGCGATACCGCGACCGAAACCCAGGACCAGGATTCGATCGTCGTCACCGGATCGCGCCTACGTACGGCCAATCAGGATTCGCCGGTTCCGATCACCACCGTTACCGCCGATCAGATCGCCAATAGCGGCCGCATCTCGGTGGGTGACGTGCTGAACACGATGCCGCAGCTGCGCAGCTCGGTCGGCTCGCAGAACTCGACGTCGGGTCTCGGCCGGCGCGGTCAGAACTTCCTCGACCTTCGCGGCCTCGGCATCTCGCGCACGCTGACGCTGATCAACGGCCGTCGCCAGGTCACCAGCGACATCATCAACAACGGCAACGCGGTAGACGTCAACACGATCCCGCTCGACCTGATCGAGCGGGTCGATATCGTCACGGGCGGCAAGTCGGCAGTCTATGGCTCCGACGCGATCTCGGGCGTGGTCAACTTCATCCTGAAGGATCACTTCGACGGCCTGCAGCTGAACGGACGTGCCGGCGTCAGCAAATATGGCGATGCGGGCAACCAGACGATTTCGCTGCTGGCGGGCAAGAATTTCGCGGAAGGCCGCGGCAATGTCGTCCTTGCGGCGGAATATTCCAATCAGTCCGACTATTATGCCTCGGATCGCCCGTCGCTCCGCCGCAACGACGGCTTCGTCATCGTCGATACGGACGTGGGCGCCTCCTCGGACGACGTGCCGGATCGGCTGTTCTATCGTGACATCCGCAGCACCACGATCTCGCTGGGCGGTCAGCTCGGCTTCCGCTACGGCAGCAACGGAACGCGCCCTTGCGGTACCGACGCGGTGGGCAGCGCCTTCACCTGCGCCTATTTGTTCCAGCCGGGCGGTGCGCTTACCCCGCAGACCGGTCTGCGCGTCGGCCTTGGTCCCAATGGCAGCTTCGTCGGTGGCAACGGTTCGACCGGCCGTGAGGGCAAGTTGGTGGTGCTCTCGCCAAATGTGAAGCGCTACGCCTTCAACGCGCTGGGCCATTTCGAAGTCTCGGAAGCCTTTGTTCCGTTCTTCGAAGCCAAATATGTCCGCACCGAAGCGTTCGGCTCGCAGAGCGGCCCGTTCTTCTCGCAGGGGCAGACGCTCAGCGATCAGATCACGGGCACCGGTCTTACCGATCTGTCCTATTACGTCAGCGGCGCTGCGATCGGTCGCGTGAACCGCGAAGGCATCCGCGTCGACAACCCGTATCTCAACGGCGCGGCGCGCAACACGATCACCGCGCAGCTGCAGGCGGCGATCGCCTCGGGCGTCAACCCGAACACCGGCGCGGCGATCACGGCGGCGCAGCAGGCGGCATCGCTCGCCCAGGTCGCGGCGGGGACCTATCGCTTCTCGCTGCGTCGCAACTGGGTCGATCTCGGGGTGCGCGATGAAAACATCAAGCGCGAGGTATATCGCTTCGTCGGCGGTGCCCGTGGCGATTTCGGCGGCAGCTGGCACTATGAAGTGTCCGCGGAGTACAGCGAGCATCGCGAAACCAACGTGATCAGCGGCAATGTCAATCGCCAGCGCTTCCTGCTCGCGAACGACACCACCCGCGACGCCAACGGCAACATCGTCTGCCGTTCGCAGATCAATCCGGCCTATTCCGGTGTTGATCGCGGCGGCAACCCGTCGGTGCTGGCAGCGGACATCGCCGCCTGTGTGCCGCTGAACCCGTTCGGCGAAGGCTCAGTGAGCGATGCCGCGCGCAACTATCTGCTGATGAAGACCACCGCCACCGGCAGCGCGACGCAGTTCGTCGGCAACGGCTATGTTTCGGGCAATCTGTTCGAGCTGCCCGGCGGCCCGATGAGCGTTGCGGTCGGCGGCGAATATCGTCGCGAGACGCTGCGATACGACCTCGATCCGCTGACCCAGGCGGGCTACGCGTTCTACAACGCCATTCCGACCTTCCGTTCGCCCGCCTTCGAAGTGAAGGAAGCGTTCGGCGAGCTTTCGGTGCCGTTGCTGAAGGATGTTCCCTTCTTCAAGGAGCTGACCGTCAGCGGCTCTGGCCGTGTCGCGGATTATCGCGGCTCGACCGGCACGGTGTTCGCCTATAGCGGCGATGCGGTCTGGCGTCCGGTGCGCGACTTCGGCTTCCGCGGCAGCTACTCCCGTGCAGTGCGCGCTCCCTATGTGGGCGATCTCTATGCGGTTGCGGGCCAGAACTTCACGCCCGCACCTTCGGACCCCTGCTCGGCGCGTAACATCAACACCGGCTCGGCGAATCGCAAGGCGAACTGCGCTGCCGCCGGCATCCCTGCGTCGTACGACTATGTCTACACCTCGTCGCTGCAGATCCTGAGCGGCGGCAATCCGAACCTCAAGGAAGAGAGCTCGCGCTCCTGGACGCTGGGTGCCGTGTTCGAACCGCACTGGGTGCCGGGTCTGTCCTTCTCGGTCGACTATTACGACATCACCGTGAAGAACGTGATCACCTCCCCGTCGGTGCAGAGCGCACTGAATGCCTGCTATGACGCGCCGTCGCTGAACAACCAGTTCTGCGGCCTCTTCAAGCGCGCGGACGCCTCGGGTGGTCCGAACGGCGAACAGGCGTTCCGCATCATCGAAGGTTCGTACCAGGACGCGCCGCAGAACTATGCGCGTTACAAGGCACGTGGGATCGATACCAACATCACCTTCAATCACCGGTTCGACTGGGGCCTGGTGCGCGTGAAGGGCGATTGGACGCATGTGATCCAGCGCGACAACTACACCGACCCGTCGCGCCCGAACTACAAGAACGTCATCACCGGCGAGCTGAACGATCCGCAGGACCGCTTCACCATCGATACGGACCTGACGTTCGGCAAGTTCTCGATCGGGCACACGCTGCGCTACATCAGCGGCATGTATCTCAACACGTGGGAAGACTATAACAGCGTCAACGGTGAGCCGCCGCAGAACCCGGACTATGCCGAAATCCGCATGTATCCGTCGGTCTTCTACAACGACGTCCGTGCGGCGATCGAGGTGAACAAGAGCTTCAACCTCTATGGCGGCGTCAACAATATCGGGAACAAGAACCCGCCCTACGGCCTGACCGGCGTGGGCACCGGCTCGGGTATCTACGACAACCGTGGCCGTTTCTTCTACATGGGCTTCCGCGCGAACTTCTGATCGCCGGAACCGATCATTCGGGCCGGGAGGAGCGATCCTCCCGGCCTTTTTTTTTACCCGCCTGCCGGGATAGAGGCATTCCATGCACAGCGATCCCGTCGAGCACGCCCTGTCCCTCGCCAATGCGGGCAAGATCGAAGAAGCCAGGGCGCTGCTTGCCCAAGCCGGTGGCCAAGGAAGCGCGGAAGCGTGGATGCAGTTGGCGGTGTGGTACCTGATCGGCGCGCCGCTGGGCCGCGACATCGATCAGGCGCGGACCTGCCTGTCGCGGGCGGTGGCGATCGGGCATGTCGACGGGGCGCTGATGGAGATCGCGCTCCTGGCCAATGGCAATGGCGGTCGCGATGCGCCTGACTGGGCGGCGGCGATGCGTGCGCTGGAGGTCGCAGCGCATGGCGACCCTGTGGCAGCTGCGCATCTGGCGCTGCTGACCAGGATGGCATTGAAGGACGATGGCAGCCCGCTGGTGGCACCCAAAGGGGACGTCTTTCACGAGACGCCCCGCCTCGTCCGGTTTCCGCATCTGCTTTCGGCCGAGGAATGCGCCCATCTGGCGACATCGGCGCAGCCGCTGCTGCAGCCTTCTTTCGTCCTCGATCCCCGCAGCGGCCGGCCGATGCCGCATCCGATCCGCACGTCGGACGGTGGGGCGATCGGGCCGACCGGCGAGGACCTCGTCATTCGCGCCATCAACCTGCGCATCGCCGCCGCAACCGGAACCGATGTGGCCAATGGCGAGCCCCTGACCGTGCTGCGCTACAGTCCTGGCCAACAATATCGCCGCCACCTGGATACCATTGCAGGCGCTGCGAACCAGCGCGTTGCGACCTTCATCGTCTATCTCAACCAGGGCTTTGTCGGCGGTGAAACCGATTTTCCGGCGCTGGGGGTGACCGTGCGACCAAGCGCGGGCGACGCTATCCTGTTCGAGACACTATTACCCGACGGCTCTCCCGACCCACGGCTGTTGCACACCGGAGAACCGGTTCGCGCCGGCGCGAAATGGATCGCGACCCGATGGATCCGACAGGGGCCGGTAGACCCCTGGACGATTGCCTCGGGTTGATCAGGCCCACACCCGATCGAAGCGTGCGCCGAGCCCGGTGAGGAGCTCGTATTGCGACAGCCCGCTTCGCGCCGCCGTTTCCGGCAGGGCATAGTCCATCGCAACCCAGTCGCCTTCGCCGAGATCGGGCGCGGCATCCACGCAAAGTGCGGTCAGGTCCATCGACACCCGACCGACCACCGGGAGGATCGCCCCCCCGGCATGCGCGACTCCCTTGTCCGAGAAGCAGCGCAGATAGCCGTCGGCATAGCCGAGATTGAGGATCGCTACTTCCATGTCATGCGGCGCGGTGAAGGTCGCGTTGTAGCCGATCGTCTCGCCCGCGGTCACACGCCGGCGCTGGAGAATCTGCGCTTCCGGCGTCACCACCTGACGGATGCCGGCGTGTGCGTCCCGCTGGCGCCCGCCGTACAGCGCGATGCCTGGGCGGGTCAGGTCGAAATGGTAATCCTTGCCCAATGCGATCCCGGCGCTGTTGGCAAGGCTCATCCGCCGTGCCGAAGTGCGGCCGGCGAGGGCGGCGAAGGCGTCACGTTGGCGACCGTTCAGCGGTACCGCCTCGTCGGCGGAGACCAGGTGGCTCATCAGCGTCTCGATGGCGAGACCGTCAAGCAGTCCGTCCGCGACATTCTGGGCGGAGATGCCGAGCCGGTTCATGCCGGTATCGACCATCACGTCGCAGGGGCCGCCGCCGGCCTCGCGCCAGCGGCGCACCTGCTCGACGCTGGCCAGCACCGGCCGGGCCGTCCGGGGGCGATCGGCGAGATCCTCGGCGCGGACGCCGTGCAGCACCGATAGGGTCACGTCCAAATCCGCGAGCGCACGTGCCTCCGCCCAGGTGGCGACGAAAAAGTCGCGGCAGCCCGTCGCGGCCAGCCGCTCCACCACTCCGCGGGCGCCGAGCCCGTAGCCATTCGCTTTCACCGCCGCACCGCAGGCAGCCTTGCCGCCGAGCCGCGCGAGCAGCGTCCAGTTGGCGGTGAGGGCAGCGGCGTTGAGGCGGAGGCGGAGGGGGGAGTCGGTCATCCCCCGTCGGTTAGCGCCGCTGCCCGCGAAGCGCCACCGTCTCGCGCAGCCCCATGGCCGTCACCACCAGCGCCATCAACACCACGGCAAAGGTGTACCATAGCCCGGCATAGGGGTTGCCGGTGCGGGCGACGATGTAATGGCTGATGAACGGCAGGAACCCGCCGAAATAGCCGGTGCCGATATGATAGGGAATCGACATCGACGAATAGCGGATACGCGTGGGGAACATCTCGCTCAGCAGCGCGGCGACCGGCCCGTAGGTGGCGCCGCACAGCGCCATCAGCACCGTCATCGCCACCAGGATCATCGCGATATCGATGGGCTCCGGGATGATCCGGTCGAAGCGATAGCCGGCTTCTTTCAGCGCCGCTTCCACCAACGCCGGATCGTTCTGCGGCACGACCTGGCCGCCGATCGTGACGACCACGCTGGGTGCCTTCGCTGTCTTGTAGCTGACGCCCAGTCGCGACAGGTGATCGAGCATCCGCCAGCACTCGTCGCCCTGGGTGGTCGCGAAGGGGTCGTACGCGCAGTGCGGTCCGGCGACGACCACCGGCTCGCGGAGCGCCGCCTTGGCGAGCCCTGGGTTCGCAGCGCTGCCGATCACGTAGAAACAGGGGAAGAGCAGCACCAGCGTCAGCGCATAGCCCACCACGATCGGCGGCTTGCGACCGACGCGGTCCGACAGCTTGCCGAACCAGATGAAGAACCCGACACCGATCACGGCGCCCGCGCCGGTGATCAGCTGGGCGGCGGTCTGGTCCAGCCGCATCGGGCCGGAGAGGAAGGCGAGCACCGAGAACATCGCCGTGTACCACACGACGGTAAGGCCGCCAGCGATGCCGAACAGCGCGACGAACAGCCGCTTCTTGTTCCCCGGATAGGTGAAGCTCTCGACAAAGGGGTTGCGCGCGGTTTCGCCGGCTTCCTTCATCGCGCGGAACACAGGGCTTTCGGACAGGCGGAAGCGCATCCACAAGGAGATGGCGAGCAACACGAGCGAGAAGAGGAAAGGCAGCCGCCAGCCCCAGCTCTCCCACAGATCCCCGGCGGAGAACTTGAACAGCAACACCACGGCGAGGCTGAGGATGAAGCCGCCCACCACGCTGGCCTGGATGAAGCTGGTATGATAGCCGGCCCGGCCTTCGGGCGAATGCTCGGCCACGAAGATCGCTGCACCGCCATATTCGCCGCCGAGTGCCAGCCCCTGTGCCACGCGGAGCGCCAGGATGATGATCGGCGCGGTGGCGCCGATCTCGGCATAGCCGGGGATCAGCCCGATGCCGGCGGTGGCCAGGCCCATGACGGTGATCGTGACCAGGAAGGTGTATTTACGGCCCATCCGGTCGCCCAGGAAGCCGAACACCACGGCGCCGAGCGGGCGGAAGCCGAAGCCAACGGCGAAGGTGCCCCAGGAGAGCAGCGTCGCCAGATTCTCGTTGCCCGAAGGGAAGAAGGTGCGGCCGAGAATGCCCGTGGCCGTCAGCGTGCCCCAGATGAAGAAATCATACCATTCGAACACGGTGCCCAGCGAGGATGCGCCGATCACCATGCGCATCTCGCGGGCGCTCGGCTCGCAAACCTCGTCCGTCATTCCGTCCCTCCCCGTCTTGCGCCCGGTCTTGCAGAAAACGATCGGACCGTCGAGCGGGAGCGTGCGATCAGACGTGGCGACCGAGTGTCTTGAACATCAGCGTGATCCGCGATGCGTCCGGCGCGCCGCCGTAGATCGGGCGCGCGGCATGTGGAATCGTGCCGGGGAAGATCACCAGCCGATCGGGCTTGGGCATCACCGCCTTCAGCACCTCGCTGGCCTGCCGGTTGAAGAACAGCGTCTCGCCGCCATGATCCGCGCACCATGCCGCCTGGGGATAATAGATGGCGGTGAGATGGTCCTTGCAGTCGGAATCGAGGTGCACCCCGCCGCCCACGCCGGACGGCATGCAGTTCGCATAGCAACGCGAGAGCTGCTGTCCGCGCAACGGCTTGCGCAGTAGGTCGTGCCATACTTCCGCGATGAGTGGCGCCATCATCTCCAGCTCGGCGGCGATGGCGGTGGGGTTGCGGTCTTCCTGCGCGCTTCTCTGATAGCCGGCGAAATGCTTGTAGAAATAGCGCGGGGCGTCCGGCGCCGCGGACGAATAGGCGCCATGCTTCCAGCCTGGCTGATCGAGGAAGTCCCAGACCCGCTGGCGCCGCTCGTCGCCTAGGAAATGGTCGAGGATGACGATGCTACTCAAGGAAAGAATCCCTCCGACACGCCGGCAAAAGGCAGGCTGCGGTGTAGCCCGGCGGGGTTAAGGCGCGGTTAGCCACGCTGCCGCCGACGATATTGCGCGGCGATGACCGCGACCACGGGATCGCCGCAGTATCGGGCGCCTGCGTGGGCAATCGCTTCGCATTCTTTCCACACCGCTGGCACGGCGATCAGAGCGTGAGCGTGGCCTTCAGATAATCGACGAAGGAGCGCACGCGCAGCGCCAGCCGCGCGTGCCCGACGAACAGCGCGTGGATGTCCTCGCCGTCCCCCGGATTGAAGGCCGGCAGAACCTCGATCAGCCGCCCGGCCGCAAGATCGGCGGCAACATGAAAGCGGCCAAGCCGCGCGATGCCGCCCCCGGCTACCGCCATCAACCGCACCGCCTCGCCCGAATTGCCGAGGAACGGCCCGTCCATCGTCCGATGTACCACTGCGCCGTCGACGCGGAACGGCCAGCTGTCGATCGAGCGGCGGAAGTTGAAGCGCAGGCAGCTGTGGTGGTCGAGATCGTGCGGATGCTGCGGTGTACCGGCGCGTGCCAGATAGTCGGGGCTGGCGACCACCGCCATCGTGCTTCGGCCGAGCTTCAATGCCTTGATGCTGGTGTCGCGCAAAGGGCCCACGCGGAGTGCGACATCGGCGCGCTCTTCCACCAGTTCCACCAACGTGTCGGACAGGGTGAGGTTCACCGTCACCCCCGGATGCGCGCGCAGATACGCCGGCAGGATCGGGATCAGGAACAGCGTGCCGAGCGGTACCGAGGCATTCACGCGCAGCGGGCCGCGCGGCACCTGGTCGCGCTCGAAGCTGTGTTCGATCGCATCGATCTCGGCCATCAGCCCTGCCACGCGGGCATGATAGGCTTGCCCTTCGGGTGTCAGCGCCAGCGCCCGCGTCGTGCGGGTCGCCAGCTGCACGCCAAGCCGCGCCTCCAGCCGGGCCATGCCGCGGCTGACGGTCGACGGCGTGACGCGGAGGGCCTTCGCGGCGCCGGCAAGGCTCCCATGCGCCGCGATCGCCAGGAACATCTCCATCTCCCCCAGCCGATTATCCATTCGTGAATCCGAGGCATTTCTGTGGTGCTTCCAGGCAATCTAATCAGCAATTGGCTGCATGCCTATTTCCGTTTCGAATTTGGAAGGAAACACCACCATGGATCTGCAACTTACCGGCAAGACTGCCCTCGTCACCGGCTCGACCGCCGGAATCGGCCTCGCCATCGCCGAACGACTGACGCAGGAAGGCGTGGCAGTGACGATCACGGGCCGCAGCCAGACCAAGCTGGACGAAGCGGCGGCACGATTGGGCAAGCTCGGCAAGGTGACGGCGGTGCTCGCCGATCCTGCCACCGCTGAAGGCGCGGCGACCCTCATCGCGGCGGTCCCGGATACCGATATCCTCGTCAACAATCTTGGCATCTACGAGGCCAAGCCGTTCACCGAGATCAGCGACGCGGACTGGCATCACCTGTTCGAGGTGAATGTCGTGAGCGGTGCCCGCCTCGCTCGGCACTATTTCCCGCGCATGCTGGCGCGTAACTGGGGGCGGGTGCTGTTCATCGCCAGCGAGAGCGGGCTCGTGATCCCCAGCGAGATGATCCACTATGGCACCACCAAGACCGCCCAGCTGGCGATCGCCCGTGGCCTCGCCGAGCAAACTCGCGGCACCGGCGTGACCGTCAATTCGGTGCTGCCGGGGCCGACGCGCTCGGAAGGGATTGTCGCGTTCATCCGCTCGGTAGTGGACAACAAGGATGCGCCGGAAGCCGAGCGCGAAGCCGAGTTCTTCGCCAAGATGCGCCCGCTTTCGCTGATTCGCCGTCTGATCGAGGCCGAGGAAATCGCCGCGCAGGTCGCGTTGCTCGCGAGCCCGCTGGGCGCCATCACCAACGGCGCGGCGATCCGTGTCGAAGGCGGGATCGTGCCGACGATCGCCTGATCGGACGGCGAGGCCGGGGAAGGGCGCCAGACGCGAAAGCGTCTTTCCTCCGGTTGCCGGCGCGGCTTCAAACGGGCCTGCACTCGATGCGCGCGGCAAACGAATTTGCATTCTCGGCACGTCGAACAGCGGCAAGTCCACGCTGGCGGCTGCGATCCGTCGAAGTCCGGGCTACCTGCATTTCATGCGGAAGATCTTGCGCTCCAGTCCCCGGACCGGGCGACTCAGCCGCCAAGCCCCTCCAGCGCCTCGCTCGCTTCCATCCACGCCACCTCGGCCGACTCGATCTTCGCGTTCACTTCGGCGCGGCGCTTCATCAGGTCGGTCATGGTCAGCTTGGTGAGCGCTGCATCGGCATTGGTCGGATCGAACATCGCCTTTTCCAGTGAAGAAAGTAATGCCTGGAGCCGGCCGAGTTCGGCTTCCGCCGCCTTGGCCGCCTTGCGTAGCGCCGTGCCCCGTTCGCGTGCCTCGGCGGCGGCGCGGCGGGCTTCCTTGCGATCGGCCTTGGACGCGCCGCCCTTGCCGCCGCTGCTCGAATCCTTCGAAAGGACGAAGGCGATGTAATCGTCGAGGCTGCCGTCGAACTCGCTGGCGGTGCCTTGGTCGACCAGGACCAGCCGATCCGCCGTCATCTCGAGCATGTGCCGGTCGTGGCTGACCACCACCACCGTGCCGCTATAGCCGTTGAGTGCCTGGATCAGCGCCTCGCGCGCGTCGACGTCCAGGTGGTTGGTAGGCTCGTCGAGGATCAGCAGATGCGGCGCGTCGCGAGTGATCAGCGCCAGCGCCAGGCGTGCGCGCTCGCCGCCCGAAAGCTTGCCGACCTTGGTCGTCGCCTTGTCGCCGGAGAAGCCGAAGCGGCCGAGCTGCGCGCGCACCGCGCCAGGGCTGGCGCCGGCCATGTTGCGCGTCATGTGCTGCAGGGGCGTGTCGTCGCGGTCGAGCTCCTCCACCTGATACTGGGTGAAGTACCCCACCTTCATCTTGCCGCTGCTGTTGATCGCGCCGTCCATCGGCGTCAGCTGCGCGGCGAGCAGCCGGGCGAGCGTGGTCTTGCCGTTGCCGTTGCGGCCGAGCAGCGCAATGCGGTCGTCGGGATCGATGCGCAGGTTGAGCCGCTGGAGGATCGGCTTCTCGCCATAGCCGACGCTGGCCATGTCGAGCGTGATCAGCGGCGGCCGCAGCTCGTCCGGATTGGGGAAGTCGAAGCTCAGCGAGGGATCGTCGACCAGCTCGGCGATCGGCTGCATCCTGGCGAGCGCCTTCTGTCGGCTCTGTGCCTGCTTGGCGGTGGAGGCGCGGGCCGAATTGCGGGCAATATAGTCCTGCAGCTTCTCGCGTTCGGCCTGCTGCTTGGCGCGCGCGGCGGCGAGCTGGGCCTGGCGCTCGGCGCGCTGGCGCTCGAACGCGTCATAGCCGCCGGGATAGAGCGTCAGCTTGCCGCGCTCCAGATGCAGGATGTGGTCGACGACATTGTTGAGGAAGTCGCGCTCGTGGCTGACGAGCAGGATCGTCGCGGGATAGGATTTGAGGAAGTCCTCCAGCCACAGCACCGCTTCGAGATCGAGGTGGTTCGAAGGCTCGTCGAGCAGCAGCAGGTCGGGCTGCGAGAAGAGCAGGCTGGCCAGCGCCACGCGCATCCGCCAGCCGCCCGAGAAGCTTTCGAGCTCGCGATGCTGCATCTCCTCGTCGAAGCCGAGGCCGACGAGGATGCGCGCGGCGCGCGAGGGCGCGGCGTGCGCATCGATGGCGATCAGCCGCTCATGGATTTCCCCCAGCCGGTCGGGATCGTGGCTGGTTTCGCTTTCATGAAGCAATGCGGCGCGCTCGACATCGGCGGCCAGCACCGTCTCGAACGGCGTCGCGGAGCCGCCGGGGGCTTCCTGCGCGATATAGCCGAGCTTTGCACCGCGCGGCATGTCGACGCTGCCGCCATCGGGTTCGAGCTGGCTGGCGATCACCTTCACCAGCGTCGACTTGCCGGCGCCGTTGCGGCCGATCAGGCCGATACGGCCGCGCGGCGGCAGCTTGGCGGTGGCGGCGTCGATGATCGTGCGCCCACCCAGGCGCACCGTGATGTCGGTCAGATTGAGCATGATTGGGCACCGCCTAGCCGATGCGGCGCCGCACTGCCAGCCATACCCACCATGTAGGGCTACGGATTGGGGACATGCCTTACGCGCCGCTAACTATTTTTCGCGGCTTAAAAATCCGATTTTTCCGCAGTGATGAAGCTTCGAAGCTAGGCGATACGTTTGCAGAGATTCGAATTTTTTTGGCCGCCCCGCAGAATCTTCCACTCGGCTTTTGCCTATAATTCCATTGTTGCGGTTGGATCCAAGGCCGCCGCTGCGAGCCAAGATGCTCGCGCCCAGAAATCGTGACGGGGTGCAAATGGGAATAGATCTTCACGTAGAATCTTCCGCCACCGTGCGTGATGCTAGGCTTCTTCAGAAGAAATGCATCGATGCGCTGGCGGGACAGGGCGACATCCATGTCGATGTCGCGGACGTGACGGATGCTGATCTTAGCTTCCTGCAGTTGATGTCTGCCCCTGTCTCTTATACACATCT